>NC_018420.1 GCF_000287355.1 secondary endosymbiont of Heteropsylla cubana | reverse complement strand
GGCGAACTCCAATCGAACTTATGATTAATGATCATTTTTTTGATACAGATTACCGTGATCTAGCCTGAAACCGATCTTAGCGGTTTCTCCGTTCGCCGAATTTAGCGCGGAGACTTTCAAATATCCGAGATCATAACGCAAATTACGTCACAGATCTTCCTATTCCACACAGTGTTTGTTTTTTTTTTAATTATTGGGACGCTCTGAGCGTTTGAGTTTATAGTCGAAAATAGTTTTATTGAATAAAGTGAAGTGTATGGTGGTTAAATGCTGAAAATGCTATTTTCATAATCATTTCTTTTTAGGTTTAGTTTATATATGAAATATCTTAGATATTTCCCGAAAAGTAATTTACACACAAAATTATCTTTGTTAAACCAATTAATTATTATCACATTTAGATATTATAATTACTATTTATAATACAACTACATATTTTAATTTGATTATAATGTAGATTATAGTGTTCTTTTGCAGAGGGGTTTGTAACCGCTATATAAAGTTTATAGTTACTGACTATAAGTGATAATAGTAGAATTTGTTTTTTTTCGTCATCTTTATTTCTCCTAATATATTACTTTGAATAGTATTGATAGTTTATCTGATAGAATAATAAACTGTTTTACTTATTGAGGAATGAATGACTTAAGAGAATATTACGTATTGTGATCCTTATCATCAGTAGCTTACAGTATCTGTAATATTTATATGTGATTTATTAAATGGGTAGGGTTTGTTTATTAAGCTGTAAGTCATTGTCATATAATAATATATCCCTAAATATTTTTTGAGATATCCGTTTTTGCATGTCTCTCATATTGTACTCTTTTAGTACTATTTTCCTCATTGTTATAAACAAGAATTATTATAATTTATTTTACTATAATTATAATGCACGTCACTTAATTATAATTAAGTGTATTTAATTTAAAGCTGTTTTTATCTGCATATTTAGAAATAATTTAAAATATTTTAGTAAAAACTTTTTTATTAAACAATTAAATTTAAGATAAAGTTTTAATACCAAAAGAACCAATGACAAATACAAACTTAAAGTTACGAAGTAATAGTAAGCTTCTTACCCTATATCAACAAAGATTTTTTTCAACACTAAATAATTTTTTTAAAACAGAGATCAATCATCTAAATATAAATTTTTAAAAAAGTTTTTTTCTTAAAGAAGAAATAATGTCGTTAACACAAAATAATAATGCAAAGGTTTAATTTGAGCAATAAAACTATATGATAATAAAGAATTTATTATATCTTGTTTTATTGACAACTAAAACGTATAATTTTCTGCTTATCTGTTCAACGATTGAATTAATATTTATGATTTATATTAGTGACGCTGCCCAAAAGCATTTTATTAGATTGCTGTCTCATCAAAAATTTGGGACTCAAATTCGTGTATTTGTTATTAATCCTGGTACATCTAACGCAGAATGTGCTGTCTCATATTGTTTTCCAAACACTATCGAAGATACTGATCTTAAATTAGAATTTGATAATATCACTGTTTATGTGGATAAACTTTCTGCACCTTATTTACAAGATGCAGAAATTGATTTTTTAGTAGATAAGTTTGATTCGCAATTAACCCTCAAAGCTCCTAATGCAAAAAAAAGAAAATTAATCGACGAAATTCAACTTATTGATCAAGTAAAATATTTTTTAGAATCGAAGATCAATCCGGAATTAGCGATACATGGTGGTCAAGTAACTTTAGTAGAAATTACCAGTGATATGTTTGTTGTCTTACAGTTTGGCGGAGGCTGTAACGGGTGTTCTATGGTAGATTATACCCTTAAAGACGGAATTGAGAAAGAGATGTTAGCAACGTTTCCTAAACTAAAAGGGGTAAAAGATATTACCAAGCATCAACGTAATCAGCATTCCTATTATTAATAGGATTTATATTTTTTTATTCAAAATGAGCTATGTTCAGTATTTATTATATCTTTATGGGATGTTTGAATTAATAGTAAATATCAATAAACAGCGTCTAGCTATTAACTAGCGTGCTAGGTGCTAATTAATTGCATGCAAATTCACTAAACATTTTCGATGTATTTTATTAATACTATCTTAAGCTATTGTATTTATTATGTTAATTTATTTAATATTTGTATTATTATTAGGTATGATGTATTTTAGGTGTAATTTTTTAAAATATTTTTTAATATATTGATATATGAAAAATCAAGTAAGAAAAATTTTTTATTTAGGGATATTTTTCAGTAGTGATTGTTGATGTTTATTGTTTTTTTTAAGTGGATTGATCTGAATAATATTTATCTTTTTTTTTGAGAAATATAATTTATTTATTGTTTTTATTAACAGAAAAGAAGATTATAAATATTTTTTAATCAAGAAATAGGCTAATTTTTATTAGATTTTATTTTTTTTAAAATATAAATAATATTTATATAAAGGATTCGTTTTTTTAAATTCACGACTAAATGTTTTTGTAATTAGTATTATATTACTCTTCCATAGATGTGATTTTACTAAGATAAGATTCACGTTTACGCAATAGTATTCATATACTAATATAAATTAATTCAGTTATATAGCCTTATATCTATTATGATATAATTTAAAAATTTTATTGATATATAAAATTATTGTGATAGATTTGCAGTATTTTTTAATATTTTAATGAGCAATTAACATTAATATTCTTGAGATAATCATTTCTTTTATAAAAGATTAAAAATAATCAGTTAGTTATAATACGATTATCTAAATAATGCTAATTATTAATTAAAAATAGAAACTAAAAAGTTAAATATTTTTTTTACATTAAGAAAAAAACAACTAGATATTTATCTGGATAGTTGTTTTTTTTAGATGCGGTTATTATAAATCTTCTTCATATTAAAAAATATTTTTATTAACTTAGTTTATTATTGGTTAAAGTATATTTGAATACACCTATGTTTTAATAGAATCAAAAATAATCTATGGACTAATTCATTCTAGTTAAGAAATGAATAACAAGCAGTTTAAAAAAAATCATCCATATTAATTTTAATCTATGTCGTTAGAAATATGGTAGTAAACACTTTTTTTCGTTTTTTTAATATATTCAGTTTGTTAATCAGGGTAATAAATTATTAGTTGATATTAATTTTGTAGATTTAAAACTTATTAGTCATTTCCTTCGTGGTTTTAAGAGATACAACTCGTTCATAGTATTTATAAAGCATAAGCTGACACTAAGTATATTACATTTTATGTAAAAATTGTTACTAAAGTTAAATATTTAATCAGGATGAATCATGATTTTGAAAAAAAATCGTCTATTGACAAACGATCAATAGGTGTAGAAAAAGCTAATTTTCAAATTTACATGTAAATCCTCGAAGTTATAAAACTTAATTTTTTTTGGACAATAGTAGTTGTTTTTTTTATTTTTTTATTTACTTAATGACTCGAGTAGATTAAATGTTTCGATAGGAACTAAACAATATATAAATAAAATTATATAGGTACATAACACTTATGCTGGTGAGGTTAAATCTACATGGTTCGTTGTGATAAAAGATATAATAACTAAATAATTAAGAAATATTCCTTTGGATATTTTCTTTGTATTTAGAATAATAGATAATATTTAGAGCGATAATGTTAAAAATTTTGATTTAAATAAATTATAATTTTTGTTAATTTAAATATTAATATTTAGAACTAATTTTAAAATTTCTAAAAAAAAACAATAAGATAATTATCTTATTGTTTTTTTTTAGAACTATAGAGAGTTCTGTTTATATAAAAGTTGTAACACGTAGATTTATTTATTATGATTTACGTTAAGTTAAGACTAATAATTAGATTTTGTTTATTTTTTTTTGTAGTAGGTTTATTAAAATATTTTAGAAAATTTCATTAATCATATTTATATTATTTTAATTGTTATGATAAATTAGATAGTGATTATCAATTTTATTAATTGTGTCCTTTCTTATAGATTACAGAAAAATTTCAATATTTCTGATCATATTATTTGATCAACGGATAGAATAACTCTAATAATATTTATAAATTAAGGATCAGTAGTTTAAATTTTTCAAAATAACTATGTTGTGATTTTATGGTTTAATAATAAAATTATCTAGTTTTCTCATAGAGATGATAAAATATAATAAATATTAAAATAAATGCAATAAATTACATCTAGAAAAAATATAAATATATCCTTGTAAGGATAATTAATTTAGCATGAAAAAAATTTTAGCATGATCATGATAATTGATAATATAACATGATATTATTAATATTTATTTACAATGATAGTACTTTATAGACGAAAATCTTCTAAATTATAGATGTATTTTATTTTGTTATAATTAAGGAAAAAATGTAAATATTTTATAACACTGCTGTATTTGCAATATTTTTAAGTATTACAAATTATAATAAATCTTATTAGTTAAAGCATGATTTCTATCGGACAGTAGAACATTTATTTTGTTTCAAAGCCATGTTCCGTAGATGTATTTACCAAAAATATTGCTTTTTTAATAGCCATAAGAGTATTAATCGGTGTTATTTTACTAAGGATCCTATAGATCTGAAAGACTTTTTCATTTGGCTTATCTGAAGGAAGAATGATGTATTTATGATATAATAGTGTATCTATTAATGCAGAAAACATCTCTTTATCAAAGAATTCTAGTGTATTAATATCATTTAGTTTTAAAAGTATCTGAGCTAGTATTTTACTTATCTTTTTTAACTTTTTATTATTAATGTTTGCCTGAGTATATAAAAATGAAAAGACAATAGCATAGCGCTGCAAAGTTTCTCTAATATTATTAGATAAGAGTTGTAGAGTGTCTAATTTAGTTTTCTGTACATAAAGAGAGTTTTCTTTTTCATATATTAGTTTCTGTTCTATGAACTCATCAATAATACAATTTATAGTTAATATTAA
Organism: secondary endosymbiont of Heteropsylla cubana; assembly: GCF_000287355.1. GTDB lineage: Bacteria > Pseudomonadota > Gammaproteobacteria > Enterobacterales > Enterobacteriaceae. The sequence continues at coordinate 1,116,657 of NC_018420.1, read as the reverse complement.
TTTCTTGCAATCATAAGTAACAAAAAAGTCTGCTTTTAATAACGGATAAAAGAGTTCTATCCAGTTTTGTAGTTGTGATCGTTGGATTCCGGGTATGTAAAAAATAATATTAGCTACAAAAGAAGGAAGAATTAAAAGATGCTGAATATTATTCCGATAATAAGATGCAATTAATCCTTGTTTATTAGACAAATGAAAAGTATCTTCACCTATATTATATTTAATGGTAAACTTGTTTATTTGAAGTGTATAATCTAATATTTTTTTTGGAGATAGATTAGGTAATGTGATATCTGACGAGTAGGGAACGTTGCGTAGTATTTGAAGATAACAAGCGATTTGTTCCAATAATTTTTTTCTTGTCAAGGATCTATCATGCGAAGCTAATATAGCTGTAGAAAATAAGTTAATAGCATTAACTGTAGTGGCATTATTAATTCGTATCATTACGGTAGTGGCGAGCTTGTTTACAACTGGGCTTAACCAGATGGGACGTTGCTTTGTTGGGGGGTTGTTAATAAAATTTCGCCAATGTGGCACTTGCTTTGATAGCCAAGGTTCTAAGAGAAGAGGATCTCCAAAATTGATATAAGCTTGTCCAAGATTAGATAGTTTTGCTAATCCATGTATCATTTGCCAAAAGTTTTCCTTTTTTTTTGTTGCACCTTCTAATTCTTTAGAATAAGTTGTAATTTCTATTACATTTTCATATCCGATATAAATGGGTATGAGAGCAATAGGTCGATTTCCACTACGCAAAATGGTTTGAATGGTAATAGTTAACATTCCTGTTTTTGGTTGTAAAAGTCTTCCACTCCGAGATCGGCCACCTTCAATAAAATATTCTATTGACGTGCCTCGGGAAAACAAATCGTGCAGGTATTCACGAAATATAGTGGAATAAACTTTATTGCTTTTAAAACCACGACGAACAAAAAATGCACCTAGTTGGCGGAGCAGTGATCCTATAGGCCAAAAATCAAGATTAATACCGGCAGCAATGTGAGGTGGCACTATTCCATATTGGTAAAGTACGTAAGAAATCAATAAATAGTCCATATGGCTTCGGTGACAAGGTATATAGACGATTTCATAACCCTTTTCTGCTAGTTTACGAACCCGTTCAACGTTGTGTATATTTATCTTTTTATATAGCCAACTCCAAGTCCATTTCAAAATTAGCTCAGAATAGCAGATTGCTGGATACGAAGTATTAGCAGCGATTTCTTTCATTAATTCAAGTGCATGTTTTTTTACTTTTTTTGTCGAGAGTTGCTTGTTTCGCGCTTCATCGTCTAGTGTTTTTTTTACATTTTTAGATAGTAAAAATTGCTTAAATAGTTTTTTTCGAGTAGGTAGTTGAGGACCTACCGCTATTAACTGTTGCCGGATAAAGTGTATGCGTGCTATTCGGATTAATTTTTTAGTTATCAATTGGTCTTTACCATGTGTAATAACTAGAGTTTTTAAAGATAGTGGTTGTAAAAAACGTATGAGACTATTTGTCCTATAGCATAAAATTGAAAAAAAAATTTTAACGCTGCTAATAAAATGTAATTGTAAGGGTAATTTAGAGATTTTTAACTTATTGCCCGGAGAATGTCCAAGCATTATCCATATAGGTAGTAAGTGAATATTTAATTCAGGATTTGCATGGTGGTATTCAATATAAGAGTTAAATAGAATAGTAAATTCTGATGATTTTGTATATGAAGATTGAGAATTACGGTATTCATCAAGAAATAAATAACGCGGCATAGTGATACCCGAAATGTGAAGAGGTATCAGTGGATCAACAAAATCGTTTTTTAGACATAATATATGTAGGGCAAGGAGAGCAATTGTAGACTTAAATGGGAGCAAATATATGATAGGGTGATGACATGAGAGAAGTAAATTAGCATCTGAAGCCCCTGGAATAATTTTGATTTTAAAAAAAAATTTAATAATTAAAATCAAAATCTTATGATAAATTTTATGGTAAAATGACATTTTGTATATAGCCTCTTACTGTATTAAGGCATTGAAATTTTAACAGAAATTATTTAATAGATCTGTTTCCGGTTAAGGGTATAACATATATGGGCGGGTTGCTTTATTTAGATTCTTTATTACGTTTTTTTGAACATCCTAAAGCAAAGATGCGGATGAAACTTTATTGGATGATAAGATAAATGTATTTTTAATACTTCTATCTATTTTGAAAAAATATAGAAAATTAGCAACTGCTTGATTTGTGAAAAATGTTAACCATTAAAATTAATATAATTATTATATAAATATTTAAGTATTTTTAAAAGTTTTTTACTATGAATTGTAGGTTTAAATGTTTAGTATATTAAAATCTACAGTAATATTAAGATATTATTATGAAAATTTTGTGTGAAAATAGTATTTTTAATTATATTAGGAATGGTTTTGTTATTTAAAAGTTAATTCTATGCGTAGATATTTTAATTTTTAACATGACGGAACTACAATGAGATTAAGATATCATTGTAGTTCGTATTTTTATATAGTAAAGGCATTAAAGAAAAAAGATTGTATGCATATTTTAGTAAGATTTTGTTTATTATAAAGTATTTTTTTGTTTTTATAATTTTTTTTAGTTGTTCTTTGTTTTATTATCATACGGTAAGGTTGCTGGATTTATATTACAAATTTAGCGTTAATAACGCTAATTAAATTTATAATTTTTACCATTGTCTGGTATTTTAATTGCACTATAATTGACAATTTTTATCAACGATTTGTATGGAGATTAAATTTGCTTATAATAACTTTCCTTAAGATTAAGATTTAATGATATAAATTAATTATAGATTTGTTTTACAATATCAAGAAAAACACAGTTAATATATTATTTGCTTTTATTCATGAAGATATAGGTTATTTATTAACGTTAATATTATTAACGTGTAGAATGTTTATTTTTAATTCTTGAATCGGTTTAGTATTTTGTTTATAATTTTTTTTATATATAATGTATTTTTTATTTGTATTTTTAATACATCCTGCCTGCTTACCTTGAATGAGTAAAATTAATTTAAAATAAATTAAAAAATTATTTTTATTGATATTATATATAAATAAAATTATTTAATTGAGCTTGAGAAAGTTATGAGCTATTGAAGACCTAAGGAGTTACAATCTAGTTTCCGGCCATTATTTTTTATGAAGGTAAGTTTTTAATATTTTGTTAGATTTTTTAAAAAAAATATATTTAATATAAAATATTATATTCAATATGTACAAGTATTTATTAATAATATCATTAAATGAAATTAAGTGTAGTAAAACTATATATATTTACACAAAGTTAATAAATTTAATGATAAATTAATAAAATTATTTATGTAATATAGTAATTAGTTTGTTTTTGATTGATTATATTATTCATGTTCAAAACATTATTTTTTAATAAATATACTTATTGGTGTTTGGTGTTAATTTCACAATATTAGATGCATAATTTATTAAATGAAAATAATATGTTAAACTTAATAAATTGATTAAAATAAGGCATAAATTATTAATTTTTTTTTATTAGAAATAATAATTATTGGCTTAATCAGGTGCATCGGATTTTTATTAGAGCAAAAAAAGTTCTTTCTTTTCGGTATTAAAATATTATAGATAATATAATCTATTTTTATGTTCAGTTAGCAAGAAATACAAAGACGCTTGAGGTGTGGCTATTTTCATTAAAGTAGAAGAAAAATTAAATCCGCCGCTATTTATATTTTTAAAAAAAACAGACTATAAATGTCAGAATATATTCGTAAGATTTTTTTTGTTAAAACAAAATATTAGTCATGAAAAGGTTAATTTAGTTCAGAACAATATTTTTTTGTGAAAGCTTATAGGTTATATAACAGTAAAAACTTTTAATAATGTGAGGATTCACACGATATGTAAATAATTTTTATTAATAGAATATAGATTTAAGAATAATAAGATTAATGTGCTATAAACAAATATTTATGTAAAATAGTTTATTTATATCCTGAGTTTTTTCATTAAGATAAAAGTAAGTTAGTTTTATAAAAAAAATATTAACAATATGTTGATTGTTATTTTTTTTTATTTTTATCAAATAGATAGATTTATTCATGATTAAAAGCGTATGTTTGGTTAGATGTTTTTAATAAGATTTTATTAGTTAGCTTTCTATATTATTACAGCTATAGAATTATAGGGTATATACCCAAATTATTGATATAGCGTTAATTTTTTTAAAAGAACATTAGCTTAAAAATAGTGCTTTTGATTACTATAAGACTAATTATTATTTTTTTTTAAATAATTTTATTTTATATGTTCATAACGTTATTTTAAGTATAATCTTCTGTGGTTTAGATGAGAAAGAAAGGTATTTACAAGATTTAATTAACCGACTTAAAAGTATCTGTTGAGAAGCAGGTTTTTTCAAATATTGGTTGATAACTAATAACATTGGTTATTTTTAGATTGAGAAAAACGTAAGAATAATGTTAGTAGTTTGTTACTTAAACACATATGTCTATTATTAAGTCATTTATTACATTTTATTTCATACAGCTTTTTTAAAAAAAGATTTATTAATTTTTAATATCTAAAAATATCTTTAATAGATGAGGTAGCTTAATTCATAATTAGTTCAATAATAGTAGATTAAAAGTAAACGTATAAATTAAAACAATACTATTTACCACTAATAGTATTGCATATTTATTTATATCTATCTATTAAATAGATATAAATATTTTACACTAAATAACAATATATGAAATAGGTTTGTATAGAAAAAAGAAAACATTACATAATAAAGTATATATTGTCTTATTTTTTTTTAAAATCACTAAAAAATGGAAATTTTTTTCAATTATTTTTTTTTAATAAGAATAGTAACGGTATGTCGTTCTCTAATAAAGAAATTAAGTCTGATAGGATATTGGGGTTAATTTCTTAATGATCAGTTTAAGAAAACTTTCTGCCATATAGATAAATTAATAAGAACGCTAAGAATTGTTTCTTTGATGAGGAAGTAAGAAGGGATGTTAGTTAGATTTAATTGTTGAATGTCAACGAATATAACAAAATAGAAAGAGACAATTAGATCGATGATTATCAGAGTGTTTAAAAAAAGTTGCTTGTTAGGTAATATATTTGTAAAAAAAAGATTTTTATCTTGAAGAGATTATAATATGTAAATTACTTATAATAATAAGTACATTTAATACACTAATCTTTTAATGATATAGATAAGAATAAGAACTTATATAATGCGAATTGTTCTACAATCTAGATTTTTTTGATATATATTTTAACAGAATGTTTCTGTACTTTAGATTGTCAAAGACAAATCTGTATTTTTATAATGAGCATATCTACTCTTCTGTATCTTAATAATTAAGGTGTTTGATCGCCTTATTCTAATATTTTTTTATTTTTATAAAATCTCTTGACTTTTTAAGTGATACCATCAAAGACTAATATATTAGAAATATATATTAGTTAAATTTATAGAAATAAAACTTAAGGTGTTAAAACTTTGATATTGCAAGTGTATACTTAGTTATACGATAAATATAAATCATAAAATTTTGAAAAAAAATAAAATCATTAATGATATTAAACATTTAATATAATTTGAATAAATAGTTTATTAAATAATTAATATGTCTTAAGAAAATTTTTTCTTAACATGATTGCTCTTTCTTTATATGTAAAGATAAATTTTTATTAAAAATTATGATTTTAATAATATGTTATAATCTTTTATGAGTTGTATGTCTGATTTTATTACCTCTATTTTGTGTTAAGTTATATTGATCTTAGTTCTGATTAGCATAATTTAGATTAATGTTAGTTAACTATTAAAACTATTTTGATGCATTTTTAATAAAAATTTTATACAAAAATAACATTATATTCATTTATTAAGTAGCTGGTGGAAAATATATGACTATTAAAGTAGGTATCAACGGTTTTGGTCGAATTGGCCGTATTATTTTACGTGCTGTGCAAGAACGTGACGACATTGAAGTCGTAGCTATCAACGATCTATTAGATTCTGATTATATGGCCTATATGTTGAAGTACGATTCAACTCACGGTCGTTTTAATGGTAGTATAAGTTTAGAAAATGATCATATGGTGGTTAATGGAAAGGTTATTCGTTGTACTTCAGAAAAAGATCCATCTAAGCTAAACTGGAGAGATATCGGTGTAGATGTTGTGGCCGAAGCTACTGGTGTTTTTCTAACTGAAGAACAAATACGAAAACATATTACTGCTGGTGCTAAAAAAGTAGTATTAACAGCACCTCCAAAAGATAACATTCCCATGTTTGTTATGGGTGTTAATCACAACACTTATGATGATCAGGATATAGTTTCTAACGCATCTTGTACCACTAACTGTTTAGCACCTTTAGCGAAGGTTCTTAATGATAACTTTGGTATCATTGAAGCTTTAATGACAACTGTTCATGCTACAACTGCTATGCAGAAAACTGTCGATGCTCCATGTCATAGAGATTGGCGTAGCGGTCGTGGTGCATCTCAGAACATTCTTCCTGCTTCTACTGGAGCAGCTAACGCTGTAGGTAAAGTTATTCCTGCGTTGAAAGATAAATTAACTGGTATGTCATTTCGTGTACCGACACCTAACGTTTCAGTGGTTGACTTAACTGCACGATTAGAAAAGCCATCTTCTTACGAAGAGATCTGTTCTGTCATTAAAAACTCTTCTGAAGGTGATTTAAAGGGAATAATAGGTTATACCGAAGAGGATGTGGTCTCTACAGATTTTAATGGTCAAAAATTAACTTGTATATTCGATGCAAAAGCGGGTATTGCATTAAATAATAATTTTGTTAAGTTAGTTGCTTGGTACGATAATGAAACAGGATACTCCAATAAAGTGTTAGATTTAATAGCGCATATTTATACTGCTTCAGTTTAATTATTAATAAAAAGCGGCTAATAACGCCGCTATTTTTTTGTTTTTTTTGAGTTATTACACGTTATCTGATTCTTAATTTTTTATCAAAAAAAATCTTTTGTTTTACAACTGTTGTATTAAGAATCATAGATATTCCTATTATTAATAGAGATGTTAATTATTTTTTTTGTGAAGTTATATTAAATCTTAAGAGTAAAGGTTTAAATTTTCATGGTTATTGATCATCAAATAAGTTTATAAAAACTTTAAATACGTATTATTTTTCTATAATTTACATTTTTATTGTAAAATGTAGCCTTAATAAGTGTTGCTATTTAGCAATTTAGCAATAACAATGCTTGAAATTTATTAATGCAATATAGTTTGTTAGCTTTTAAGAATTTATGATAGCTAATTGTTTCTAGATTTGATGATTATTTCTAGTTTTTGATATATTGGTAAAAAATAAATTAATCTGTTGTATTTTATCTTAAAAATCAGATGTTCATATTTTTCATTAAGTGTTTTATCTTTAAAAAAAATAATTATATAATACTAAAATAGTTAATTAATATCTTTTATGTTTATAAGGTTTATAAAAACCAGTAAATGTTATTTTTAATTCATTCATCTTTTCTTGGTTAATGATTCTTGTAATTTATAATTTTTTATACAATAAAAAATTTTTACAACTGTATTGTACTGATACAGAGTGAGTCTATTTATTTAAGAGGTCCTAATCTATCATTTTGAAATGTTTAAGATCGATACATGTCATATGTTAAATAGTATATTAAGTAAGGATTTTTATCTTATCTTTGTCATTAATAATATTTTTATTATTAAATAAGATGGAATATCTTTTATATAAAAAGATGTATTAAAAATAATTTTTTATACTATATTGTTATAAGTTTTTTTCTATGTTCAAGTAACGTGTAGTAAAGAGACATAGATAGCTAAGTTTAATAAAATATAATAGGTTACTTCTATTTTTTTAAGTTACATCAATATATTAACTCTTATACACCTTAATGCGACCCACTGTGGTTGTTTAAGTTTTTATCTAATTAAAGATATTGTTATATTTTTTTTGATTATGACAAATGATTTGAACTTATTAAATTATCTTTTATACTTTAAATGTTTTAATATCCTAATTAACTAAAAAAACTAAAAATTATGACAAATTTGAAGATAATTATTTTTTTTATATTTACCTATTAAGATGAGTTTTTATTTTTTCTGTAATTTTGATACACATTAGTGTGAGGTAATAGTTGTATGATATCTGGGGTGAGCTCATTTTAATAAAAATAAGACTTTATTGTTAAAAATTTTTTATCATATTTTCCCATATTGTGTTAAGATAAAGATGATTTGCATGCACATAAAAGATATTATTTTTATATGTTATAAGAATATCTGGTAATCTTATTTTATTATAACAACATTAAAAAGCGATTTTATTAGGTATTAATACGCATTTACAATAATGTTAATCTATGAAGTAAAAACGTTATTGTTAAAAGTTTCATCGATGATAATTTTAGACTGTAATGTGACATATGCATCGGTTTGAGTAAAAACTTTATTTTAATAATTTCTAGATAATAGTGTGTATTATGATCTTGACATTCTTTGGATTTGAGATCTCATTTATTATTTATCAGCATAAAAAATGCTTCATTATTTTTTTTTGAACAGTGCATATAGTGAGTATAAGAAATATTTAGTAAGTATATAATATACTTTTACACTAAAATGGCATTTTTTATTTTAACGTTAAGAACAATTTCTTAACGCTACTTTTCTATTTTTTATAAGAAAATTGAATCTTTAATTTACTATTGTAGTGTTTTCTAGTGTTTATGTCAGATAATAAAATTACAAATTGTTAATTTAAACTTATTTTATTGACAATATTAAATTTTTATGTCTATATTTATCTGTATTTAATTATCAGAACGCATATATCATTAAAATATGAAGTTAATGCTAAAATTATTGAGCTATATCTTCTTAATATCAACTGTTTTTAATATTTTAATTTTAAAAAACTGCATGATTTTGCACCTTTCCACAAGATTTATAGTATAAAATAAAAATAGTCTTATGAACTTATAAATTATTAAAAATAACTATTTTATAATCAAGATAAATCATGATAAATTTAAATGCATCTAACAGTAAAGATAGATGTTAAAGGGATATTTTACTTAAAACTAAATTTAAGTGTATTGTTTTCAACAAAGTAGAAATTACGTTTCTTTGAGTGTGACAGATATCATAGTAAGAAGAGATTTAGATATAGAAGAAGCCGAACCAAACAATGTTTTCACCATAAAGAGTATTTTCTAATAAAAAATTTACTGAAATAAATATTAAGCACTATTTATATATTAAAAAAATTTTTTATATACTAAAAGATGCTCCGCAGCCGCATGTATTTTTAGCATTTGGATTTGTAACAATAAAACGCGATCCTTCTAACTTCTCCACATAATCTATAGATCCGCCTATTAAATATTGTAGGCTCATTGGATCCACAACCAGTATAACACCCTCTTTTTCTATAGTAACATCATCTTCATATACATGATCATCGAAAGTAAAAGCATATTGAAATCCGCTACATCCTCCTCCAATAATATACACTCGTAGTTTCAAATTTGGATTATCTTCATTAGCGATTAAAATTTTGACTTGCTTTACGGCTGAATCTGAAAACTGTAAGAGTAAAGGTGTTGTTATGCTCATCTTTATGCTCCAAAGAGTATTTTTCTAAAAAAAATAAAATTAATAAAAATCTTTAATAATTAAGATTAATAAATCTATTAATATAGATTCTTCTTAAAAGAATAAACAACATTTTTTACAATAATTATTGAATAGCCATTAGTTATTAAAGGGTTACCGATGATAAGTGGTTTTTAGAGAAAAAACTATTATCTCACAAATATATTTTTCAATAACTTTATTAAACTGAGAATATTAGTCTCGTTGATCTTATATTTTTCTATCATCAACAGTTGCTTGTTTTTTTTACGCTCTCATTTATGATAATTTATCATAATAAATATAAACTAGATCACTATTTTATTAATATTTTTTTAGTTTTTGGTTGAGTTTTATTTATCAAGAAATATTGTAACAGTGTTAATAGACTGCAATGAGTAAAAATGGATTATCTAATGTATGATATTATTTTATAAACGTTTTTAATTTATAGAATAGATATTCTCTAATAGGGGGATTCTTTTATATATCAGGAATGACTTTCTAGTTAGCCATAACTTTTATGTTTTTTTTGTTAAGAGAGTAAAAAAAAAGATATAGATTTAGCGCTTATCGGATTAAAATTAAAATTTTAAATAATTTTTTAATAAAAACTTTAAAAAGTAGATGATAGTTTTTTATTAACAATCAAGTTGAAGTCTGTGTTTAGTTTATTATTTTTGTAATGATGTTTTTATTGGTATTTTCATAAACTGATTTTTGAGTGCTGTTGTTATGGTTTTACAGGTTTTTCATTTTTAATAGTTGTTTATGTAAAATGAAGCTTTTCTTAGTAAAGAGAGAATAATTTATAAATTACAGTGTGAAATTAATTCTATCCAATATAAAGATTTTAAAAAAATATTTTTATTTATCTTAGTTTTCAAAAATACTTTATTTTTTTCTTGTCTTTAATAAGAGAGTTTTTTTCGTTATTTTATCTATTAAGCAGTGTATAAACCTTATAATATTACTAGAGATAAAATTAAGATAATCAATTTTTATTTAGTAACTAAAAATAAATAAAGATAAAATTGATTTATATTCTTATGTAGAGTAAGGCTTCATTTTTTTAATTTCTAAATTTATTAAAAATAATTTTATAAGGAAGATAAAAAAATTAAGGTTATAGTAGCAAGGTCATTAATAACTAAAAAGTAGGGTGTCTGTTATAGGTAGTATATAGCATTAAAAGTATATAAGAAAATTGTTCATTTCATTGCGTATTTTTGAGCGAAAATATATATTATAGTTTAATAAATTTATAGTTACTAGATAAAATGTCAGATGTTATATAAACTTATTGAGAGAATTATTACGATCGTGACATTTTAAAAATAAATAAAATTACTAACTTATCAGTAAATAGATTTTTAAATTTTTATAAGATTGATTTATATTTAGATGTTAAATTGTAAAAATATTAGTAGATTAATAATAACTATATATGAAAAGATAGATAGATGCTATTCGACTTATTAAATTTAATAGCGATTTTCCTATTAAATAAATCGATAAGTTATATAACTTTATTTAAATATAGATTTAATAATGAATTAAAATAGTAATCCTTAAGATTTTTAAAAAAGTATATTTTTATAATTGTTGATTATAGTTTAATTTATTTAAACTTTAGTTTCAAACTATATTGAAACAACATGTAATCTAGTTAGTTAAATTGGAGCGAATAGTGGGAATCGAACCCACATCATCAGCTTGGAAGGCTGAGGTAATAGCCGTTATACGATACCCGCATCTTTAATGTTTGTTTATTTAACATTTTTAAAACTAGAATTAAAATTTCTAATATACTTTTTAATTCAAAATTTTACTAGTTTAATCTTATTAAAAAAATTTTATGTTTCTTTTATAATATATCTCTATATTTTAAATATCTCCCGCAATGTTTATAAATTTGGTGGTGGGGGAAGGATTCGAACCTTCGAAGTCTATGACGGCAGATTTACAGTCTGCTCCCTTTAACCGCTCGGGAACCCCACCCAAGATTTTATGCCGGTAGAAGGACTTGAACCTTCGACCTCCTGATTACAAATCAGATGCTCTACCAACTAAGCTACACCGGCTATTACTAATATATTGTAGGCTTCATAGAAAATCTATGCAATATAAAATTTTATAATGTATAATTTTTCTTTCATGAGAAATTAATTTTTAAAATTATTTAAAACTTATTATCTTAATATTAAGAATTAGTTTGCATTTAAAAAAATCAACTGTTGTGAAATATTAATTGTATCAAGTTTTACGGTATTTTAAAAAATTTTACTATTACTTAAATCCCATTTATAAAAATGTAGGTTACTAAAGTCTAGTTTCTCTTTACGAGGGGAGTATAGAGTGTCAATTAGTAAATATTAGTTATAACTGACTATTTTAGTCTTCCTTGCTAATATTTGCAATATTAATTGCCTATTATTTTTAACTTTAAATAGCGATCTAGCTAAATATTATTTTTTAGTTTTTTATGAACATTTAAATTTCTAATAATTTATATATAGTAGATAATACATTTTTTTTGTTAATACTAAAAAACTTGTTGAATAGAATAAAAATTCTATAATAAAAAATTGATTTGTTTAAAATACTTTATAATTTATTTTTAATATGAATAAACTATATAATTTTAAAAAACTTAAGATAAAAAATATGTTATCGAGTTTTATATAAATTAAATATAGCTATCCATAACTGTGGTGATGAAAAAGTATGTATCTAGTTTTTTTTATTTTAAGTTTAGAAAATCATCGTTTGTTTTTATCACTAGTTCGCTTCAACTTAAAAGATCTTTAAGTTCACTTAATTATTTGTACTATAAAACATAGTTTTTCGATAGCGTTCATGAAAATATGAGATGACTGTCTTTAAAATAGTAGGTATATCAAAAAAACATATAAAGATACAGTAATAACATGTGCGACTATTTACATTTTACCTATTTACTCTCTTCTAAAGAAAATCATTTTTATTGATATGAATCAATCTAAATAAATGAAAATTCAATAAGTCTTAACTTAGGATTCATTAAATATGATTGGTTGTTACGATCCTGATCGAATTAAATAAAATATTTATTTTAAAGCGACACAAAAAAACAATTGCTTTTAAAGCAGCTAACTTTTATTTAAAAACTAAATAAATTATTTGCTTTATAATTTCATAACAACACTAATATAAAAACAATAAAATTAAAATATCTCATATATTCTCTTAAGTTGAATGTATTCAGGGGTGGTGTAACTTGCATTTATATAAATTCATATTGCTATATGAAGCATTGAATAGGTTTATAGTTTCATATGTGCTTTCATGCTATGCAGATAGTACTATCTTTCTAAATGAAATTAGATTATTATACCGTTTTAATGTGCAATGAAGTTTATAAGATATTTTGCGTAAATTTTTATAATGCAGTGATATTATGTTGATTTTTTTATTAGCAACTCATTTAAATTTTTAATCTTAATTAAGATTAAGATTTTTAGTGCAGGATGGAAAATAAAAATCAACAAAATAGACTAAAAAGTCTTTATATATAAAATAAAGATAGTGTTAAATGTTATGTCTAAGTATTATTGATTAACGATTTCTATTATTAAATCATTAGTCTAAGATTAATCGCCTATAATAGATTGTAAGTTTTTATCTAATTAAATGATTTGTTATTTTAATTAAAATTGAAATTGGATATATATAAAAACCTAATTTTTAATTAAAGATATTTTTATCTAGACATGAAATGGTATTAATTATTTTTTAGAAAAAATACTTTGACATATCAAGCTCAGAAAGTAATATATTTACTATATATCGCCAATATCCTTCATAAAAAGCGCTAAGGTGAGGTGGCCGAGAGGTTTAAGGCGCTCCCCTGCTAAGGGAGTATATAGAAAAAATCTGTATCGAGGGTTCGAATCCCTCCCTCATCGCCATTAATATAGCATCCGTAGCTCAGTTGGATAGAGTACTCGGCTACGAACCGAGCGGTCGGAGGTTCGAATCCTCCCGGATGCACCATGACAGTTATAAATTTATATTTACTATCGATATAATATCTTATTGATCTGCTAATTATGCTTAATAAAAGATACAAAATGGTATTTGTTGATTTCTATCTATTATTCAGCAATTTCTATTGCATAATAGTGATCTTAGATGTATTTATTTTAAATAATAAACTTAACAATATAGATTAAATTTATCTTTTTTAATGCTTAACTCTTCTTTGAATGGTTTCAAAGATTTATATGAAAATGCAATTTAATGATTGATTACTGTCTTTATGTTTAGTTTATTATTATAATACATTTTAATAAAAAATTAAATTACTAATCAATTATTATTTTGTTAATTAACAATATATTGTGCGATTTTGAATTTTATTTCCAAAAAAATATAAAACTATTTTAATAGTAAGACAAAATAGTTTATTTATCTGTTTTTATAGAGTAACTTTTTTATTAAAAATATATTAAAATTAAGAATAAAACATATTTTAAAAAAAATAAGTAAGTGAATATAAATTCTATATAATCAGGGTATCTATGATATAGAATATATTTTATTAATTTACATTTTAACTAATTTTTTATTTTTAGATTTTCTAGATATCATTTCATTGTATTGAACTTGTTTTTTTTTCGATGAAAATTGTTTTGGATACCTTGAAAACAAGGGTTTATTATTAAAATAATATGAATACATAACACTTATTTTTTTTCAAAATAGAATCTCTCATATAAAGATAATCCTCGTAAAATAAAATATTTATTGAAAGTAAATGTATTAGAGATAAAATTATTTTTTAGAAAAAATCAGAGATCATCAATATCTAGTTTTTTATTAGTTTTTTTTCAGTTGTTAAAAACAATATCACTATTTTTATTTATGACAGCATAACTTTAAGTTTAGTGGTGAAAAAAATATTAAACAGTATTAAAATAATTATATTTATTAACATAGTAAAAATACCGTGATAACAATAAAATTGTTATACACAAATAAGTTTATTTATTAGCCTGTATTTCATACAATAGTCATATTTGAGAAGGTTTTATAAAAATATATTTTAATTTTATTAAATACTACTAAAATACACATTTTACATTTTAATGAACAACTTACTTAAAAATATTAAATTGATTCTTTGTTTTTAAAATTTTATTAATTTTATATTAAATACGAGCTACATAAATAGTGTATGCCTTATACTTACATAACGAGTTTTATATGATTAATCACCAATAGAAAACAAACTAGTAATTTTAAATTTATAAAAAAAATAACTCATTAATTTTGTTAATATGTTTAAATAATTGACTATTTTAGTCAGGAATGGCAAACTATTTCCACTGTATTTGTATTGGTATAGTGAAATGAAACTAACTTCTAAAGGTCGTTATGCGGTTACTGCCATGCTTGATATCGCTAAACATTCGGATCAGAATCCCATTCCTCTTGCCGAAATTTCTAAACGACAGGGAATCTCTCTTTCTTATTTAGAGCAATTATTTTCTCGATTACGAAAGAATAAGTTAGTAACCAGTGTTCGGGGACCTGGTGGTGGTTATCTACTCAATCGTGAATTTAATGAAATTACTGTTGGTGAAATTATTACTGCTGTAAATGAATCTGTAGATGCGACTCGGTGTCGGGGAAAAGAAACTTGCCAGGGTGGAGATCGTTGTTTAACACATATACTTTGGAGTAATCTTAGTGCACGTATTAGTGATTTTCTTAATAATATTACTCTAGCAGAATTAGTTTCTAATCAAGAGACTAGAAATATTTCGGGTAAAAAAGATAATAAAAAAACAATCTTATAGTTAAAAATAATAAAGAAAAAGAAATTATTAATACAAACTTGTTTGTGTAGATAAGAATAAGTGTATCTCCATATTATTGAAGTTTGGAGCAAATGTTTTATGAAGTTACCGATTTACCTTGATTACTCTTCTACTACGCCAGTTGATTTGCGGGTAGCTGAGAAGATGATGCAGCATCTTACTATAAACACTATTTTTGGTAATCCGGCTTCTCGTGATCACCGTTATGGATGGGAAGCAGAAGAATCTGTGGATGTTTCTCGTCATTATATTGCAGATTTGATTGGAGCTGATTCTCGCGAAATTATTTTCACTTCTGGTGCAACGGAATCTGATAATCTCGCATTAAAAGGAGCAGCGCATGCAAATTGTGGTAAAGGTCGCCATATTATTACGTCTGTAACTGAACACAAAGCAGTATTAGATAGTTGTTTGCAATTAGAAAAAGAAGGTTTTATTGTCACTAGGCTCACACCATCATCAAATGGTATTATTACACCACAAAAGTTAAGTGATGCGTTGCGTGAAGATACAATACTTGTCTCTTTAATGCATGTTAATAATGAAACTGGTGTCATTCAAGATATTACGGAATTTGGTAAAATTTGTCGTCTTCGAGGTATTCTTTTTCATGTGGATGCCACTCAAAGTGTTGGAAAATTATCTATAGATCTAAAGACCTTACCGGTAGACCTAATGTCGTTTAGCGCTCATAAACTTTATGGACCAAAGGGTATTGGCGCTCTTTTTGTACGTCGTATGCCGCAGGTATTGATTGAGCCCCAAATTCACGGTGGTCAAAACGAGAGAGGAATGCGTTCTGGAACATTGCCAGTACATCAAATTGTCGGTATGGGAGAAGCCTATCGACTTGCAGGAGAACTATTTGCAAGTGAGATACCGCGTTTACAGTCTATGCGTGATTTTTTTTGGAAGGAAATTAGAGAGATTGAAGGAGTAACAGTAAATGGTATTTTTGATCAAAGCGTATCAAACGTGATCAATATAAGTTTTAATGATGTTGATGGTGAATCTCTGATGATAGCGTTAAAAGATTTAGCTGTGTCAAGAGGATCGGCTTGTACATCTGCTGTTCTTCAGCCGTCTTATGTGCTTCGCGCTATGGGGGTAAAAGAAGAAGTCGCACACAGTTCTATACGTTTTTCTATAGGGCGCTTTACTACACACGAGGAAATAGAGTTTGCTGTTAGTGTGGTAAAAACTGCTATTGTCCAATTGCGGGATATTGGTTATTAGATTTTAGTAACATAATAATACTAAATTAAATAAAAAAATACTAAAAGTATTATAAAGATAAAACTACTAATATTATTTTGATTTTTTTTATAAAACTATTTCTTCCGTTAAGAAGAAAATGTTTGGTTACATAAAATTAAGGTATAGTCGCCAAAGATTCCACTCTTACATTAAAATTTATAAATCAATATGGTTAATAAAATTAAATAATTGAATAACTGTTGGATGCTTAATAGTTGTTTTTTTTATCTTAATTAGATGCATTGTTATGGAATTAGGTAAAACTGAATGGTTTTTTATTATTTTATTAACATACAATAATCATTGTAGCTAATAAAAATAGCTATTTTTATAACACTTTATGTTTTTATTGCGTCTGATATACTTTATTGTTTTATTGAGTATAAATTAGAAAAGAGTTTTTTAATTTGTAATACTGGTTTTTTTGTAAAGATATGATTATATTTTTATTTGTTTTAACGGGAACATTTTAATTGTTTTCGTTAAATAATTAGGTATGCAATTTTACTTCTTTATCAATATGTTTTAATTGATTTCAAATATTTGAGATTAATTTTTAATTAGAAAGCAAAACGAGAATTTTTTTAGGAAAATAATCTGTATTCTATTAAAATTAAGTATTAATAAAACTGGTTATATTCTTTTAAAAAATAAACAATAAATATATTTACTACATAGCTACTTCTTTTTTTTTCTTATTCACAATAAAAGCGTGATTCACTTTATAAATAAATTAACCTTTAATAAAATATTTTGTACGGTGGAATACATATAAAAACAACGTGAGATATAATATATGTATATAATTTTTTTATAAACTTAAAATGAATATATCCATATTCACTATTTATTTTTCTTATTTTTTTCTATATTAAAACTGTTAGGTATATTTAATAACGCTAAATGTAAAACTTCGTCAATATGTTGTACAGGATGAATTTCTAAATTATGTATCACGTTGTCCGGCATATCTTCCAGATGACGTTTATTGTCTAAAGGAATTAAAACAGTATGTATTCCTCCGCGAAGCGCGGCTAGTAATTTTTCTTTCAAACCACCGATTGCTAGTACTTGACCGCGTAATGTTATTTCACCAGTCATTGCAAGGTTAGCTTTCACTGGTTTACCAGTTAAGCAAGATACCAATGCAGTACACATTGCGATACCAGCGCTAGGACCATCTTTAGGAGTGGCTCCTTCGGGTACATGAACATGAATGTTACGATTTTCATGAAATTCAGGATTGATGCCTAATTTATCAGCGCGTGCACGCACTACTGTTAATGCTGCTTGAATAGATTCCTGCATCACTTCTCCTAGAGATCCAGTATAGGTTAGTTTTCCCTTACCGGGGACACATGCAGCTTCTATAGTGAGTAAATCACCACCTACTTCAGTCCAAGCTAAACCTGTAACTTGACCAATATTATTTTTATTTTCTGCTCGACCATAATCAAATCGATAAAAACCAAGAAAGTCCTTTAGATTATTTATGTTAATACTGATATGTTGTTCCTTCTTTTCTATCAATAATGATTTTACTGCTTTACGGCATAACTTAGAAATTTCGCGTTCTAGATTACGCACACCTGCTTCGCGGGTATAATAGCGAATTATTCCTACTAGGGCATTATCTTCTATGGTTAATTCACCTTTTTTTAACGCATTTTGCTTAAGTTGTTTTGGTAGTAGATGTTGACGTGCAATGTTAAGTTTTTCATCTTCAGTATAACCAGATAAATGAATTACTTCCATGCGATCAAGAAGAGGTGCAGGGATATTCATCGAGTTTGATGTAGCAATAAACATTACATCAGAAAGATCATAATCGACTTCTAAATAATGATCATTAAACGCTGCGTTTTGTTCTGGATCTAGAACTTCTAGTAAGGCTGAAGCGGGATCACCGCGCATATCTGAAGACATTTTATCAATTTCATCGAGCAAGAAAAGGGGGTTTTTTACTCCAACTTTAGACATTTTTTGTATTAATTTCCCTGGCATTGAACCGATATAGGTGCGACGATGTCCTCGGATTTCAGCTTCATCTCGCACGCCTCCTAAAGCCATTCGTACATACTGACGTCCTGTTGCTTGAGCGATAGATTGACCGAGAGACGTTTTTCCCACTCCAGGTGGTCCCATTAGACAGAGAATTGGACCTTTGATTTTCTTTACGCGAGTTTGTACTGCCAGGTATTCTAAGATACGATCTTTAATACGCTGAAGTCCGTAATGATACTTATCTAGAGTGTTTTGAGCTTTTACTAGATCTTTTTTTATTTTACTGCGAGCGTACCAAGGAACAGACAGCATCCAGTCGATATAACCACGTACAACCGTAGCTTCAGCTGACATTGGTGACATCATTTTTAGTTTCTGAAGTTCTACCTCAACTTTTTCTAAAGCTTCTTTTGGCATTTTTGCCATTTCTATTTTACGTTTTAGTATTTCATTTTCATCTGGAGTCTCATCCATTTCTCCTAATTCTTTCTGAATTGCCTTCATCTGTTCATTTAAGTAGTATTCTCTTTGGCTTTTTTCCATCTGTTTTTTTACGCGATTGCGGATACGTTTTTCGATTTGCAAGAGATCGATTTCTGATTCCATTATTGCCATTAGATATTCAAGTCGTTTAGTGATGTCTACCATTTCTAACACCGATTGCTTATCTACTAGTTTTAGAGGCATATGAGCTGCAATTGTATCAGCGAGACGAGCAGCATCATCCATACTGTTTAATGAAGTAAGTACTTCTGGGGAGATTTTTTTGTTTAGTTTTGTATATCGTTCAAATTGATTAATAGCAGTGCGTACTAGTACTTCGTGTTCTCTCTTATCTAGTTTTGGTATATCGAAAAAGTCTGCTGTTGCGCTGAAAAAATCAGAGTTATTTGATAATTCTTTAATCTTTATACGGTTTAGTCCCTCCACTAACACTTTTACCGTACCATCTGGCAGTTTTAGCATTTGAAGAATAGAGGATATTGTTCCAATAGAAAAAAGATCATTGATATCTGGCTCGTCGGTTGACGCTTCTTTTTGAGCAACTAATATGATTTTTTTATCGTTAGTCATAGCTGCTTCAAGACACCGAATTGATTTTTCACGGCCAACGAAAAGAGGGATGACCATATGTGGGTAAACCACTACATCGCGCAGAGGTAATACAGGAATTTGTAGATATTCAGAATGCTCGGTATTCATAGAGCTCTCTCTTATTTTAGCATCCGATTAATTTTTAGGATACGGAAAACTGGATTTTTTCTCGTTTTAACAATCACTTGTTTTTGAGTATATGGGGTCATATTACTTACATTCAATAGTAGACGGAGTAATGATAATGGGGGAAGAGAATCCCCCATCTAAAGATGCTATCAGTTGACGCTGTATAATCCTTCTAGGATGTTGCGCTAGTTAGTGGAGATTTGTTGCGCTGTATTTTTACTATAGATGATTAATGGTGTTGTTTTTCCTTCAATCACTGCTTCATCTATTATTACTTTTTCTACACCTTCTTTAGAAGGTAGTTCATACATACTTTCTAGAAGAATATCTTCTACGATAGAACGTAAGCCACGAGCACCAGTTTTCCGTGTCATAGCTTTTTTTGCAATAGCAATTAAAGCGTTATCATGAAATTCAAGTTGAACACCTTCAATGCTGAATAATGCTTGATATTGTTTTATCAATGCATTTTTAGGTGTACATAAGATTTGAATAAGAGCCTCTTCGTTTAATTCATTAAGAGTCGCGATAATTGGTAACCGGCCAATAAATTCAGGGATTAATCCGAATTTGATTAAATCCTCGGGTTCTACTTGCACTAGAATATTATCATTGCTTACTTTCTCAGAATTTGTTTTGAGTGTAGCAGCAAAGCCAATACTCTGGTTGCTATAAGTACGTTTTTCAATTATTTTATTTAGACCAGAAAAGGCACCACCACAGATAAAAAGAATTTTTGAAGTATCTATTTGTAAAAATTCTTGTTGTGGATGCTTTCTTCCTCCCTGAGGGGGAACTGAAGCTAAGGTTCCTTCTATTAATTTTAAAAGCGCTTGTTGTACCCCCTCTCCGGATACATCGCGAGTGATAGATGGGTTATCCGATTTTTTGGAAATTTTATCAATTTCGTCAATGTATATAATTCCACGCTGAGCTTCTTTTATATCATAATTGCACTTTTGCAGTAATTTTTGTAGGATGTTTTCAACATCTTCGCCTACATAACCGGCTTCTGTTAAAGTGGTTGCATCAGCCATAGTGAAAGGTACATCAAGAATGCGAGCTAGAGTTTCTGCTAGAAGTGTCTTTCCGCTACCTGTTGGCCCAATGAGTAAAATGTTGCTCTTTCCAAGTTCGATACTGTTATTTATATGTAGTTTATATAATCGTTTATAGTGATTATAAACTGCCACTGCAAGCACTTTTTTTGCTTTTTCTTGACCAATCACATAATCGTCTATTTTCTTTCGAATTTCGTGGGGTTTGGGTAGTGAAATACATGTGTGATGTAAATTGGTTTCTTTTTTTTCTTTAAAAATAATATTATTACATAGATTAATGCATTCATCGCAGATATATACCGACGGTCCTGCAATTAATTTCCGCACTTCCTTTTGGCTTTTTGAACAAAAAGAGCAATATGGGAGTATTCCTGAACCGTCGTTGCATTTATCTGTCATGAGTAAGCCTCTTTTCGCTAAAATTTATTAGGCCATTAATAAAGATGACATTAGAACTAATTAGTAGATTCGCTAATGTTTTATGTTATATTTAGATTAGTTTAATTCTGTTGTTATTAAGTACGGTGGCTTAGAACGGAGTCTATTAATCCATATTCTACAGCTTCATCAGCAGAAAGAAAACGATCGCGTTCAGTGTCTTGTTCTATCATTTTAAGTGGTTTTCCGGTATGTTTTGCCATTAATTTATTCATACGATCTTTAATGTACAGGATTTCTCGCGTATGAATTTCAATATCGGTAGCTTGTCCTTGAAACCCGCCTAATGGTTGATGAATCATGATCCGAGTGTTAGGGAGTGAAAAACGTTTTCCTTTGGTTCCACTGGAAAGTAGGAAGGCACCCATAGAAGCGGCTTGCCCCATACAAAAAGTACTAATATCGGGTTTAATAAATTGCATTGTGTCATAAATGCACATTCCGGCGGTAATTACTCCACCTGGTGAATTGATATATAAGGATATATTTTTTTCTGGGTTTTCTGCTTCTAAAAACATCATTTGTGCCACAATCAAACTTGCCATATGGTCCTCTATATGACCATTTATAAAGATAATTCGCTCTTTAAGTAGACGTGAAAAGATATCGAAGGAGCGTTCTCCGTGTGTAGTTTTCTCTACTACCATAGGCACTAAAGTCATATGAGGTATAAAGTGATGTTTTGTTTTACTATATGACATTACCATCTCCATAAAAGATAATCTTTAGGAAAATTTTGTGCATTGTATGTCCTACGCAGACTCTTAGTAATGTTTTAATTTTTTGCTAGAGTGGTATTAAGTAGTAACTATGTTTCTTGTTGGGTTTTTTATAACACTATTCATTTCTTTAACTTGGGGGTCTTCATGCTATTTTCAAGATGAATGGTGTACTAATTTCAGAATCGGCATATATTACTATCCTAACAAGAATCTTAAAATAGATAATTAATATGATATATATTTTATATATTAAATATTTTTTTTAATTTAAGAGTGTCACGAATTTTTTTTGTGAGCTGGCTATCAGCCTAAAGCAAAAACTTACTAACAACAAACTGGTTTAATTATTAAAATTTTTTAAGTAAAGTAGTAGAGATTTAGGGATGCGTTTAAATACATTTAGTTTTTTTAGGTACATAAAATATTTAAGTATTATTTTAAATTAGAGTTCTGTCTTATCTAGATTGGAGCTGTTATTAATTCTTTATTTAGGAGTAATATTTTTTTTGGAAGTGGGAAGTGTCTTTTTTTTGTTTATTGTAATTTTATAAAGTTTTGCTAAAATATTTTGATATAAACTCGAATAATGGTTCATAATTAAAATTAATTATAGAAGTGGATTAATTATTTATAATAAAAAAAATTTTGAACAAAAGTAAAGAAAAAGCTTAATTAAATAAGTTATTAAAAATGTTGTACAACATATATTGTATAATAATTTATTTTTTTCTTATGATTTACATTAATTATTTATGATACATATAACTCATAATTATAAATCTCTTTTTTTTTGTCTTTGGAAGTATAAATTTATGAGACATTTACCCTGGGGATGGTATGAAGTACTTATACGTATGATATTACCGAGAGTTATACATCAATTAATAAAAAAATAGTAAAATTATTTTTTTATTCTTGTATAATAATTGTATTTATTATATATATAATCAATTTATTGCATCCAATTTATTTATTTTATAGATAGAGGCTATATTGTTGTTTTCCACTTTTTCCAGATAGTTGGGTAGATCCCAGATAATTAGAACACGTAATTAATTGAATTACTGTTTAAATTAAATGCATTAAAATTAATGTTTTTACTATTTTAAATTTAACTTAATGGTGTAAAATTTAAGCTTGTTGTTTTTTTGTATGATGTATTTAGAAGATAAATATAGTTGATTTCTTTATAAAAAATTTTTTTATATTACTTATTTTGAAGATTTTTTAGAGAGTTAGTTAATTCTTTTTAAGAGGAAACTACATCTCTTTTAAAAGAAAAGAAACACGATTTAGAGTAATAATCAAGTGTTTTTTTTATTATCTTAAAGAGAAGACAAATAAAAAAGAACTATTAATTACGATGAGCACGTTTACGTTCTTTTTCTTTCAGAAAACGTTTTCGTAACCGGATAGATTTTGGTGTAACTTCTACTAATTCATCATCATCAATAAATTCTAACGCTTGTTCTAGCGACATCTTAATCGGCGGTACTAAAGTCGTTGCTTCATCATTACCAGATGCTCGCATATTAGTTAGTTTTTTACTAGCGAGGCAGTTTACTGTAAGATCATTAGATCGAGTATGAATACCAATAATTTGTCCTTCATAAACTTCTGTGCCGTGTTCTATAAAAAGTCGTCCACGATCTTGTAGGTTATAAAGAGCATATGCTACAGCTTTACCCTGATTATTAGAAATCAAAACTCCATTTTGTCGGTGTTTAATTATTCCAGGACGTACATGTTCATAGTGGCTGAATGTAGAATGTAAAATTCCGGTACCTGATGTCATGGTAAGAAAGTTGTTGCGGTAGCCGATTAACCCGCGGGTTGGAATGATATATTCTAAGCGAATACGTCCTTTTCCATCTGGGAACATGTTGCAGATTTCTCCTTTACGTGTGCCCATTGATTCCATGACTACTCCTTGAGATTGTGATAAAATATCCAACGTCACTAATTCGAATGGTTCTTGTTTAACAGTATCGATATTACGAAAAATAACTTTTGGGCGAGAAATTGCGATCTCAAACCCTTCACGACGCATGTTTTCGATAAGTACTGCGAGGTGCATTTCACCACGACCGGACACACGAAAGGTGTCAGGATCTTTTGTTTCTTCTACTTCTAATGCTACATTATCTACCAGTTCTTTTTTTAAACGTTCTTGGATTTGGCGAGAAGTGATATATTTCCCATCCCTGCCACAAAAAGGAGATGTATTAATACTAAAAAACATAGAAATAGTTGGTTTTTCAATTTTTAACATTGGCAGGCTTTCTATTTGATTTGGATCGCAAAGTGTGTCGGAAATTTTTAATTCACCCAAACCGGTGATTGCAATGATATCACCAGCTTCGGCTATATTAGTCTCAATACGAAGTAAACCCATGTGACCTAATACTTGTCCAACTTTACCATTGCGGAATTTGCCTTTGCTATTCACTATAATAAGGTTTTGATTAGGTTTTACAGAGCCACGCTTAATGCGACCAATTCCTATAACGCCCATATAGCTATTGTAGTCTAGTTGAGAAATTTGCATTTGAAATGGGCCGTTGACGTCGACATCTGGTGGATCGACGTTTTTTATGATACTCTCAAAAAGAGGTGTCATATCTTCTTCCATTTTTGTATGGTCTAGACCAGCAATTCCAATTAGCGCTGATGTATAGACAATTGAAAAATCAAGTTGTTTGTCGTTAGCTCCTAGATTTACAAAAAGATCAAAAATTTGATCTACAACCCATTCAGGTCGTGCTCCTGGGCGATCAACTTTATTGATGACAACGATAGGTTTCATTCCGTAAGCGAATGCTTTCTGTGTGACGAAACGGGTCTGTGGCATTGGACCATCTATAGCATCGACGAGAAGTAATACGGAGTCAACCATAGACATGACTCGTTCCACTTCTCCTCCAAAATCAGAATGTCCGGGTGTATCGATGATATTAATCCGATAATTCTTCCAATTAATTGCGGTATTTTTAGCTAGTATGGTAATCCCACGTTCTTTTTCTAAATCAGTAGAGTCCATTACGCGTTCGGTAACGATATTTCGTTGATTCAAAGTTCCGGATTGTTGTAATAGTTTATCAACTAATGTGGTTTTACCATGGTCTATATGTGCGATGATGGCGATATTCCGGAGATTTTTGATCACAAATTTTCCTTAAGCGTCAGAAGTGTTATTTTACTATACATAAATTCAAGGTTTAAATAAGAACTGTCTTTTGTTTTTTTTATGAGTTTTAATTATATTTTGTCTATCGTAAAAAATCTCTTAAATCATACATTCCAGTATGTGTATGACGCAATAATAACTATTCTGTAAAATCGCGATTAATTTTTTTTAAAAACTCTTTGATATGATTGAAATCATATTCTTTTTAATGAGTATAAATTGTTTTCTAAAAAAAACAACATTATCTAATTAACTGAATTACATAATTATTTATCATTATGTTAGGTGTTAGTTTTTTAGTATTTTTAATACTTTATATTGTTGTATAATTATGAGTTTGTACTCAATGTTTATTGAGATATTTCTTATTAGTGCTCAATTGAGGATATTAGTTTTTCTAAAAAGGTCATTTTATAAGGAAGTAATAACTTTTCTTGTCAAAGGTTATAAATATTTTCTAATATAAAAAAATCTATTTGAATTGCGTAAAGAATATCGATGCGGTTATCGTTTTCCCTTTTTTATAGAAAATAAGTATTCTTGTCGATTTTTATTTGATATTTTTACAGCAAAGAATAATTAAATAGATCTAATATCAATTATTTCGATTGTTTTATGGTGACGAAACTAGATTGTAAAATATTATTTTCTTTAATGTATTTAAGTATCACAAAATAATCTTTAAATATGGATTTAATTAATCAACAATTTTTTATTTGAACAGTAACGAAAGTGAATAAATATTAATTTTTTTATTATGTAGTATACATTACATATATTACATATATTAAAAGAGGCTTTAAAGATAAAAGTTAAGCGTGTAATATGATTGTAGCGTAATTTATTTTACTTTAATTTGATGGATATGTTGTTGAGATATTGAAGTTATCTTATTTAAGTAGGAAAATAAAAAAAATAAATTAAATAGTATTTATATTTTTTTTATTTTTTTTTTTTTTTTTTTGAGAGATAGAGTGAGTGGATATTAAAATAGTAGCAACGATGTTCCATGTGTTAAAAAATTAAGGTCAATTTCTAGTACTACTAACATAGAAAATCTATCCTACATATTTTTAATTCAAAATAGTTATCGATAACTAATTAAACAATCTTTATACAATCCATTTCGGGATTAGTAACGTTTAAAATTAGTTTTTTTCACTCTAATACAAGATTGATATTATCGAAAAAATTTTTTAAGGAAAATCATGTCTATAATGCTTCTGTTTATTAAGATTAACGATTGATCAAATAGATAAAAATATTTATTAAAAATGAATGAGGATTTATGTGTTTATAAGAAAGAAATTTAATATCCAGTAAGAATATTATTATAAAAGAGAACAATATATAATCCTAAAAATTTTATAAAAAACTCTATTTTTAATATACTTATTAAAGTAGATATACTTAAAAATATCGATATAATTATCGACCATAACTAAAGAGAAAAAATATTTTAACATATTGATGTTAAAAAAAGTTTTTACAAGAAATTACTTTAATTTAAATTAATGAATTTTTAGCTTCAATGAAATTTCATAAGTTTAGTCTGGAAATTAATCTATTAATAATTCGCTTATTTGTTCTTGATGCGCTTCGGGATTTCGGACAATAAACATTGCATCTCCATAACTAAAAAAACGATACATTTTTGTTACTGCTTCACGATAAGCTGTTAGTGTGTGACGATAGCCAGCAAAGGCGGCGACAAGCATGATAAGAGTGGATTCAGGAAGATGAAAGTTAGTTATTATGACATCCACGATGCGAAATTGATAACCTGGATAAATAAAGATACTTGTATCACCATAGAAGGGGATTAGGTTTGTTTTTCCAATTTTAGCGGCAGCTGCTGCTGCGCTCTCAAGAGAACGAACAGAGGTTGTCCCAACGGCAATGACCCTCTTTCCTCGAGTTTTACAAGTATTTACTGCATCTACTACATTTTGAGATACTTCTATATATTCCGAGTGCATCTGATGGTTTTCTATTAAATTTACTCTTATTGGTTGAAAAGTAGCTGCTCCTATATGAAGCGTGATAAATTCTATTTTAATTCCTTTAGCATTTAGTAGAGCTAATAGGTTTTCATCAAAATGTAAACCGGCGGTAGGTGCTGCTACCGATCCAGGGTGTTTAGCATAAACTGTTTGATATAGTTCGTGATCTGCAATTTCAGATAATCGATTTATATAAGGCGGTAAAGGAGTATGTCCAAAATCATTTAATAGGGTCATAATATCTCGATTGTCGTTAATATGTAGTTCAAAGAGAGAATTATAGCGACTAATCATGGTTGCAGAGATACTGTAATCGTCCCCCAACAATAATTTACTTCCAGGTTTTGGTGCCTTAGAAGAGCGGATGTGTGCAAGTGTTCGATGGTTGTCGAAAATCTTTTCAATTAAAACTTCAATTTTTCCTCCAGTAACTTTTCTTCCATATAACCGTGCAGGAATAACTTTTGTGTTATTAAAGATTAGTAAATCTCCTTCTGTTAATTTTTCTACTAAATCGTTAAAGGTTTGATGGATTATTGTTCCTCCTAGACCGTCTAGACATAATAAACGACAGGAGCTGCGTTTTGCTTGAGGATAACGCGCAATTAGATTATCAGGTACTTCAAACGAAAAATCTGTAACGTGCATAATAAGTCATTGTCAGATAAAATATATATTTTAGTCTAAAACTATGTATTCTTATCTTCAAGAATTAACTAATATAAGTTATATAGTAATTGATAATTTTTTTATAAAAAATTGTATCTAATATAATAAAGAAGAAATAGAGCATGCAAACATAAAAAGATAAACAAAATAGTCGACAACGTATGTGAGAAAAGTGGAATAATTTAGACAATTATAGCAAATTGTAGGTATGGTTTATGAAAAAAGTAAGCGTTGCTACAGTATGGTGGTGATTTAGATCATCAATAAATATCGCCAGGTGAGCAATATTATTAAATATATTCAGAGGATTAGAACAATCAGATTAGATTTATTATTAATATAAATAATATGAAGATATTATTTGCTTAAAGAACAACAAAAAATAATTTTTTATAAAAAATCTCTATTAACATCCCACTTGGGACCCCAATAGTAATTACTATTAGGATTGACTGGAAAAGTAGCGTCATATCTCTGATAAAGATAATTAGCTAACAGAACGCAGACTGTGTAAAAGACTTATAGGAAAGAACATAAGAGAAACGTTCTCAAAAAACCTTGCGGAAAATTAGTATAAAATTAGTTGTTATTTAAATGTTTTCTGAATTAACTTTAACTACTAAAAAAAATATTCGACAAGATAAATGACGATTAAAGTTTTACATCACAACCATCTATTTTGAAAATAGTTTCTACTCTTTTTGTCTTCATGTTAACAGTTATAGATAAACAATTTTTATGTGTATGATTAATTGGAAGAAAGTATTTCGTTTGCGATGGAAAAAAATCCAAAAAATTAACATTTTTTAAGATAAAGTTCTTATCTGGAACTGTAATAGTTATAGATTATTGAAATGATATCCATTGCTTATATATTATTAGATATGTATTAGGTTGAGAATTTTTTGGTGAATGTGTTATCCCCTTTAAGGAAAAAGAAAAACTGAGTAAATCGGTTGCCACCATAATCACTTAAGGAGCATAGGATATTTCGCATGAAACATGGTATTACTATATGATAGTTCTTGTAATCATTATTACTAAGAACAAGATTAATCTTAAAAGAAATAACGCATTTCCTCAATATCAATTAAGGAAGAAATTGTTACTTAGTTAGTTGAAGTGTCTGGAAGTTTGTACATATAATTTTACTAAATGAAGGGTTGACTAAAATTCTAATAGAATAGCATTCACTAGAATAGTGTGATCATGCTTTATAAGAAATTTCTTAAAAAGTTATTTGATGGTTTTTTTTAATTATCGTAACCATTGTCCTTGGCTTACACGATCATTATTAGAATAATCCTTTATTGTAGTTATTTTACTAAAACCGCCACTTCTAAGCAGGCTACGAACTATTTCTCCTTGACAGCAAGCGTGTTCTAATATTAACCAACCACCAGATTGTAAATGAGATCCTGCTTCATTACAGATGATTTTTAGATGTTTCAGTCCATCTTCTCCAGCTTCTAAGGCTTTTCGTGGCTCAAACCGTAGGTTTCCTTGTACAAGAATGGCGTCGTTAGATTTAATATAAGGTGGATTGCTCACAATAAGATCATAACGCTGATTTTTTAAAAATTGAAACCAGTTACCTTCATAGAATTTTACGTTATTCAGTTTTAGATGATCTGCATTAGCACGGGCAATCAAGATAGCACCTGGAATACAATCAATACCAATAATTTTCCATTCGGGTCGCTCTGAGGCTAAAGCCAGTGCAATTGCTCCACTTCCAGTACCTAAATCAAGCACTTTAAGTTCCATAAAAGGTAGCAAATTTAATGCACATTGAACTAGACATTCAGTGTCAGGACGGGGAATAAGAGTATCAGTTGATACCGTGAGGGGTAAAGACCAAAATTCACGTTTTTTTGTTATATATGCTATAGGCTCGCCGAGTTCTCGTCTTACTAACAAACTTTCAAGTTTACTTTTTTGTAGATCTGTTAATACAAATTCATCAAAAGTAATTAAATGACTACGTGATGCACCTGTTACATTTTCTAGTAGAATTTTGGCATCTAGTCTAGGACTAGAACTGAGAGATATGCGTAGACGCAACGTAGCTTCTTCCAACCATATTTTCCAAGTTGTCATTTTGTTTCAGATAGCAAAGTAAGTTGATTGGTGTGATATTCTTGCAAAATAGGTTTAATCAGCATGTCTAGTTTTCCTTCAATAAATTCATC
Source organism: secondary endosymbiont of Heteropsylla cubana (assembly GCF_000287355.1). Taxonomy (GTDB): domain Bacteria; phylum Pseudomonadota; class Gammaproteobacteria; order Enterobacterales; family Enterobacteriaceae. The sequence continues at coordinate 1,086,331 of NC_018420.1, read as the reverse complement.
TAATCTATGTATTGTTAACCCTATACGATGATCGGTTATGCGTCCTTGAGGAAAGTTATAAGTACGAATACGATCACAGCGATCTCCACTACCTAAAAGATTACGGCGTGTAGAAGATTCTTGTTGTTGTCGTCGTTGAATTTCATTAGCTTGTAATCTAGCACTTAATACTCCTAAAGCCTTAGCTTTATTTTTATGTTGGGATCGTTCATCCTGACATTCTACTACTAGTCCGGTAGGGAGGTGAGTAATGCGTATAGCTGAATCAGTAGTATTGACATGTTGACCTCCCGCTCCGGAAGAACGGAAGGTATCAATTCGTAGATCGTTTGTGTGGATTTTTGGTAAATCTGCTTCTGGAATTTCTGGCATCACTGCGATTGTACAGGAGGAGGTATGAACTCGGCCTTGAGATTCGGTATTTGGAACACGTTGAACACGATGACCACCAGATTCAAATTTTAATAATCCATAAGCGCCAGAATGAGATATCTTAGCTATTACTTCTTTAAAGCCGCCGTGTTCACCATCATTGGCATTGATTATATCTATCTTCCATCCTTGCTTTTCTGCATAACGATTATACATGCGAAATAATAGCCCTGCAAATAAAGCTGCTTCATTTCCACCAGTGCCGGCGCGGATTTCTAGAAAACATCCCCGTTCATCATTAGGATCTCGTGATAGTAATAACATCTGCAATTCTTTTTCAAGTTCTTGTTGATTATTTTTTAATTTCAGAATTTCTTCTTGAGCTATGTCGCGCATTTCTAGATCGTGAAGTAAGTCTGTAATAATATTGATATCTGTTTTAAGTTGTTTCCACTTTTGAAAGCATTGAGTGATCGCTAAGAGTTGTGTGTGTTCTTTTGAGAGAGAGCAGAAACGAACTTGATCGGACACGATACTTAGTTCATTAAGCAGAACCTCTATTTCTTCACGGCGTTCCTGTAATGTCGTTAATTTTTTTATTATTGAGGAATGCATGTGTGCTAGTCTCCCTATAGTATCTATCAATAAATATTTAATATAATTAAGAACATATGATATATCATAGAAAGAACCTTTAATATTACTGATTACTTTGGAGCAGATTGAAACATAATTCTAAGTAAGCAGTTTATTTAGTAAAAGTATGAAGATATGGTTTCATCGGTGTCTACATATACAGGACAGGTAGCATATTCAAAAATATTAACCAGTTTTTTTTATAATTAAACGATTATTTAGCTTGTATACCATTTTATGCTACCTTTTTTATCTTTATCATCGTAGATGAAGTTCGTTTAAGGTGCGAGATTAACATTTTTAAGTTATTAAATTTTATGAGATACCTTAATATATTTTTATAGATAATGTTTAGCTAATTTATTTAATTTATGAGATTTATAATTCAAATTATAAAGATAGTTCATAGGGTAGTATAGTATTAATGTATTTTTTTTCAGTTAAGTGAGTTTTATAATGCTTTAGAAGCGATCTGTCGTATCAATAGATATATAGCCTAGCCAGGTTAAGATGTTTTTTAATTTTATTTATTAAGTAAAATATATAGTTGAAGATAACAATTGTAGCTTGGAAATTTTTCCGGCACTATAATTTTATTAATTTTTTCAAAGATTTTAGTAGAATGAATGAAAAATGCTATTACTATTAATTTAAAATATCATCAATAATAATAAAATTAATTTATGGAGATGCAGAGATAATACGATAATTAAGATCTCTGTTTTTTAATTTTATTTAAAAATGTAAGTAATCTTTGAATTTTAAAGGAAAGGAAGATAGCCTAGGCTGTAAATAAAATTAATATCTCATTTTATGCGGATTGGTTTTTTTTTATTTATATCTTATGATCTTATGATGTTACAAATTCTTTATTTAAGTTTTATCTTCTATGTAGCTTTATAGTTGCTTTAGCGATACCTTATTCTTTTTTTTGTAAGGATTAAATAAAATTTTTTAGTTCTTTGATATTTATAATATTTTAAAAGATTTTATCTTGTCATATGCTAAAAACATTAAATTATTTAGAAAGTAATATCTGTACTTGGGTATTTTTTTACAATAGTTTCGAATTAGATGGTAGTTGTTGTGCTAATTAGTAATAATTAAAGAGATGGTTTAATTAACATACCTTGATCATAATAATAAAAATCTATATTATGTATTAAAATATTAATATATTAAATATAGATAAATATTATCTACGATGATGATTGTAGATCAACAAATTTTTTAGCGATTATTTTAAAAGATTTAAAGGGGGCGTTAACTTTATAAAAATAGTTTTTTTATTTTGTAATAATGCGCCGCCCAAGACAGCGATACTATCGCTATATGGAAGTTACAGAGCAATAGAGATTTATAAAAATTATTATTTTAATACATTTTCACATATAATAAAGATTATAAAAAAACGCTTGTTTAATAAATAAAAGTTATTGGGGTGTTAATAGCAGTTTTCTATAAAAAATTTAGGTATTAGATTTATAATCTAAAGATTATTTGGAAATCTTAAATATTGTTTCATATTTCATAAATTTTAACAGTTTGATAATTATATTACTTTCATAACGTTAGACACTAACGTCTTCTTTTCGAAAAGGTATCATGATTTAATCATTATTGAGTAAGGTATTTAAGTAGTTTCGTTTATTTTTATAAAAAAATTCTCATATAATATTAAGTTAAAATAGATTCTACTTAACAAAAAAAATCAATTCAATTATAAATTTTAACATAAAATATTATTTTTTTCACAGAAAATTTCCAAATTAAATAGTTCTACTGTGATGATATAATTTAAGGATTAATAACTAGCACTTCTATGATAATTAAAATATATTTCATTGATTTTTTTCGGACTGTCGACTATTAATTTAAAGTAATTTTTAAACCGAAAAATCAATGAAAATATCAACTTTATTATAGACTTAAGAATATAATTTGAATCGACTAAGATAGCTATTTTAAAGTAGAAATATAGTTTTTATTATTTAATAAATAACAAAATCGAAATATTTAGATAATATATAATTAAAAATGCAATAACATATTCTATAAAAAAGAAATCTCTACCATGTAGTAGTATATAAAATTGCAGAAAATGTTAACACATAGATATATGAGATTTTGATCGATTTTTAAATGATAGAAGTTATGTTATAACTCTATTTGTTTTAAAGAATGCAAATTAACAAACACTTAGTAGAAAGCATTGAATAAAATGAACGACAATTCTCTTATATCAAACAAGCATTAATAAATAAAAAGAAAAGCTGCCTATTTGTTTTAATAATTTTTAAAAAAAACAAATGAATATTGATTAAAGTCATATTTGCATAACGTGGAATTTATAATAAAAATTATTTCCTTGCTAGAGAGATTAATATCTAGAGAAAAGTCAGATTTTTTTTCTAAGAAACACTCAGTAAAAATAGTAGCTAAAATAGCTATAATCTCGATTATTATTCCCTATTATGAGAGATAAAATATTGTTTTAAAAAACTGTTTTTAAAAAAGTACATAAGGTTAATCTATTAAATAAATGAATGTGTTTTTAAGGAATTTTGATGAATGTTTAGATTGTATAAAAATGTGCTCGTTTACAAAATATGGAGAGAAGCGGGATAAAAGCTTTTTAAGAAAAACCATTTTTTGACCAATTCTTTCATAAAAATTAAGATATGAGTATATTTAAGGGTTAGAAAGATTTATGTACGACTATTGTGATTTTTTTTTGTATGTAGATCTATATAAAATACATAGCATAACAAATTCCATGGCCATAGTGAATGCTATAAAGATCGTAATACCGAAAATATTTTATCGTTTTAGAGACAAAAATAAGGTCTATATTGCAAATTTTTAGTGTGTCGAGGTGCAGGGTGGTTGAAAGTACGCTCTATATCGTTTCTTCGCCAAGTGGTACAGGAAAATCAAGTCTAATCCAGTCGTTATTGAAAACGCAAAAACGTTATAATATTCAACTATCAATTTCTCATACAACTCGGGCCATGCGTCCTGGAGAAGTTGAGGGTCAGCATTACTTTTTCGTGCCTATGGAAAAATTTAAGCGTATGATTGCTAAGGACGAATTTCTTGAGCACGCTTACGTGTTTGATAATTACTATGGTACTTCTCGTGAAGCTATCTACCAAGTTTTAATTACGGGAGTTGACGTTTTTCTTGATATTGATTGGCAAGGTGCAAAACAGATCCGAAACAAAATCCCAAATATTTGCAGTATTTTTATTCTTCCGCCTTCTAAAGAAGAATTAGATCGTCGGTTACGTGAGAGAGGTCAAGATAGTGAAGAAGTAATTAATCGGCGTATGGCTCAGGCAGTAGAAGAAATGACTCATTTTTCAGATTATGATTATTTAGTCGTTAACGATGATTTTAATGTAGCATTAAACAATTTAAAAACTATCATTTTAGCTGAACGATTACGACTTGGACCTCAGAAACTTCGGCATAAGGTGTTAATAAACAAGTTGTTGTCGTATTAATATAATGGTGTTATTGAAAATCTTTTTATGAGAGGTAGAGTAGACATGGCACGAATAACTGTACAAGATGCTGTTGAGAAAATAGGAAACCGTTTTGATTTGGTACTAGTTGCAGCACGACGCGCACGTCAAATTCAAGTTTTTGGTAAAGATCCGTTAGTTTTAGAAGAAAACGATAAGCATACTGTTATCGCGTTGCGTGAAATTGAAGAAGGGCTAATTAACCGAAATATTATGGACGTACGGTTAGAAACTAGAGTTAAATGAGGTTGAAAGTTAAAAGTATAAGAACCAAAAACCAAGATAATATGAATTATATTTACTTATTTTTTTAGTCTATAGAGACTTTGTAGTATATGGTTACTGTGTGTTTTAATGAAATTATTCTGATTTATTGTTTTTAATATTAATCTGACATTTATTAGTAATTAAGTTAAATGATGTTTTAAAAGAAAAACTATCAAATATGTATCTATAATGAATGTTGTATATTAATAATTAATAATTGTTTTATAAAATTCCACTTTATAAGTTTAATTAAATATAGAACATTAAACATAATAACATTATAGTTTAGCTTAATTAAAACATTTAACCCTATTCGAATTAAGGGGAAAAATTTTATAAACTAAGAAGTTTACTAAAATAATTTAATTTATGCGAAATGATATATATAGTATTATTTACTATAAAATATGACTTATATAGGTGTTTCGGATTCTAAAATAAATTAATAAACAAATTTTCAGAAGCACCAAATTGTTTTTAGACATTTAAAAAAAAGCTTTCAATAAGATGACATATCCTAAAAATATTTAAACGGGTTTCCCGAGTATTAGACGGTGTTCTAGCCGAACTTCAGTAAGTGTTATATTAAGAAAATCGCCTTGCCGATAACGTGGTTGACCTTGTATTAGTATGATACCGTGTTCTTGATTACATATAATTTCATCACGTATATTATGAATAAACGAAATGGGAATAAAAACTAATGCACCGTTATCGGTTAAACGTACTCGCATTCCACCGCGAGAAATGTCGATGATTTCGGATAAAAAGCAATTTTTGTTGCCAACCTTTGATTGTAAAAAACGAGCATACAGCCAATCAGCAAGATCTCGTTCAGCCATGCGGTTTTGTCGGCGCCGTTCAATGAGACGTTGCCTGATTTTTTCGTTTGGTCGCTCGGCTGTTCCGACTTTAATAAGCGCCTTAAGTAGTCTATGATTAATCATATCTCCATATTTACGAATTGGTGAGGTCCAAGTAGCATAAGCATCTACTCCGAGACCAAAATGGGGACCGGGTGTGATACTAAGATCGGCAAATGTCTGGAATCGACGTATACGTTTCTCTAGATAATGATTTTTTTTGCTTTTTAATTCTCTTCGCAATGCACAAAAACCTTTCAAGGTTAAGAGGTCAGTAGAATTCACATTAATTTGATGACTTTTTAGAAGTGCAACTACTTGATCTATCAGGAGCGGATTGAAGCCATTATGTACATTATATAATCCATATCCAAGATTATCGCGAAGAACGCGGGCAGCGCAGATATTAGCAGCTATCATCGCTTCTTCAATCATGTGGTGAGCCACTCGACGTCGTTCAATAATAATATCGTTTACATTGCCTTTCTTATCCAACACAAAACGATAATCAGGGCGATCATTAAAAATAAGCGAGTGATCTTTTCGCCAGGCATTTCGAACTAGAAAAACATCATGTAATAATCGAATTTGATTACCAATAATTTCGTTTTCTGGTTGCCAAGAACCAAGGTTTTCTATCCAGTCAGATACATTGTTATAAATTTGTTTCCCTTTCGATGTAATCCAAGCGGTAAAAAAACGTGCATCTTTATCTAGACTTCCGTCAGAATGCACTGTCATTTGACATCCGAGTGCGGGGCGACGTTCGTGAGCTCGCAGAGAACATAAATTAGTAGATAAAGCATGAGGTAGCATAGGGATATTTAATCCAGGTAAATAATTGGTAAAAGCGCGTTCGCGCGCAATATAGTCTAAAGGACTATTTACCGTCACCCAAGCAGTTGGATCAGCTATAGCGATTGTCATAATCCACCCACCATTCATCGTTGGTACTAAATGGATAGCATCGTCCATATCTTCTGTATTTTGGTTATCAATGGTGATAAAATCATATGACGTAAGATCTTCGCGTTCTGTTTCACCGTTTTGAAAGACAAGATTTTCTGGCATGGTTGGAGGAGTAGTTGCAAGATTATATCGAGTGAGTGTTACCCACCAGGGGGCGAACTGATCGTCGGCCCGAGTGAGTAGAGAGGTGATTTCAGCATAAAAATGTTGATCGCCTCTTAGTGGATATCGACGCATTTCTGCAACTACCCAATCTCCGGGTTGCAAGTTTTTATTAATCTCTGGCTGAAAATAGGTGGGGATGATTTCTTTTATAAAAGGATAATCAGGTATGACAGCAAGACGTTTATCTTTAATTTGGATTCGACCTATAAATCGTGTTAGAAATGGTTCAATAAGTTCTTCAGGTTCGGCAACTTCACGTTCTTTGTCTATGTGTAGAATAGCTAAGACCTTGTCTCCATGCATGACTTTTTTCATAAAAAGCGGTGGAATAAAATAGCTTTTTTTTGCATCGACTTCAAGGAAGCCAAATCCTTTTTCATTGCTTTTAACCACTCCTTTAACTCGTGGCATTTGAAAATGAAGTTGCTGTTTTAGCTGTGCAAGCAGCGGATTGTCTTGAAACATAATGTCCGGAAAAGTAGATTGTAAGGAGCTGAACGCCAAGAATGTAGCTTTACCCGATTTGGTTTAGGTCAGCAAGATTATCGATACATAAGAATAAAAACTACCTAAGTTTATTTAAAAATAAATTTAAGTAGAAAGAATTTAGAGGTGAATTATTCATTTACTATTGGGAGTGCATCGCGATTGGATTTAGTAACATATAAGGTTGTTGTATTAAAAGTTTTAGTGATTTTAAATTACTAAACAATATTTATTGTGATAAAAGTTAGATGTTATTTACTTTTCTCAAGGTGTTGCTTTATTTATTGTTAAATGTGACGTTGATTGATTATACTATATTTTTAAATATTCTGGTTGAATATTTTATATTACTTTATCTTTTCCATTAAAAGTTTTTAATTTTATATTTTATTTAGATAAAACAAAATTTTTATAAAAAATTATTTTACCTGATATATAGGCTCTTTGCAAGAGTATGGTGTTTATTAAAGGTTAATCTACTTTTCATCATAGTGTTTTATCGCAAAGAGAAATTTAATTTACTTATTGTGCATCTAAGAGTTATAAAAAATTTTTATATATAAATGAGATTTTATATGATGATTAATAATGATACCATCATGTAAAAGTTGAAAAACTCATAAAAAAACAAATATTAAATTAACTTATGTAATTTAATTTTAAAGTAATTAAAATATATTTAATATAATATCATAGTGATATATAAATATATTAGCATAGTAATTTTGCTTACATAAATACTGTTTTATTTATTGATATACTCTTACTTTTTATCTAAATCGTTGATTTATTGATTATTTTGACAAAAAAATTAGAGTTTAAGATTAATTTTATTAAGCAAATGATTTATTAGATTTTTTTGTTTTTATAAGGAGTTTATATTCTAAATTAAAAGTTATTTAACTTATTTAATTTAGAATTTGTTGTGGTCTAAGTTGATCTTATTTAAAAAAAATTATATTTATTATAATAATTAATATTAACATTAAACAAGAAAACGGTAGCTCTCCTCACTGAAACTTTATGCAGCTAATTATATTCCTCAGATCCCATCATTGCCTATGTCTAGTATACCTCACGTCGTATTTTTTTAGAAATAGTTTTTAGTATCATGGGATATAAGTAAAACTGTGTTAATGGTAGAAAATTAAGTATATCGACTTACAAATTCGATGGTTAATTATTCTAAAGAATATATTAATAGCTCTAGAGGAAGTTAATAGCAATTACAGCCTACTTATTGAAGACAATAATGGTATTATTAATAATACTATAGATTAATAGAGTTATAGCAATTTTCAATTTCTTAATTATGCAATATGGTAGTATTTTTTCTATCTTGTTGTAGTGGATAATTAAGTACATGATATATATAAAAGACTAAATGTTTTTGTAAGTGATCGTTTTACTGTTCTAAACTAGATCTATAGAAATCATTAAATATTTAAGTTAAAAGCATCTATTATATTATGCTAATTGTAAAACAACCAATATTAGCTCTGTAATGAATATTAGTACCTGTTGAGGAGTTTGTATAGTTTAGTTGCGATGTTGTATTAAAAGTTAACTTCTAACCCTGATTATTGATTATCATCTTGTATATAGATTAGAGATGAATAGCTCTTATGATCAAGAACGTCGTTAATAATAACCCTAAAATATTATAGATAATAATATTTATAAAGTATATAATTTTTAAAATATTAATGAATTTGAGAATAAGTATTCTATTTTAAAGAAAATTTAAATCTTACTGTTGTTGATTGATAAGTGATTTGAATAGGGTTCATTTAAACTGAAAATTTATTCATGGTCGCCGTATATTTTATATTTAAAAAAAATAAAGAAGCACGATTTTTTTGTAAAAAAATATAAAATAAAATACTTATATCTTATAAATAGAACATTCTTTAAAAGAGGTAAAGTTTAGTATAATTTATATACTGTACATTAAACATATAATTTACTGGAATATTTTAATCAATTTATTGTACAGTAGTTTTTAACCTCTCAGATTCTAGTTACTCTAATGAATAAGATTTTTCAATAAATACAAATGTATACTATTGTTTAATTTTAATTCTGTTAATTGAAATTTTTATAAATATTCTTTATAAACAGATAATATTTTTATTGTATTTTTTTTAAAATAAAGAGGGGTGAAGATTCTAAGAAAAAGTTTGGATGATTTAGATAAAATACTGTTTTTATTGTATATCCTCTCGAAAGAGAGGTCTAAGTTTTGAACTATAAAAACATATAAATAATATAAAAAGCAATAAAATAATTTAACATGATAATATTAAAAACTTTAGAATCCTCTAACGATTAATAATAAATTTGATATTTCTGAGAAATAGTATTATTTTCATATATTTAAAATTTAACTAAAAAAATTCTACTTTATATATATCCTCAGTGGTGATTCATATAAAACATAAGATTCGCTCAAGTGTAGTTTGATAGAATTCATGTTCTAGGATTAAGAAATTCTGCTTTTATTGCTAATGTATATTGAACTTATACTTTCTTACCTTGTCGACTATCTAGAATTACCTAATTTTACGAATTTATTTAAATATTCACAGGATAAAGAATGAATGGTAAATTTATCGCTATTGAAGGCTTGGAGGGGGCCGGTAAAACTAATGCAATTAAACAAGTTGGTAAAATTTTGCAGGAGCAAGGTGTACACAAGATTGTTTTTACTCGAGAACCGGGTGGAACTCCGTTGGCAGAAGCGTTGCGGACATTAGTAAAATATGGGATAGACGATGAGGTTATAACACACGAAGCAGAATTGTTGATGCTTTATGCCGCACGGGTTCAGGTTTTAGAAAACGTAATTAAGCCTGCAGTAACTCAAGGTGCTTGGGTGGTGACTGATCGATACGATCTTTCTTCTCAAGCGTATCAAGGTGGAGGGCGAGGTATCGATTCGGGTTTACTAAACACTCTTCGTGATACTATACTTGGAAATTTTTATCCTGACTTAACATTATATATGGATGTAGCACCATCAATCGGATTAAAGCGCGTTCGTTCGCGTACTTCCGGAGAATTAGATCGTATTGAGGTAGAACCATTAGCGTTTTTTGAACGAATTCGATCTCGTTATCAAATTTTAGCAGAAAAAGACGACCGCATCATAACTCTTGATGCTAGTCAAGAGCTTTCTGAGGTAACTTCTGCACTTCGTGTACAATTAATAAAATGGTTAAAAAACAAAGGTTATTAGAATTACAGTGCAATGGTATCCTTGGTTAAACCAGCCCTATCGGAAGATTTTGCTACGTTATCAGAAAAGTAGCGGACATCATGCTTTACTATTACATAGCCCTATTGGGAATGGAGAAAAATCTTTATGTTATGGGTTAAGTCGTTGGTTGTTGTGTCAGCATCCAGAAGGTATTAAGAGTTGTGGTTTTTGTCATAGTTGTTGTCTCATGACAGTTGGTAACCATCCTGATTTTTATCATATAACATTAGAAAAAGATACTCAAAAAATAGGGATAGATCAGATTCGCGTACTGATTGACAATTTATATTTCCGATCTCACCAGGGAGGAGTAAAAGTTATTTTGATGCTCGACGCTGAGCAATTTACTGAACAAGCAACCAATGCGTTATTAAAAATTCTTGAAGAGCCTCCTGGAGATACTTATTTTCTATTAGGTTGTCATGTACCCTCTCGTTTGTTGCCAACGCTGAAAAGTCGATGTCTTTATTGGTCACTTCCAGGTCCAAATGAAGATTTGGGTGTGCGTTGGTTACAAAAAGAAACAGGGTTTAAGAATGTTCTTTCTGCTTGTGTCGCCCTGCGTTTATCTTCTAATGCGCCTTTAGCAGCAGAAGCTTTATTGCAACCGAAACGATGGAAAGAGCGACTCTTGTTTTGTTCTGAATTAAATATAGCGTATACAAACGGTGATTTTTTAAGCCTTTTGCCATTATTAGAAGAGAATAAGGATAATAAGTTTATATATTGGTTGCTTACCTTTATAATAGATGCAGTTAAATGGCAGCGGGGTGATCAGGTTACTCTTATAAACATAGATAGATTAGAATTAATAGCCACAATCGCTACGCGTAGTTCTACTTATCTATTGCATGCGCAATGGCGACACTGGCAGCAATGCTTATATCAATTACAGACAATTAGTGGTCTAAATAATAAACTTTTATTGACCCACTATTTGCTTAATTTAGAAAAAAGTGTAGTAGATGCGAAAATTTTTTAATAATACAAAAAAAAGGTTCATCTATGTTTCTTGTTGATTCTCATTGTCATGTGGATTTCTTAGATTATAAAACAGTACATTGCGATGTTTCGGATTTAGTAGATAAAGCTCAAATAAAAAATGTAAAATTAATATTAGCCGTATGTACTACATTATCTGGTTTTTATACTATGATGTCGATGATCGGTCATTGTGACAATATTCTTTTATCCTGCGGTGTTCATCCACTTCATATTGATAATCGTTATGATTTTAACGAATTGTGGTATCTAGCAAAAAGAAAAAATGTAGTGGCAATCGGTGAAACGGGATTAGATTATCATGCTAATCAAGAGGATAAGTCGCAGCAACAGATAGTTTTTCGTGAGCATATTCGTGTAGGGCGTGCGTTTCATAAGCCGATTATTGTTCATACACGTAATGCACGTGAAGACACACTTGCAATTCTCCGAGAAGAAAAAGCTTATGAATGCGGCAGTGTGTTACATTGTTTTAATGAAGATCTTGCAATGGCAAGATCTGCTTTAGACTATGGTTTTTATATTTCGTTTTCTGGAATTGTTACTTTTAAAAATGCGGAATCATTACGCGAGATAGCTCGTTTTATTCCTCTAGATAGGCTTCTCCTAGAAAGTGATTCTCCCTATTTAACACCGGAACCTTATCGAGGAATGGAAAATCAGCCAGCTTACGTTCGTAATATAGCAGAGTATATAGCGACGCTAAAAGGAATCTCTTTAATAGATTTAGCTACTGTTACTACAAAAAATTTTAGTCGTTTGTTTCATGTTAAAATTTAGTCTGAATTTTTAATGCTATATGATTTAATTATATTGTTCTGTTACTATAAAATCGGTTATTTTTTTATAATTATTATAAGTTTTTTTTGGTTTTGAATATCTATACTTTTACATAAAACAGAGCAATTAATTCAATTTTTATTAACTTGCAATAAAAAAACAAAATAATAAATTTTGTTGATGATATTAATAGTAAACAAATAAATATTTCTCAATGTTATACCAAAAGGTCTATTCTTAATAAAGAATAGAAGAATATTTAAATAGTTAAAGAACCGGATAATCACTTAAATTCAGTAAGAAGATGTAGGTAAAATTAATCTCTTTAGATTAAAAATTAATTAAAGTTATTTACAATTTAAAGAAAAAAATTTTGAAATATGTTTAATGAATTGTTGATTAGAAATTTTAGAATATGAAAATAATTATTTCGTTTTATAAAAAGATGATTATAATTTTTATAAATAATTATGACAATATGTTACATCGACAATATAGATAGAACATTGTCTATGACATCATCATTAAAACGTTTTAAACTTATGATATCATTTTTTTTACTATATAAAACTTATTTTTTAAGAAATATACATAATGTTGCATAATCTTAATGTATCAAGTTTTTAACTAATGCTATATAAAATATATATAAATAATAATTTATTTGTGAATAATACGATAGAACTGTTAATGGTATGGTGAATCGTAGAAAATTATAAGTCTGAGGAAACACATTCCTAATAATCTGAAAAAAAGTATTGTTAAACTTAAAAGGCGCTTGAAAATAAGAGAGTAAGTCTAAGTGGCTTTAAATAAGAAAATGATTGTTTTATAAAAATAAAGAAATTTAAAATAACAATTGTTTTAATAAGTTCAAATAAACCTTTAGATATGTTGATCAGTAATTTTCTGGATATTATCGAATATTTCATCATCAAACAAAAGATGAAAGAAATAAGATAGTAATCAGTATAACAAAAGATATAATGAAATTCCCCAAGAAAGCTCCTATCAGTTTTCCCTTGGGGAAAGGTAAATAAAATTATTTAAAATTAAGAACTTACACAAAGAAATATAAAATAATCCATTAGTACTGAAACATGTCAATCATATATATGATAAGGAGGATTTATTGGATAATAATCTATCGTTATCTTTTAGATACCACGAGTTATCATGTATAAAAATCAATTAGAATAATGTTCTCCGTTGCAAGTTATTACGACTAATATTAGAATTTATCCGGCGATCTTTTCCGCGTGACTTTACTTCTCCTATAAACTGCATATGGATAGGTTTATTGAGAATTCTTGTGCGAGTAAAATGAGAGAGAATCTCTTTCGCCATACTTTTTGGAAGTTCTATCGTTGAATGAGATGCGAATAATTTGACATTTCCAATATAGCGGCTACTGATGTCGCCTTCATTGGCAATAGCGCCGACAATATGACGAATTTCTACGCCATCATCACGTCCTATCTCGATACGGTAAAGATCCATTTCCCCAATATTGCGAGAGGAGCGACGTGTTGGACGGTGATTTCCACCTTCTCGAAGTTCGTGACGTTCACTGTATTCACGGCGTGATCGTCGTTCGATTACTGGATCCGGTGGTAATATTAGAAGACGTTCTCCCTGCGCTATCTTTAATAGTGCAGCAGCTAGTGTTTCTATGTCAATTTTCTCTTTTGGCTGTAGTTTTTCTAATAGCGTTCGGTATACATCAAGATCATCGCTTTTTAATTGACATTGTATTTTATTTGCAAACTTGGATAGACGACGCGCGCTTAGTAGTTCAGGGGTAGGTATGTAGACTTCCTGGATTGGAAGCTTCATAACACGCTCAATATTTCGTAGCAAGCGACGTTCGCGAGTTTCCACGAATAAGATGGCTCGCCCAGCGCGGCCAGCACGACCGGTGCGACCGATACGATGTACATAGGATTCAGAATCGAGAGGAATGTCGTAATTTACCACTAAACTAATTCGATCAACATCGAGTCCCCTAGCAGCTACGTCTGTGGCAATCAAGATATCTAAACGACCATCTTTTAATCGATCTAAAGTTTGTTCACGTAGGGCTTGATTCATGTCGCCATTTAGAGCTGCGCTATTATAACCACTAAGCTCAAGTGCTTCGGATACTTCTAGTGTTGCATGTTTAGTTCGGACAAAGATGATTGCAGCATCAAAATCTTCAGCTTCTAAAAAGCGGATTAATGCTTCATTTTTTTGTAAACCTTGGACTATCCAGTAACTTTGTCTAATATCGGGACGTGTACTAACATTAGAGTGAATGCGTATTTCTTGAGGTTCATTCATGAAACGGCGACTAATTCGTCGAATAGCTTCTGGCATAGTGGCTGAAAATAGTGCGGTTTGATGTTCTTTAGGGACCTTTGCAAGAATATGTTCGACATCTTCGATAAAACCCATACGTAGCATTTCATCAGCTTCATCTAGCACTAGTCCGGTTAGATTAGAAAAAATTAACGTACCACGTTTTAAGTGATCCAGTAAGCGGCCTGGTGTTCCTACAACTACTTGTGGCCCATGGCGTAGTGCTCGTAATTGTACATCATAACGTTGGCCACCGTATATGGTAACTACGTTAACTCCATTTATATATTTAGCAAAATCAGAACAGGCTAACCCTACTTGTACCGCTAGTTCGCGGGTTGGTACGAGGACTAATAACTGGGGCGCAGCTAAGTCAGCTTTAATGTTGTGTAAAAATGGTAGAGAAAAGGCTGCTGTTTTCCCACTCCCAGTCTGCGCCATTCCTAATACGTCTCGTCCGGATAACAGATGCGGAATACACGCAGTTTGAATAGGCGAAGGTTTTTTATATCCGAGATCAGTTAATGCGCTAAGGAGCGATGCTTTTAGCCCTAATTCAGTAAAAGAGGTTTTTAGTTCAGACATGTACACGAGCCTCATTTTTTAATGGCGGCCAGTCTACATACTTTGTCGTGAAAGTTTTCATTTGTTTTCATAATAAAGTGTGAACCGGCTTAAGTTAAATGTATAACGAAAAAATCAATTTAATCTATGTTGATCGATAAGGGGAGTTCAGGAAGATTTAAATATTTTCGTTAACTATTTCTGGTCCGACTCTGATAGATTTTTACCCTGAATAAAAAAGAGATTCTTTCAACGATGCATATTAATGTTCAATAAATTGTATACATTATTATCAACTGTCATGTTGAAATTCGTTGAATTGGTGTTCTTGTCGCCTAGATTTAAATAGTATTTTACTACTAATTAGAAGTAACTGTTATTAAGATGCTACAGCGAAAGTGTTGTTATCTTCATCTGCTTTAAGGCGTTCCATCAACGTCAATTCATTAATATTACCGAGACAAAACTCGAAAATATTTTGTTCCCACTCTCTTTTATTTGCCTTTAGATAATGGCTGTTAAGCGCGTTATTTTCTTTTTTTTATTGATGTTTTTATTCAACTAGAAAAAGTAAGAGTGAGCGGAAAAGATCATGTAGATCGTTGCTATAAAACGCTTACAGATTATTATCCTGCGCTAAAACAGTAGTAGTTTTACCATAAAAATGGTGATTCTACACTTGAAGTGCGCCTAGTTGTAATTTGGGTCAAGTTCTAGTACAGAATCAAACACTCTATAGGCGGTATCATATTTACCTGCCTGTGTTAAGTATATGTCAAGATAATTAAAATATTTCTGACATTTTAGATTAAAGTTCAAGCTTTTAAAAATGTCATGATATAGCAAGGTACTTTGAGAGAAAGAGTATCATACAGTACTCTACTCTCATATAATAAATATGGTTACTTTTTATAATATAAAGAAAATATATTAGTATATTGTAGTTATTAAGATAACTTCTTATAGAATTAGAGAAATATTGAAAGTTAGTATTTAAGCTATCTTTATATTGTTAATCATTTCTTCTAGAATTCTTATATTTTTAAAGTTATTAAATATAAAAAGCTAATATAAGTAAAACTTTATTGTTTACTCGTTAAGGTATATGCAGATCTTATGCCCTTTAACTATTTTAAATTTAAAATTATGATTCTTTAGTAATGGTGGTTTTTTCTTTAAGAAACCCGGTTTCTTTTAAACTTAAGCGAATGCGGCCTTGACGGTCTATGTCTAGGACTTTAACTAGAACTTTTTGTCCAAGTTCTAAATAATCGCTAACTTTTTCTACTCGTTTATCAGAAATTTGCGAAATATGAACTAGCCCTTCCTTACTACTACTGATTGATACAAATGCTCCGAAATCTACTATTCGTGTTACTTTACCACTATAAATACGTCCTAGTTGGATCTCAGCAGTAATTTCTTCGATACAACGAATAGCATAACGAGCTTTTTCGCTATTGGTTCCAGCGACTTTTACAGTACCATCATCTTCAATTTCAATCGTAGTACCGGTTTTTTCTATTAATGTTCGGATAACGGAACCACCTTTTCCAATGACGTCTCTAATCTTATCTTGACTAATTTTAATCGTATGAATTCGAGGAGCGAATTCAGAAAGGTCTTTGCGTGGAGTGCTAATTGCTTGTTCCATTACGCGAAGGATATGCAGACGAGCACCTTTAGCTTGATTTAAAGCTATTTGCATAACTTCACGAGTAATTCCTGCAATTTTAATGTCCATTTGTAGTGCGGTTATCCCTTCGAAGCTACCAGCAACTTTAAAATCCATATCGCCTAAATGGTCTTCATCACCTAAAATATCGGATAATACAATAAAGTTATTGTCTTCTTTTACTAACCCCATGGCGATTCCAGCAACGGCTCCTTTGATAGGCACTCCCGCATCCATAAGCGCGAGCGATGCCCCACAAACGGAGGCCATAGAGGAAGAACCGTTTGATTCTGTTATTTCAGATACCACACGAACAGTATATGGAAATTCACTAGCGGTGGGCATTACCGCCAATACACCACGCTTTGCCAAACGGCCATGACCGATTTCGCGTCGCTTTGGGGCACCTATTGTTCCCATTTCACCGACGCAGTATGGTGGAAAATTATAGTGTAGCAGGAAACGATCAGTACGTTCACCAGTCAACTCATCAAGACATTGTGCATCACGTTCAGTTCCTAGCGTTGCAGTGACCAATGCTTGAGTTTCCCCTCGAGTAAATAGTGCAGATCCATGAGTTCGGGGTAAAACACCGGTTCGGATATCTAGGCTGCGAATCATATCTTTTTCACGCCCATCGATACGGGGTTTTCCATGCAAGATTCTGTTGCGTACTATATTTTTTTCAAGCATGCCAAGTATTTTCTTAATCTCATTTGCATCTAGGGTTTCGTCTTGAGTGGTTAAATCTATAATCACGTCTGTCTTGATGGCGTCAATAGCAGTATAACGTATTTGTTTTTCAGTTATTTGATAGGCGTCGTTTAGGCGAGACTCAGCTAAGAGAGCGATACGATTTTTCAGGTCAACATTAATTTCTTTTGTTTTCCATGACCATTTTTTTGGCTCGCTTTGAGCTATTAGTCGATTAATGCTATCAATGACGATTTGTTGCTGATTGTGGCCATAGATCACTGCGCCAAGCATTTGATCTTCATTGAGAATATTTGCTTCAGATTCTACCATTAATACAGCATCCTTTGTTCCGGCAACAACAAGATCAAGGCGGCTAGAGCTTAATTCAATCTGAGTTGGATTTAGTATGTATTGATTGTTGATGTAACCAACGCGTGCTGCGCCGACAGGGCCATTAAATGGAATGCCGGAGAGGCTCATCACTGCAGAAGCGCCGATCATTGCTACAATATCGGGATTTACTTGGGGATTTACTGAAACGACCGTAGCGACAATCTGTACTTCATTTAAAAAATCTTCTGGAAACAATGGACGAATAGAACGATCAATTAGTCTAGAAATCAGTATTTCATTTTCGCTTGAACGTCCTTCACGACGAAAAAATCCACCAGGAAAACGACCGATAGCATAAGAACGTTCTTGATAGTTTACAGTTAATGGAAAAAAATTTTGTCCTGGTTTTTCTTGTTTTTCTCCAACAACAGTTAAAAATACGGCTGTGTCATCCATGGTGACCATGACTGAAGCAGTTGCCTGTCGAGCGATCATATTAGTTTCTAATGTAACAGTATGTTGGCCGTATTGAAATTTGAGAACAATCGGATGTAACAAAATAGTTTCCTTTTTTAAAATAAGGGGGGGGCTTGCGATTATATCGCATGTGTAATTAATACATTCTTTTTTATATCCTTACTTGTTTAGTGTGCGTATTACCATATAATGGATTCATCTCCCTTATTAGGCACATAACTATCGCAATAGAAGAAAATTTATACACTTCAGCTTAAACAAAAGTATCTAGAGTATGTCTGTTTAGGAAAAAGGGGGCCACATATGGCCCCCTTTTTCCTAAATTTATCTATTTAGCGGCGCAGACCTAATCGTGAAACCAAGCTTGTATAACGAGCTATATTCTTACCTTTCAGATAGTCGAGTAGTTTACGACGTTGTGAAACCATGCGTAAAAGGCCCCGTCGGCTATGGTGATCTTTTTTATGTGCTGCAAAATGTTTTTGTAAGGTATTAATATGTGCAGTTAAAAGAGCAACTTGAACTTCAGTTGAACCGCTATCTCGAATATTACGTCCGAAATCAGTTAAGATTTTTGTTTTTTCTTTCATTTTTAGAGACACCGTTAAACTCCAAAATAATTATGAAATAATAGGCGCCGATCTCTAATTCAGCAATTTATTTTATAAACAGTATATTTTACTCTGATCCTGTCCTGATTGCAAGATGATTAGATGATCAGGGTTGTTATTTTAGCATCAGTCGACGCGGTGTTAGTTGTCCTAATGTAACTATTTCAGCGATGCCAAAAAATCGATTAGCATCTCCTTCAGTTAAACGTACAAGACCATATGTTATTTGCTTTGAAATAGATACTGTTTTTCCTAGGCGTATTTGTTCTGCAATTATAGACGTTAAATTAACTGTAGGTATATTTGAAAGTGCACTATCTGTCGGTAATAGTAAGCTATCAAGCAGTGTGAACGTTTGGAGTGATTTTTTTTTAATCGCTTCGGAAATCTCTTCTATTCTCGCAAGCGTAACCATTTGATTAGTAGTATACTGACCTACTGCGAGACGGCGGAGTGCAGTAACATGTGCACCGCATCCAAGATATTCACCTAAATCATCGATAAGAGTCCGAATATAAGTGCCTTTTGAACAATGAACTTCTATCTCTACCTCAGGTAATTTCCAGTTACGTAACTTTAAATCGTATACATAAATTAGGCGTGGTTCACGCTGAATGGTAATGCCTTTTCGAGCATATTTATATAATGGATGCCCTTGATGCTTCAGTGCAGAAAACATAGAAGGTATTTGGCTAATTTTACCACGGAAGTGATTTAAGGCAACTGTAAGGTCTTCTTGATTGATTGATACAGGACGTATACTCACCGTTTGGCCATCGGAATCAGAAGTATTAGTTCGTTTACCAAAGAAGGCGGTGACATGATATCGTTTATCTGCTTTTAGCAGATATTGACTAAATTTAGTTGCTTCTCCAAAGCAGATGGGGAGCATGCCTGTTGCTAAGGGGTCGAGTGCACCAGTATGTCCAGCTTTGTTAGCAAGAAACAACTGTTTTACCTTTTGTAGAAGGTTGTTGGAAGACCGCCCACATGGTTTATCTAATAGGAGAATGCCGTTAATATCCCGACCCTGATAACTGTGACCCACCATTAGTTTTCCTTATCAAAACTATTTAGGTTATTCAATGTACTAATATTTTGCTGTGAACAATTATTTGGAACTATCTGGTCAATCAAATTAGCTAAGTATATACCATTTGTTAATGAGCAATCGTAGATAAAAGTTAATTTAGGTACAGTTCGAAGATGCATACTTTTTGCCAGCAAGGTACGGATGAAACCTGTTGCATCTTGTAATACCCGGAGTTCCGTTTTTATTTGCTCCGGGGTGTTGATATGTAGAAAGGTAACAAAAACTTTAGCATGAGTTAGATCGGATGATGTTTCTACACTCGATATTGTCACCATAGTAATTCGTGGATCTTTAAGTTTGTGTTGTAGGATGTATGCGATTTCTTTTTGCATCTCATTATCAATGCGTTGAGTACGACTATATTCTTTATTTATATTAAATTTCTCCAGATTGCCTGGGTGATTATTATCTCAGGTAATAAGTGTTATTTTATCAGATATAATCAAGTGATTGTTCGTGGGATTTCAATGGTTTCAAATATTTCAATTATATCACCTGAATGCACATCATTATAGTTCTTGATACCAATTCCACATTCCATACCGTTACGTACTTCGTTAACATCATCTTTAAAACGACGTAATGACTCTAGTTCACCTTCGTGTATTACTATATTTTTACGTAGGATGCGGATTTTATTATGACGCTTCACTATACCTTCGGTTACCATGCAGCCTGCGATGGATCCAAATTTCGGTGAACGGAATACATCACGAACTTCTGCTAGTCCAATAATTTCCTGTTTATATTCCGGTGTTAACATCTTGCTCATTGCTGTTTTTACATCATGAATCAAGTCGTAGATGACGGAATAATAACTTAGGTTAAGGTTTTCCGATTCAATAACACGACGAGCAGATCCATCAGCTCGAACATTAAAGCCGATGAGGATCGCTTTAGAGGCTGCCGCTAGTGTTGCATCAGTTTCAGTAATTCCACCTACACCTGAAAAAAGAATTTTCACTCTTACTTCTTCTGTAGATAACTGGTTTAATGCAGCGCTAATCGCCTCACTTGATCCTTGGACGTCAGATTTTAACACAATGTTTAGCTCAGACATTTCACTATCAGTTAGGTTGGCGAAGATACCATCTAATTTAGACTTTTTTTGATTTGCTAATTTGATGTCACGGAATTTTCCTAGGCGATGAAGTGCGACTTCACGAGCTTTTTTTTCGTCTCTTACAACTGTTGCTGCATCTCCAGCTGCTGGTACTCCAGAAAGTCCCAGTATCTCAACTGGAATAGAGGGACCAGCAGAGGAGATATCGGAACCAAGTTCGTTACGCATAGCACGTATTCGGCCATATTCAAAACCACATAAAACTATATCACCTCGGTGAAGGGTTCCTTCACGGACTAAAATAGAAGCAACAGGTCCTCGTCCCTTATCTAAAAAAGATTCAATAACTACGCCATTTGCCATGCCATTGCTAATAGCTTTTAGTTCTAATACTTGCGCTTGAAGTAAAATAGCGTCTAGTAATTCATCAATGCCAGAACCAGATTTTGCAGAAACACATACAAACTGGCTATCGCCACCCCATTCATCTGGAATGATGCCGTGTTGACTCAATTCATTTTTAATTCGGTCTGGATCTGATTCCGGTTTATCAATTTTATTGATAGCAACCACTACAGGAACTTTAGCTGTTTTAGAGTGTTGAATAGCTTCTATAGTCTGTGGCATAACACCGTCGTCACTTGCTACCACAAGAACGACAATATCTGTTATTTGTGCACCTCGTGCTCGCATGGAAGTAAAAGCCGAATGTCCTGGGGTGTCTAAGAAAGTAATATTTCCCTGATTAGTTTTTACATGATAAGCGCCGATATGTTGGGTAATGCCGCCTGCTTCGTTTATTGCCACCTTAGTTGAACGGATATAATCTAGCAGAGAGGTTTTTCCATGATCAACATGACCCATTATGGTCACCACTGGTGATCGAACTTCCTGAGTATTTATGCTACCAGTATCACGGTCAGACATTATAGATTTTTCTAGTTCGTTCTCATGGCGTAAAATTACTTTATGTCCCATTTCTTCTGCTACTACTTGAGCGATTTCCTGGTCAACAACTTGGTTGATGGTAGCCATGGTGCCTAGTTTCATCATAACTTTTATGACCTGGGACCCTTTGACTGCCATTTTGTTAGCAAGATCTGCTATAGTAATCGTTTGTCCAATAACAACATCGCGATTTATTGCTTGAGAGGGTTTATTAAACACCTGAGTTAGTGTGCTTGTTTTACGTTTTCCTTTATTTCCTCGACCTACAGTACGCGCTTCTTCTCGATCTGATTTAGTTTCAAATAAACGACTGTTCTTTTTCTGCTTGTTTAATTTTCCGCTTCGGGATCGGATTCGGCGATCGCCTTCTACTTTACGATCGTTTTCATCTTCAGCTTCTCTAGCATGATGAGAGGTTGTAATATGGTAGTCGCTGTCATCTTCTTCAGAAATTTCAGATATGTTATTCCATCTATTACTATGTTCTTCAGCCATAAGGCGAGCTTCTTCCGCCACTTGTCGAGCTTTTTCTTCTATTTTACGCCGAGTTTCTTCTTCTGATTTTCGTCTGAGATCTATAGCTTCAGCTTCACGGCGCATTTTTCTAGTTTTTTGTGGTAAGTGGTTTATGTTTTTAATCTGTTTGTTTACTAATTGTTTACTTTTTGATAGCACATTTTTTGCCTGTACAATATCTTCATGCCAACTCTTTTTTTCGAGCGTATATTTTGTATTTTTTAGAGAATTTAGATCTGCGTTCTTTTTGCCAGTCTCTTTTTCTATATCACTTTTTTGTTCTATATTGTGAGTTTTTCCTTTCTCCTGTTTTTGTGGATTTGATGATATATAGGTTCGGTTTTTTCTTATTTCAATTTGTATTGCTTTACTTTTACCCCCACTGCTGGGAATATTTAAGGTGCTGCGTGTTTTTCTCTTCAAAGTTAACTTATTGGGTTGCCTGCCGCGATTGCGGTTCAGATATGTCAGTAAGGTAGCTTTTTCCTTCTGCGTAACAGAATCTACTATAGTTTTATTGATCCCTGCATCAGCAAAGTGCTGTATCAGGCGATCGACTGGAATCTGTATTTCAGAGGCGAGCGATTTTACAGTTACATCTGTCATGCTGTTCCTTTCGTGCTACAATGTATTATGCGTTTTCTCCAAACCAGCAAATATTGCGAGCAGCCATGATAAACTCGCCGGCTTTTTCACTACTTAGGCCTTCAATATCCGCCAGGTCATCGATACCTTGCTCGGCAAGGTCTTCTAACGTACAAACACCTCGAGCTCCCAGTTTAAATGCTATATCACGTTCAAGTTTAGGGAGCGCAAGTAAGTCTATAGCGGGAAATTGCGCTCCACAATTTACTTCTTGTGCTAGCGCAATTGTAGTGAGCGCATTTTTTGCTTGCTCTCGTAACGTTGTTACCATCACCTCATCGAGGCCTTCAATTTCTAACAGCTCATTAACTGGTACGTACGCCAATTCTTCAAGAGAAGAGAATCCTGCTTCTACAAGAAGCTTAGCAGACTCTATGTTGATATTAAGATTTCGAGTAAAAGTATCGATTGATGCATGGGTTTCAGCTTGATGTTTTTCCTTCAATTCTTCTACTGTCATCACATTTAGTTCCCAACAACTTAGTTGAGAAGCTAACCGGACATTTTGACCGTTACGTCCGATAGCTTGGGCAAGGTTGCTTGCTTCTACTGCTATATCCATGCTTTGTTTATCTTCATCTACTACAATAGATACGACGTCGGCAGGTGCCATTGCATTAATGACAAATTGAGCTGGATTATCGTCCCATAGGACGATATCGATTCGTTCTCCCCCTAATTCACTTGATACTGCTTGAACACGTGCACCACGCATACCAACGCATGCACCTATAGGATCAATGCGTTTATCATTACTCTTCACGGCGATTTTCGCCCGTGAACCAGGATCGCGAGCGGCAGCTTTTATTTCAATGATCTCTTCACTTATTTCAGGTACTTCAATCCGAAATAACTCAACTAGCATCTCTGATCGTGATCGGCTTACAAAAAGTCTTGCGCCGCGCGCTTCTGGTCGGACTGAATATAAGAGTCCACGAAGACGGTCACCTGGACGAAAATTCTCTCTCGGTAACATATCTTCACGCAATATAATTGCTTCCGCATTACTGCCAAGATCTAGGCTGATGCTGTCTCGGTTTACTTTTTTTACTATCCCAGAAACGATCTCGCCTTCATGATTGCGAAATTGATCAACTACCATCGCCCGTTCAGCTTCACGCACTTTTTGAACGATAACTTGTTTTGCGGTTTGCGTAGTAATACGATCGAATACTACCGACTCAATTTCATCCTCAACATATCCACCAAGCTGTGCTGTAGGGTTATCAAACTGGGCTGCATCTAATGTAATCTCTTTAGTAGGTTGGTTTACTTGATTGACAATAAGCCAACGACGAAATGTTTTAAAATCCCCCGATTTATAGTTAATGCTGACACGTACTTCGATATCCTGTTCGTATTTTTTTTTCGTTGCTGTGGCGAGTGCCATCTCGAGCGCTTCGAAAATTTTTTTTCGCGGAACAGCTTTTTCGTTGGATACTGCTTCAACAACAGCCAGAATTTCCTTGTTCATTCTAGTTGCCTTAGTAAAACGTTAAAAGTTGAATATCAGATTCGCTTTTTGGATATCATGTAATGCGAACACTTGATTTTTTTTACCTACTGTTAGTGTGATTATATCCGCGTTAACTGCTGTAAGAATTCCTTTCCACTTAAGTCGATTTTTAACTGCAACACGTAGTATTAATTTAATATTGCTTCCGATAAATCGGCGATAATGGTCGGTAGTAAATAGCGGTCGATTTAAACCGGGTGATGAGATTTCAAGAGTATAGGGGGTGGAAATAGGATCTGCAGCATCTAGTAATATGCTTATTTTTTGGCTTACATCAGCACAATTATTGGCGGTGATGCCCCTGTCATTATCGATATAAACACGTAGTGTCGACTGGTGGTTGCGAATGAAATCAACACCTACTAGCTCAAATCCAAGGTCTTCGACAGGTACAGAGATTATCTGTATTAATTTTTGTTCTAATGTGGACAAAGAGTACCTCTAAGACATAAAAAAAAAGGGCTATTTAGCCCAGTGTGAGTGTATTAAAAAAAAATCCCAAAAATTGGGGCATAAATGAATAAAATTTATAAAACTTTTAGCATATCTAAAAGAATATGGTATTAAATGATATTGGTTGCGGGAGTTGGATTTGAACCAACGACCTTCGGGTTATGAGCCCGACGAGCTACCATGCTGCTCCATCCCGCGTTACATTGAAACAATATCAGTTTACTACGATAAATTATAAAAATCAAGTTTTCTTTGAAATTGGTACCGAGAACGGGACTTGAACCCGTAAGCCCAATGAGGCACTACCACCTCAAGGTAGCGTGTCTACCAATTCCACCATCTCGGCATTTTTAATGCGATCTGATTTTTTTTATTTCCAGGATTAATTTTAATTATCTACTATGAAATACTGTTGTTTTTTTCTTGTTGAGGCGCTTTTGAATCTTGATCTAGATGATTCCACTGGCTATCTTTCTGTTTATGATTTGTAGTTAGGATGCCTAGTATGAGGCTAAGAGTAAAAAAAAATATTGATACAATTGCTGTCATTCGACTAATAAAGTTACTAAAATTGCTTGAACCAACAAGGTTAATAGAAGCACTAGAACTAAAAGAAGCTCCAGTATCAGCACCATTTCCATGTTGTATCATTATTAATGATACTAGAAAAATCGCTATTAATAAGAATATGATTAAAAAAACTTGATACATGATTTTTAGTATCCTTTATACAATCAGGGTACTTTTAAAGAAGTTTAATTAAAATTAATCTAAGAATTATATACTAATATAAATTTTACTGAGTTGCAAGAGCATTTTACTATCAATTAATTTTTATAGTAAATATGATGAAGGTTGAATGGATAATATTTCCTGTTTTATTGAATATTTTCATAATGAAAGAAGACCCGGTGTTTCTAGATAACTTTTTCGGTGTTTTAATAACGTTAATTTGCTTAATTACTTTTATTGATTCTAGTTAATGCTTTGTATTCAGGAAATCATTTTTCAGCCACATGAAACTGTCACAACTTCCTTGTATACATAAAAAGTATTAATCTTTTCTAAGGTTGCGTTATGTTAAGTTAAGTTGTATAACTCATATGCTATTACAGTAAAAAAAGTAAGATATCACTGTTGCCTCTTCTTATCGATATCATCTTTTATGTATACTTAATTAGCCTGTTTTGTTCATCAACGGGAATAAATGCTCTTATCATAAGAGATTTATGTCGATTTCTGTTTTTTATTGTTTTGATCATCTCGCATTAAAGTTTAATTAGCTTAGTTAGTAAAAGCGTTCTTAGATTAATACTAAGAAAATTTCTCCGTGATGTTCAAAAAAAAGGTATAGATGCGTAACGTATAATTAAAAGAGCGTTAATATTAACTGATAGATGAGTAATAAACATAGCTCATTATTATTCTTGAGTTTTGTTTTTCTAATTTAATAATACAGAACAATATAGATAAATTGTTGATCTATATATTGAATATTAAAACCTTTTAAGTAATACTTAAAAAGTAAGCATATCTTATAATTTATACTATAAAAATATAAAAATTGTAATTATTAAAAAAAAGAATGTGCAATATAAGGTTTACTTATAAGAATTTTATCAAGATTCGTTGCGATTAGAATTGGCCGCGATATCTTGAATAGAGTTGGCGAGATGATGAGCTAAGTGGTTAACTTGTCTGATATCTTCTCCTTCTACCATAATGCGGATAAGCGGTTCTGTTCCCGATTTTCTTAAGAGAACTCGTCCACATCCACCTAGTTGATTTTCTATTGCTTTTCTAGTTTTCGTGAAGTGTTTCGAATTAATCGGATTATATGATCCTTCGTATGGTACATTAATTAAAGCTTGTGGAAGTAAACGCATGTTACTGCAAAGATCATGCAAATTCATATGGTTAATTACGATTGCGGATAATACTTGTAATCCAACAATAATACCGTCTCCAGTTGTTGTTTTGTCAAGCAAGATGACGTGACCAGAGTTTTCAGCTCCGATATACCAATTTTTTTCTTTCATTTTTTCAAGTACATAGCGATCTCCTACTCGAGTTCTTATAAAGGGAATCCCCAATGTCTTCAACTCTCGTTCAAGCCCTATATTACTCATTAAAGTACCTACCACTCCACCAGACAGTTGACCTTGGCGTAGTTTTTCTTTTGTGATTATATATAATATTTGGTCACCGTCTACTTTGTTTCCGCGATGATCCACCATAATGATTCGATCACCGTCTCCATCATAGGCAATTCCCAAATCAGCTTTTTCTGCTATTACTGTACTTTGTAAGATTTTAATATTAGTAGTGCCACACTTTTGATTAATATTTAGTCCATCTGGACAACATCCAAGAGTCACTATTGTTGCACCTAGTTCACGTAATATCCTGGGGGCAATTTGATAGGTTGCACCATTGGCGCAATCGACAACAATTTTTAATTTTTTCAAACTTAAATTAGAAGGAAAAGTTCCTTTACAAAATTCAATATATCGTTCTTCTGCATCAATAATACGGCTGGCTTTTCCTAACTCTGTTGGTTCGACGCAGTTTAGTGGTTTAGCTAACTCTAGTTCAATAGCTTCTTCTACTTTATCAGGTAACTTAGTGCCGTTGGTTGAAAAAAACTTAATACCATTATCATAAAATGGATTATGAGAAGCGGAGATTACGATTCCAGCTTCAGCACGAAGAGTACGAGTTAAATAAGCGATAGCTGGAGTTGGCATGGGTCCAGTAAACGCAGCGGAAAGACCCGCTGCGGCTAGCCCTGCGTCTAAAGCTGATTCTAGCATGTAACCTGAAATTCGCGTATCTTTTCCTATAATAATCTTTCGAGATCCATGATGTGAGAGTACTTTACCTGCAGCCCAGCCGAGTTTTAGGATGACATCTGGTGTAATTGGAATCTTTCCTACTCTACCACGAATTCCATCTGTACCAAAATATTGATGATTAATCATTGAAAATAAGTTTCCTTTTCTAGAAGCGTAGCTTCTACTATTCGTATTGCTTGTGCTGTTTGCTTGACGTCATGGGCTCGAATGATTTTTACACCTTGAAGTGCGGCAATAACTGCGCAGGCGACACTTCCCGAAACCCGTTGTCCTGTTGATGTATTTAATACTTTACCAATCATTGATTTACGCGACATTCCTACCAATAAGGGTAATCCTAGATGATGAAACGAAGATAATCGGGAGAGGAGATGGTAATTATGTGAAAGGCTTTTGCCGAAACCAAAACCTGGATCAAGTAGTATTTTATTTTTTTTAATACCTGCATTTTGACATTCTAAAACTTTTTCTTTCAAAAAGGTTGTTATTTCTAGAACAATATTTTCATAATGCGGTGCTTTTTTCATGGAGGTTGGCATATCACTCATATGCATTAAACAAATCGGTAGTTGTATGTTAGCAGCAGCTTTTAACGCTCCAGGTTTACTAAAAGCGCGTACATCGTTAATTAAATGTGCTCCTACTGAAGCACTTTCACGCATTACAAGCGGTGTCGAAGTATCCACTGATAAAAAAAGTGTCAAAACGTTGCGATAGTGCCGCGACTACTGGGACTACTCGGCTTGCCTCTTCTTCTTCGCTAATAGGTAGTGAACCTGGTCTGGTTGATTCGCCACCAATATCGATTAAGGTGGCTCCGGATTTTAGCATATTTGCAACATGATCGATGGCATGTTCAATACGTTGAAATCTTCCGCCGTCGGAGAATGAATCGGGAGTTACATTTAAAATTCCCATGATGCGAGGTACATTAAGATTAAGAATGCGTTCTCCTGCAATAATTTGCATAATAGTATGTCCTTTAAACAACATAGAATATTAGGTTATCTTAACATTTTAAGATCATCGTTGCTTAATTTTGGTTTTATCATTAAAAATGTTTCTTATTAGAGTTAAACAAACATGCTTTAATAATTCCATTCTTTCTTTATTAAGAACACGGTTTTAGACTATAAATCTTAATAGTAAATTAATGGATAAACCCTCATCGATTACATAAAAATTTTTAAAATATATAACTTTATGAAAGTTGTCATATTGTGTATAAGAAAAAAAAGCTTAAAAAGTGTGAGCGGTTTTTATTACTTTAATTCTTATCCAATAATATTTTAGTGTATTTTACTTTCTCTTTTATATTGGGGCTTTATTTGTGCTTTATTTTTGTAAGTCAGATTGAATCGAACACTCCTATCTATACATAAAAGAAAAATATAAATTAATATGAGGAATTATAAGAATTTCATTGTTGGTAACATGGTATGTTTATTTGTTGGCGTTAAGACGACAAACTTCATTGAAGATAAGATATAAAATATTCCAGTACAAATACTTATGAAGTTGAGATTGTCATTCTAATAGCTAGAATGCATGAAATTATTTTAATTCTGGAAATTACACATACTAATTATTTTCTCTCAAATGAGAGAAACGTAGAAATTTATTTATGTTTAAAAAATCTGAACTTACAAGAAAACTATCTAAGAGCTAATTAACAGTTCTTAAATATCATTATATTTAATAATGTGTTAATTCTTTTGAATTTCTAGAAGAGAATATTAATCAAAGTGTTACAATTGGTACAACTAATCTATAAGAAAGAAGTTCTTATTTAGATAAATTATTTCTTTTTAAGAAAGAAATCTGACTTTTCGGCCTACTCGTGTCTAAAAAAACGATATATATCGTTATGATTTTTTTTATACAAGGCGTTCTAATTGTCACATAAAAATTAACACTAAATAATATAGTAAGATAAGTCTTGTTAAGATGCTTTTTTTTGTTTCTTGTTTATTTATAAATGTATTTATATAATAAAAAGCCCTTTTTTATAGCAAGATAAAAAGAAGGGCTTTTTATTTATATACACAATGATTTAAAAACATGAATTAATTTAACGATAACGGCATTCCGGCATTGTGGTGATTGGACTTGAGGTGTGATCTTTATCTACTAAAATAGGTGATTGAGGTGTACTGTCATCGTTGTCAACTTTTTTAGAGAAAGTGTCATTCCAGCCGATTGGGCTTCGAATAGCATTTCGTTTCATTAAATCATCAATTTGCCGTGCATCGATGGTTTCATATTTTATTAAAGCATCCTTCATAGCATGTAAGATATCTAGGTTGTCAATTAAAAGCTTGCGTGCTCTGATATAGTTACGCTCAACGAGAGATTTAACTTCTTGATCAATAATGCGTGCGGTATCATCTGATATATGCTTAGCTTTAGCTACGGAGCGGCCGAGGAATACTTCTCCCGTTTCTTCAGCGTAAAGAAGTGGACCAAGCTTGTCTGAAAATCCCCACTGGGTTATCATATTTCTAGCAATTGCAGTTGCTACCTTAATATCATTAGAAGAGCCAGTAGAAACTTTCTCCGGACCATACACGAGTTCTTCCGCTAACCGGCCAGCGTACAGCGTTGAAATTTGACTTTCCAGTTTTTGTCGACTTGTACTAATAGCATCTCCAACTGGCAAGAAAAAAGTTACTCCGAGTGCCCGACCTCTAGGTATGATGGTTACTTTATGTACTGGGTCATGTTCTGGCACCAAACGACCAATAATAGCGTGGCCAGCTTCATGATAAGCGGTAGATTCTTTCTGTTCTTCAGTCATTACCATCGATCGGCGTTCAGTTCCCATCATGATTTTATCTTTAGCTTTTTCAAATTCTAGCATAGATACTACACATTTTTTGCTTCTAGCAGCACAGAGTGCTGCTTCGTTAACCATGTTTGCTAAATCGGCGCCAGAAAATCCGGGAGTACCTCGAGATAAGATAGAAGCATCCATGTCTGGTGCTAGGGGAACATGACGCATCTGTATTTTTAGAATTTGCTCTCTACCTCGGACATCAGGGAGATCAACGACAACCTGGCGATCGAAGCGTCCTGGTCGAAGTAAGGCTGGATCTAAAACGTCCGGTCGGTTTGTTGCTGCGATCACAGTGATTCCTTCGTTACCTTCAAAACCATCCATCTCTACCAACATTTGATTCAATGTTTGTTCTCGTTCATCATGCCCTCCCCCGAGACCGGCACCTCGTTGACGACCAACAGCATCAATTTCATCGATAAATATTATGCAAGGCGCTGTTTTTTTTGCTTGTTCAAACATATCTCGAACTCGAGAGGCTCCGACACCGACAAACATTTCTACAAAATCTGAACCCGAAATAGTAAAGAAGGGCACTTTAGCTTCTCCTGCGATAGCTTTTGCTAGTAATGTTTTTCCAGTTCCAGGTGGTCCTACCATTAGTACTCCTTTAGGGATTTTTCCTCCTAGTTTTTGAAAACGACTAGGTTCACGCAGATATTCAACTAGCTCACTAACTTCTTCTTTAGCTTCATCACAACCAGCAACATCAGAAAATGTTGTTTGAATCTCTTCTTCTGAGAGCATTCGTGCCTTGCTCTTACCAAATGACATAGCACCTTTACCTCCGCCTTGCATTTGGCGCATAAAAAAGATCCAGACTCCAATTAGTAAAAGCATGGGAAACCAAGATATAAAGATAGAAGCTAGTAAGCTGGGTTCTTCCGGTGGCTTTCCTACGACTTTGACGTTTTTAGTTAAAAGAATATCTAGCAACTTAGGGTCGTTAACCGGGATATAGGTGGTATAGCGGTTACTGTCTTTTTTAATAACGGTTATTTCACGACCGTTAATATGTGCTTCCCTAACCTTATCCTGATTTAATTCATACATAAAAGTAGAGTAATCTACTTTATGTTTATTGGACTCGCTGGGTCCGAAGCTCTGGAATGCTGACATAAGCACGACTGCAATCACCAACCAGAGAATCAGGTTTTTTGCCATGTCACTCAAGGGATGAACCTCATATTACAACTGTGTTAACAAATAGCGTAGGGTACTATACTTTGCGCCCTGTCGCCACAATATAAACTTCCCGAGAACGGGCTCGGGAAGAATTTGGCTTATGAATTTTTACTTTCGTAAACAGGGAGTGAATATCTCGTAGGTATTTATCAAAACCTTCTCCTTGGAAGACTTTAACCAACATCCCCCCACCTGGGGATAGTATATCTTTGCACATATCTAGCACTAGTCTTACAAGATGTATAGATTTAGGAATATCAATTGCTGGAATACCACTCATATTAGGAGCCATGTCAGATAAAACAATCTGGGCTTTTTTTTGCTCCAGACGTTGAAGGAGGCTTTGTAATGTAAAGGGTTCACAAAAATCTCCTTGGAGAAATTCAACTCCAACTATCGGATTCATTGCTAAAATATCACAGGCAATAATCCGGCCTGTTTTACCAATTTGTTTGGTAATATATTGAGCCCAGCCACCAGGCGCAGTGCCCAGTTCAATTACAGTCATTCCAGGCCGCAATAGTTTATATTTTTGCTGTATTTCGGCAAGTTTAAACCAGGCTCGAGATCGGATACCCTTTATTTGTGCTTGCTGAACGTATTTATCACTAAAGTGTTCTCGCAACCAAGAAGTAGAGCTGGCAGAACGCTTTTTAGTTGTCATGTTAGTACAATCTATCTTATTATTAAGATAATTTTAGTAGTAGTTAATTTAGTAAACACCTACTTTGTTTAAAACGAAATGGCGGTAGAGTAGAGTGTTTTCAACCCTAAACTCCCTAAAAAAAATAAAAATAGATTTGAATATTAATAAAAATTATATTTTAAGTTTCTAATTTAATTAACCAAATCATGTTGTTGAGAGTAGATAATAATTCAATGACATAGAGCTTTAACCTTAATAAAATTATATATAAAAATTCCTCGTTTTATTTTTAGTCAAATTAAGTGTTGATGACGAAACGATACTAAATGTTTTAATAAAGTCTACATTTAAACTTAATTTAAAGAATTTTTAATTCTTTTATATAAGGAATAAGACAATTATAGAGCTTATCATTTACAATGTTGCTAAAAAAGAATCCTCAATTTATATAAGGAATATCGTTTAACAATTCTTCGTGAGACGTACTGTCTTATAATTTCGAACTTTTCTTTTGATTTCTACCTTTTAAAAGCAATACAGGTTAATTTATTTCTAATAAAAAAAACTTTTATTGATTTGGGAAGAGGAGATTTTCACTAAATTATTCCTATGCGTTAAACATTTTTAAGATATTTTAAAGATATTCTATATTAAGAATTTTGTATTCTACTTCACCACCTGGTGTTTGGATGATTGCGACATCTTCTTTGTTTTTACCCACAAGTCCACGCGCGATAGGTGAATTAATCGAAATTAAATTTTGCTTGAAATCGGCTTCATCGTCTCCCACGATACAATACGTTTGTTTCTCTTGACTATCTAGATTCTCGATGGTAACGGTAGCCCCAAAAATCACTTGTCCGTTACTAGGAGCAAGTTTAGTTATATCAATGATCTGTGCGTTAGACAACTTTGATTCAATCTGTTTAATGCGACCTTCACAGAATCCCTGTTGTTCCCTAGCGGCATGGTATTCAGCATTTTCTTTCAAATCACCATATTCTCGAGCTTCAGCGATAGCTCGAATAATTGCGGGACGCTGAAAGTTTTTTAGACGTTCGAGTTCTTTCCGCAATTTTTTAGCACCGTTTAAAGTCATCGGAATCTTATTCATCATTATACCTATAAGATTATTACTCTAAATTCTAAATAATCGTAGTTTTGCATATTCTATAATTTTATCTTGAGCTAATCATTAATGAAGAGTTTATTTTTACAATCGTTTTTTTTGTTTAGCATTATGTCACTATTTTTTTAGTATGTTGGAGCGAAGTTAAAATAGATTATTGTTTAGCTGTGTTTCTAAAAATATTTTGGCATATACAACTATTCACTAATTCTACAATTATTTTTTATAATACCGTGTTTTTATACGATGTTTATAATAAAAGTGGTTTTATTCATTTATTAATTAAGTTTATTTCTTCCATTGCTTGCTCATATTTAATGATAAAGATGGAAATTTTTCTTTCTCAAGTGGCTTTTAAAAGTGAAAATAGGCATCTAAAATTAATATATACAAGCTAAGTGTTCTATTTTAATTTTTTTGTAGTGCGTATTTAACAACGTTATTCTAATTATGAATTTATTAAACATTGATAGAATAAAACGATTCTATTAAATGTTTTTTTAATTGCCGCTTGCATCGTGACATTATCGCACATTATATGTGTTATCAGCCAGGGTTTTCTCTATTATTATTTCATCTATATTTATTTTATGAGAGATTTTAGCTAACAAGTTTTTACATCAATTAAGTTAGGGAAGGGGGGTTTAGATTATAGCAGTGGAGATTAGAAGCTATTACTAAACAGTATTATATTTTTTTGCATTTTTTAATGATAGATTAAACTATATTAAGTTTCTATTTTTTTTACAAATAAAGTAACTAATATTACCTATATTGATTGTATGTTAAAAATATCATTTTATTATAAATATCTTTAAACGTGTAATTGTTAACATAATTTTCACTCAAAACTGGCAATTAAATTACTACTAAAACAGTATCTTTCATAAATATAAGGAGACTTATAAAGATTTAATTAAGGTTTAAGTAGTATGATGTTTTTTTTGCTTTTTTATGATGTAATGGCAAGATCATATTATGATCTGTTTTTGATAAAAAAATTTTGGTTTTATATGTTTTAATTTGGAGAAGTAGGTTGGTTTTATGTAGATTTTACAATTTTATGTTAAACTAATACGCTGTATTACTATATTTAAGTTCCTGAGTAATCGTGAAAGAGTTAAAGTGGATTAAATTTAGACCAGAATATCATTTTTGATAAAAACGTATATTGTTTTATTGCTAGATCTAATTATTTGTATAGGTGAAAAAAGTATAGAAGACTATAGAAATCTACCTTCGAGATGGAAGAAAGTTGTTCTCGATTATATAATTTATCACATCATTTATATTAAGAAGTAAGGTTTATTTTAACATTTTACTTGTTTTAAATTAAATTTATTTGATCTAAGGGAGATGTTATTATCGGAGATAATAATAATTAATAAAAGTATAATGTGTAAATAATATATATAAACCGCATATTTTTTATATGTAGATTAGAGAGCAATATAGATATATATACATTATAATTAATTTAATAAAAATTTAAGAATCTTCAAAAAAAACTTTATTGACTGTATTAGTTTAGTTACCAATTAAACTAGCTTATGCCTATGTAGTTAAATAGATTAGGGAAAATTCTAATTAATTACATGCGTTATTAATCTACCTTTAATAGGTTGAGAGTATATAAAATTAAACATATATAAAATAATTAAGTGTTATAAAAAAGTATTAAATCTACATTAAATGAGCAACTGTTATAATTAGAACATTATAACTATTATAAATTACTACCTTAAGATTAATATATGTTAAATTAATTTAATTATTGATAAACTATCACGCAAAACTAAAATAAATGTATTTAATTACATAAAATTAGTTATAATATTGTTTAATAATTTGTTTATGTTTTATGATAAAACTGAATTTTCGTCTTCAAGTTTTAAGATTTAAACAAACTTGCTTGACGATAGTACATTTCTAGAGAGTTGTGATGAGCGAACTCATAAATGATATTGCCGTTATTGATTCCTATTCAAAAAAGGTTGTTTCTCTAACAGATAACGAAAAATCTATTTTACGCCAAGAAATTGCAAGTTTACTGAAGGCTAAGAACGCGGTGATGGTAGTCCATTATTACACTGATCCTGAAATACAGGCTCTAGCAGAAGAAACTGGTGGGTTTGTGGGAGATTCCTTAGAAATGGCCCGTTTTGGAAAGACTCATTCTGCTAGTCAACTATTAGTAGTTGGCGTGCGTTTTATGGGTGAAACTGCCAAAATTCTTAGTCCAGAAAAAACCATTCTTATGCCAACGTTACAAGCGGAATGTTCTCTTGATTTAGGATGCCCTGCAGACGAGTTTAGGGTTTTTTGCGAAAATCATCCTGATCGAACTGTAGTCGTTTACGCTAACACTTCTGCAGCTGTGAAAGCTCTTTCTGATTTTGTGGTAACTTCTAGCATAGCCATTCCGCTTATAGATTATCTTGATGGTTTAGGGAAAAAAATTATCTGGGCACCAGATCGTCATCTTGGTAGATATATACAAAAACAGACTGGAGCAGATATTCTTTGTTGGCATAGCACCTGTATTGTACATGACGAATTTAAAACCAAAGCCTTACAGCGGATGAAAAGCATCTATCCAAATGCAGCTGTATTAGTACACCCCGAATCTCCCCAAGGAGTAGTTGATCTTGCAGATGTAGTTGGTTCTACAAGCCAACTCATTCAGGCAGCAAAAACATTGAAGCAAAAACAAATTATTATAGCAACTGATCGCGGCATTTTTTATAAAATGCAGCAAGCATGTCCAGATAAGAATTTATTAGCAGCACCAACTGCGGGAGAGGGTGCTGCTTGTCAAACTTGTGCACATTGTCCTTGGATGGCGATGAATGGTTTGAAAGGAATCGTTGCAGGACTTAAGTATAGTGGACTGAAGCATGAAATTAAAATCAAGAAAAGTGTGATTAAGCGGGCGTGGTTGCCTTTACAACGTATGATGTTATTTGCAGAAAAATTAAAAGCTTGGTAAACAATAACAGAAATATAGATGAAGATTTATATGTAACATGAATAAATAATCCTATACAAAGAGTTATTTGAATAGGATTAGAATTCAAACGAAAAGTAATAATATTTACTTAAGTATTTTGTTGTTTGTATATTATGTGTAACATACATGTAGGTTTTTTAGTTATATATAGAATAAAATTGAACTAAAAATTGAACTAAAAACAACTTTATTAGAATTAGAGCATTGTAATTTTATAAAAATTTAATATATCTTTTTCCTAAAATTTTTGAATTTTTTTAATGCATTTTAATTTGCTATACAAAATTTCATAGGAAAGTTGTTACTACTATATTCGGTACTTTCATTATAAAGGAACGTTAAAGTTGCTTCTTGTGTTAGCTTAGTTAGCACTCATCTTATTTTTGTAATGGTCTAATAATTTAAACTACTGAGACATAATTATTTTTTTAAAGAGTGTAGATTTTATATGTAGGAGAAAAGTTTTTCAATAATATGTTGATCATGTTATGAATGGATTTATTCGAGTTATAGTAAAAATATTTAATACATTACTTTAATAAATCTTAGTAACAAAGATGCTAAGTAAAAATGAAAAACCTAGGTAGTTAGTGTTTTTTTTCAATTTTCTATTCAGAATCTTGTCATATTCATAAAGATTTTTTTTTGGATGAATTGTCATTTTAATAGAAATTGTATGTTAAAAGACATTTATAGTATTTCTTTTAATTGTACATTTAATTATTAATGTTGTGCAAATAGGTTATGTGGTTGATAAAAGTAAAGATTTTTTCGAAAATTATATGGAAGTATAATGACATTTTTATAAAAAAAATAGTTTTAAATACTATTAATCTAGTATTAGATATTAGTTAGGTCAGAAGACCTTTAGTTTGTATATTTTTTAGTGATAAGTAAAAGATAATTAGTAATCAACAGAAAGCGATGGATCGATTAGAATAAAAAACGTTTATGAAAATATGTTTATTTAGCATTTGTATTTAATAAATTAAACCACTATAGTTGTTTTTAACTATTTTGTAAATAGTGATCTGTTGCTATATAAAAATAATGGTCGAGTAATAAAAATATAGTATCGTCAAGCTAATTAGATAATATAAAACTATTAACTTTCGTTTAGTAATTTCTAGACTTTTTAGGAAAAAATTCTTATTAGTTAAGCTACTTGTTTTTTTATGTTTAATAAAACATCTATTTTTGAACTTTTATTTAAGGATTATTTTTTTAAAAAAAACAAAGACAACTATTTGATTTAATTTTATAATATACGTTTATTTTCAGAATAGATCATAGCGAGCGGCATACAAATATTGAAACATAGATAAAAAGGTTAGTATTGCTGCAACATAAAGTGAAGCAATACCTATCCATGATACTACTATATCATCTGGTCGAGATAACAGAGCTATTAATGCTAACATTTGTGTGGTCGTTTTTATTTTTCCTATCCAAGAAACAGTTACATTCTTACGTTTTTTTATCTTTGCCATCCATTCTCGTAAGGCTGATATAATAATTTCACGAGCGATGATCGTCATTGCTGGTAGGGTTATCAAAAAAGAGTGAAAATGTTCTGCCACTAATACTAATGCCATGGCAACCATTACTTTATCCGTGACAGGATCAAGAAAACTACCGAAGCGAGTCGTTTGTTTCCAACGGCGGGCTAGAAATCCATCGAACCAATCTGTTATAGAGGCAAATACAAAAATCAAAGTGGTACATAAAGGGCTCCATTGTACAGGTAGATAAAAAGCCAAAATAAAGAAAGGGATCATGAAGATTCGGAGCAGGGTAAGCCAAGTTGGTATATTTATTTGCATAGTGTTGTGATAATTATCTAGCAGAGTGAAAATAATAAGTATGTTTCTACATCTCGAATATTACTTCAACACATGAAATATTTTTTTAGAATAACGTCCGAAATAACTTTACCTTTAGTTATGCCTTCAACCGTAGAAATCATTTTTTTAGTAATTGTAAGCCGTTGATATAATTCAATAAAGCTTAATTTTATTTAGGGTTAAGATTTTTTAATCGATTTTCAATAACTAATATTTTTATATTATCGCGTTCATTTTTATGATTAATAATTGCTTACTTATGTAAGTAATTATTAATATGTTGTATTGCAGGTGAGTCATCGGGAGTGGTAATATGTTTTTTCGAAATGTTGACAAACGATTTGTTTTCTCTTTTATAATAGTACTATAAGCGCTTTATGCCAAGGAACTTCTGGTTTTTTAAATGTTGATTTAGCTATTTTTTTAAATATCATTTCATTCGATGAATAACTATTAATGTCTAGAATTTTTCTATAAAGCTGTATCATAGTGTTTACATAAAATTTGCACTATAAAGTAAAAAAATCATTTCTGTATTTAATGCCTATAACATTAAATCGGGATATTTTTTCCTATTAGTCATATAATATGATCAAGTACTAAATAAGAAGAGATAATCTTTTTCCTTGTAAACTAGCTAATATCAAAGTATTCTATAATGGTGAATTACGTTAAAACCTAAAAGTGTTGTTAGAGTACTTACATATTAACGGAAAATCGATTTTTTTATTTGTTTAAAAAAAATGATTGTTACTGTAACATTGATGCAAGCTAACTTTAAGTGATCAGATAAATTAGCGAGTACTTAAGTTTTAATCTGAATTTTTTTTTATTAGTTTGTTTATTTATTAAAACTGATAGATGCTTTTTGTTGATGTACAATATTCAAAATAATGTTTGATAGAAATGATCGTATTTGTTTTTTTTAAATAAAAATCCACCTACACAATATTTATATTATTTTTATAAGTTAATTTTTCACCGGTACTGGAGGGAAGTAACTAGGATTTCTATCATTTTTACCTTGTCGAATAAATATGACATATAAAAACAAATTATATTTCCATAAAAAAATACTGATGATAAAAAAATCTTCATAGGTACGAAAATATCTTATTCTTTGCAATATATGTTACCGTTTATATTGGAAGGCGAGTGTGTATTATGTTTTTAATACTTTTTTGTGTATCATAGAAAACTTCGCTTTTTTATTAGTATATTAATAATTTCTTGATTTTACCGAATAAAAATAAATAAACATATTCTTCTGGTTTTTTATGCTCCTTGTTACTTGCTCGCTCTCTTATACAAGGTTTAAAATCACGGTTAGTTTAATATTTTAAATATGATCGTGAATGGTTTTAATATATGTTATTTTAAAGATTTTTGAATTGGAACGATCTTTTTATAGCAATATGAATATTTTTACCTCAAAGCTCTTAAGAAAGGGTTTAAAGTAATCTATTTTCTCTTATTTATTGCCGTAATAAAATATAATTCTGAGACATAAATCATCAAGGGAATAATGAAGGGATAAGATTTATCTTCATATAGTATGATATTATAGTTAATAACGTTTGATATGCTCCTTGTTAAAAAAGGAGAGTTTTTAGTTTTTGTTTAAATGACAGCAAGATCGACGTAATGCATAATGGATGTATTTATTAGTGTTCGAGTCTTATGATTTGATATGTTTAGCTACTAAATAGCTTGATAGACGTTATTTAAAATTTTTTAGCCTTTTCGACATAGGTCACTTTATTTTTAAAATTTTAGTATTAATATTATTAATCACTACTTTATATAATCTAGACAAGTGAATATGTTAGTAGGAGAAACCCAGACCAAATTAGCTAATGTTATATGATTTAATGATATGTAATGTATTACAGAGCTTATAATTATGGTTATTAATTAATAATTGATAATATTGTAAAAAATCTAGATACTTCTTGTATAATTTTATTAAATGTAATGATTAATAATAATTTATTACAACTATTTCAAAAAAAGATGCGGGTTTTACTTTAATAGATTTGTTTTAGGTAAATCATATTAAATGTTAAATATTAGATTTTAAATAACTACAGTTTATCAAAAAAACTAATTATTTTTTTTTGTAGGAAACATTTAATTTTTTTAATTCATTTTTTATAGAAACGTTTTTGAGTCTTGATGTTTATTCAAATTTACTAGTATTTTAGACTATTTAAATAATACGACTATACAATAAAAATTATATTAAAATAAAAAAATCCATTTTATTGTATAATAATAATTGGAATTTGAGAAATAATAATGACTACTTTTTTTTATAAATAATAAAGTCTAATAAATAAATTTAATGGTAAAAATGTATTGTTATATTTTAATATCTTTAAAAATATAAAAATATTTAATTAAAATTATTTTTTAATATAGATGTTAAAGTTTTAGTAAAAATAAAGTTGTATTATTAATTTGAAAAAAAAGATTAGGAACGTTAGACATCAATATTGGTTAAAAGAGTATTATAGTTTATCTAAATATAATGTTTAATTGGTGAACTGTTGTAAATAAAATAAAGTTATTAAATGAAAATGTTTTTCTCTATTTTATGTGTAGAGTAAATAAAACTAAATTTTTATAAGTTAATTTAATATTTTCAACGAAACAACGAGTATAATTTTTATTTATAATAAAAACAATGATAATACATCATCTTTTTAAGATTTTATTAATAAAATAAAAAAAATATAATGCAATAAAATCAAAAGTTCTATAATGAGGAGAAGAATATGGCAATAAGTGCTATAGCCCAGGCCTGTGATCTGGTAATTTTTGGTGCAAAAGGTGCTTTAGCAAGGCATAAATTGTTGCCCTCATTATATCAGTTAGAAAAGGTAGGCTTGTTGCATCCAGATACTCGCATTATTGGGGTTGGGCGTGCTGAATGGGATGTGCTGGAATATGCCAAATTTGTTCGTAAATCGTTAGAAATTTTTACTAAGGAGCCTGTAGACAAAAAACTATGGGAAATACTCAGATCAAGACTAGATTTTTTTAATCTAGACGTGAATGAGACCCAACATTTTAAGCAACTAAGTGAAAAAATAGATAAACATACTAGAATAACGATATGTTACTTGGCGATACCTCCTTATACTTTTTCTTCTATTTTTAAAGGGTTAGGTGAAGCAAGGTTGAACTGTAAACCGAGCCGTGTTGTTATGGAAAAACCTTTGGGTAGTAACTTAAGGTCTTCAGAGGTGATAAACAATCAAGTTGCAGAATATTTTAATGAAAGTCAGGTCTACCGGATTGACCATTATCTTGGAAAAGAAATGGTTTTAAACTTACTCTCTCTGCGTTTTTCTAATTCACTTTTTTCCGCCAACTGGAATAATCAGACAATAGATCATGTACAGATTACGGTAGCTGAAGCAATGGGTGTTGAAGGTCGTTGGAGTTATTTTGATAAAGCTGGTCAGATGCGTGATATGGTTCAAAATCACTTATTGCAAATCCTGAGCATGATAGCCATGTCCCCACCTTCTACTTTAACGACGAATTGTGTTCGAGATGAAAAAGTTAAAGTATTACGCTCCCTCCGCCCAATAAATCATAGTAATGTGCGTGATACTACAGTAAGAGGTCAATATACTGCTGGTTTTATAGGAGGAAAAAAAGTATCTGGTTATTTAGAAGAAGGTGACAATAACAACAGTCGTACTGAAACCTTCGTATCCATCCGAGTTGATATCGATAATTGGCGTTGGGCAGGTGTACCATTTTATCTTCGTACAGGGAAGCGGTTGCAAAAAAAATATTCTGAAATTGTAGTTTATTTTAAAAAAATCCCTTTAAATTTGTTTCAAGAATCGTTTCAAGAATTGCCTCAAAATAAATTAACGATTCGTTTGCAGCCAAACGAAGGAATGGAGGTACAAATTTTAAATAAAGTTCCCGGATTATCGCATAAACATCGATTGCAAGCTACTAAATTAGATTTGAGCTTTATTGACGTTTTCAATCAAAAACATATAGTGGATGCTTATGAAAGACTTCTTTTGGAGATTATGCGTGGTATTCAATCGCTGTTTGTTCGACGTGATGAAGTAGAGGCAGCTTGGAAGTGGGTTGATTCAATTTTAGAAGCTTGGGAAGCTGATAATGAGGCGCCTCAACCTTATCAGGCCGGTACGTGGGGCCCAGTTTCTTCCATTGAAATGATGACGCGAGATGGACGCGCATGGAATGAAGCTCCAGAGGTTTCATGAATCTATAGTAGAGACAATTTATTTTCACGTAGTGAAACAATCCCTATTTCTGCAAATCTTTTAATATTGGAGATTTTATAAATAAAATTTTTATTAAAAATCGAGATCAATGTTAGATTAACAGAAAGAAAAAGTAGATAAAACTTTAGGTATTAAAAGATCTAGCTCTATATAGAGTTTATAAATTTTATTTGTTTGATATGATTAGTTTAATATTAAAAGTTTATTGAAGAAAAAGAATGTAAGTATATAAATGTATATTTAAAATAGCAGAGAATTATGGTATAATAGATATTTATACAAATAAAACAATTAATAAATATATAATTTAATTTAAATTTTTAATAATATAATATTATTAATTTTTTTACACTATAAATCATTAATCTTATATTAAACAATGGAGAAGGCCTAGAAAACGAACAACCATATCATCTTCTGGCATGGCGAAGATAGTTTATTGATTTCTAGTGTTGACTATATAGTATTTACGTGTTTTTAATTACGATTTATATCGTTGCGTGATTATATAGAAAGGAAAAAATATGCAGAAAACAGATAAAAAATTATTTAATATTCTTTGTATTCCACAATCAGTAATTTACTTAATAGCGTTATTTTTATAATTAAAATTTTTTAATTTATAAAAAAATAGATTATATCTCAAAATTTTGAATTGCTATTTAATTAATTAAATGTGTTTTTAATGAAAATTTTAAGATATGTAAAAATATTATTTATAAATGTCTTGCTATCGTTTGAATAACAGACTCTGTTATTTTAGAAGCAGTTTTTGCAACAATATTAAGCGATTCATTAAATCTTAAATGAGCTTTTATGTCTGCCATATCAGAGATTGCA
Organism: secondary endosymbiont of Heteropsylla cubana; assembly: GCF_000287355.1. GTDB lineage: Bacteria > Pseudomonadota > Gammaproteobacteria > Enterobacterales > Enterobacteriaceae. Next base: position 1,042,450 of record NC_018420.1, on the reverse strand, counting down.
CGCACTATAACAAATGGGGTCTTAAACTTATAGCACACTTGGGCAATAGCTGTTGCTTCCATTTCTACAGCAATAGCATCTGGGAACGTCTTTAAGATGTGTGATAATTTTTGGGCATCCTTTATAAAAATGTCACCACTAACAATCAAACCAGATATTACATGTATTCCTAATTGGTCAGCTATCTCTTCTACGAGTGCTACTAGTGAGACATCAGCATAAAATGATTGTGGACAATCTGCTACTTGGCCAGGTTTATAACTAAAAGCAGTCATATCTACATCATGATACCTCATTTTATTAGGAACTATAATGTCGCCGATTTTTAATGATGATAGTAATCCGCCCGCAGTTCCGGTATTTATAATTAGTTCTGATTTAAAGTTATCTAATAAAAGCGTAGTGCCGATTGCTGCAGAAACTTTACCAATACCAAGTTTTATTAATGTGATTTCAATGCCGTGTAAATAACCTCTATAGATTTTGTATCCCGCTTTTTCTAATAAGGTAATATTTGTCATTTGATCTCGTAGAAAAGCTATTTCTTGTTCCATTGCACCGGTAATGCCAATTTTCACAAAAACTCCTATATTCACGTTTTTCTTTAAAGTCTAGTTTTACTAAAAAAATACAGGTTATTAATTGATGCATTTATTAGCATTTATATTTATAATTATTTATAATTTTATGTACTCTTTTTAAGAACGTTATTATTAGTATTTTAATAGCGTTTTGTTTTTGATTACATTTTTTTGATTATAGGCAATCAGCAATTAGTATTTAATTTGAATTGTTTTCAACAATTATTTAATTGATTGATGATATGTTTTCGTTTTAGATTCTATTGTTTTCTAATAAGAAGTTTGTTTTTAAACGATTAATTAAAATCATGTATATAACTTGGATTAATGTTGTATTTTATATTTTTTTAAATAAAAAATAGAGTTTTATCCATTTTTTATTTAGTGTGATGGGAAAATCATAGATACACTAAATAAATAACTTTTAAGCTTTTATTAAAAATTTTAATGCAGTATTTATTTCTAATTTAAAAAAAATTAATAAAATAAATTTATTTATCATTTTAATTTAATGGTTATAACAATTTAAAGTTGAATTTTCATTTTATAGAATATATATTATATATATAACATTTTATTAATTAAGGTCTTTGTTTAAGTGATGAGAAAATAATTTTATTATAATGATTTTTCCTTGTCGACCATAAAGTTGACTACACGTTTAATAAACGAGTAATAGTGATGGCTCAAAAGTAGTTATGCGTCTTTAGGTTGCCATACTTTGTTGAAACAAGTACATTTATTATTTTTTTACTCATTAATAAGTGTTCATGTTTTTTCTTTATATTATGAAACAAAACTTTATAGCTTTATATTTAAGTTAATGAAGAGTCTTTTCTTTATTTAATATATGAGAGTTATTAAATGTATTTAAAAGATCATAACAGTATGATGTTATATTAATATATAATTATGCATTATTTCTCTCATTGTGAAAGGTAATAGTTATAAATTTATTCATATATAAAATGATTTTTATAAATAAAATACACTAAACAGCTATTTTTGAAAATTTTGTTTATTTACTCTTAAGAATATCTTTCTTAAAAGAAATTGTTAGTGGACTCTTATATTCAGATAATATCTCCATATTAAACATAGATTTTTAATAAAAATGATATAAATAATATTTATTATTCTTAATAAGCAAGCCCATAAAGATAATAAGATTTTTAACTAACTTTTATAAGTAAAGTATTTTATAAATATACAAACATTCAATTAAATACCCTAAATTCTTTTCTTTAAATGTTTATCTATCAACTTGATTTTTATATAATTAGAAAATTTCTTTAGTTTTATTTTATATAGAAAATCTTTTAAAAAAAAATTTTGATTTATAAAAATTATAAAATTAATTTTATCTAGAAAAATAAATTTGTAATGAAATTGTCTATAGTATAATACTTCATCATACTACAAAATATGATAAAGATTTTCATTAAGTTTATAAAAAAGAAAAATATCTTTAACACTAGCTAATAGTGCTTACATATTTAGTAATCTATCATTATCTACAATAAGATAGAGAGCACAACGCTTTGTTGTTTTGAATTTAAGATACACTTATATAATAAAAATTATTTTTTTTGTTATATTTTTTATCAAAAATACTATGTAAATTTGAAGATCCATGATTTTTAAGTAATTAATTATACAAAATAACAAAAAAAATATTTCTCCAACAATTTGAAAAAACATTTATTTTACAAATAAAGGAATTAATAAGAGGAATGCATATTAAATTTTTTCATAAAACTTATCAATATGGAAATTGTTAATTGATTGTAGAATTTTTTAAAGATGTTTTTAGCGGATACTGTAAAAATAGATAAACTTATTTTTTTCTATAAAAGTTTATTTCTTTTATAGAGAATAAGATTCGTTAAATGATGTAGTGTAAAACTATAAATTTATCTAAAAGTTTATTTTGATAAAATAATAAAAAAAAGATATTAAATGTATCTTATTCAACGATGTTAAAATAGAATGGTATTTTTAAATAGTCCAACTTTGAGATTACTCGCAGTGTAAATTAAAGTACCGTCACACAAGACTTCTCCATCTGCCATAGCCATTAATAATTTTCTATGAATTAATCGACGAAAATGAATGCGATATGTAACTTTTTTTGCGGTTGGTAGAACCTGTCCAGTGAATTTGACTTCACCTACACCTAATGCCCGACCTTTTCCTTTTCCGCCAAGCCAACCTAAATAAAATCCGACTAATTGCCACATTGCATCTAAACCCAAACAACCTGGCATTACTGGATCATCAATAAAATGGCAGCTAAAAAACCACATGTCTGCATGAATATCGAGTTCTGCTTCTACAGAACCTTTGTTATAATTTCCGCCGTCTTCAGTCATTTTAACTACCCGGTCTATCATTAGCATATTAGGCGCGGGTAACTTAGGACCTTCTTTACCAAATAGTTCACCACGGCTGGATGCAAGAAGATCTTTTTTTGTATAGGATTCGGGTTTATATACCATATTTCTTTAAACCTTAATAATTAAATCCCGCACATTATCTTAGCTGTTTTTAGGAGAATTTTTACCTTTTATTAAACCATTTTAGCTAGCGTGCGAAACGCGGAAAATGTTGTTGGTGTAGATTAATATTCCAAATACGTTCGTGTATAGCTGAAAGAAGACTAGGATTTTTTTTATTATCATAAAAGGTAATGCGGTTAGAATTTCCAATGCTTTCGCAATAATATTTACTTCCCATAAAGAAAACTGTTCTTCCCGTATTGCAATGCTTAAATTATCATTTAAGCATAGGTGTCTTATGTTGCCACTAGGAAATACTACACTTTGGATGCCAGTGAACTTTTTGTCTGAAAAAAAACAAAAAAACCTTCTATTTTTTTTCGTTTATCGGACTAATAGGTTGAATGTAATCAAGTGGATTTACGGAACTGGTAGCTGCAATCTCTTGATTGATCGGTTTGTCGGTCAGTTCATTAATAAAAGTAATTCCTTCTGTTGCTGAAGTGTTATCTCCGTATACTACAGTGTAAAATTCTTTAAAAACTAATAAAACAGAGAAAGGGATGGGTCTGTTTAGATGTAGTGCAGACATTAAAGGTGTCTGCATAATCATTATTCTTTTAGAATAAATATTACTACCTAGTTTTACTTTTTTTTCAATATCGTTAATTTCTTCTGTTCTAAAATGTATAACACAACTAGTGCGAAGGGGTTTGTCAAATAAAATTGGATAATTCGAAAAATCTAGAATCGATAGTGCATTTACTTGACATATAACTTGTTCCTGAGTTTTCATTATAATCTGACCTTCCATGATCTCTTCCTGTATTCGTTTTCTGAAACAGATTTCGCACCATAGGTTTTTTTCACTCGTAGACAATGGCGTAACCCTTAATCATTCTAAGAAAGTATAAATTGCTGCGTCTTTTAGAATACAAGTAAGCCATTGAGAGCATAGCGGTAGATGATATTGATCATTTATATGACGTATGAGTTGTCGTATTAAGGTTAGCCAGGCATTTTTATTTATAGCAGAAAAATCTTTCGTCTTAGTGATCATATTGACCCCAGGAATACCATGATTTTATATATTTAATTTTAGTAACGCGTAGTTCGGATACACATTCGCCGTAAAGAACGAATCTAAAAAGATCCTTCCCCACTAAACCGAGATCAGCTAATTTTTTTCTATTTCCAAGGATTATTAGTTGTAAATCAGGTGGCATTAAAGGAGTTGAAAGTACTAAGGGATTGTTGCGATTATCTAGTGTGAACCAATCACATCGTTGTTGTAAAATCATTTGTTTGAGTTGCATCCGTAGAATAGACTCTTTGATAAAAGAGTGGATTCCAATAATAAGAACACCACCGTTAGCTTGATGCATTAGGTCCAGTTGTAATTTAATAGTATTAGGGTAGCAACTTACATCAAACAGATGTTTAAATTTTATACAGGATTGCCATAAGCAAGTTTCGCGAGCAGCAAAGTTATCCTCTAGTTGTTTTGCAAGGTGTTGATGTATACTTAAATCAATTACAGCATAGAGACTTTCTATAGATTTCTTGGGCGTAAGTGAAATATTTTTAACTATTTCGGTTGTCATCTCGCAGTAATGTTTTTTCTCTTTTTCCATTAGAATCGTAAAGCGAATAGGCGCGTATGGATGATACAAGTATGACAATTTATTCATAAGACGAACCTATATGGCTATTAAAGGAGAGGCTAAAGTTACATCAGGAGCGTCAAATACTTCTATGAACTTGGTTATACCTGGTAGTAAATAATTTGATTGTAATTTTTTGCCATAAAGAGAAATAGCTTTTGTTTCATATAATGCTCATTATACAAGAAAACATTGATTTTATAACACAAGAATGCTTATTGTATGGTTTGTAGCATTATTTAATTATTTTTTTTAACAAATTGGCTTGTAACTTGACATAAAGTTTTATAAAGATTTAATTGTTCACAGAAACATTAATATATAAAATATAGGTTTTTAACCTTTACGAATTTATAGAAAATATTTTTTAATATTATCGTTTCTGGCGTGTTGAGGTATATTGTTAATAACCTAATTTCTTTAGAAATTTTACTGTAATTGTAACCTTAAAATTGTTTTTTTTGATCTTTAAATTCAAAAAAAATAACAGTATTATAAATATATAACAACTTACAAGTATAATGCTTATGAAATAGTGTTTTTAATCGAATTTTTGATCTTTCTTGTTTCTTAGATTTTCTATACAGTAAAATTGTTGAAGATTTATTATATACATTTATAGTAATATTGTACGTTAATGTTTTTTATATAAAATAAAAAATTAAAATAATATATAGGTTTGTCTTGTGAATATAATGTTTCATAAAAAATAAATGTTCATCAGATATCTTATTTAAGTAGTTAAATGATTAATATACTTTTAATATTTTTTAAGTTTAGAATTTTTTATTCTAAATTATAGAGTTAGAAAAAAACTTTAAATAAAGCATGAATCTAAATTAATTGAATTTATGAGTGGCATAATGTGAATATAAATTATTAAAGATATATTTATACTTTAAAATAATAGATTTATTTTTGATTTATATAAAGTTTATTATTTCGAATCTTTTTTATTATTAATAGGTTTTTGATTTAAGTTGCTTAATTAATATGAATCTAATTTCTTCTTCATACTAATTTCTTAAGATGTACATAGAATATCATAAGATTTTTCAAGCATAAAGATAGCTTTTTTCTTTAATTATTACATATATCTTTTTTTATTGTCTTATTAAAAGATTTAAAGATACGGTAGTCACCATACTATTTCTTTTACCTATATTTTAATAATTTTGAATTTATTAGAGTAAATAAAAAGTTATATCTAATTATAGTTAAAACTTTAAAAGTTTTATCATTTTTTTTTTAAATTTAGTGTTAATCATATTGATGTAGTATTCTTTTATTTTTTAGAAAATCTTTTTCTTATGCGTTAGGAGCACAGAATACTAATATTAGTAAGAATCGATGTTTAATATTGATTTAAGATATTTTTTTATCTATTAATCGTCGATTAATTTTAATATAGGAGTGGCATTTACATTAAATTAAAAATACAAGTAACGGTTTTTATTAAATATAAAAAAATGTTTATTGTTAAAACAAAAATTATTACAGGATCTGTATTTAAATAGTAAAATTTATAAACTAGGTGTTTTATATATTTTCATAATATAAAGATGGTTTATTTATCTTTTTTATTAAAACAAAGATTAATTAAGAAATGTATTATAGATAAATTTTTTTTGTTTATTTAGAGTATTGATTCTAATGAAATTGTAAATTAATCAGCGTTATTTGACGAGTATCGCAGGAAGGTAAAACTATTTAATAAGTTTATATGAAAAATTCAATATCCTGTAAATTAATATGCTTAAAATCCATAAAGTTATAAAAATGTTTAAGTGAAATAAGGATTTGATAGTCTTATATAATGTGATAAAAATCAATTTTCTTCAATGATTAGTTAAAAACTCAAAATTAGACGACAAGTTTTTAATTTCTAAAGAAGTAATGGATCTGATAAATAAACAAAAGACTCTTAATTAGAATTTTTAGTAAAAAAAATTACGTTTTCATTAAATATCATTAACTATTATAATGTTATATTAACTAATATTAATATATAAAATAAATATAATAGAGAAAAGTTTAGGCGGTCGAGTGCCGCCTAGGCGATTTATTTACTGAGAGCTAGCTTGAATAAAATCAATTGCTGCCTGTACGGTAGTAATTTTTTCAGCTGCTTCGTCGGGAATTTCGGTGTCGAACTCCTCTTCCAGCGCCATAACCAGTTCAACAGTGTCAAGAGAATCAGCGCCGAGGTCGTCAACAAACGAAGCATTGTTAACAACTTCTTCTTTTTTTACACCTAATTGCTCAGCGATGATTGCCTTAACGCGTTCTTCGATAGTGCTCATACTCTTAAATTTCCTGTCAAAACTCGCTTACGCGATGGTTTTCATAGTGTATAAATTTGGATCGAAAGGGAACTTACTTCCGGTTAGTTAAACCACATTTTTCTATTTTGAGGTTTTTACTAAAAACAATGTAAATGATTGTTTTCGCTGTTCAGAGCATGTACATTCCACCATTGACATGTATTGTTTCGCCAGTGATATATCCTGCCTCTTCAGAGGATAGAAAAGCGACAGCATAAGCGATTTCTTTTGAGTAACCAAAACGGTTTGCTGGAATCTGTGACAAGATGTCGGCGCGGTACTCATCTGTCAATGTTTGAGTCATCTCGGTTGATATAAATCCAGGCGCTATTACATTTACTGTAATACATCGAGAAGCAACTTCTCGGGCTAGCGATTTACTAAATCCAACTATACCTGCTTTTGCAGCAGCATAATTTACTTGCCCGGCATTACCACTAGCACCAATAACAGAACCTATAGTAATAATTCTACCATATCGTTTTTTAATCATCGCCCTCATTACTGCTTTTGACATATAGAATAGAGAAGTCAAATTAGTATTAAGAATAGAATGCCACTCATCTTTTGTCATTCGCATAAGTAGATTATCGCTTCTAATACCTGCATTATTAACCAATATATCTGTATCGCCAAATTCTGCAAGCATTTTTTTAAAAAAAATATCAATTGCAATATCATTAGATATATCTAAATGCATTCCTGTGCCACTTTTTCCTAAATAGCTATTAATAGTAGTAATACCTGACTGACTAGTAGCTGTTCCAATTACTGTTGCTCCTCGCGAAGCTAGAGTTTCTGCGATTGCGCGTCCGATCCCGCGACTAGCCCCGGTTACTAATGCTATTTTACCTTTTAAGCTCATTTGTGCCTCAAATTTATCGTTTTATTGCTATAGCCAGTGAGGTGGGGTCATTGACCGCTGCACTCAGAATATTCATGTCACTTCGTCTTATAAGTCCAGTCAACACCTTCCCTGGTCCGATTTCTAACAACATTTCTACACCTTGGCTAACTAGATACTGGATACTTTCTGTCCAGCGTACTGGATTATATAATTGACGTACTAGAGCTTGACGGATAGCAGTTGGTTCGTTTTCTATTCGCACATCCACATTATTGATGACCGAGATTTTAGGCGTGAGAAATGTAACTTCTTTTAGTATTTTGGCTAATTTTTGTGCAGCGGGTTTCATTAATATACAATGAGATGGCACGCTAACTGATAGAGGAAGTACATATTTTGCTCCCGCTTTCTTGCAAACTAAACTAGCACGTTCTACTGCTTTTTTATGACCTCCGATAACCACCTGACCTGGTGAATTGAAATTAACCGGTGACACTACCTGTCCTTGAGCTGCTTCTTTGCAAGCAGAAGAAACAATATCGCTATTTAGACCGATAATAGCCGCCATGGAACCTATACCGGTTGGTACAGCGGTTTGCATTAATTTACCCCTAATTCCGACGAGGGTAATTGCCTCCTTAAATTCTAGACAACCAGAGCAGACTAGAGCTGAATATTCTCCAAGACTGTGTCCAGACATTATCGATGGAGGCTGTCCTCCTTGTTGTTGCCAAAGTCTCCAGATAGCGACTGATGAAGTTAATAATGCTTGCTGAGTTATCCAGGTTTTATTGAGCTCTTCCGAGGGTCCTTTCTGTATTCGCTTCCATAAATCATACTTAATGATATCAGAGGCTTCCGAAAATGTTGCTTTAATTATTTTGTGATGTGTTGCCAATTCTGTCAACATACCTACTTCTTGAGAACCTTGCCCTGGAAACACCATACCGAAAATCTTCATATTTTTTCTTTTTTATTAAAATCGTAAGAGTGCTGAACCCCATGTAAATCCTCCACCAAATGCTTCTAGTAGAATTAGATGTCCAGGTTTAATTCGTTGATCCCGGATTCCTATATCTAGCGCGAGGGGAATGGACGCGGCAGATGTATTACCGTGTCGATCGAGAGTGATAATTATTTTTTTCATGCTAATCCCTAGGCGTTTTGCTATAGCAGTAATAATTCGTAGATTAGCTTGGTGGGGTACTAGCCAATCAATTTCATCTTGTTTGATTTGGTTGGCTAACAGAGTTTCTTTGACGACTAAGGCAAGTTCAGTAACGGCTATTTTAAATACTTCACTACCCGACATAGTCAAATAAGCAGATTTAGATGGATTAAGACGGTCATGATAAGGAAGTGTCAGTAAGTCACCATAGCGTCCATTAGCATGAAGGTGGGTGGAAATGATGCCTGGTTCAGAAGAAGGACCTAGTACTACTGCACCAGCACCATCGCCAAAGAGAATGAGCGTTTCGCGATCTTTGGGGTTTAAAGTATGACTTAAAATATCAGATCCTATTACTAGCAAATATTTAACAGAACCGTTTTTAATATAATTATCAGCTATGCTTAGCGCATAAATAAAACCGGCACATGCTGCCGCTAAGTCAAAGGCGATACAGTCACGAATACCAAGATCGCGTTGAATTTGGCATGCGGAACTTGGAAAAGCATGATTTGATGATGTTGTGGCTGCGATAATCATTCCAACTTTTTCTGCAGGAATACCTGCCATAGTTAATGCTTTTTCAGCAGCGTTGTATCCCATTGAAGAGACAGTTTCATCAATTCTAGCAATACGGCGTTCACGAATACCAGCGCGTGTGAGAATCCACTCATCCGATGTATCTACCATTTTTTCTAAATCGGCATTAGATCGGATGTCTTCTGGAAGATAGCTTCCAGTACCGAGAATTTTTGTAAACATAAATACTTAATCACTCTTTGGGTAGTACCTCATCTAAGCGTGCAGCTATCCGTTGTGAAATCTGATGTTCCACTGTTTGTATTGCTTTTTCTATAGCAGAAGTGAACGCATGTTGGTTAGCTGCACCATGACTTTTAATAACGACACCATGTAAACCAATTAGGCAAGCGCCATTATATTGATCAGGATGCAGTTGATCAAATTGATGAACAAGATAACGTTGTATCCATTGCATACTTAATTGGGTTAGGAAACTTTGTTTTTTGTTATCTCTAGAGGGTTTAATGCATGATGCAAATACTCTTATTATTCCTTCCATTGTCTTTAATGTAACGTTGCCAACAAAACCGTCAACAACTAAGACATCGGTTTTTCCTGTTAATAATTCATTAGGTTCTAGATATCCTATATAATTAACGACAGGAGTATTTCGTAAGAATGCTGATGCATGTTGAATGGGACTAAGGCCCTTATTTTCTTCTACACCGATATTCAATAAGGCCACGCGCGGGTATGGGATTTTCATGAGATGTTCGGATATAACCGAACCCATAATTGCAAATTGCACTAGTGATGCGCTGTCGCAGGAAATATTAGCTCCGACATCTAATAGGAGTGTTTTTCCTTGTTTTTTGTTAGGTAAGGTTACCATTAATGCAGGTCGTCTAATACCATTAATATGTTTAAGTATAATATTTGCTAGTCCAATTAGAACACCAGTATTTCCGGCACTGATGCATGCTTGGGCTTGACCTTCTTTAAGAAGCTCTAGTGAAATACGCATAGAAGTTCCGCGACTTGTTCTGATAGCGCTAGAAGGCTTAGCATCGTTAGCAATTACCGATTCAGCAGCAATAACAGTTATCCGTTTACGTAATATGGAATTAGTTTTTTTTAGTAGTAGATGTATTTTGGTGGGATTTCCAACAAGTAATAGTTCAAGTTTAGGATATAAAAGTAGAGCCTTCAAAGCTGAAGGCACTGTTACCTTAGGTCCGTAATCGCCGCCCATAACATCTAGAGAAAGAATTAAACGTCTCAATGTATTTATTGTTTTAAAAAAAAATTATTAGGAAACTACTTTTTTGCCACAGTAAAAACCATCATTTGTGATATGGTGGCGTAGATGCGTTTCTCCAGATACTTTATCTATTGACAAAGTAGAAGTAGTTAAAGTATCGTGAGATCGACGCATGCCTCGTTTAGAGCGAGTAGGTTTCTTTTTTTGCACAGCCATTGCCTTGTTCCTTAATCACAGTATGGTGATGCTAGATGTTTTCTACCAAAGGAGAGAATTATAGTTTTTAAAGATGGACTTCTCTGAAAACAATTTAGGAATTAATCATCTCAATGAAGTAGGTTAACGCAATAAACATATAAATATTATTATATTTATATGTTATCATGTTAATAGCATGTTTTTTCTTAATATTGTAAAGTCTTTTACAGTATATATATTAGAGATTTTAAATAAAATGTCGCTATTAAGTAGATTTTTTTTGATAAGTTGTTTTTTTATAGTTTAAAATCTCATTTATTTCCGAAAGCTTTATAAAGCTTAAGGATATTAAACTGAAAAATATTTTGTGCTTGTTTTATAGTAAAAAATAAGCTTGTAATAACTATTTTTTTACTTTTGTATTGTGTTGATTTAAGTATTGACGAAAAAATATCACTAAAATTTAAAAAAAGTTAATGATGTGCATGATTAGTGCAATAAAAGTTGGCTTTAGTGTTATAGTGTAAATTATTACAGGTAATCACTTACTAGATAATCCCATTATTTTATACTTTCCGCTCTTATATATAAAGTGTATATTATATTTTCATATGCAAAAATATGCTTTTTCGTATTTTAATAAAAAATCAGTTTTATGAATTAATAATTAAACTATATTTTTTAACTTAAACAAGTTACTATTATGCATAATTGCATTATTATAATTAAATGAATTAATAAATAAGTTAGATGTTTGTATAAAATCTTTTTAATATATTGTTTAAAAAATTTATATGTTAATTTTTTTTAAGGGTGGAAGAAATAACCAAAAAAATATTTTTTTGATAAAATATTCGGTGATATGTTCAGTTATTAAAAGGTCAGTAATATTGTTTTATCTTTTTTAATTTATATAAAAAATTATTGACCTATCAAGTAAAACCTACTTATTAATTGATAATTAGTTTATTAAATGCACTGTGTTTATATGAACTTTATATTTCTTGCGTTAAAGGTAAATTTTTAGAGTTGTAGTTGCATCACGGAAAAAGTATTTATTTAAAATATATAATTTACGTAATAATTTTTTAGTTTAATGTTAACTATGTCAAGATATTAAGATTGCTAATACGCCAAATAGTATAGAAACTTAACTTTATTGAGATAATCATAGGTAAAGCTAAATTTAGTTTTTATGATTAACAGTTGTAAAATATATTAAGATTTAGGCGTAAGACTACATTACAAAACAGTATAAAAAAAACAACTATTGTTGCTTCTGATTAGTATATTGTAGAGCAGGAATGAGGGGGATATCTTCTTCTTTACAAGGGTGATACAAAGTTTTCTATTGAAAATGATAATTAACTTTAAAAAAAATTATATATTCAATAACAATTAGCTATCATTAATTTAAACAATAAACATTACTATCTTCGTTCTTTAATTTAAATTTATCATCTTTTTTAGATAATAACTGAATGTTGTGATTAAAATATATTTGTTAATATATTGATTTAATTTAGTATCTATTTTAGATAAAACAGTATAGTAACAGGTGTTATTAATTAATTTATTTTAATATGGTTTAATGATCTTTTTTGTCATAGCAAAATACTTATTGTTCTTTTCTGTGAAAAGTATTTTATCAACGTAGATCATCATCTATAAGAGTTATCTGATGTTATATTTAGTTTCTTTAAAACTTTACACGTCGATAATATTTGTTGTCGTAAATTTAATCGAACACTTTTAAAATATTCTACATAATAAAAAAAGACTTATAAATATAATTTATTTGCGCAATAAGTTTTTTTGTTTAACCTTCCGATTCGGGTTTTTTTGATGGATAGAGCGTTGTTTGAATTTTAAGGTAGCATATTTAAAAAATCTATCATGAAATACATGACATTGACTAAGTCATATTTTACAAATATTTTCAATTATTATTGTAGTAATAGAGATTTATCAACTTACATGACTGCAGTCTGTATTATGCTAGTACAGTGTGAAGAAGTTAAGTTGATTGTTTATAACTTTTTCATTAGTTTATTATTTTAATTTAAATGTTTAATTTTAAAAAAAATTGTTTGTTTAGAAAAAAAATCTAATGGATAAATTTTTATTTTTTTTAGATTGATGTTTTTATCAATTTAAGATAAATGCCTAACTAAAGGTTTGAAAAAGAATAAATAAGCTTATTGTAACAAAATAGCAGGTGTGATAATTCTAAGTGAAATTTTAAATTCTGAAAATAATAGGTCTATGTTCTACAACACTCATATTCGGTGATTTTTTTAATAAATTATTGTTCGAAGATGAAATTATCTAGACATGCATTTAAACAAAAATTATTGCTATAATATTCAAAAACATCATTATCTCATAACTTATGAGATCTTAAATATTTTAAGAATATTGTTCTACAAATCTACTTTTTAAAAATTTATTTATTAAATAAATATTTTATATCCTTTAGATAGCCAATTCTGAAGTATACATGACTCAGAAAACTATATTACAGATTTATATAAAAGATAATGAATTAGAATGATTAATTTTTTTGTAGAAAGGATATTTTTTATTAAAGATTAAAATTTAATTCTGCTCTTGTTTTTGTAGTTTTTTAATATATTTATTGAAGCTTGTGTATATAAAGAAAAAAAATAATATTTTATATTACATCTATTTACATCTAATCCTTAACAGGATTAAATGTAAAGAAAATACAAGAATTGTGTCCAGATGACAGTGGTGTCATCGAAACAAATAAGAAAAATAATAATGATGCTTTCCATACTGTGACTAAACTTTTCAGTATGAGTAAAGAGGTTTACTAAAAGTGTTATAGGATATACACTGCTTTTTTCTTACAAATAACGCATATTTAAAATTTTATTACTTAAATAATATGTTTCCGAATAACATACAATCAAAAATCATTGGTTTTTATTCTTTTAGAGTTAAAACGCTAAATTTTTTAAAATTTTTTTCTATAGCGTGGATAGTATTTTGGTAGAATGCCGGTATCATTGAAATATAATTATATTTATACTAATATAAAGTCTCATGTAATTTTTTTATTATTATTGTTTAAACTTTTTAGTATTGAGATTGATGTTTATTAGCATACTTTATGCGCATTTCTCAAAATTAAAATAAATGATCTAAATCAACACAAGATAATAAACAATTGGGTTATTAGTCAGTTTAGGCGATTTTATCTTCGTTGGTTTAATCTTGATTTAGCTTTTTTTAACAAAAATCATTCTCGTGATTTTAAATATTGTTGATTGTTAGTAAAGTGTTTTATTTGCTTTATGTTATTCTGTTTTCAAACTAAAAAGACAAATGTGCTAATTGAACTAAAAAATCGAAAAAGCAGATCTAGTATCATGGAATAACGTAGTAAAGATAAAGATGCTTAAATTATTTTTTTATATCATTGATAAAGTTAAATAAATCTGTTTTATTTTTAATAGTCTTAAATTTGCTATCGAATAAAGATTCGAAGAAATTGTTTTTTCTAATGACTATTTACTGAGTTTAGATTTGACTAAAAGTTTTAATGCACATTATGATATCTTAAATTTTGACATTATAATTAAGATGAAGCCAAGATACTATAAACTATGTTGAGATATCGATATTAATTAGCAATTAACATCTATGAAATGTTAGTAGTAAATGTTTATTTTGGATAAAGATAAACTCTGTTATCTACAAAAAAAAAGTAATCTAAATAGGGACTATTTGTATCTATAATATTGCTGAACGAACATTCGCGATGCTAAAAGTCGTATTTTTATGGATTCGGATAATGTGCTAGGTAAATAATGATTACTGAATAACAAAGTTAACGTCATCTGGAAGATTAGTTGAAAAAAAAGAGAACTATTAGTTTTTTTGAGTTTTTTTAATCGAGTATGTTGATTAAATAAATAAACTTATAGTGGTGAGTTTATAATACTGAATTTTTACAAAAAAAATTAACATGGATTAAAATAAAGTTAAAGATACTATCTTCTCTCCATTTAGTAAGAAGATAATATCGTTATTTATGAATAAGCTTATATCTTTGACTGATAGAGCTTAAACTCCTGAAAATAATCGATGGCAGAAAATCGGAGTTTTCTATTTTTAAGGTTTCTATTATAGTTTTAATTGAGAACTTTAAGAGAGAATCACAGAAATTAAACAATGAACAATGGAAAGTATTTATGTGCATTCATGAGACAATAAGGCTAATGTTTTTAATTGGATTTATATTATTTTCAAGATTACTTCTTTCTAGTGAACCACTTTTATAGATTTTTTTTAATGATAGGATGATGGTTTAAACGGTTAAAAATATTGATCGTATTTTTTACTGCACAAGTTAATTAGTTAGGTTATGTTTAGTTGATTTAATGTTTGTGTTATTGTTCAGATTTCGTTATTAACGGTAGGATTATGGTGAGAAATAAA
Source organism: secondary endosymbiont of Heteropsylla cubana (assembly GCF_000287355.1). Classification (GTDB taxonomy): domain Bacteria; phylum Pseudomonadota; class Gammaproteobacteria; order Enterobacterales; family Enterobacteriaceae. Next base: position 1,026,920 of record NC_018420.1, on the reverse strand, counting down.
TGGTTAATGAGCTACCTTTTTTAAAGAGTTGTATAAAAATGACTCTTATTAAGCTATGTTTATGATGAGACAATGTGTCTAAAATACTATTTCTTAAACTCGATTTAATATCCATTTCAAAAATTTTTTCTTAATTACTGAAAACAGCATTTAAATAAGATATTATCTTAATATCATCATGCTCTTAATTCAAGCTAAATGAAGGAATAGTGAAAAATTTAAAGACAATTCATCTTTTTTTTGTATGTATTCATGCTTTGATTTACTACCAAAGTCGAAAATATAAAATTCTTTAACTCAATTATTAATTAATTGGAACTAATTATTTGATTATAATGATTCCGATCGACAATATATAAAAAATAGGCATGAAGCAATTTGATGCTATTAAATAACTTAAAAGAAACACTAACAATTTAAAATAGATAGATTCTTATGTCTGTACAATATTAAAATTGCACTGTATTTATAAAACACCTTCTTTATCGAATTTTCTGTTAGAAAAAGCATAACTATTTTGGAGTTAAAAGAATATAAAAGTATTTTAATGATTCCAAATAAAAAAAATTTATTAGAATATTAATTTTTATAAACTATAAACAGGTAAGACAATTATAGCTAGTTAGATTGAGATGTTTATGTGAATTTATATTTATACTGTTTTAAGTATTACATGTTGATTAAAGGTTAACTTTAAGTGTCTTTTCTAATCAACTATAATTGTTGGATGTTATCTTACTATTTAATAATTGCATTTTTTTGATTCGTTAATTTATAACGACAAGCGAGTCTGTTTATTAACTTTAACTAACTTTATTTGTAAACTTGGATTTGTCTTATTTAGCATTTAGAAAATTAATTTTTATTAAATTTCTTTTAATATTATAGATAAATTAACATAATTTGTTATATTTAATTACTCTTGCTAAAAACAAAATTAATGAAGGAAAACAAACTCTACTTATAAAAAGCTTTTTTTTTGCACTTAGATCTAGTTTATATTATATACTCTGCACTAGGAGAGTGCTAGTGATTTTGTGTTTTTTCTATAATTTTTTAATTTTCATTAATACCGTACTTGATTTAATAAATCAGAAATTGTTTAAAGCAATTGCTTTATGATGAGATCGATGATCATAAAGATGATATAGTTATTAACTACTTACTTATTGCATAATGATTTTTATAACTGATTTTTAGTTTGTTAAGTGTACTAAAAAAACAAAGAATATTAATTTATTATTATACCGACAAATAAAAATATATTTTATCTAAAAATATTTTATATATAAACAGTTTAAGAGTTATTTGTTTTGACGTTGCATGATGACAGTAAAAATAAATCGAAAAAATATCTTATGTGTAAATAACGATGATAGCTCGTCAATGCTTTAAGTAAGATTCATCTCTAGTTTAATTTTTTTAACCCAGTTAGTAATACGATCTGTTGTTAGTTCTGGTTGACGATCTTCATCAATAGCCAGACCAACAAAATGATGGTTATCAAAAAGTCCTTTAGACTCCTCGAAATGATAGCCGGTTGTTGGCCAATAACCTACCATTTTAGCACCCTTGGGTTCAATTATTTTCCATAGAATCCCCAATGCATCACAAAAATATTCTGCGTAATCTTCTTGATCTCCACAACCAAATAGTCCAACAATCTTTCCTTTAAAATCCATCTTTTCTAAAGTAGGAAAAAACTCGTCCCAATCACACTGGGCTTCTCCATAATACCAAGTTGGGATTCCGAACAGAAGAGAATCGTAGCGTTCTAAGTCTTCTTCAGTACTTTTAGCTATATCAAAAATATCAGTGTTTTCATAACCAAGTTGTTTTCGAATTATTTGAGCAATATTTTCAGTATTTCCCGTATCACTACCAAAAAAAATACCTACAGTTTTCATACAATAAAAACCTCATAAATATTAAAATATATTTAACTTAATTTCACAAAATTAGTATAATAATGCTTTAAGCAGGTACTGTTTAAACAGTGTTGTATTTCTTTTGTTTGATATTTACATCTTTATTGTTGACTAAAAATTTTATAGTTAAGTTATTTAATAAACGATCATTTAAGGAGCTTATAATTATTGTAAATTTTTTCAATCTCTAAAAACTAATATGTTTATAACTTAATTAAATAACAACTGAATGGAAAAATATATAACTAATTATATTCGTTTATCATTTCGTTTATCATATTAATTAAATAGCTTGTTTTATCCGTTCATTCGTGTTTTTCTGAATTAGGTAGAAATTATGTTTTCATTTTAGTGGAGATAAAGTTATATAGATTGCAATGCATTAAAAATACATTTTAATATGAAGATAGAGAGTAATCACTTATAACTTGCAAATTAATTAACACCATAATTAGATTTATTATCTGCATATTTTTATTAAAATTATCATAATGATAATAATTAGATACAATATACTACATTTAACTTGGATGTATTATTTAATTTATTGGATATTTCAATTTTAAATTCCAACGAAATCGTTTTTTCATTTGATCATTTCAAAGATTACAAGTGTTTTAATATAAGTATTTTTATTTATAATTTAACGTCAAATAATTTTACATTTTCACAGTAATTTGAAGGTTAAATTTAAAGTATGTACTAATGCTTTAGTTATTTTTTCATAATGTTGTTTCTATTTCAATAATTATTTCTTGAGTAAGAGTTTTAAAGCTATATAGATATATTTTATACATTTAAATGCTAAAAAGTTGATGTATAACAATATATCTTGACAAGATGGTTATTAATTAATAAACTTTAAGAAGTTAAATTAATCTTTATTTATAATTTCTTACAACATATGCAAATAAAGTTTCGGTATATATTTTCCTCTACAATTTACAGATAACATGTAGATTTTATTGTTTTTTTTTGATAAAGCTTAATTAAGCTACTTATTTTTTTTGATTGAGACAGAAAAAAAAGATTTTAAAAAAAATTAAAACAGAGATTTATATAATTAGATAATATTGTTGTTATAGTTATTAACTAAATGAAACAAAGCGAAAAAGATTTTACCAACAATTCAGTCATAATTATATAGTGTTAACGCAAGTTAACATGCAGTTTCTAACTAGCATGAAGTGTTTAGGTAATTATTTTTTTACGCTGCTTATTTTAGTTGTTATTATATTAATAAATAGCACCAAACTTAGATATATTAAAAACAATTTAACCATTCAAAAACATTTATTATGCTGATAGTTATTTCGAATTCCTTCAATGATTATTGATAAATAAACTTAATTGGGCTTCTAAAGAAATTTAAGAACTCAAGGTTGATAAAAATAATTATTAAGCATCTTTTCTTAATTAAGAATCACTAGTATTTTATCATAAATAAAAACTCATTAATTAAAGCAGGGTGTTTATGAGTTGATGTGATTAACTCTACTAAAATTATTAAGTAGATTTAATTAAAATTTTCTATTGTATTCTAGCTCTAGATATTATCTTCCCTGTTTTGTTGAGATTAATAGATCATATTTTTTTGTTTAATAATTTAATTATTAATTATTAGATTAATCTCAGAAAGTTGGTTAATATACGTGATTTATTTTATCAACATTGCTTCATGCGGTTATCGGAAATTTAAAATCCATTACTTATTTTGCTCTTAGGACATAGTTTTTATTAGATATTTGAATTACTGGAAAGTGATTATTTTACAAAGAATTATAATCTAAAACAGAAAACATAAATTACTACAGAACAAGCTCAGTATGATTATGTGTAAATATAAATATAGTGTTCACTACATGTCATTGTCTATGAATTTATAATAATATTTTGTGTAGCTACTATCATTTTTAGCTAATGAATTTAAGTTTCTATTGTTTTAACAAGAAAATGACTGTCTTTATTAAATTAACGAGAGAAGCGTATAATTATGTGTTTCATTGGTTTTGTCATTTAGATTGATACCTATATTTAAATAGTGAAGCATACACATAATATTTTTAGGTCTGCTACCTTGTTTTTTTTATTGAATGCAAGTACATACTTCATGAGTATATTTTTAAGACCTAATATTTTTTAAGATTCAGGCATTTAAGTAGAACAATTTATTTTTCTATTTTTTTTGTAACTTTATGAAAAATATATTTTTTTTTAAATGAGCGTAGTATTTATATTAAAAAATTACGCATAATCTAAAACTTTTAGAGAAAAGAAATCCATGTAACCTAATCATTTAGGAAAATATATTCTTCAGAGTTAAAAATATAGAGTTTTGAAATATCTATCCTAGTAATTAATTTATTAGGATAGATTATAAAAGCTATATTTTCATATTGTGATTTTAATATAAGGCAAGATTCAATGTCGAAAAACGCAGAATTAACTGCTAATATGAATACAAATATTGGCAGGAAGTCGTGATGTCAAGTTCTTATAACTCTTCAAGCATCAAAGTACTTAAGGGGCTAGATGCAGTACGTAAACGTCCAGGGATGTATATTGGCGATACTGATGATGGAACTGGTCTTCATCATATGGTTTTTGAGATTGTAGATAATGCAATTGATGAAGCTCTCGTTGGTTACTGTAAAGAGATCGTGGTACAGATACATAAAGATAATTCTGTTTCTGTTAAAGACGATGGTCGAGGAATTCCGACCGGGATTCATGAGGAAGAAGGTATATCTGCGGCTGAAGTTATCATGACTGTACTACATGCAGGAGGGAAGTTTGATGACAACTCGTATAAAGTCTCTGGAGGGTTGCATGGTGTTGGGGTATCAGTGGTAAATGCCTTATCAGAAAAACTTGATCTTGTAATAAAGCGTGAAGGTAAAATACATCAACAAACTTATCATTTTGGTGTTCCACAATCACCGCTAACAGTTGTCGGAAAAACTGACCAAGTTGGCACTACTCTGCGTTTTTGGCCAAGCTATGCTATCTTTACTAATAACATTGAATTTCAATATGAAATTTTAGCAAAACGTTTACGTGAACTATCTTTCTTAAACTCTGGGGTGTCTATCCGTCTATATGATAGACGATATGATAAAGAAGATCATTTTCAATATAAAGGTGGAATAAAGGCTTTTGTAGAGTATTTAAATATCAACAAAAAACCGATTCATCCAAATATTTTTTATTTTTTTTCTTCAGATGCACCTGTGAGTGTAGAAGTTGCTTTACAATGGAACGACGGTTTTCAGGAAAATATTTACTGTTTTACAAATAATATCCCTCAACGCGATGGTGGCTCTCATTTAGCTGGTTTTCGTGCTGCTATGACTCGTACGATGAATTCCTATATGGATAAAGAAGGGTATAGTAAGAAAGCTAAGGTTAGCACAACCGGAGATGATGCACGGGAAGGACTGATAGCCGTTGTTTCTGTTAAACTCTCCGATCCGAAGTTTTCATCTCAAACGAAAGATAAATTGGTTTCTTCTGAAGTTAAATCGGTAGTAGAGTCGATGATGAATGAAAGACTACTAGAATTTCTTCTAGAAAATCCTAATGATGCTAAAATCGTAGTAGGTAAAATCATCAATGCCGCCAGAGTACGTGAAGCTGCTCGCAAAGCTCGTGAAATTACGCGTCGTAAAGGAGCGTTAGACTTAGCTGGTTTACCCGGTAAACTAGCAGATTGTCAGGAACGCGATCCCACGAGATCGGAGCTTTATTTGGTAGAAGGCGATTCCGCTGGAGGTTCAGCTAAGCAAGGTCGTAATCGTAAAAATCAGGCAATATTGCCATTAAAAGGAAAAATTCTTAATGTTGAAAAAGCACGTTTTGACAGAATGCTTGCTTCTCAAGAACTCGCTACGTTAATTACAGCTCTCGGTTGTGGTATTGGGAGTCAAGAATATAACCCAGATAAGCTTCGATATCATAATATTATTATTATGACAGATGCTGATATCGATGGTGCGCATATACGTACTCTTCTCTTAACTTTTTTTTATCGTCAAATGCCTGAAATTGTTGAACGTGGACATGTGTTTATTGCTCAACCACCACTTTATAAAGTTAAGAAGGGTACACAGGAGCAATATATAAAAAACGATGAGGCTATGGAGCAATATCAGATCAAGGTAGCAACAGAAGGGGCTACACTTTACCTTAACAAACATACTCCTGCGTTATCTGGAAAGCTCTTCGAAAATCTGTTGACTGAGTATTATTCAATACAAAAGATGATAAGTTGCATGAATCTTCGTTTTCCTGCATCTCTCCTTAACCAGTTAATTTACCACCCAATTTTAACTAAGAGTCAGCTTAGTCAGGAAGAGGAGGTTAGAACTTGGATAGCTTCTCTGGTAACGTTACTAAATCGTAATGAAAAGCAAGGAAATAATTATACCTATAAAGTAAATAAAAATAGTCAATATCAAATTTTTGAGCCGATACTGACAGTTCTTGCGCACGGTATTCATACAGATTATTTATTAGATTATAGTTTTTTTCATAAACAAGAATATTGCAAGTTAACAAGATTGGGAAAAAAGTTAATTAACTTTATTAAAGTAAATGCTTATATTGAACGGTATGGTTCTCGTCATATAATCGCTAATTTTGAGCAAGCAATAGAATGGTTAGAAAAAGAATCGCGTCATGGCCTTACTATTCAACGATATAAGGGTCTCGGTGAAATGAATCCAGAACAACTGTGGAAAACTACTATGGACCCCAATAGTCGTCATATGTTACGTGTAACTGTAAAAGATGCTATTGCAGCTGATCAACTATTTACTACACTGATGGGAGATGCAGTAGAGCCGCGTCGTATGTTTATCGTAGAAAATGCATTAAAAGCTGCAAATCTTGACATTTAAATACTTTTTTCATTTTAATGAATATTAAAAGAGACCTTCTCGGTAATATTGAAGCTTAAGTAGTTGATGTTTAAATAATACAACTATAGTTATAAATGGTTTATTTAAAGACTCTGTTCTTAGATAATACATCGAACAAAAGAAATTAGATCTTCCTCTCAACAAGATAAAATATAAATATGTTTAAGATTATATACAAAACGCTTCTTTTCAATTAAAAAATATTTTTTTTTGAAACAACGTAAGTATTTTAGAAATAAATAATATCTAGAATAGATTATTCCAGTCTTAAAAAAGATAAGATTTACTATTGAATTAGTGAATGAGAAAACTATTACTGCACATATAGAACATTTTCTAGCTAGACTATCTCAAAGATACCACTGATAGCAAGAGTTTCTCTGTTATTTAAGTTGGGCTTACTAAGAAAAATCGTTGACTCCCCGTCTGAAATTATGATCGAGTTTTTTTTTGGTTAAGAACCGGTCGATTGATGTATAAAATACATAATTGCTTTATTTTTTTTATTTGATGGATATTTTTAATTAGATCGATTTTATCACTATAATGAAGATGACAATCTTAGCATGATGGGAGGTGTTTTTCTAAAAAAGTCAATAGTTATTAACTGCATCAGTATTTTTTCATTTTCTATAAAATTTTTCTATAAAATTATAACTTAACTTACTTGTGTTTCAATTTTATTTTTCCATATGATTTCAAGAAGGATACTGTAAATAATATAACCATTTAAAATTTTAATTCATCAGGTTTTTTTTAAAAAAAATCCTAATTTTTATAGATAGCGAAAAATATAATACCTTGTATTTTGTAGAGAAAAGTCTATTCTTTTACGTGATTATAGTTAGATTTGTTATTCCTATGGATAAAATCAGATTATGGTCTTAATTAATCTAAAAAAAATAATTTATTATTATACTGGTAATGGTGTTGCGATAGTGTCGTTTCTTAAAATAATTAATGAGATTATTACTTTTATTAAAAAATAGTGAAGTAATATAGTGATGTAAATTTTAAGTATAATTGATAGATTAATTTTAAAATATTGCGGGTATTGGTATAAATGCCACTTTTCAAGTATATCATTTAATCGAAGATCTCATAATAGCGGAATCTTATGATTTCTAAAAATTAGGTCATCTTTTAGTCAATCTACTAATCAGTCTACTCAGAAACGGTTATTGGGATATTGCCCGAAAATAGCAATTTATCTAAAATATTCTACGATATATCATATTGTATCGGTTATGTTATAACATAACCTAACTTGTTGTTCGACTAGAAGAGATAAAGAATATTATCGATATTAAAAAAAACTATAGAGAACATAAAGTGTGTCAAGCAAATACCAGAATTGGTTCAGAATAATTTTAATGTTAAATTGTTATGATGCAAACGCATTAAAGTTTATGGCTCTAAGAGGAAAAAGTATGACATATGCAATAAAAATATAATTATAAAAGAAAATGTGTAGATTTTTTTATTTACACCTCGAAATAAGTATACGCGTGCGAATGATCTTAAAAAAACATTAATATTTTGCTGTATTTAAGCTATACTATGTAAAACTAATTTTATATGGCGTAATGCATTTGTAAAACATTAAATTTAATAATAATTAACACTATTGTTGTTTAACAACACTTTCGATAACCACGATGGGGGTATATTCTTAGTTAGAATCTAATAGGTTCTAATTATTTATACTTTATTAGGAGACTAAGTGATTGGTTTGATGAAAAAATTACATCTAGTAAAATTCGTTAGTATTTTATTTATTATATTGCTTTCTGCTTGTAATATGCACCTGAATGACAAATTCCATAGAGCTGGAAAAGAATTTTACTTAAACAGCCCTCCACTTTATAAGCTTAATAGCTTGCCAAATATAACGTTTCCAAAAGAGAATGATGATTACAAAATTCCGCCTGTACCTCTAAAAGGAGATGTAGGCAAAGATTTAGATATTCGTCCTCCGCATCACAGTAGTCGTTAGTGTTCTTAGGTAATTTATTTTTGTAAAATTAGAACAATATTATTGTTAATACATTCTGTAATAAAAATAATAGTTGTGATTAATAATGATTTTATGAAGATATTGCTAGATACTAGTCATCGTGATGATGAAACGTATAGTGATAGCGAGGAGATAAGAGTAGCTTTTTAAAAGCTAAAAACTGTTAGGCTATTTAATTACTATTATGTTTTTCTCAATTAACTCATTTTATAGAAAATCTACTATAATTAGAAGATCTGTAAGTTAAAGCTTTTTTCATAAAAAAAGATATTTTAATATAAACGAGTATTATTAACATAACATATATATAATGGAAGCGATGATGTTAAAATTGAAAGTTCTTTCTAATAAAGAAGAGCTATTATTTTTTTATAAGTTAAGTTAATGTTTATCAAAAAAACATTTTCGATTGTTTTATCACGAGAATAGTGTTTGTTAGTTTCGAATAATATTCATGAATATTGTGATTATGATTTAAAAAATATCGAGGAATACACAATAGTTTTATGTCATCCGCTTGATTACTGATAAATTAATTTATTAAAGGTTGTCATTCTATTTGAGATATTGATTATCAAACACTGATCTTTAATGATGATTCTAATCTAAAAAAAGATCACTTTATTTAAATTTCATTAAGTTGTTTTTTTTGAAGATTCGATTTATGTGGAGTTTATCTGAAGATTAAACTATCTTTTTATTGAGGTTTTAATTTTTAAGAGGTTTAAAAGATTGTTGTTGATAATAATTTTTTAGAATCTTCTTTTTAAGAATTGTGAATTAAGCAAATTACACACAAAATGACAAGATAGTTATCTACTTATAGGACAACTTAGTAGCATCAATGCATTTGTGCAATCACACAACACAAGAAGTCATTATTTAATAATAAATTGTTATTTTGTACATTAGATTTACATCTAATAAATTAAATCAGTTGATCATGTCGTTTGGAGATTTTACTGAGCCACATATTTAACACAGAACAACTTTTTAAGGTATATCATTAAAACTTAATAGTAATTAAAAGTTTTTTTTATAAGTAGAATGTCTTTAATTTAAATATTTTATTACTTGCAGTTATATAGTATGTTTAAAATTTAAATATTATATTACATTAATATATTTTTGTAATTTATGTGTTGACGATTTTCTATAATATGGTTAATATCATAACTCTTTTTATTCCTCTGTAGTTCAGTTAGGTAGAACGGCGGACTGTTAATCCGTATGTCACTGGTTCGAGTCCAGTCAGGGGAGCCAAGTATATCGTTCAGAATTTTTCACATATTTTTAAAAAAAATTTATATAAAATGTGTGGTAGTAAATTATAAAAATATTTGAAAAAGGTTTAACCAATTTGTTTATCTAAAAAAATAGCCGATTTACTGTCTCACAGATCAAGAATCTATTATAGTATAAACATACTTACTGTGATTAAAATATTTAAATTTAAAAATTTTTCATTTATTTATTAAATGATATATTTTTTTTAAAATGTTCTTTTAAATTTTTGACAGATTCTTTTATTGACATTTTAATTAATTTAGTTAATTTTTTACCTTACCTAAAAATAAGTAGATAAAGTTAGCAAAGACAATTTTTTTAATTTTACGTTACATACTTATAAGTTATAGTATCTATACTTTATAACAATAAAGCTGCGTTTTTTATTTTTTCATAAAAAATATTTGTTAATAGTGTAAATAATTAAATATTTTTCTATCAACAACCTATTTTATGTAATTTTTTTTATTTTTTAGGGTTTAAATTTAAATATACTTATAGCATTTTTTTTGTATTAATTGGCAATTTTATAGCTAGAGCGTTGAAATATTTTTCTCCATAAATATAAGGGGGGGGTATCTAATTTATCATTATTAACAAATCCAATTATTTAAGTATTCTTTTATTATGGATTATTTTTATGATTTAAAATAGTAGATAACTTGCAATTAAAATATATTCTAGAATGTTCTTAACGAAAAATCAATTATCTTAAGGATGATGTTAATCAGGATTAAGTCGCTTAATGAAATTAGGTGGTTAAATCCAAAGAATTGCTCTATAGATAGATGTTAATTTGTTTATACGCTATAATAGTTAACAGTATTTGTGACCTCATCACCATTAAAAAAAAGAGATAGCGCATCTTTATTTTATTTTAACAATCAGCAAATTTGCTTTGATGATGATCATTTTTTAATGATATTTCAATATTTCGATTTTTATAAAATATTAAACTTTAAAATAATTCTTTTTTTTTGATTAAGAATTATTATAAAATGTTGTTTTTGTTATTTAATTGTTCATTAACATACTTCTTTAAGTAGACTAACTTAATAGTTGGCTATCTTTTCTATAATGTGATTATAGATAATATATAAGATATTAAAAAGCGTATTAAATTGATTCAATTACTTACTATATAGAAGCTTTATTGTTTAATAATGCTTATAACTAAGCTTTTTTAAATTAAAAACATATTATAAGTATTACTTAATGCGCCGTTTAGTGGTTAAAAGTCAAGTATAATTTTCATACTATGATAAAATTTATGATATAAGTAAAAGTAATTGTTATGTTAATAGACACTAATTCTAAAGAGTAGAAACCTTAAAAGCTGATCTTAATTAAATTTTTCAAATTGAATCCATTTTCATTGAAAAAGATAACTTTTCTAGAAAATTCTTTTCTTTCAGTTTAGCAAAAGATGGAGTCAGGTTTTATAGCAATTGCTTGAATTGCGAGAGCATCTAAAGTTTAAGTGATTCAAAATTCACTATTAGTGAGTGTCATAAAATTAACATTAGAAATGATTTAATAGGACAATTTCCTTTAAAAATATCCACAACATTTGGTTTAAATAAAGATAAATTTGATAATCGGGTAGTTATTAACCATTTCATATAAGCGGTACATTTTATTTTATTAAATTCAACTATTATCGAATAATTATTTTTTTGATAAAATACTCTATAATCATTTCTTAAATATTTTATAAAATTAATACAATTAGAAAAAAATAAGAGCAGTTGATTATCTAATTTTAATACATATTAATTTTTAAGGTACAGTAAGAGAATATCTTCTTTATGTTTATGAAAGTGCAGTCTTTCATTATCTATTAGACTGGAGTTTATGAAATATGAGGGACAAGCTACGTGTAGCTATTAACTGTATCATGACAAAAACTATTTTAGGATTTATTATTGTTACATTAACTTTAAATGGATTTGGATATTATCTAAGAGATAATAACTGCAATTATGCAGCTATGGTAAATGGAAAGAAAATCAGTTACACACAATTAGAACAAGCGGTTCAGCAGACATGTCACCATCAGAGAGAATTGAGTAATGCTCGGTTATTTCATTTAAGAGATAATGAAAGCGATATACGAAAGAAAGTACTTACATGTTTGATTGATGAAATTCTTTTAGAAGAATATGCAGATAAGCTTAGATTGACCATTAGTGATGATAGAATAAAAAAGGTTATTGTCGAGATTCCATCTTTCCTTACAGAAAGGAAGTTTGATAATAGTAAATTTCAATTGATATTAAAAAATCTTGGGTTATCCCCGAAGCAATATGCTGATTTAATACGTAAAAAACTACTTACACAACAAGTGATAGAAAATATTAGTAATAGTAACTTTTTGTTGCCAGAAGAAATTAATAGACTACTAACAATACCATTACAAATTCGAGAAGCGCGTTTGGCGACATTTCATGTCGATTCTTTATCTGAGCAACAAACTGTAAGCAATAATGAAATTGAAATAAAATATCATGCGAATAAAAAAAACTATTTTTTACCAGAAGCTTTTAAAGTGATTTATATTCCCATCGATTTTAAATCGATAAAGAAAAAAATTACTGTTGATGAACGCGAACTTCAAGTTTGGTATGATGAAAATTATAAGCAATTTATCATACCTTCGCGTAAACGCTATAGTATTATTCAGACTAATAATGAAAACGATGCTTATCTTTGTCTAAAACAACTGAAACAAGGTGCCAATTTTTCTGATTTAGCTAAAATTTATTCTACTGATCTTGTGTCTTCGAAAAATGGTGGAGATATTGGTTGGATTAGTCATGATAATCACAATTATGAAGAGATTAACCAGATTCCCTTAAGTAAAAAAGGGCAAATGTCGAGTGTAGTTAAATCGTCGGTAGGTTTTTTAATTATTCGTTTAGATGATATGGAATCTGAGACAATTTATCCACTAAGGTTGGTATATAACCAAGTGGTCGAAAGAGTAAAAAAAGAGAAAGCTATTCATATTTACAATGAATTAAAAAAAATAGTCAACGATACAGGTCGTAACGGTAATGATCTACTGATATTTAAAAAAATTTCTCCTAGTCTTGAAATCAACAAGACCGACTGGTTTGGTTATAATAATGTTCCAGACATACTTGATTATGACGAAGTAAAAGAGTTTATTTTTCAAAAAACAATTCTTGGAGCTACATCAGAATTTATTACGATAAACGAAAATCTTTCATTTTTTATTCGTATTATTGATTATCGGCCTAAATGTCTTCAGACTTTGGAGCGTGCACGTATAAAGGTAGAGCAAGATGTTAAGCGAGAAAAAAGTCTTATTCAAGCGCGTTTAAAAGCTGAAAAAACACTGCTTTCTCTCCAGAATTCTGAAGAAAAAACAGTGCTGAAAGCAAATGGAATTACTTTTAGCGCAGGTCAGCAATTCGACTTCATTAATTACGATAATCAATTAGTAAAAGCGGTTTTTAGTTTACCAATTCCGGTTAATGGAAAAAGTACTTACTGTATTACTCGTAATTCTGAAGGAGATTACGTCATAGTTGCATTAGATAAAGTTATATTACGTAAATTAGACGAAAATCAAAAAAAATATTTTATGGAAGATTTAAATAAGAAAATAATTCATGCATCTTTTAATGCAATTTTAGAAAGTTTGCGATCAGAAGCAAAAATTACGATAGGTTATTCTCTTATAGAGGAAAATGAAAAGTATGAAGCATTGTTACAATAACAGCAATTAAGGTATTAGAAAAGTTTTAAATGCATTTAAACTTATGTCATTTTTAACTGAAGATGAGATGTCTTGTTTTACCTTAATTTTTATAAAATATTATTTTTCTCTTAAGAATGTACTTAAATTTTTTTATTTACTTAGTAGATGATAAATCCGATAAATTTATAAAATTCAATTTTTAAAAGAGAATCTGAAATTTCATTGTTAATTTATGTCAACAACTAATCATGTTAGAATTTTAAAATTTTTCTTATAATAACGATATAAAAACAATTTTAATATATTCTTATTATTTACAACAATATATTGGTAATGTTAGATTTATGTAGTACAATAATTTTTATTATATTAAAATTTTTTTCAAGTTATTGATTATGCAATCGTTATAATTAAATTGTTGTATTAATTTTATTATAAAAGTTAATTTTATTAACTTACTATATTATCAGCAATAGTCGTTATATCGTAAGATTATAGATAAGTAATACAAAGAAATACTTAAAAAATAATAAATTTAATTTTTTTATATATAAAATATGTAATTTCTGTGTCTTATTTAAGATATTGGTTAATAGATTACCTCTATTTTGTTAATTTAAAACTAGATAAAGAAAATATTATTATTTTTGTAATATTTAGATAAAACTCAATGTAAGTTTTATAATAAAATATATTTTCTTACGACTTTGTAATATTTTTCTTTTCTTTATTTTTAGAAGAAACATTTATTTTATAAAGTAATATAAAATTATTTTTATTAAAAATTGAGCTTTAAAGTTAAAAAAACCAAAAATTCAATATTCTTATATTTATCTGATAAATTAATGAAGATTAAAAATTTTCAACAATCGGATAAAAAGTCATAAATATAGCACTTCTAAGTAAACTAGTATAGTTCAATTAACGTATAAACGTAGAAGCAAAAAGAATAATGGATTTTTTTATTTAAGTGATTTCCTCTAGAGAGAGGATGAATACTAATGTTTAATATAGTTTTAAAGATAAAAGTTACATAAAATATATTATTTTCTATAAAATCTACCGTTTGTAGGTGATTGAAATGGTTATGAATATTTTCGACTATAAAAGGATAAAGAGTTAAACTTTTAAGATGAAGCGTATAATTTTAGTTAAATTATTTTTTTTGATAAAATATCATTTAAATTTAATCAATACTAAAATCAACTATATAAATCAAGAGTTGTATATGTTAATATTTTTATAGATATACCTTATTGTTTTAAATCTTTATTTTTATATATGTTATAAACGCAAATTTGCTTAAAATATATTAATTAATATCAAAAGAATTAAAATAATTTATTTAAAATAAAATTATTAAGAATATTTTATTTAATTTATTTTTTTATAAAAACAAATTCAATAATAAGAATTTACTAATTTTATCAATATTTTATCATAGGTTTATATTCTAAAAAACTCAGTTTCTTTTTTTAAAGAAAACGCTTCTTTCTAAGAGGTGAGATAAATTAGATTACAAAGAAACAATAACATGAATAGTTATCTGCTACCATGATACTCGTAGTATAATTTTTAATTTTTCAGAATTTGATAAGTAGTAAGGTATTAAAAACCGTGCATTTTTAAAATTAAACGATGGTGAATATTTGTTAATTGAAAATATTGTGTGATCTCTGGAAGGAGGTTGTTTAAATAGAACCGTTTGTTGAGTTCGATTCAGTATTTTTCAATACAAATTATAAGCAATATATTTTTCTGATGTTAATAGCTATGTAATTAATTCTTTTTAATGTCATTAAAGAGAGTCCTATTGATGTTATACGAGATGTTCGAACTTTATTTTTATCTAATTCTAATTTTCTGAAGTTTATTACTTTTTAGGACAATGGTTTAATGATCGTTTATATACGCATTGTCGAGCAACGTTTTTTTTATAATTCAATCATCATTTTTATAATGATTTATGTCGATATAATTTAAATAGTAAACTCAATGCTCTTTTTTTTGAGATCATAAAAAGATTTATTTTTTAAAGTGGAAGATTTATAAATGTTTAAAAAAGGCCGGGAAAGCAATATTTTTTTCAGGCATTACCAAAAAACGTTATCTTATTCCGAACCAAGTTTAGTATGATACTGTTGATTCAACCTATGTTTCATTTTTTAAATACTGCAAAATTTATAACGTATCATTCTAAAAATTTAATTTAATAGAAAAAATTTAACCAGTTTTATCAGTATTTTAGTTCGTGAAAATCGAATATCAGTGTTAATCGTAAATTACGATACTGTATTAACTCTGCAATGGTATCACAAGTCGATATTGCATCATATAATGGGATATTGAAGTATTCGTAAAAATCTTTTTTTTCAAAATCAACATCAATGAGTTACTAATTTTTTCATCTTTAAATTAAAAGGTCCATATATTATAATAGACTCATTGTAAATAAAGGATTAATAAATGACTAACTATTTAATATCCTCTTCTATCTTGTCTGCAAATTTTGCTCAATTAGGTGAAGATACTAAGCAAGTAATAGCTGCTGGGGCAGATACAGTGCATTTTGATGTAATGGACAATCATTATGTTCCGAATCTAACTATGGGACCAATGATTTTAAAAGCACTTCGCGATTATGGTATCACAGTTCCTATTGACGTGCACTTGATGGTAAAACCAGTTGATGCTCTTATTAAGAGTTTTGCTGATGCTGGTGCATCATATATTACATTTCATCCAGAAGCAACACAGCACGTTGATCGTTCTCTTCAGTTAATTAAGCAGCTTGGGTGTAAAAGTGGGCTTGCCTTAAATCCTACTACTCAACTAAATTATCTTGATTATGTAATGGATAAAATTGATATCGTTTTGATCATGTCAGTTAATCCTGGGTTTGGTGGTCAGTCTTTTCTAGATTCAACCTTTAAAAAATTAAATCAGGCGCGTCGAAGAATCAATAATAGTGGTAAAAATATTAGGCTTGGAGTAGATGGAGGAGTGACAGTTGATAATATCGCTGATATCGCTACTGCTGGTGCTGATATGTTTGTTTCTGGTTCTGCTATTTTCGGTCATTCAAATTACTGGTCTGTTCTCCACGCAATGCGTCAAGCACTTACTGTAATAAGTGGTTACGGGTAAAGAAAGCTTGTGTTATCTAACACTCTAGACAATATTTAAACTAAATAGCTTATAACTAAAAAGTATAAATATTGCATTCGGTTTAATTAAAGCAGAAAAGCTGTTATTTTTAATGTAAAGTTATAAAATTAACTTATAATAATGTTATCAATTATAGCTATATGGGTATTATAAATAACCTTTTACCTAAAAATGTCTTTTGTAAGGTTTGTTTATTACATTTTTATTCGACAAAAATTATTACTTTTTTAATGAAAACAAGGTATTAATATTAAAATTAAGATTGATAAATTTACGTAATTAGTAATACTAATCATAAAATTATTAAATGTATCACGCTATAAATTATCTATATTTGTATAAATAAAAAATGTATAAATAAGATTAAATTTTTTCTAATTAAGAGCACTGTTGAAGAATTACAATATTACCGTCGTGTTCTAAAAAAAAGTATTTATTTTCAAGTTTAGTTAGCTTTAACAGAGTTTTTTGCTTTAGTTTCATGTAAAGAAATCTTTAATAACTTACTCTAACTTTCTTTCTACTCAAAGAAAAAAAATAAAAACAGTGTTAATTATTATTAATATATAGTTTTATAGATAAGTTGTGTATTTTTTATTAAAAGTAAAGTTAAGAAATTAGATCTTAAAATTAAGTTATAAAAATTTGTCTGTATACCATTATAACATATATAAATTTATTTTATTCAGTTATTATAATCAAATGTTTAATATTGTTATTGTAATGATAAATTTTTAACAAAATAATGTGGCTAAGAGTAAAAAATGGTATTTTAATGTGATCGTGTAGCGATTTTTTTTGAATTTTACTAGTTTTGTGCGTTAAGTTGTTTAGGTTTATATGAGAAAATATTTAACCAAAATTTAATTGTTGTTATTATAGAGAGATTAATAATAAAAAAAACATGATCACTTGGAGAGATGTGCTTTCAGGAGAAAAAAGTTTACCTTATTTTAAAAAGATAATGATGCTTCTCGATAGAGAACGAGCCAATGGAATAACTATTTATCCTCCTGCTAAAGATATATTTAATGCTTTTTATTTTACTGAATTAAATAAAGTAAAAGTGGTAATTCTTGGGCAGGATCCTTATCATGGATTTAATCAAGCCCACGGCCTTGCTTTTTCAGTGAAACCAGGATTACCAATTCCTCTATCACTAAGAAATATTTATAAAG
Organism: secondary endosymbiont of Heteropsylla cubana; assembly: GCF_000287355.1. Lineage (GTDB taxonomy): Bacteria > Pseudomonadota > Gammaproteobacteria > Enterobacterales > Enterobacteriaceae. The sequence goes on along the minus strand of NC_018420.1, from coordinate 1,008,696 downwards.
AGCTATCAAGCGATATACCTAGCTTTATTCTGCCGAATCATGGTTGTCTTCAAAGTTGGGCAGAACAGGGTGTTATGTTGCTCAATTCTGTATTAACAGTGCAAGCTGGTAAAGCACATTCTCATGCTAATTTAGGTTGGGATGTTTTTACTGATAAGGTAATTCAAGTAATTAACGAAAAAAAGTCCGGTATTGTTTTTTTATTTTGGGGTTATCATGCAAAAAAAAAAGTATGATGATTAATCAAAAACATCATTATGTTCTTAAAGCTTCTCACCCCTCACCTTTATCTGTTTATCATAGTTTTTTTGGGTGCCGTCATTTTTCTAAGACTAATATGTTGTTAGAAAATCAAGGCAAAACGCCTATTATTTGGACGCCAAAAGTGTCAAGTGTCTACTCTCCCATAAACCTAAAAAAAATTAAACCTGAAATTTAGATCGTTTTATATAAATAAAATGATATTATTTTTTTTAAGTATAGTAATTTATAGAAAAATTGACATTAAAAATCTACATTTATTATTATTTATAATAAATTTGTATTTTGTTACGATGTGGCATAATAATTAAAAAATTTTCTAAACGCATAGTAGTTTTGTTTAAATATAAGCCAATACTTTCAAAGTAATTGTTTATTACCATCAACTAAATTATGTAGATATAAATTTAATGATTTTATTCCTATTGATGTCATTGTTATATTATAATTGTCTATAACTGTGTTATTCAATTAGGTTAATCTTATTATTACTTATAAAAGAACCATAATTAAAAGACGAACCGTTTTTAGATAATTTTTATTATCTGCAATTTTTTAATTGCTTGCAGCTCCACTTAAATAGATAAGAGTTTTATTAGTTTTTATCTAATAAAATCAAAATAATTTAATACTGTTTATTATTTTGAAAGATTTCTATGACAGTAGAGTCTAGATTAAATATTAGACGATAACAATGCTCTTATTTTGGGGTGATCTTAATTTATTAGAATAAAAAATAGTTTAACGTTACTTGTATACATAGTATATTAATGGTTTTTTATCTATTTAAAACATTTATTTTGTTTGCTATAGAGTGGATACGAAAATATATCACTACACTATCTGTTAGATAGAGATTCTTAGCAGAATTCTTGTTTTTTTATCAAAAATAGATCAGATATAAACTTTATTAGTTATATTGACATTAATATATATATTTTATTAAATATAGTGATTATATTTTATAAATATATTTTTATTCATTACATGATAGTGATATAATTGCATCTTATACAAAGATGATGAATCTAGATTTCTTTAAAAGTTTTTTCGAGTAATGAAATAATTCATTTTAATCTTAAATTAAAAGTTCAATTGTTAAAAACAAAGATAGTCTTTGACTAGATTATTTTTTTTGAATGTTAACTTAAATAACAGTATAAATCATTTAACAAGTGTTAATATATTATAAATGTTAAGAAGTGTTTAAATTTTTAATAATATATTTTATTAGAGTACATGGTAGTTACTTTTATAATTATAATATCAAGAATTTTTTTATAATAAGGAAAGATTGATGTCAGATAAAAATGTCAATCAAAAAAATATCGTTAATAATATTAAACAGACTCTACAAGTTTATTTTTTATAAAAACACATCAATATTTTTTCTATTATTGAATTTTTATAGATAAATTTTTAGGGAGAAACAGTTTTGTTTTTCTAATTTTTATAAATTATTTTAAAATGAATGCAGGAATAAGTCTGTTGTGTCTTTTTTTTGTCGCATCTACCACCAGTAGAACTTGATTCCTATTACAACATAATAAAAATGTTTATTTTTTTGAAGTAGGTTATGAAAATAGTATTTCTTCATATTTTTTAAAATCTTGTTTTATAAAGTATGTAGTTTTTTTAGAAAAGACGAAAAAACCTTTTTATATCTAAGTTAGTAATTTTTTTATTTAATTAATTAAGTTTAAATTTTTGTTCTTACGATCTCTTTTACTAGTTTAGTTCTACCATATAGAACAATAAAAAATATAAGACATGAATATTTTAACATCTTTTTAATTATACATTTTTTACATAAATACGTATTAACTTGCACATCAAAGATGTCATATTCGACTAATAGTAAAAAATTATTCAAGCGAAACCAACCACTACTAAATTTAAGTATTAAACCAGTGAAGATTCATTTTAATTTTATATTATTTATATATAGACAATGAATAATATTTATTTTTTCAATTAACCTTTTTATTTTACTGGTCATATCATCCTCTAAGATAAATATTTTATAAAAACAGAAGAATTCACAAAAAATATTAAAGTTAACTTGAGTGTTAAATTGCATACAACTAGAAATATTTTTAATATAATGAAATTAGATAGTATAAGTATATTATTTAATCTGACACGGGTTGCTTATTTCATGTGATTTTTTTTAAAAAATAGCAGATAGAACAGTCATGTATTTGTTTAAGTTGTTTTTAACAAATTATTCTGATATTCATGAAAAATGATGCGTCAGTTATGACGAAGATGAAATTTATAAAACTAGTTAATATAATCATCTATTAAAAACAAGATAGTGATTTAGATGAAGGAATTGATATTGAACAAGAAAGTTACTTTCTAATTAAAAATAACATATATTTTATTATAGTATTAAATTTATAAATATATCTATTTTAATTATTTAATTATTTAAGTTCTTTAAATGATTTTGATTCAAAGAATATTTAATTTTTATTTATAAAAAAAAGAGTAAGCTCTTGTTGTTAATGAGTGCATTTAATTTCTTGTCGAAGAATAGTGTTAGTTGAAGTTTTTTACTATCTTATTAAGTCTTATTTATTATTTTATCTAAAATTTTTAAAAGTCGTTTGTTTTTGGAAAAATATTTTTAATATAAATTATTTTGTTGTGGTATTCTGGTGATGCAACTAGGTTGTTTATTTTGGTTTAAATATAAAAAAGATCTAATCTTGTCAGATCTAGGTATTGTAAGAATAGTTATAAACTGTTTTTTTATGTGTTTTTTTATTTTAAGAAATTATAGATATTTTTGTAAGAATCTTATTTAGATGATTTTTTTATTTCAGATAAGTTACAACTAAATAATAAAATTAACAGAAAAAATATTTCAGTTGTTTTTTTTTAACTATCTAGTCATTTCTTGTTTAAGTAGTTCACATTATTCATGACTCTTTTAATTCATATTAACATCATAAGTAATAAAACAATTTTTATAAAAAATTTTATTAATTTAAGTATTGATACAATCTTTAATATGATTAATATCAAAATATTATATATGTTGTATTGCATAAGTAATCTTGTTGTAAAAAAAAGTAGTTTTAAATTGTCATAAAACAGCATTAAAAAATTACTACTAAGACTATTCGTATAAATAGAAAAAATTTATCTCAGTATCTATATAAACAAACAAATAACCTTGTAGTGACAGGTTATAATAAAATATTTGCATATCTTCATTGAGGCATGAACAATGACAGTACTTTCCGGTAAACAGATTATACTTGGAGTGGGAGGTGGCATAGCTGCCTATAAAGCTCCAGAAATCGTTCGACGTTTACGCGAAAAGGGTGCTAGAGTGCATGTGGTTATGACGGAAGTGGCAAAGAGGTTTATTACCCCTCTAAGCTTGGAAGCAGTTTTGGATCATTCGGTAATAGATAATATATTAGATCCATTTGCTAATAACGCAATGATGCATATTAAATTAGCAAAGTGGGCAGATCTTGTGTTATTAGCGCCGGCAACTGCGGATCTATTAGCTCGATTAGCAGCGGGATTAGCTAACGATCTACTTAGCACGCTGTGTTTAGCGACAACGGCTCCTGTGGTAGCAGCACCATCTATGAATCAACAAATGTATTTGGCAGCAGCTACACAAGCTAATCTGACTACACTTTTGAATAGGGGTATGCTTTTCTGGGGTCCAGATAGCGGAAAACAGGTCTGCGGTGATTTTGGTCTTGGTCGGATGCCAGACCCACTAACTCTTTTAGATAATTTAGAGCAACACTTTATTCAACAAAAATCTCTTAGTCACTTAAATATCATGTTAACCGCAGGTCCAACGCAGGAATCATTAGATCCTGTACGTTTTTTTACCAATAAGAGCTCGGGGAAAATGGGGTTTGCTATTGCTCGTGCTGCTGCTAATAAGGGTGCAAAAGTTACATTAATTTCAGGTCCAGTTGTTTTATTGACACCTATTGGTGTTGTTCGTATAGATGTAAATACTGCTCTTGAAATGCAGGCTACTGTGATGCGTATGATATCAGAGCAGCATATTTTTATTGGTTGTGCAGCAGTTGCTGATTATCGTCCTAGTATTGCTTCACCGAAAAAAATTAAAAAACAAGGAGATAAGCTGATTATTACTTTGATTAAAAATCCTGACATTATAGCAGATGTTGGTGCATTAACGGAAGCTCGTCCTTATGTTGTCGGATTTGCTGCCGAAACAGAAAACATAGAAGCATACGCACGACAAAAGCGTATTAATAAAAATATAGATTTAATTTGTGCAAACAATGTTTCCTTTTCTAATCAAGGATTTAATAACGAGAATAACTCCTTACATCTATTTTGGGAAGACGGGGAATTGCAATTACCTATGAGCAACAAATTAGTGCTTGCTGAACAACTAATTGATGAGGTTGTTAACCGTTATGATGAAAAAAATCGACGTTAAGATTTTAGATACTCGCATTGGCGATCTTTTTCCCCTTCCTGCTTATAGTACAAGCGGGTCTGCTGCTCTTGATATACGTGCTTGTATTGATAAGCCAGTGGTATTAAAGGGAGGGGGGCAAGCCTTAATTTCTAGTGGGTTAGCTATTCATATTGATGATGTTAATTTAGCAGGTATAATTTTACCGCGTTCTGGGTTGGGTTATAGGCATGGTATTGTTTTAGGTAATTTAATTGGATTAATTGATTCTGACTACCAAGGTCCTCTAATCGTACCAATTTGGAATCGTAGTCAAGATATATTCACTATCCAACCTGGAGAGAGAATAGCGCAAATAGCCTTTATACCCATTGTTCAAGTAACATTTAATTTAGTGTTATCTTTCGATAGCAGCGAAAGGGGTATAGGGGGTTTGGGGCACTCCGGGAGACAATAATTGGTTAGGATTTAGACTCACTAAATTCCTTAAAATAAATTAACACAATTACTCCACGTAATGAGGATGATACCCTATATTTCACTATCATTGATACTGATGAGAGTTAGGGACTAATTTAATATGATAGAAAAAGAGAAGACGAAACGCAACCGCTGTGAGGAGATTTTGCAGGCATTAGTGAAGATGCTTAAATCAAGCAATGGTAGTCAGCGAATTACTACCGCAAAATTAGCAGCAAATGTCGGCGTTTCTGAGTCTGCTCTTTACTGTCATTTTCCTAATAAAAGTAGGATGTTTGATATTCTAATTGAGTTTATTGAAGAAAGCTTAATTACAAGAATTAACCTTATTCTTCAAGATGAAAAAGACACCCAGCATCGCTTACGTCGAATACTTTTATTACTTCTTGCCTTTGCAGAGCGTAATCCCGATCTTACTCGAATTATGGTGGTCATGCGCTTATGTTTGAACAAGAAGATAGACTTCAAAATCGGATTAATCATCTTTTTGAGCGTATTGAAGTACAATTACGTCAAGTATTCCGCGAGCAGAAACTACGTAAAAGTAGAACTCTAAATTTAGATGAGTCATTACTTGCTAGTCAGTTTTTAGTTTTTTTTTAAAGGAATGTTATTACGTTTTGTAAGGAGTGAGTTTAAATATCGTCCTACTCATGAATTTAAACTACGTTGGTCGCTTTTTTAGCGCAAATATATTAAGCGCTTGTAATTTATTAGGCAGTTTTTAGTACTTTTTTATATGTCAAAAACACTCATCATTTAATGATGATCTAATCATGTTTGTTTTTATAAAAAAAAGAAATTTATATTATTTCTAATATTTTTTTGATTTACACATCGCTTAAACTATCTTTGATTTAAACATGGTTTCCTAAATATATTTTTTTTAATTAATAATTCTCGTTTTTAATATATTGGTTTTCATAAAACTGCATGTAAAAATTTTAAATTTCTTAGAAACTTTAATCTTTAAAGTGGAGATGTTTGCTACAGTGAAGGGTCTAATTGATTATTTTTATATTAAAAAAATATAAATATAATTTGTAAAAACAAGCATTATATCTCTATTTAATTGTTTCTTTAATTATTTAGATTTATTAAAAAATAATAAGATTATCGGTGTAATTTACATTTTAGTAAAAATGAAAAAGTGAACTTAGTTTATTAAAATTTAAGGTTGAATTTAAACTTTTTTAAAAAACTGATTTTTAAAACAACCTGACATTGCTTTAAATATATGAGAAATTAATTCTATATAGTTAAACTTATACATTTATTTTATTGAAAAATGTTCAATCATGTCAAGACATAATTGATGAGTAGATAAAATCGTTTTATTTTTGCTTCGCGATATCGAAGAAAAATCTTGATAAGATGGATCAATAACGTTATTAACGTAAATAAAAATATCAATAGTTAAGATATTAGAGAAGGTGATTGGAAGGGGTAATTTTTATAAAAAAAAATATTAGCATTTAATTGTTAAAAATACAGTTGATTTAAAATCTTAATAAAAATAAGAGAGATACTCTGCATGACTATGATATAAATAGATTAATTCTTAAATTAAGAGTAAAAGTTTTTTTAAAGTACATATTATTTTATTAGAAATATCAAATGGAGTTCTTTTTTTTAAAGATAGTCTTATAGACTAATACTCATCATTATTTCGTTGAATTTTTTATTCGTCGATAAAGATATTTATCGTAATTTTAATAACCTTATTCATTAAATTACTAAGTAGTCGAAGATAAATAAGAAAGTTTTAATATTAAGAATTTATAAAGCAATATCTTTATAATACAATGTCTTAGATTTTAGAGAAAAAACGCAACAATCATGAACAGTCGAATAAAACGTTAACAGGACACTTTTAATATTGATGTCCTGTTTTCATGTTTAGCGCAACAATAGGTAAATATCTGCCTCTCCCCGTATAATGTTTAGTACCATGACTGAAGGTTTAGTTTCTAATACTTTTCGTAGTTGCTTGACGTTTTGTATCCGTTCGCGATTTAGACTGATTATAAAATCACCTTTTTGAAGACCCATTGCGGAAGCAGAAGACTCTTTTACAACCTCTTCTACCTGAACACCCTTTTTACCATTTTTTAGTTGACCATTGCTGAGGGAAGCGCCTTGTAGCGCAGGGATGAGGATTTCTTCACTGCTTGTAACAGATGCGCTGTCATCTAGAATTACTGAGAGCGTGTGTGCTTTTCCATTGCGCAAAAGACCAACTTTGACGGTTTTACCCGGTATTGTAGTTCCGACTTTGACTCGTAATTCAGCGAGACTCTGAATAGGTTTACCTTCTACTGCAACAATTATATCACCAGCTTTGATACCCGCTTTAAAAGCAGCTGAATTTAACAAAACTTCACTCACAAAAGCACCACGTTGAGCATCAACATTAAAGGCTTTTGCAAGATCAGCAGTTAGCTCAGTACCTTTTATACCTAATTGACCACGTTTAACTTCTCCATATTCAATTAATTGTTGGCTTAAATTTTTAAAAATATTACTTGGAATAGCAAAACCAATTCCTATATTACCACCTCCTGGTGCTAAAATAGCGGTATTAATACCAATTAACTCTCCGTTAAGATTCACAAGGGCCCCACCAGAGTTTCCTCGGTTAATAGATGCATCCGTTTGAATAAAGTTTTCTAGACCCTCTAGATTAAGGCCGCTGCGACCAAGCGCTGAAATAATACCAGATGTAGCGGTCTGTCCAAGACCAAAGGGGTTTCCAACCGCAACTGCAAAATCACCGACTTTAAGAGTATCGGAATCCGCGATGGTTATTTCACTTAGATTTTTTGGCGAAGGTAATTGTAATAACGCTAGATCAGTTTTTTCATCATGTCCAAGTAGTTTAGCATGAAATTCACGCCCGTCATTTAGTTGTATTTTAATTTTATCTGCACCGTGAACCACGTGATTATTAGTGATTATATAACCTTTTTTAGCATTAATAATAACCCCTGACCCTAAACCTTCAAATGGGCGAGAATCATTGTGATTTCCTGGAGCGTCAGGCCAAAAAAAGTATTTGAATTCTTTTGGTAGAGCCAGACGTCTAACAGGTCGAGAGCCTTCAACGTGCACGCTAACTACTGCTGGAAGTACTTTTGTAAGCATTGGCGCTAGACTAGGAATAGACTGCCCAGTCATTTCAGCGGGTAATGCAGCCTGTAATGCAGAAAAAGGCATTAGGCTTAGCCCTATGAGGAGCGTCAGTATGCTGAAGAGTGGTGTTTTTTTCATTATAATTTTAAACTCGCTATTTTTTATATCAGATATATTAATTAAGTCGACTGATTATGGTAATAATAGATCATTATTATTACACTGATTAGTGTGAAACTTTTTAAGTTCTAAGAGGTTTTATATACATAAAATTTACCGCGCGGAGGATTACTACATCTCATCTCTAAAGTGTTATTAGGGATTCTTATATAGAATTATTTTCTTTTCATGAATAATTTTTATTATGATTATGGTTGTAATTATTTTTATATATCTATTCAGAGAAAATTTCTTAGCATTTTATTTTTTTCCTGATTAAAGATTAAGTAATTAACTTGTCATAATAGTATGGATAAAATAAATATATTAAGTTTTTAATGCATATACTTTATTATTAAGAAATAAATCAACGATATTGAATGCGACAAGCTAATCTTTTTTTCGTATTTAATTGCTTTTTTAATGCAGTTTACCTTGCGTTGCCTGGCTTATAGCAGGATGTTATCGTATTTTTTTTAATAGTTTCTTAAGAATTTTTATTATTATAGTGTACATAATACAGGTTATAACTTAACAATAGGTGAATATTTTTTATATACCAATTAATAATTGTTTATGTTCTTTTTTTTGATAGTAAGCCAGATATATTTGGTAGATATTTAATCGGATTAAAAAAAGTACATACACATCTTCAAGACCTTCGAAAAAAAATGATTAATTTTCTGTATTATTAATGTTTTTAAGAAATTTAATAGTTGTATATGTGACATATAAAATTATCAAACGAATTTGTTTAATTTTTTTTTGTTTAGACCAAATTAAAAAGTGTTTTTATTTAACATAGCATGATGAGAGTTGATTGATCGATGTAAATTTCTTGATCTTAAACTTCGTTTAATTGTTAAGAGTAGTTTTTAGATAAAAGTGTTTTGTGTTTTATTAACTTTAATTAGGTATGATCGCCTAACATGTTAATATCTGACTAACTTTATCAACACATAATTATGTGTATGTCTGTTTTATTTAAGACAAAATTGATTATTTTTTTCATAAATATATTTAAAACTAATTAGTAATATTAATATTAAAGTGAAATTATTTATATTAACAATTAAAAAGTTTTTAACTATTATTTTAGAACTTGCTAGATTATAAAAGTTAGTAATATTTTAATTTTTAAAGTTGTATTTCCCTTGGAAGTTTTATTATTAGATGACCTGATTTAATCAACAGTTTTGTAATTAGCAAAGAGACATTATTAAATATGCTATTTTTAGCAAGACATCCTATTTGTCTTGATAGACCATTAAACTTTATAGTTTTGTTGTGATAGAGCTAAAAATAATCGCCAGAGATCGTATTTAATAATGTTGAACTATAAATTATATACATAGTATATTCAGATATATAAAACACTAGATCAGTTTTTTCGTTGTATCATTAGATTCTGTTCTAGTTTATGGTTCGTCATATTCATAACAAGTTCATTAACAATATTTTTACTAGAAAATCCAATTAATGCATATGTTCACTTCATGATGACTCCTTGCTTCTATTAAGGTTTTTTCTCCAAAGATACATATAGTTATCAGTATAAATTTTTTATTATTTATGATTTTACCTAGAGAAGTTATTTATATATAAAATCTTAGCTCCTTTTTTTTTCCTTTGGTTTATGTATTTTTTTTGAAGATCAGAAAAATGTTTATTTAAATCTTTTGTTAATAAAATTTTATTTGTAAACTATTAATATAAAATGATTTTTATAAAAAACAGTGATATCAAAAAATTTTGATGATAAGAAAGCATTTTTATAATTTTAAAAATTACAGTTCATTAATATTAGTACAGAATTATTACTAATATGATGAAGAGTAAGTGGGGAACCTGTGCATCAAGTATCTTGTAATTATTTTAACAATTTTAAGTTGAGTCAACATTTACTAAATACTTTTTTCAAAAAAAAGCACACTTTATAGAAGATAAGGTTGTTCTTTTTCTTAAAAGAAATATTAAATAATTTTTTATGGGTTAATTTTGAATTTTTAGCTATAGTGAACAACTCGAAAAAATAGTTTATTTATAATAGTTTTCTTTAAAAATAAATATTTATCAATCGTTCTTTATCCTAAAACTACACACAATATAATTGTGGGAGTTCGCAATGATTCCAGATATCTCTGTTGCGCTTGCTTGGTTGAAAGTTAATTCTCAAACTCTTAATGGGATTTGTCGAGGCGTAGAGCGAGAAGCTTTACGCATTAATGTTAATGGGAGATTGGCAAAAACCTCTCATCCTAAAATATTAGGTTCGTCATTAACTCATAAATGGATTACTACTGATTTTGCCGAATCGTTATTAGAGTTTATTACACCGATTGACAATAATATCGATTCTATGCTAACCACGCTACGTGATATCCATCGTTATGTTTCTCGTCGTCTGGGTAATGAGCGCCTCTGGCCAATGAGTATGCCTTGTTGTATTGACAACCCTCGACTTATTAAAATTGCTCAATATGGTAATTCTAATATAGGAAAGATGAAAACTTTGTATCGTAAGGGATTAAAAAATCGTTATAGCGAATTAATGCAAGTTATAGCTGGTGTACATTATAACTTCTCTTTTCCTATTAAATTCTGGCAATCTTATAAAGATATTCGAGATGATACAAGTGGTAAAGAGGTTATCTCAGCTGGTTATCTACAATTAATCCGGAATTATTATCGGTTTGGTTGGATTATCCCTTATCTTTTTGGTGCTTCACCGGGTATGTCTACATCGTTTTTTATAGGTAAAGCAATCGATCTACCCTTTAAAAAAAAAGGATCAGAGTTTGTTTATTTACCTTATGCAACTTCGCTTCGTTTGAGCGATTTAGGGTATATTAACCAGACTCAAAGTCAGTTAAACATTACTTTTAATCATCTAGAAGAATATATCCGTGGTTTGAAGGAAGCCCTCAACACACCCTCTATCAAATACGATCGTTTTGTAGGTAAACAAGATGGTCATTACCTACAATTAAACAATAATGTGTTGCAAATCGAAAATGAACTCTATGCACCAATACGTCCAAAACGCGCAATGAAAGATAATGAATCGTTATGTGAAGCGCTCATACGCGGTGGTATTGAATACGTTGAAGTCCGTGCTCTTGATGTCAACCCTTTTTCTCCAGTTGGGGTAGACGAAGAACAGATATTGTTTTTAGACCTATTTCTCATTTGGTGTACTTTGGCTACATCGCCAGAAATAAGAAAAGAAGAATTAATTTTAATGCGGAGTAATTGGGATCGAGTTGTTTTAGAAGGGCGTAGACCTGGACTGATGTTACGCGTTAACTCTGGCGGTAAAGAAGAATCATTGAAGACTCTAGGTAAATTATTACTTATCGATCTTATGCGATTAGCAGAAATCCTCGATAAGAATAATGGAAATACTAACTACAAGAAGGTTGGAAATAACCTCATAGATAGATTTGATAATCCTTCATTTACACTTTCTGGTCGTTTTTTAGAACAATTAAAAGAGCATGGTTTTGAGAATTTAGGGTTAATTTTGTCTAATCATTATCACCGGACGTTGTGTGATGAATCTCTAGAGTTGTTAAATCAGAGTAAACTTGATACAGAATCTTTGAATTCTTGGCACAAGCAGCGTGATCTAGAACGAAAAGATTATTTAATTTTTGACGAGTTTTTGGAATCATATAATAATAAACAAAAAAATTAGGATTAATGAGAAATGTTTTTGTATTTTTTGAATAGATAGGAATATTAACTTTATTAAAAAAATAGAAAATGTTTTTTTTAGATAGTCTATTAAATAATAAAGATAATAATAATATATAGTGAAAGATTATATGTTTTATCTTTGAATGTTTATTATTATCCTTGATAATTCATTTTATTTTATTGAAATTATTAAGGTTGTAATGGATTCTGTTACTAACAAGTCGTAAAAAATACATTATAAACCTTTAATTCTGTATAGGTATAAAATATTGGAATAATATTCTATTCATATTTAGTGGTAACAATTCTATCTAATTTTTAGCTTTCCTTGATCTTAGCGGTAAAATGATAATAAAAGTGTAGGTCTTGAAAAGATCGGATCTACTGTCTGTGCACATAGTTCATATAAGTTTTTAGATATCAATATATTGAGAAAACCTCTTTTTAAAAAGAATAATAAAAAGAGAGTAATATTCTCTAATTTCTGATATTATAGAGTGTATATTATTGAAAGAAACTTTGAAGTTTATTCTTTTTTTTCCTTATTTTTTTTGATGCTACAATTAATAAATAATTTATTTAAAAAATAAATAATTTATTCTCAATATGATTTTTTTAAAAAAAAAGGGTACTTTAATAAAATAATTAAATTAAAGAATCATATATTTTTTATACAAGATATATATAAAATATTAAAATGCAAAATATATAAATATAAATATAAAAAGTTAATTTAAACATGACATAAATTATATAAAATAAATGATTTTGTAGTACAGGGTTTAGTGTTGAAGTCAAAGAAGTAAAGTTGCTAGGTAATTTATACTTTAATATTTTTAATAGTTATTCCGTCTATTCGGTTGTACAGGAATAGAAGGTTGTATTTCACTTAAAAACAGTGTTAAAATTATAAGTTAATGAAACTAGTTTTCTATCTATAATAAAAGCAATATGGAGAAAAGCTTCTCTAATATGCTTAGATGCGTTATTAAACGAAAATTTAAGAAATAAATATCAATCGCTTTAATAACAAATAAGTTTATCAACTATTTATAGTATAATTTGCCTGCATTATAGGTTTTTGTTTATCATATGATAAAATTTATACAATCAATCGGAGAAAAGCTTCTCTTAAAGTATTACTACTAAATAGTAAACAAAAACAAATACATTACTTTCTTAAAAAGACTAGACATCATGCATATAAACTCGTATTGTGTAAAGTACATAGGACACATTAGCGCTCGTAGCTCAGTTGGATAGAGCGCTGCTCTCCGAAGGCAGAGGTCTCAGGTTCAAATCCTGTCGAGCGCATGATGAGATTTTTTAATCACAGAATATTAGTTTTTACATATCATATATTATAAAGTGAATAACAATGGTGATTGTAGCTCAGTCGGTAGAGCCCTGGATTGTGATTCCAGTTGTCGTGGGTTCGAGCCCCATCAATCACCCCAACTATATTTTATAAAATGATATCTTAAAAAATCTAATTTTTTATTATATTATGTATAATATATTGAGAAATGTAAGGTAATATTTTTATCAAAAAACTATAAGTTTTTATAACATTTATTTGAATAAAGCTCATGTAAATATATCAATCCTAATTAGCAATAAATCTATTGTTGTTCGGCGAGTAGCGCAGCTTGGTAGCGCAACTGGTTTGGGACCAGTTGGTCGGAGGTTCAAATCCTCTCTCGCCGACCATTTGTAGAAATAGTGATTATGCAATCCTTAATAAATCTTTAATGCTTTTATTACATTAATAACAAAAATTTACGTCTTACTTACTTCCTGAAAATAAGCTAGTTTTTTAATGCACATGTTTCTTTTTATCTTAAGTAATTAAGATAATTACATCAATATGTCTAACAGTTATCATTTCATTTAAAGTACAGGAGAAATCTAGTAATAAAATTCAGATTACCTTCCTATATTAAAAATTGGATATAATGTGATTATAGCTCAGTCTGATAGACATCTAACTGTTATTCTCTCCACACCCTCTTTGTTCACTAATAGCGTTAATTTTAATGCCTAATTAGATTTAATGGATCTGAAATTATTCTTGAAGATCTAATAGTTTAGATAAGGTAAGCGTTTTTATAACTGGTTCTAGAATTATTAAAGATAAGTTTATATAAACAACACTTATGCATTGTTTTTTTACTGTAATGCAGTTTGTTCAAAATGTTTTACTTAATATCAACTGCGCTATTGTGTTTTTATGAAAATTCATTGAAAAAAAATTAAATCTTATTATTCACGATGTATACATGTGAAATGTAATCTTACCCAAAATAGGTAAAATTGTTATATCAATTTATAATTATTTTTCTAATTATTTATTAATATAATATAGATTAATCGTTAACAATACTGTAACGAAGTTTATAAAAACTCCTAAAACAATATTAAAAGATCCTTGTTTTTATAAAATTGATTTAGATAAATATTACAAATATAATTTATTTCTTTAAAATCATAGTTATATAGGAATGTTGAATTAGAAGATCAACTATGTTTTCTTCATTTTCATTAATGATGCTTTAACTATTGTTTAATTTAGAATTTTATCTTAAAGACTATCGCAGTCTAGGTAACTATGATACGTAAATTGTTGAAAATGTATTTTAATGATAAGGTAGTAAATAAAATTAAGTTGTTCCTAACGTTGCATAAAATTTGATAGGTTTAAAATTAATCAAGCTACATCACTATCATATTGAACACTTCTTATCTTTGCAATTAACTTCCTATCAGGAAGTGCTTTTTTTATCATAAAGGGTTCTCAGTGGTTTGAAGTATATCATGCTAAATAGGTAGATAGAACGCCATTTAGCCTTATCAGTGGTAAATGAATGTTAAACGATAAAGTTCTCCCCACCTGGAAAAATTTCCACCGTCTTTGGCCAATGGTGTCACCTTTTAAACCCGGTCTGATCGTTGCAGCAATTTTCTTGATAATTAACGCTGCTAGCGATACTTTGATGTTATCATTGATAAAACCGTTATTAGATGATGGCTTTGGAAAAGCTAAAAGTAATATTCTTGTTTGGATGCCACTCATTATAACTAGTTTAATGGTATTGCGTGGCATTAGTGGATTTATCTCTAATTATTGTGTTTCCTGGGTTTCCGGTAAAGTAGTAATGAATATGCGTCGTAGACTCTTCAATCATATGATGGATATGCCGGTATCATTTTTTGATCAACAATCTACTGGTACTTTACTGTCACGTATTACCTACGATTCTGAACAGGTAGCTTCATCCTCCTCTAGTGCTTTAATTAGTGTTATTCGAGAAGGTGCATTAATCCTTGGGTTATTTGCAATGATGTTTTATTATAGCTGGCAATTATCCCTAATTTTAGTAGTAATAACTCCTATTGTTTCACTTGCTATCCGTCAGGTATCAAAACGTTTTCGTCAGATTAGTAAAAAAATACAGAATACAATGGGTCAGGTTACCACTAGTGCTGAGCAGATGCTTAAAGGACATAAAGAAGTATTAATTTTCGGTGGGCAAAAAGTAGAAAATGAGCGTTTTAATAGCGTGAGCAATCGTATTCGGCAACAAGGGGTAAAAATGGTTGCTACCTCATCGGTTTCTGATCCGTTAATTCAATTTATTGCGTCGCTTGCATTGGGCTTTATCTTGTATGCTGCTAGCTTTCCGTTAGTTATGGAAACATTAACTGCTGGGACAATTACCGTAGTATTTTCATCAATGATTGCTTTAATGCGCCCACTAAAATCTTTAACTAATGTAAATGCTCAATTTCAGCGAGGTATGGCTGCTTGTCAAACTCTATTTTCCATTCTTGATATGGAAACTGAGAAAGATGAGGGAGTAGTGGAAGTTAAACGAGTTAAAGGCCATATCTTATTCAAGGACGTTACTTTTTACTATCCAGGTAAAAAAACACCTTCACTTTATAATATTAATCTAAATATCCCTGCAGGGCATACTGTAGCTTTAGTGGGTCGCTCCGGATCAGGAAAATCCACGATTGCAAATCTATTAACACGGTTTTATGATATTCAGCATGGACATATCCTGCTTGATGGTGCTGATTTAAGATCTTATAAACTTTCTTCACTCAGAAATCAAGTTGGGGTAGTATCTCAAAATCTTCATTTATTTAATGACACTGTCGCTAACAATATAGCCTATGCGCGTAAAACAATTTATTCTCGAGACCAGATCGAAAAAGCAGCTAGTATGGCGTATGCTATGGATTTTATTAATAAACTAGATCAGGGTTTAGATACCTTTATTGGTGAAAATGGAGTTTTGTTATCCGCGGGTCAACGTCAGCGAATCGCTATTGCTCGAGCTCTATTACGAGATTGTCCAATTCTTATTCTAGATGAGGCTACTTCAGCATTAGATAGTGAATCTGAGCGAGAGATTCAAAAAGCGCTAGATGCTCTTCAAGAAAACAGGACTTCTCTGATTATTGCTCATCGCTTATCTACTATCGAAAAAGCTGATCAAATCCTTGTGGTTGTGGAGGGAAAAATCGTTGAGCGAGGTAGTCATCAGGAGTTAATATCTTGCCAAGGTGTTTACGCACGGCTTTATCAACTACAATTCAGTTAATTTTAAATTTTATTTGGTCTAAGTCTTTTTTTCTATATTGGTTACTATTGCCGTTCTCTTGCTTATATGGATTAATTACAGCTTGTATTCGTTTTAGTTATCGTTGTGGATGGCGCAAAGTATATCGTTTTCCCATTCCTATTGTAGTGATAGGCAATTTAACTTTAGGTGGTAATGGCAAGACTCCGTTAGTTCTGTGGTTAGTAGTTCAACTTCAAAAACAAGGTTGGCGAGTTGGAATTGTTTCACGTGGTTACGGTGGACGAGCAAATTATTATCCTATTTTATTAGATTCTACTACAACTAGCAAAGAGTGCGGAGATGAACCTCTTCTTCTCTGGCAACGGACTGGTTTACCTATTGCAGTTGCACCACGACGTATCGAGGCGGTAGCGGCGTTATTGCGCACGCAGTCGCTTGATGTAGTGGTCAGTGATGACGGATTACAGCATTATGCTCTTGGTCGAGATATTGAATGGGTGGTTATTGATGGAAAGCATCGTTTTTATAACGGTTGGTGGTTACCCGCTGGCCCTCTACGTGAAAGAGCTACTCGTTTAAAAACAGTGCAAGCTATCATTGTTAATGGCGGAGATGTTTATCCTGGAGAAGTATCCATGCATCTTGTGGGTGAAACGGTTGTAAATCTACTCAGTGGTGAACGACGTTCTCTTAGTAGTTTCTCGTCAATAGTAGCGATTGCTGGAATTGCTCATCCAACACGATTCTTTCATACCTTGCATTTAGGTGGTGTTACGCCATTAAGAGAAGTAGCATTTTCTGATCATCAAGTATATCGACAGCATATGATTGATGTTTTAGTTAAGCCGGAGGAAGATCTAATAATGACAGAAAAAGATGCAGTCAAGTGTCAAGCATTTTCTCGAGCTAACTGGTGGTACTTGCCAGTTGATGTACATTTTCCTCAAGATGTTGAAAAATCATTGCTTAGTCCAATTTTGCAAGCGATTTATCTCTATCAGAGTAAGAAAGACAAGAGTAAAAAAGCTTAAGTGAAGTGTTTCTTAACCTTAATAGTTAGATTATAATAGGAGAAATAATTCTATTTTTAATAAAATTTGTCTATTGTGAATAATTTTAAACAATTTTATTGTTATTTATTTCACTATAATAAAGATTTTATCTGATTTTCTATGGTATAATTGTACTAAATGTGATCTTGTTTGTAACAAAAAAAAGAATAAACTTAAAAGTGTTATATAATCAACAATTCTTGCTATGAAATCCCTTCTTTTCGATTTATGTTTTTTATAATAACAAAAAAAAGTAAAGTAATACATATAATAGTTTTTTTTGAAAAAATGCAAAGATTTAATTTATTCAGTTTAATAACACTTAAATAAATAGAATTTTACATCGTAATTTAATCTTTATTTAACCATGTAATTAGTTTAAGTTGATTTTCTCATAATTAGAGAGAATTATTGTTGGTTTTTCAACAAACAATATTTTATCTTATGTAATTTTAATTTTTTTATTATTGTATTAGTGTTTTGTGCTAGATATTTTAGGGGGTGTGCTAACACACAGATATCTAATTTGTTAATAAGTGGAATTTTTTATATCGTTCGAGATTCTAAAATTAAAAAATAATAAATATTTTAGATATTTGATAGAAAAGTTCGTTAAATTTAAAATTTTTTTTGAATAAATTATTAAAATTTAAACAATGATAACAAGCATTGTTGGTTATCAAGTTGACTAAAATAATTATATTCTTAGTGATAAGAAATTGTTTAAATTTTTATTTATTATATAGAAATATAGGGATATAGTTAGGAGTATAGTTTTGAAAATTTATTGCTAATTGTCTAATAAAAATAGAGTAAATTATTTTTTTTAAAATTATACAATAAAATGTTGTTTTTTTTCACTAAAAACATAATAAAATTTCTGACATTTTTCATCTGAAAAATAAATATTGAAATAAGTCTCTGTCTATCAGAATAGTAACTGCTTAAGAAAGCAACAAGGTTTTTTCTAAAGATTCAAAAACCTATATTGTCTATTTTAAATTTAATAGCTTTATGTTGTCTAAATGTTTCTTAATTCATGATTAAAGTATGGTTTGTATAATAAAAAGTTTAGGAGATAATTTTTTGTTCAAAACAGATAAGAATATTTCTATACTTCAGAAGATAAATATGAATCAGTTAGAAGCAGCAGAGACAATCGATTAGATTTGCATTTTATTAGGTTGTTTTTTTTGATATATAGAGCGTAATTCTTAGTACTGTTCTCGACTGATGAGAACTATTCCTCTGTTAAGGATATATATTGTTTTTTTTAAAAAAAGCGAGAAAAATTAGAACTACATATAGAAAATGATTTTTAATATTGTATATATACCCAGATATGGAAAGCAATTTTACGTTATTATACTTAGACACGTAGGTTTTTTTTAAAGCGGCTGCTGGTGTTATTACACATTGTGATTTATCGAGGTAATAAGATGCAAGTTTCTCTTGAGAGCATGGAAGGGCTAAAACGCCGCGTGAACATTACCATTGCTTCCAATATACTCGAAGAAGCTGTGAGTAGTAAACTTCTCAATATCGCCAAAACAATCCGGATTAACGGATTTCGTGTAGGAAAAGCTCCTTTATATCTTGTCGTAAAGCGACATGAGGTTTCTGTTCGTAAAGAAGTCCTTGAAGAGTTGATGAAGAGTAACTTTCTTAAATCTATTAATCGTTGGAAAATTAACCCTATAGGTGATACAAAATATATTCCTAGTGAATATAAGACGGGTAAAGATTTTAGTTATTCGGTAGAGTTTGAAGTGTATCCAGAAATCACATTGAAGGGATTAGATGCTATCGAAATAAAAAAACCTATTGTAAAATTGAAAGACCTTGATATTGAGACTATGTTAGATACGCTAAAAAAACAACAATTCATATGGAAAGAAATAACTGGTCCTGCTGGCATAGAAAATCGTGTTACTATTGATATTAAGAGTAAGATTAACGAAACAAAATTAAAGGGGTCTCAATCTACAGATTTAGTTCTTGTGTTTGGTCAAAATCGTATGCTGGATGATTTTGAAAAAAATATCATTGGTCATAATGTAGGTGATACTTTCGATGTTACCATGACTTTACCAAAAGTTTCTCAATTACAAAATTTTAATAAAGAAAGTATTCATTTTTCTGTTACTTTGAAAAAAGTTGAACAAAAAGTCTTCTCTGAATGGAATGAAGCTTTAATTAAACGTTTTGGCATTGTCAGTGGTTCTTTTGTAGATCTTCGATCTAAAATACGTAAACATATGGAGCGCGAACTAAAAAATGCTTTAAAAAACTATATGAAGAAGCAAGTAATTAACGCCTTATTAACTACTAATGAATTTCCTGTACCACTAGCACTAGTTAACTCTGAAATAGATATTTTGCGCTCTCAAGCAGAAAATCGTTATTCTAGTAATAAAAAACATCCTATTAAATTATCACGTGATTTATTTGAGAAAAAGGCACTGCGTCGCGTTAAAGTTTGTTTTCTTTTAAGTGAAATAGTTCAAAAGTATCAAATAAAAATAGATGAAACTTTGATTATTAACCTAATTGAAGAAATTGCTGAGGATTATGAACATCCGAAAAAAGTTATAGAGTATTACTATAAAAATAAAGAGTTAATGAATAATATTCGCAATTTAGCGCTTGAACAACAAGCAATCGAAGCTTTGTTTTCTAATGTTCGTTTTATTGAAAAGAAAATGAATTTTTACGAATTAATGCAGGATTCGAATGAAGAATAGATATTATTAATATTTCGTGGTTAATACTATTAAATTAAATTGGTAACTTATTTTATATAAGTTTTATGATTTTATTTTATATATAAAAATTAAATTTTAGATAAAAATACAATATGACGAAAACTGATATATGTTCTTTTTTAAAATTCTTTACTATGCAACAAAGAATGATTTTAGTTTTAATAAATTAGATAAAATTTATTAATTTAGCAGTTATTGCAATAATAGTACATTAAAATTCACTTATATTTATAACAAATAAATATATAAAAATTTTTATATAAGTGTAAATTAACTGTTAATTACAAAATATCTTTAAGTTGTTTCTTAACTCAATATTCCTGTTGATATGTTAAACTGTAATACTATGTTTCTTAAAAGATTTTATTTGAGCGGTGCTATATTTCTTGGGAAGAGAGATTAGAAATTTTTTATTAATGAACTATAAACATCTAAGGTTCCTAAAACAGTTGTAAGCTAATTCTTTTATAATTTTTTAGTGATATTAAAATAGAAAACGTTACTTCTTATATTGTTTTCAATTATATATACATATGCTTTATATATTTTATAATTAACATATTTTATTTATTCTTTTTTTAAAAAGATTTACTCTTTTATGTGTGTAAATTTATAATTAGCCTGCTTATCGTCAAAATTTGATAGTTATAATTTATAATCTAAAGTAAATCATATTACTATATTAGATTTTATCTCTCCAAGATGTTATTGGCTGATATAAGAATGGTGATAACTATGATCATATCTTCTTTAAATTAAATATAACTATGTTAACTTTTATATTTTAATAAATGTTAAGAAGCTTAACTAACTCTAAATTAATAAAGATAATTCAAAAAAAATGTATAATCTGCAAATATTATTAACAATGCTGAAAAATGTTGTCATCATCTAATAAGAATTAATTGATGTTTATTACTATTATTAATAATTAAATTGTAATATTTTGAATATCAAAATTTTTATCAAGTTAATTTATTAAACATTAAAAATAATAATATATAATAAGTTTTATTAACGATTTTGAGTGGGTAAAATAAGTATATTTTCTAATTTTATTCAATAAACAAACAAATTGTTTATGAAACATATAACCAAAATAGTAAATAAAATAGTCTAATTTTTATTTTCAATAGTATATACGTATTTAGATAGCACTTAATTCTTTTGCAACTCATGTAATTTATATAAAATTTTTTATTAAAAATATGTATGTTTGTGTGATAAAATCAGCGTCGGTAATGTTTTTGTAGAGCATGAACTTTATAAAGATATCGTCGAGATTCTGACGAGGGATGGTGTGTGGTGAGTGTTTGATAAACCTGATCTGGTAGCATGCCGTTGATAATCTGCAATGCTTCAGTTTGATCGTGTGAAAAGACTCGTAATACGCTTCCAGCGCCACTATTATAAGCAGTTATCACAGCATAATGTCGTGATTTTGGATTTGTAATACCACTAAGATAAGTGTTTTGAAGTATAGCTAAATAAGCAGTACCTGTATCTATATTGTTTTGTGGATCCAATAAGTAACTTCGGCTTGGTTCTCCCCATTGTCCTTTCATTTTAAAAACATCTCGACCAGCACTTTGTTTCATGATTTGCATGAGACCTAAAGCCTCTGTTTGACTCACAGCATAAGGATTGAAACTTGATTCTGCCTGGATAATTGCTAAGATAAGGGATTGATCTATGCCATACTTTCTTGAGGATTTTTTTACCATAGATAAGTATTCGTTAGCACGTTTATCCACGTGGTTTGGAATTAGTTTTATAGTTACGGACCAAATTTTTTGTGGATTAGTTATGCAGATTTCTAGGCGGGTCTGTAGTAAATGATTAGCAAAATTAGCTGCTTGCGACACAAATCGGATGGGATGATTATCCTGATCTACTACCTGACCATAAAGAAAAGGTTCATTGCTTATAGGAATGTCACTTGCATCTGCATATAGTGTCATAATCCCTGTATTTTTGCTCATTAATATTGTACTAATAATCGCTTGACGCAAGCGTGCAATAGGATTTTCAGTATTTATAGTTTCAATATTAATAACGCCAAGATCAAAATTAATATGGATTCGAGTTTGATAATGATCGGTATATTTTATATAGTCTCTAGGTTTAGCAATTAGCACTTTCTTTATTCCCCACATTGTTTCAATATTATTAGCAAATTGCCCTACAAAAATATTAAAACCATCAATATCTTTGATATGATGTTGATGTTTTTTATTGTAATTATTAGCAGAGCAAGACGTTAATAATGGAAAAATGATGAGTAAGAGTAAGTTTTTCTTCATCTGAATTAATTATATTAGATATAGAAGATTTTAGAATAACGAGTGTCAAAGACGTTATTATGTCTCGTGTGGCTCATCTTCATATGTATATAGTTTTTTATCTTGAAATAGAAATTTGATCATTTCTTGTTCTAGCGTTTTACGATCAAGAATATTTATCATGCTGAGTTTTTTTTGATTTATAATCATTGTTTGTTTTATTTTCCATTGTTCCCAGGCATCATTAGAAATATGATCGTAAATCAATTTACCTATTTTCCCAGGGTAAACTTGAAAGTGTTGCCCTTCTGCTTGACGTTTTAGAAACATACAATAAATTACTCTACTCATTAGTATTCCTAGTTTATTATTTCTAATAAGTTATTTTTTTTAGATATAGTTAGTTGAGTTAGTAATCCTTTTACTGGCGCTGCTAATCCTACTTTAGGTGGTTGATTTAGGTTATACCAAAGTCCATTCTTTTTATGTATACACCTTTGATTATTAAAAAATTTATACCATATTGGTACAATATTTAACTGAAAATGACTAAATTTATGTCGAAATGGTACCATTTTTTTAAAATGTTCATTTATAGGTAAATCATGTTCGTCAAACCAGCATAATAGTTCCTTAAATTCATAAAATTGGGGAAAAGAAAATAATCCTCCCCAAATACTTCTTAGTGGACGTTGTTCGAGCCATATATGGTTATTTGTATCTTGTAACAGTAAAAATAAAGCGGTTTTTTCTGGTAAGGTCTTTTTTGGTTTTTTACCTGGATAGTCTATCCAATTATGATTACTATAAGCCTGACAACCTATGCTTAGTGGGCATTGTTCACATTTTGGGTTAGAGCGTGTGCATAAGGTTGCACCTAAATCCATCATAGCCTGATTGAATTGCGCAACTTTTTTTTTGGGGTAACTTGTTTGCTATGCCACCATAGACGTTGTTGTATTTCTTTTTTTCCTGGCCAGCCAGCTATGGCGTAATATCGAGCGAGAACTCGCTTGACATTGCCGTCAAGAATAGGGTAGTGTTTATCAAATGCTAACGATAATATTGCGCCTGCTGTAGAAAGACCAATACCAGGTAGAGAAAAGAGGGTATCAAAGTCTTCTGGAAATTTACCTTCATGTTGTTCATAAATAAATTTTGCTGTTTTATGTAAATTATGTGCTCGAACGTAATAACCCAAACCTGTCCATAAATATAAAACCTCATCGAGCGAAGCTTCTGCAAGCTCACGAACCGTAGGAAATCTACTTATAAAACGTTGGAAATAGGGAACAACAGTCTTAACCTGCGTTTGTTGTAACATAATTTCTGATAACCAAACCTTATATGGGGTTTTTCTATTTGCCAAGGTAGTGTTTTTCTTCCGGATTGTTGATACCAATGCAGAATAAATTTTGTAAATAGTATTATTTTTTTCATAAATAACATTGTTACCCATAAATTTTATTGTAAAGTACGCTTTATTGTTAGGGATATAGTGTAAACTGAAATCATTACCACTCCTTTTAAGTCTAGGATTTTATAAATTAAGTTATAATTTTATAACTATAACTTAATATATTTTATATCATATTATATAAGTAATTATAAACTTAATAACTTATTTAATAATTTCATAGATTATGATATTTTGTATCATTGATCATAATTAATTCGCTTTTAGTTTAATTAAATTAATCGTGATGAACATACAGATACTCTTTTGGGTATTTAATCATGTATTTAGACAATCTGATGAAAATATGAGAAGGATAAGGAGATGTTCTTTTGATGGTTTATTTTTTTTATATCATGTAATTTTTAATTAATTAATAACTAAATTATTTATTTTTATATATATTTTGAAATACAGCGTAATTTTATTATCCAGAAATCATCAATTCTTTGATTGATATTTAAAATATATATAAGTAACTTGTATTTTACAAGATGTATTTTTTTATGAACACAATAGTTGTATAATTTAACATTGTTTATTAGTGGAAATATACTGTCTATTAAAACAGTAATTCTTATAAAAAAATTATTACTCAATTATCTATTAATTTTAATATATTAGACAAACTGCACCATTATATGGTGATTTTTGCTAATTAAAGGTTACAAAAATAAGAAAATTTTATATATTGCGATAATTTTATTCGAATTTTATTCAAGAAAAGAATTTTTCTTATATTGTGATTTTATATGCGTTATTTAAGAATTTAATTATTTATAAGGTTTTTTTAGATTTATAGTCTATAAAAGATAATAAATAAATCAATAATTTATTTATTGAGAAATTAGTGTATCTTATAAAAGATATATTTTAAAAATTAGTCATTAAGCTAGATTTATTATTAAAGTGTTATACAAAACATTTATTAAAATATTTTAATTTGTATTAAATTCTTCAATTTATTAACTAGACATCAAGCATTGATTTTATTTTTCATAAAACTGTTCACACGTTTATATTAGATCGGTCAGTAATCTTTAATTACTTTTATAAAGTAAATGATTTTCTTTAATGCTTTAATAATAGTTTCGTCAGTAAAAATACTATGATTATAGACAAATTCTAGCCAATACACATACAAAATATATTATAATATTTTAATTATTATACTTGCTATAAATTTAATGTAATTAATAGATATATTTTTATTAAATACAATTGTTAAATATACAATTACGAAATGAATATAAAATTTAGATTAAATTGTAATTTATGTACTTAATTTAATTTCAATTCAGCTGTTTTAAGAAACAAAAAAATAAATTTCACTACGCTTAAATATACAATAATGATTGTTATCTAGAGTCATAGATTCTATGTATTGTGATAAATAATTAGAAAGAAATTAAATATAAAAAGACAAATGTTCAAAGAGATTGCTTTTTTATGAGCAATAAATTTTAAAAAAAAGCAATTTTTACCTGGTTATTAACGTAAATATAACAATAGAGATTTATTGAAAGGATTTTATAAATATACATTAATGAATGTACTGACATACGTAGGGTAGAAATAATGTGTGTTTTTATAAATTTAAGATGAAAAAAGATTAAATTACCTTTTCTTTCTATCTAATTAATTTATTAAAAGTTGTTCATAAAAAATATACATTTTTAAAATAGACTTCCAAAAAAAAATACTGATAACTGATTGTACAACCCATTTTGGAGATAGTTTATACGACAGATCAGATCGAATAATTTCATTTTTAAATTTTAATTTAAAGCGACTGACTTTTTGAGGTAAATAAGTTATTATTTGTATTTTTTCGATCGTCAAGATTTACTTGAGGAGATGCTTGTAGTTGTATAAGATTTGAATAATGGTATTCTCAAAAGTATTAATCAGTCGTGATAAAGGTGGTGAGGCTATTGTTTTAAAGATTTTGGTTCTCCAATTTGTATAGTTTCCAATCCGTCCATTTCGATATATTGATGGCAACAGGGTGAAGTGCGTTTGCAGACTCCTTCTTATACGTCTAGAAAGAAATCCTCTTATACTAGTTGGCATTAAATATAATGATAGATTAGATCAAGCGTTAATCCGTGGTTGTTTAGATCATAGTACAGCAGAGGAAGCGCTTGTTTTTCTTTGATATAGAAGGATTAGTTGTAGAATAATGTATGACTGCTAATCTGTTTTAATAAATCGTAAATGATGTTTTTTACACCAGCACTTTATTGTAAAAGTATTTTTTTTGGTGTGATGCGTTGTCATGCAGTGTCATTGTTGCTTAGATTAGGTTATAACTTAAAAGAAATTAGTGTTAGTCCAAAAATTCTTGAGATAGCAAAAGAAAAAATACTTATCACTAATGTTTATTACCAATAGTTCCTATTAAAGTAAAACAGATAAAGTATATTATTCTAATTCTGATAAAACTTTATCTATGATATTAGTATACAATAAAATATATAGACTTAATGTAGACTTTCTATTGCCATAAGATATATATTAACTAATAGAAACACTTTATTAAGAATATAAATTTTTTTAAGTATAACGATGCTATCAGTTTGACAACGTCAGAGATATTGTATTAAACCTAAAATGTATTAATAAACCATCGTGGTTATCAAGAAAACTTCTTAAGTTTACTGTTATGATAAGAACAAAAAATCGTAAAAGAGAAATCAAAAATTATACATAACATATATGCAACATATATTCACTGAATTATAAAAAGCAAATAAAAGAAATCTATGGTGTAGGTAATAATTCTTAATTTAATATTTTTATTTTAAAGAAACCTCACAAGCAATCTTTTCATGTATGTAAATTAAGTTAAATAGTAAACTTTGTAATAGAAATTATTTTGTATTTATAAGTAGAGTATTTTATTATGGTTATTTTTCCCGTAAATATTTACGGAAATAATTGGGGACGATCAAATATTTTTAGTATATAGCTTTTAAAAAAAAGAATAATTATTTCATCTGTATTTTATTATAAATATAATAATCTAATTCAACTCGGTTTATGTTAATATTAAAAGCCATAGTTTAATGTTTTTATTAATCAGTATTTTTTTAACTATGTGTTAATATAATTAATTATTAAAATGATATTGATTAAAACTAATCTTTCAATAGGTAGTACTAACAACTCTATTGTAGATGTTTTCTTTAATTATGTACCGATCACCTTGGGGCTTTATATTTTTAATACTTTTATTAAATATCTGTTTTTACATATCTTCAATTCTGATTGTTTTTAATTGTATAGACATGCAACTTTAATATGAGAAAGTCGTTAATTTAATATAGAACTTGTTTTTTTTTATTTAGAAAATATAAAAATGTTATTAAGAAAACTTCTCTAAATTAAAAAAATTAATATAAGATTTATAAACGTACAAATTAAAATCAAACAACTCTTTACATTGCTGAGTGAAAACTAAGTATGGTGATACTTGAAAGCTTAAGTGGTAAATTTGGATGTTGATAATATTTTATGTGTTTACCAATACATTTTATACGTCGATATGTCTTTATTTTTTAAAGATATTGATTTAAAGTAACTTCATTACTAAATAATTTCTTATTTTCATTTATTTTAAAGCTTCTAATCATGGCAAAATATTTTACCTAAACAAGCAAGTGCAATAAATATTTTATCATCTAAAATACCTAATGTAAAAAAACAAAATTACTACTAATGAATTTAATTTAAATCAGAGGTGAAATTAAGATTGCTTTCTAATTTCCTGCGAAAAAGAAAATTAGAAAAAAATTAAAATTAATATAAATGATCAGTATAAATCAGATTTATAGCTTCGTCGTTGAACACAAAAAAGTTTAATAATATTATCAAATATCAACATAAGCAAGACTATGATAGAAGTGTGTTTAAATAAGATAGAACCTAACTATAAATCGTATAAAATATGATCAATGAGGTTGTTTATTATAGTTGTTTTATGTAAGAAACACGACTAAAGTTAAGATTTTTTATTCTAAATAAAGTTTATACAAAACGGTTAAGAAACATTTCTATAATCATGACTAGGATAAAAATGCGTTTTATTCTAAAATATGAAAAATAAATACAAGTTATTACTCCAATATACTAAAGTAATGAATACTATATATGAATGAGAATTTAAAAGAAGTAATTTCTTTCCTCATAAATTCATTTATCAAGATGAAAAATAACATTCAAATAGAATATTTTATTATCACTGTAGATTTAAATTAATAAATAAAGCATATAGTGGTTGATTGTTGGATAATTACGATAGTGTTTATTAAAAAACGTAATATTGTTAAGGGTTTTGTTCTGAAAAAATCAAACGTTAATTACAATAGTTGTTGTAACATTAAATTATGTTTTTATAAAATAAAATGATGAATTTTAATTGGAGAATGATTTGTTTTTTTTATTTTAATAAAAACTTTATGTTTAATATTTAAATATTGGTTATACATATATAACTCGTGCCAAATTTAAAGAAGATTTTTTGACAAAAGAAAAAAATAAGATATAATTAATAAAAATTTAAACTACTTGATAGTAGAAAATAATTTTAAGGGTTACATTGTGGCTAATATAAAATCAGCTAAGAAGCGTGCTATTCAATCCGAAAAATTTCGCCAACACAATTCAAGTCGGCGTTCTATGATGCGGACATTTGTTAAAAAAGTTTATGCAGCTATAGCCACTGGTGATAAAGAAGCTGCAATGGCTGCATTTTTTATAATGCAACCAATTGTTGATCGTCAATCAAGTAAAGGTTTAATTCATAAAAATAAAGCGGCACGTTATAAATCAAATTTAATTGCTCAAATTAATTCTATGCAATAATTAGAAAAGATAAGAACTTAATATTTTTTTTAAAAAAATATTCGTTATTTTTACGGGTATAGTATTTTATTTATTAGATTCAACATTATTTAGACATGAATAATTGATTTATTTGTCTTTTCCTACAGAAAAGATTTGAAGTGTTTTATTGTCATATCTATTTTTAAGTTAGTATACAATAAGTTTAGAAATGTTGTTCCTAGTCACTCCTCAAGATTTTAGACGCTATAAATTTCATTATACCGTTTAACTATAGACAATGTCTATTACATAAGCAATATCATTTAAAATTTTCGACATAAACCACTCGTCAGAGTAATAAAATTATCGTTAGAGTTTATTTTTTTTTTAGATAAATAGCTTATTTACTAATAAAGACTCTCATGAGATAGTCATTTTTTTTCTATATAATTTTATTGTAATGTGTAAACACATTAATATCATCTTTAACATTTATCGTTCTTGATATTTTTATTGATATGAGTTAATGGTTAGGTATCCATTTTATGATAAATCATTATTTTAAAATAACAAAAATATAGATATAAACAGAACAAGAGTAATTTTAATAAAACTTGACTAATATGAATTTTTTAATTTTATTGTGAATTAAAGATATTATATTAAATTTTTCTTTGATTTAAGATATTTTTTTAGATTATTTATATATTCATAACTCAATAAAATTTATCACTGAATAAAATTGATAGGAATAAAGAAAAGATATTACAATAATATTATTATAAAAAATACAGAATGTGTTGCTAAGCATCAAATAGAAAAATACTTTTATATATATCAATTAACACTAAATTATTAAAATCATTAGATACAATGTAAATTGTATAATTGCTCAATAAAGAATATTGAAAGAAAATTAAAACAAAACAACTAATGATATTGATTCCTACTATCAGTGTGATTTTGTGATCAACAAGTAAAATAGACAAACTGTACATTATTTTAAGAAGATTTTCATAAAATATCTAGTTAACTAGATATTCTAGATTTAAGTAATTTAAAGCGAATAACAACTAAAATCTCTATTTTTTTGTTTAAAAAAATATATTAAGATAATATGTGAGTCTACTTGAATAGTGTAAAAACCTACCGGTTTCTCTTTTTTTATCAACCAATATCTCGTAATAACTATTTTCTTGCATTATTATCTTTTATATCCATTGCTGTGCTAAAAAGTAAGAAAGTTACTCACTTGCATTGTGCAGATTTTGTCACTATCTTGTCCTCAAACTTTACAAAAGACCTCATAATAGTCATGTATTTCATGATAAGTTACTATTAAGCCTCAGTGTGAGCTTAAGTAGTTAAGGGGGTCACTTTTAGATAGGGTATACTTTCGTGATGAACCAGAGGTTGCTCGTAACAAAGCGCGATGGACGTAAAGAAAGCATTAACCTTAATAAAATCCACCGAGTGATCCACTGGGCAACTGAGGGATTAAAAAATGTTCTCGTTTCTCAAGTGGAAGTGCGATCTCATATTCAGTTCTACGATGGTATTAAAACCGCAGATATTCATAAAACTATTATTAAAGCTGCTGCGGATTTAATTTCATGTGAGTCGCCAGATTATCAGTATGTAGCCGCTCGGTTAGCTGTTTTTTATTTACGTAAAAAAGCTTATGGCCAGTTTAATCCACCAAAACTCTACGACCATGTGTCGCTTCTTGTTGCAATGGGGAAATATGATAAACATTTGTTAATAGACTATAGTGCTGAAGAATTAGAGGAAATGGATGGATTTATTGATCATTGGCGTGATATGAATTTTTCTTATGCTGCCGTTAAACAATTAGAAGGAAAATATCTTGCACAAAATAGGGTTACTGGAGAAATTTATGAAAGTGCTCAGTTTTTATATATACTAGTTGCAGCATGTTTGTTTTCTAGTTATCCGTCTACAACCCGATTAGATTATATAAAACGTTTTTATGATGCGGTTTCAACCTTTAAGATATCCTTGCCAACACCTATTATGTCTGGTGTACGTACACCTACTCGTCAGTTCAGCTCTTGCGTTCTCATCGAATGTAGTGATAGTCTTAATTCTATTAACGCTACTGCGAGTGCAATTGTAAAATATGTATCCCAACGCGCAGGAATAGGAATTAATGCTGGTCGTATACGTGCTTTAGGGAGCCCAATTCGCGGTGGGGAAGCGCTCCATACTGGTTGCATTCCCTTCTACAAATATTTTCAAAGTGCAGTAAAATCTTGTTCTCAAGGTGGAGTGCGTGGTGGTGCCGCCACTTTATTTTATCCCATTTGGCATTTAGAAATTGAAAGTCTTTTAGTTCTTAAAAACAATCGTGGTGTAGAAGCTAATCGAGTGCGTCATATAGATTATGGAGTTCAGCTGAATAAATTGATGTATCAACGCTTACTTCAAGGAAAGTATATCACATTATTTAGTCCATCTGACGTGCCTGGGTTATACGATGCTTTCTTTGCAGACCAGTGTGAATTTGAGCGACTGTACACTTTATACGAACAAGATTCTTGTATTCGTCAACATCAAATTAAAGCAGTAGAACTATTTTCATTAATGATGCAGGAAAGGGCTTCTACTGGTCGTATCTATGTACAAAACGTTGATCATTGTAACACTCATAGTCCATTTGATCCCTTAGTAGCACCGATTCGGCAGTCTAATTTATGCTTAGAAATCGCATTACCCACCAAGCCTCTAGAAGATGTAAATGATGATAACGGTGAAATCGCTCTTTGCACTTTGTCTGCTTTTAATCTTGGAGCTATCGATAGTCTTGAAGAGTTAAAAGAGTTAGCTACATTGACGGTACGTGCTCTTGATGCACTTCTTGATTATCAGGATTACCCTGTTCCTGCTGCGAAGAGGGGTGCTATGGGGCGTCGTACCCTTGGTATCGGTGTAATCAATTTTGCGTACTATTTAGCTGAGAATGGAGTGAGATACTCTGACGGTAGCGCCAATAATTTAACTCATCGCACATTTGAAGCTATTCAATATTATCTTTTAAAAGCATCTAATGATTTAGCGCGTGAGCGTGGTGCTTGTCCATGGTTTAATGAAACAACTTATGCTCAGGGTCTGCTTCCAGTTGATACATACAAAAAAGACATCGACTGTATTGTGAGTGAACCATTACATTATGATTGGGAAGCGCTTCGTGTGGATATTAAGCAGTATGGTTTACGTAATTCTACTCTTTCGGCAGTAATGCCTTCAGAAACGTCTTCACAGATTTCCAATGCTACAAATGGTATTGAACCTCCACGTGGTTTAGTTAGCGTTAAAGCGTCAAAGGACGGTATTTTACGTCAGGTAGTGCCAGCATCTATTTCTCTTAAAAAATCTTATGAATTTTTATGGGAGATGCCAAATAATGATGGATATCTGCATTTGGTCGGTGTGATGCAGAAATTCATAGATCAGGCGATTTCTGCTAATACTAATTATGATCCATCCCGATTTCCAACCGATAAGGTACCAATGAAGCAGCTATTAAGAGATTTGCTTACCGCATATAAAGTGGGAATAAAAACCCTATATTATCAAAATACGAGAGACCGTGCAGAAGACAAGCAGCTAATTCAAAAAGATGATTGCGAAAGTGGTGCTTGCAAGATTTAATGTTAATATAATACAGAAAAATAAAAATACCTTTCGTATATAACGGGAGCTAATATGGTCTATACAACCTTTTCAGAAGTTAAAAATAATCAACTCTTAGAACCAATGTTTTTCGGGCAGTCAGTAAATGTTTCTCGATTTGATCAGCAAAAATACGATATATTTGAAAAGTTAATTGAAACACAATTATCATTTTTCTGGCGCCCTGAAGAAGTTGATGTATCGCGGGATCGAATAGATTATCACGCTCTCTTAGAACACGAAAAACATATTTTTATTAGCAATCTCAAATATCAAACGTTATTAGATTCTATACAAGGTCGTAGTCCAAATGTTGCATTATTACCTTTAACGTCTATACCAGAATTAGAAATTTGGATAGAAACGTGGGCTTTTTCTGAAACTATACATTCGCGTTCTTATACACATATCATTCGTAATATTGTTAATAATCCATCGATAATTTTCGATGATATTGTTACTAATAAAGAAATATTAAAACGTGCGAAGGATATTTCTAGCTATTATGATGAACTAATTCAGTTAACAAGTTATTACCACCTTCTTGGTGAAGGAGATCATGTTATTAACGGCAAGCACGTCTTAGTTACCTTAGATGCACTTAAAAAAAAGCTTTATCTTTGTCTGATGAGCGTGAACGCCTTAGAAGCAATTCGATTCTACGTCAGCTTTGCTTGTTCTTTCGCTTTTGCTGAAAGAGAGTTGATGGAAGGTAATGCAAAAATTATTAGACTGATAGCTCGAGATGAATCTTTACATTTAACTGGAACGCAACATATCCTTAACTTAATGCAATCCGGTGCAGATGACCCTAAAATGGCTGAAATTGCCAGACAATGTCAAAAAGAAAGCTATAATTTATTTTTGCTAGCAGCAAAACAGGAAAAAGAATGGGCTAAATACTTATTTCAAGATGGTTCTATGGTTGGATTAAATGAAGAGATATTATGTCAGTATGTGGAATATATAACAAATATTCGAATGCAGGCAGTAGGTTTAGAGTTACCATTTTCTACATGTTCGAATCCTATTCCTTGGATTAATTCCTGGCTTGTGTCAGATAATGTTCAAGTAGCTCCACAAGAAGTAGAAGTTAGTTCCTATCTTGTTGGTCAGATTGATTCTACAGTTCATAGTGAAGATTTGAGCGAGTTTCAATTGTAATACATTTTCTTGTATTCAATATTTTTTTACATTTGTAGTTACGTAACGCTTCCATCAGAGTTTTTAGTAAAATCAGAAACTCCGAGGAAGCACTAGCCTGCTTGATGTATCTGTAAATTTTCTATGTTTTTACTAACTATCGTATTGATTGATTACTTGCTACTAGATTATATTAACTCTAAAGTTAAATAATACGAGTTCAAAACTTGTGACAAATTAGGATAGGCTGAGTTTTTTGTATTTCAAAAAAAATGTCAATAACTTGTGAGTTTATATATTGGATTTAACTGATTATAAAAACATACTTATTAGAGAAATTTCTTAGGATTCAACAAAATCAAAATATCATTTTATTTTTATCGCGATGTAATATACCTTTTTATAAAAACTTTTAAATTGAAAACTATTTATCATTACATAAATATGTATCGTTTTTTAAATGGCTTTGTTATTATTTAATAATACTTTTTATTAAAAATTTTATCATATTTACAATTTTCGGTCTCTGAAAAATCATAATTTTGACAACTTAGACATTATTTTATAAGTTTTTTTTAAAATAAAAAAAATTACTTTTGAAGTTTCTTATTTTAAATGATAAACATCAATAAATAGGGAGTGTTTTTTTAATGTATTTTTTAATAGTTTATTATGGCTGATAAAATTAAAATTTATATTTGTTTTTAAAGAAAAACACTATTTCTATTCACTGATATATAAATCACGATGCTATCGTATGTTAGAAACGTTATTGATAACACTATCGAGATTTTGATAGTTTTGATTTATTGAAGTTGAGCAAATCGTGGTTTTGTATTTACGTATAAATATTACAGTAAGTGTCAATGCTGATTAATTTATGGTATGTGAATTAGTACATAGTTTGTCTTATACATTTACTCATCTACTGCTTTTTTCTAAAAAATAAATCTTTATAAGAATTATTGATCAACGATATTAATTAAAAATTTTTATAAGTTGTACAATTTTTTTTGTTATTTGCAATATAAATTATTTTTATTGCTGATATTAGATCATTATAAAGTAATCCAAATAATACTGATAAATTCAAAAATTTTGAGGTTGAAAAACATGTAATGATGAATAAAATAGTTAAGATAAAATATATTTTATTTACTAAAGTATACTTAAGTGTTTTAATATTATATACAGTTTTTGTAATTTTTATTACATTATTTAATATAATACACTCAAAATATAATTTATATAAAAATGATTTTGATAACAAGTACAAAATTACTTACTAATTAATAATGCACTAAAATTAAAAAAAATCATTATAAAGTGTTTTTTTATACATAAAATAATAAATAATATTATTTTATGTATATAATTTAAACTGATTGAGTGATATAAATAAAAAATGTCGAACCGTGGTTTCTATAAATTAGGAAATTACGACTAAGTAATTGAAATAAAAAATATTAAAATATGCAATAATAGTTTATTGTTTATACGTTTAACATTAAAATCACGATTAATTTTATTGAATAAATGTATTTCTCATCCAAAAGAATAGATAAAAAGAAAGTTATCACACTAATTATACTGGTAGATTTTTTATAGAATGATTAGTTAACCTTGTAGTACCTTCTATTTTTTTTACAGCATATAGCGAGATTCCAAAAATTTCATATTAATACTCTTATCAAGAATTTTAGATAAAATTAGCTTAAATTTTATTTAAAAATTTAATTTTTTTAAAAAATCCTGCGAATGATAATGCTTATTATTTAAAAAAATGGTTTTGTAAACAAACTAAACAGTACCTCATCAGAAAAAATTTTCTTCAGATTTTTTTTCGTTGATTTTATTGTTTACTATGTTAAAAAAAATTGTTTGACAGCAATAACCTCTATTACGCATATATAAAATATTTAAAAAAATTAAAATATGTACTTTATAAAATATGACTTTTATTAGTGGATGAAGTATTCATGCACGTACAAATATAGCTTGTTTAATAAGTGTGTTTTTTTATTACAATTTTTATGGGTTACGGAGAGTATTTTTAATTTATCTAGATAAGATTCTATAATCTTTTGATTAAAACGTGTTTTTCGATATTGCAACCACTTTAAGTGTTCATCTTGATTCAAGGTGGATGGAAAATTACGAGCACGATATCGAAACAACAATGGCTGAAGTCGCGGATCTGTAAAAAACTTCTCCAGCGATCTAATATGCTCTGGCGGAGTAGAAAGAATTAACTCCATTGAGGTACGTTCGCTTCTGCTAAAAAATGCGTCATATAGCTGGGCATCTACATCTTCGCTAGATGTAAAATGTTTAGTTTCATTAAATAACATTATTATTTTTTCTTTTAATCCTGATTGTTTTCGCAGCCAAATTAAATTATTTATACAGTGTTTAATTTTAATTCCAAGACGTTCAGCATCTAGTGTTCGAAGGGTGTGAGCAGGTGCTAATGCTGGACATTTATTCAAATAAATTATCTGTAAAGGGACTGCGTTAGTATCATGATTCATAGTGTCATTATACTTAGTATATAAGCGAGAACGAAGTATATCGTTATCCAAATTAGCTAGAATCTGTACATCACCACTAAGATCACATACAATAATTGCGTTTGGATTTGCAGGATGCCAGGCAAGCGGTGCAACTAAAGCTATATTTGAACGTATTAGTCCAAATATAGCTGAAATATAAATTAGTGGTTTCATAGCACTAATATCAATAAGTAATTTTAATTGCTGCTTACGGCGATATTGATAAAAGTAGTCAAATAATTTTGGTTGCATTTGACGTATTAGTTTAGCTATTGCTAAAGTAGCATAAACATCGCTCATAGCATCATGCGCATGATAATGCTTAATTCCATTAGCTAAAGTTAAATCTTCAAGTCTAAAACTAGGTTGACCTTTATCATTGCTAGGCCATTTTATTCCTTCTGGACGCAAAGCATAGCAAGCTCGAACTATATTAAGTATATCCCAGCGAGAATTACCTTTTTGCCAACTCCAACTATAAGGATCATAAAAATTACGATAAAATAAATGTCGACTAAACTCATCATCGAAACTAATATTATTATAACCTAATATGCAGGTGTTTGGCGTATTAAACAATTGATGAATACGGCGAGCAAATGCTGATTCGATAACACCATCACGTAGAGTTTGTTGTGGAGTAATCCCATGAATTAAAACTGCTTCCGGATCTGGTAAATAATCATTGGCTGGAGAGCATAAAAAAACTTGTGGTTTACTAAGAATTCTCAAGTCTTTATTTACGCGTAGACTTGCAAATTGCGCTGGTCTATCAAGAGCAGGATTTTTTCCAAAAGTTTCATAATCGTGCACCAGATAAGTCGGTTCGTTCAACATGTAATCCATTTTATATATTTCTAGATTATCGAATATAATAAAAATTATTTTTTTATTTAACTATACGAAAAACCTGAAAAAGCTAATAGGCTTATTAATTTGTTTTTGTTTATTTTAAATAAAAATATAGTGAAAGTACCTTATAATTCAGTTTTATGTGTTTATTCCATTTTTATAGATGGATATATCATGGATATAAATTATTGGATTGATTAAATATATAGTGATTTAGGATGAGATATCGCTTATAAGCGATATAAACAGTAGTTAGAGTATAAATTATTTATAGGCGAATAAGTTAAAGTTCTTATCTAAGTTAGATTCTCTTAATAAAGAGAAAAATTTATGAAAAAATACGATTTTTTATCGTATTTAAATAGTAGATATATTTGTTTTTTTAAATTTTATTTAATTTACTTATGCATTAGGTGATAAATGTGTGTATGTAATTTAAAGATTTTTATCAAATAGATATTTTTTTCAATAAAAACTTTTTCCTTAAATTTTATTTTAAAAATGTACTAGGTAAAATTTTATGATAAAACTCGTTAAGGTATATTTTTAAAAAAACCATAATAACATATTTTTTATTGTAAGAGGAATGATTTTAAGTAATGAAGTCAATGTTTTTCAATTTCGGTAAACTATTGGGCGTGGATCTGTTCATCTGGCGAACATGGATTAGCAAGAATTAGACCTATAGAAACCGCATCTATTTTAGATATAGTATTTTAAACCAATATAAATTACTTCTATTTTTAATATTTTATTAAAAACATCGATGATAAGTATCATGAATAAGATATATGATTGGAGATTGTTAATTTAAAATCCAGTCTAGATAATCTTGTTAAGTAAGAATCGTTTGCTTTCGAAAGATACCGAATTTTATGAATCATCCCTTTTACTTGCAATTGAGCGTTTTCAATAAAGAGAAAAAATTATACATTATACTTTAATTGAGTAGGTTGTCATCGAGATTGTGTTAAGGTTTTCGATGTTTCCATAAAATCCTTTTTATCATGATTTGTTTATATAACTCCACGTGTAATAACATGAATTAATGCTGCAGTTTCTTACTGCGGTTTTTAGTGATTGCTTATTTTTTTTAGAACTGTTATAACAAAATACAAATTATATTTTTTTCAGAAAGTATATCATTGATTTTAAAATAATTTTTAAAATTTTTTGTCTTGTTCTCGAATGGAGAACGATGCTTTTTAAGCACAGCTAGAGTAGCAAATTATTTATTTGGAATAAAATTACATAGCGTACCACCATACAAATCAAGAAGACGAATATTTAATTTCTTGTAAAATTTAATAAAAAATTAAAGTAAGCAGCTTATTGGTGTTATCGAAATCTAGATGTATATTAACAGTCAAAATAATTACCCTTAAAGTTAGTTAGCGCTATTTATAAAGTATAATAATCGGATTGCGGTAAAGTTATTCGAATCATTGGAATCTAAGTTTTTAAATCAACACTATTATTGTATTCGACATAATTTTTTTCTTTTCCTTAAAAATTAGTATTGATAAAAGTTTTTCTATTTAACCACTTTTCAGTCAACTTAAGAGCACCCCGAATCTAGATTTTTCAAGTATCTCTAAAAGGGCCTATTAAGGAAGATTATGTGCGATACTATTATCATCTAATAGTGTTGGTGTTGATGTCCATCCATTGACCTCACAATATAGTTTGTTAAAACTCAATATAATATCATGTTCTTAACTTATTTTCAATCTATTTGAGGTCTTATGTAAAATTTATAGTGTAGTCATTCTTTATGTTATTATTTTTTTTGAGATATTATGTTTGTATGTTTGTATGTTTGTATTACTACTGAGTAGTGATTTTCATAATCAGATGTCGCCGGTTTTCGGATCAGTGTATTTCCTTTTTTTTATTAAGTTTAGCAAATAAGTCTTTATAAGTAAGCTTTTTTTCTAAAATGTAAAATCGAAAGAAAAGATTCATGATAAGAAAGATGTGGGATAGAGAAAATTTAAAAAACATCCTATACCTACTATGGTTTTACCATAGATAATGCAGGCATGTTCAACCAGATTCTTATTTCTTATAAAGAATGTGTTTATATTTTTAATATTTTTAAAAAATTGCATTTTTAATTAAAAGAATGCATTGCTTGATTTAGGTTCTTAAATAAAAATATTAGATATTAATTAATATGTTAGATTATATAATTTTATTTGGTATGTTATTAATGTTTTATATTAATACGTTGAATTGTCATAAACATCTAAATTTAATTGTTATCCGATAAAATAAATCTGATAAACGTGGTTTGTTTTACTTGATCACTGTTAATAATTAATTTTCTCTAATTTGTAGAGAAAAACTTTTTATCTTTTATGACTTAAGTTTTTTCATGTCGATCACGTTAAGTGATATTTATTAAATAAATATAACTGATAAAAAAAAGAAGCAACGCTGTTTATTTACGAATATATTGTAATAGAAGTTAACATCTTAAGTGTTTATAGTTTTGTTTTTTTACGATATTTTATTGATATTTATACATTAAAATTAAGATAAATGTAGCAACAATATTATTATTACTTCATAAAGATAAAGTAGATAATTTTATGGTTTTTTTTTGAATCTACTATGCCTTTTTTTCAATATTAGCTTCTAGTTTTTATAATACTATAATTATTCCATTTTTTTTACTTTCCACTTCTACTTCATTGAAAAATCTATAGCTCTTTAGTTTAAAAGTTAACTTGATTTTTATCATACAGTAAAATATTTTATATTTCAATAAAAATTATTTTTTTTTGATTTATTGATTAGCAATTAATTGTTGACATCTTGATTTTACGTATATCACAATAAACAATATCTATTTTGCTATTAAATATAGAAAATTAAAAATTTATATTTAAGAGAACAAAGCACTGCTAATGTGCGTAGATAGATATCTAATCTTTTTTTTTGCTTAAACATACCAAAAATATGCAAATTTTTTTATTTTAATGTGTGTTGTGAGTGTAATGTGTAACATATATTTATACATAGTATACTACTGTGCAATAGCAAGCGAACATTTGAGTATATCGAATAATACCAATTATTGTTTTAATGCTGTATTCGTTATCCATTTTTTAAATTTTTTTCCAAGAGTTTTATGACACAAAGCATATTCTACGAATGCTTTCATATAACCTAACTTGTTTCCGCAATCATGTCTAAGTCCGATTAAATGATAACCTTCTACATTTTCTTTGCATATTAGCATTGCAATAGCATCGGTTAATTGGATTTCATTACCAGATCTTGGTGGTGTTGTTTTCAAGATTTCCCAAATATGCGCAGAAAGGACGTAGCGGCCCACTACTGATAAATTTGATGGGGTTTCTTCTCGAGACGGTTTTTCAATAATACCCAATATTTTTACGCTTTCTCCTGGGTTGATAGTGTTACCTTGCCAATCAATCACCCCATAGTTACTAACATCTTTAACGGGTTTAACTAGAATTTGACTACATCCGGTATCTTCAAATCGTTTTAACATTGCTGATAGATTTTCTGTCTTTAGATTTGAGGCATATTCATTGATAATCACATCAGGTAAAATAATTGCAACTGGTTCGTTTCCGACAAGAGGTTGCGCGCACAATATTGCATGACCTAATCCCTTGGTTAACCCTTGACGAATGTGCATAATTGTAACATGTGGAGGACAAATTGCTTGAATTTCTTCTAGAAGTTGACGCTTGACACGTTTTTCTAACATAGTTTCTAGCTCAAAGCTAGTATCAAAATGATTTTCAATGGAGTTTTTAGATGAGTGTGTTACTAAAATAATTTCATTAAGGTTAGATGCAACACATTCATTAACTACATATTGAATGAGGGGCTTGTCTACCAAGGGTAGCATTTCTTTTGGAATAGCTTTTGTCGCTGGTAACATGCGGGTCCCTAATCCAGCTACTGGAATTACTGCTTTTTTTACTTTGTTTTTAGTGGGATACATGCATTGCCTTTCTTTTATCAAAAATATTTATTGACGTATGTGTGTTGATAAACAGTAATATATAGTTTCAACTGTTATCAATAAATCAAGGTTGTATAGAGTAACGTTATTTCAATGTTACGTGAGAGAATATAAAAAAAGATAATTTTTATTATACACAGTTCTCAACTGGTTTCTATTCTGAATCAAACATCTTTATAAGTTTAGCACCATCTATAATAGATAGAAAACATCTCAATGCATCAAGCCACTGACTAGTGTTTGTAGGTATACCTAAATCATTCTTACTAAATAAAAATGCATATTATTAAGATGTTTTTTTTGGGGAATTTACCTAACTTTCTTTATTTTATAGATATAACTTTTAATCTTGCCATACAAAACAACTAATTGGGGATAATGTTTTAAAAAAAACATAAAAAAAATTAAGAAAAAAATAATTTTAAAATATGAGAGAATCTATTTTTCGCTAGAATATGATTCTAATCAAAACCATGCATTAGCTTGTTTACAATTTTCCTATTGTTATAGAAACAAAACAATCCATGATATATCTTAGCATTTTGCTAAGTAGATTTATGTTTAGAAGCATTTAAGTTAAATTTACAATTTTGTATTACTAGCTTTTTATCATAGTGCTGGTTCTCTTTCCTTCTTCATAAAGGAAGATTTAGTTGTTCTATGTTATGAAAATTTTAACTATAAATATACTATTGTGAATAGTAGGTTAATAGTAAGCAATTTTTTAGGCGTGGTGATTTTGATTAAAATCAAAAATCGTATAAACATTCATGATATATAAAGCAATGATATTTCTTTTGAAAATAATAAAAAAATAAGTCATTTTATTTTTGTATGTTTGTTGATGCTAATAGATATGAATTTAGTATGCCACGTAAAATTTTTATCTATATTTAAAGCAACTTGCACTTACGTGACGAATAAGGTGGCACACCTATTATCATGATTCGATAAATCGGTATAGATGATGTTATAAGGATGCTTATTTTCATCTAAATAAAGGTTATGTTTTTATTTATCAAATCAGATTTTTAATAAAAATTACGATAATCTGATTTGATGTAGACCGGTATATCTATTTAATAATATGATAAATTTTATTTAACTACTCTTAATGTTGGGTGTTTAGTAGTGAGAGCTGATTGATGGAGTTTATCTTTAAGATTAGTAGATTGAACATTATCTAATTTATTGCATTCGAATAATGACAAACGCTTACTTGTGTCTGATGTTGCTTTCATGTTAAGATTTGCATTGGTTATTTGATTGTAGGCTAGTTTAGAATCAAACATAGTTCCTATACCATTTTCTCGCGCATAGATGGCCAGTATTGCTGCCGTTGGTATTGATATAGGGTGTAGAACACGATTAAATCGTGCGTTAAAATGTATCTCTTTATTACCTAAATTTAAGTTGCTGATAGCACATGGTGCAATATTTAATATAATTTTTCCGTCATGAGCAAATCCCACCGGAACAACAACCTCAGGAAATGTAACATTTACGACTAAATGCGGTGTAAGTTGATTGTCAGTTAACCATTCATAGAATGCTCGAAGCAGATATGGTCGTTGTGGTAAACATTGAGTGATATTCATCTAAATTAACCTCTCTTACGTAGGACATCTCTATTGTGTAGTTTAAATCAATAATACTGAGAAGAAATCTTGCTTCAGGATTACGTATTATATGCGCTTAATCCTCTTAAAATCTATACCACTTCTCTTAATATCTAACTGTGCCAACGTTAAAACAACTAAGTTAGATAGCAATGCAGTAAACATTTTAAAAAGTTTTTTATAAAAATAAGATGATCGATTAATAGTTAGCACAATAGATTAATAATCTAGAATTATAAATATTCATATAGATGTTTTTTTTATTTTCACTTCTATAGGTTATGTTTTTGCATCTTAGTGAATGTCAATTAGTAGATCATCATACACTTAGTTTTACTAAGAGACTCCTAATCTGTTTACATAGTTAGTAAACCTTGAAATTATTTATCTAGATATCTAGAAATCATTAATCTTAATCCAGGATTATTTCCTTAATTTTATCCTTAAATAATTAATTACATAAATGCGTTGCTTACTCCATCAATACATGTGAAATTTTGTAGCTTAAAATTTGTATATAATGAGTTTGAATATATCAGATTTATTATATTTGAGTTATTATGTAAAAATATTAGAGGTTTTTTTATATAACAGCGGGTTAGGGTCAATACTTTTATGTGAAAAAACTTATAAGTATAAACAGATAAATATCATCGTTTTTAGTAATTTGATTTTTAATTGTTGTCATTTAGCGATCATGATCGGAGTGTATTTCATCATAATTAAAACTTCTATTTTTTAATGTTATATTTAAATAATAATTATTATATATTTTTTTTGATAAAATAGTTTATTTTTTCTTTCAGATTTTATTGTTCACTTTAACACATACATGGTTGAGCATCTTTGTCTTATCTCAAAATAAATTTAAGAGATATTCATTTGTTTTATAGCACAAAAGTAGCATTAGTATATTTGTAAGCTTATGTAAGAGTATAGATATATCAGTTTTACTCTTAGAGCACACATTTCTAATATATTTTTAATATTCAATATATTAATTTGATTAAGGGGTAGAGAGTAGATTGTATATGTGTAAATATACCTCATCATAAATCATATGAAATGTTATGCTGTGTT
The DNA here is from genome assembly GCF_000287355.1 of secondary endosymbiont of Heteropsylla cubana. Classification (GTDB taxonomy): domain Bacteria; phylum Pseudomonadota; class Gammaproteobacteria; order Enterobacterales; family Enterobacteriaceae. The sequence goes on along the minus strand of NC_018420.1, from coordinate 964,614 downwards.
TTTTTTTGATTAGTATGTCGCTTACGTTGCATCCCTTTTAAGGTTACTTTATATACTATATATATTTTGATGAGATTTTTTATTTTTATTTGTATGAATGATATGATGTTTATTTTCAATAAAATAGAGTTTTCTTGTTTTTTTTAATTAAAATTGTTTTCTTTGATTGCTGATTAGAAAGACAATAAAGTTTTCTATAGTTTAAAGTTCGATTTAGATTAAATATAAAATTAAATTACAACACTGTAATATTTATATTTAATAAGAGGATTTTTTTGCAAAGGAGAGTTTATATTTTTCATCATATTATTATATGATAAATACCATATTTATATAAAGTTATATTTCTTATATGTAAAAACTTGTTTTTTATAGATTTTTGTTCATGAAATTGTTTTATAGTAAATATCCATCCGTTTTTAATAAAATAGATCAAGAAAAATTAAACAAAAAATTAACTAAGCACTTTGATCTGAAAAAGTGTTTCAATATCATAATATTTTATACAATAAATTTATTATAGAAATTAAGGTCTTTATCCGTTGTTTGTCTAGCCTTGGAATAATTGGAATGTAGCGTGGATAAAATGTTTGTTACATAATAGTTCTGTTTATAAGATAGTATTTACTATTGCAGGATTTCGACCTGCAATAGATTAAATAATTATTTAAAAATAGTTTAGAATGGAATATCGTCATCAAAATCTATTGTTGTTTCATTGTTTAATATTGAACTGTTTTGTGCTACATGTCGTCCTGATGTTACATTACCGTCAGAAAGTTGTGAGTTATTTCCTTGTAGTTGCTGATTGTGATTCCATCCATTTTCTTTACCGCTACTAGTGAGAGTAGAACTCTGACGATTACCCAGCATATGCATCGTACCATTCATATTAACTACAACTTCAGTTGTATAGCGATCTTGGCCACTTTGATCTTGCCATTTTCGTGTTTGAAGTGAACCCTCAATATATACTTGAGAGCCTTTTCTCAGGTATTCACCGGCTATTTCAGCTAGTTTTCCAAAAAAAACTATTCGATGCCATTCTGTTTTTTCTCTCGATTCACCAGTCTGCTTATCACGCCAAGTTTCTGACGTAGCCAGCGTAATGTTCGCTACCGCCCCACCATTAGGCATATAGCGAATTTCTGGATCGTGGCCTAAGTTTCCAATTAAAATCACTTTATTTACGCCTCTACTAGCCATTAAAGGGGCTCTCCATAACGATGAATAGTTAAATTAATTTATATAATTTTATCATTTTCGAGGAGAAAATAACATGTTAGAGTTTAAGTTCTTTATCAATATTGTATATAAATATTTTTAAAGATCTAATTAAAGTAGGAGTGGTTTACATACTTTAACCTAATTTATGTAACTAATAATTATTTATTAATAATATTAATAGTATTTAATATGAATACTTGTTTATAAGTTAGTTTCTTATACAAACTGTTTCTTTGAGCATATAAAGATATTATATCTTACATTAACATTGTTTATAAAAAAATATAAAATAAATTATTTAATAACAAAAAAATATATCAAAATATCCATTACATAATCAAAACTTGGTATCGAGGTGTAAGTAAAATTAAGCTTCTGAAATTAAATAAACTCGTTAATAAGTAGTTATTGATACAGCTAAAATTTATTAAACTACACTATAAACTTGATACTGTCGTAATTTTTTTTTCTTTCATTTGGTTTCAATTTTAGTCAATGTTACTTCACTTTGGGTACAGAAAAGTCCTGATGGTTGTTATGATGTTTTGGTAACCGAACCTTTGTAACCGTTGTTTATTTGTAACGGTATAACTAAAGTTTGTTCTGGAGAATTCGCGAATTTCGGTACGAACTGCCATCGTTTTAAGACAAGAATACTTATCATGGACAGATATATCAGCTTTACCCAATACTGAATTTTTACTTTAATGGGGGTTAGATATAAGTTGTTTTGGATTTGGATTGCAACATCGAAGTTTTATCCGTTATAGTTCATCAGGACACCCCCCTTCGGATGTGGCAATTGTGGTTTATCGTTTGGTGATAATAGATGATCATCGTAAGCGTACAGTAATGTTAGTTAGCTACTTCGACCTTTTTTTTATTGAATCGATTACATTTAGCTTTATAACAACAAGTGTTTTATTTACTGTATTTTTGGAATACTACTAACATAACTAAAATCGACTATGGTTGTAAACTCCGTTAGGTTCAGAAAAATCTTCTCTTTATAAAGCTAGGGGTTGCTATCAAGCATTCTTATCACAGTATTTCGGTGCATACCGCATTGAAGACGTAGGGGGGGGCAAAATTTCGTTGTGTATTAGTATATAACCGGGCACTTTTCCTGTATTTATTTATTTTCCAGATCAGATAATGCTTAATTTATCACCAAAATATTTTTTTTACGATGAAGGGAAAAACATACAATCTTAGCTTATTAAAGGTAGTTTATATAACCTGACAGGTTTCGAAGAAGATCGAAAGCAGATAAAAAGTTAGACAATTCAACTAACGATCAAGTTGAAAATATAATAATAGTGGACCTATTGTGTAATGATATAGGGTGCTTAGTGAAACTTGGAGTTGTCCGTGTTCTGGTTTTATTTAAAATAAAGATATTTATTGTGATGCACCATACAGTCAATACTATTGGTACTTTTTTAAAAGAAGAGTACAACTTATTTGATTTATTATGCGTTTATTTTTCCGGTTATTCTATTTCTGGGATACCTAAAGTGAGATCTATATAAATAATTGAGCAGTTAGAACCCTAAATGTTAGAATCTTTGGTGTAGTAGTATTGGTTATATTAATCTGTTTGACGGTATAGATACTAACATCACTATTCGATTTCTACTAGTTATAAATTAACATATTTGTTGTTTTATCGGTGAAGAAATAATCTCAAATAATAATAAAGAAAAAAAGTATCAGGAGATATGAGTGAAATCGGCTTTTACCCCGATACGCTTAAAGCAATTAAAGATATAAACATTATATGTAATAACAAGCAAGCTAGGTCACAGACCATAAAAGGTTCTTAGAAATACAAAAAATTTTTACTTCATTAAAAGTATTTATATTGTGTGAAATTTCTATTTTTTAATATGCTTGAAATTTAAGAAAAATTTTTCTGTATGTAGCATATTTTTTTAAGAAATACAGATTGTTAGCAATTAACATTAATAAGATACATAGCTTTTTATAGATAGTTTTTATGAATAAAAAAATTCATTAAATTTCTCATTAATACAAGCATAGTGACAGTTATCCACGCAATGTTCGATTGTGAAAAAAGGTGTTATTGTTGTTCTTGTATTTATATCTTATTCATGTTCTATTATATAAAATTAGTTTTATTTTATATAAAGAATTAAGAATTGTTCAATAGTTACTCGATTTTTTAAGTTAGATAATAATTTAGATATCTTTATAAAAAATCTCATTGAACTTAAAAATATATATATTTAAAAATCTGTTAAGAATTCATTGCTGTTAATTTAATTAAAATGCTGATCTATTTTCTTAGAAAATAAATCATTTTTTATCTATTAGTTCATTTCGGGAATCATACACTGTAGAAAAAATAATTATTATTATAAAATATTGTATCTATGTTGTAATTAACTTGATTTATCAGTATTTGATAAATTTTATCTCAATCATATTAATACTAAATTAAAATAGCATATATCAAAATAGTTTTAATTTAGTACAATATCTGAGTTAGAATAAATACACTTTATTTTATACTACTATTTTTTATTAGGATAATTTTATTTTTTTAAATAATTAACGTATATTGACATGTTTAAAAACAAATTTTCATGAGTCTGCGATTGCAGCATCGCTTATATTTTATGTTGTAAATAATATTTTTTAGAAATTTTTATATTTTAATATAAAACTAACGATTTTTTTTGAAAGCATTTAGAACAAAATCTAAAAATATGTTCGGTCATTAAAAAAACTGTATAATAAGGTTATTATATTTTAAATATTAAAAAAGTTAATTATATTTTAAATATGTATTTTTTATCTATGGTCACAGAAATAGATGATGTATTAAATATGTTACTAACAAATCAAAATTTTTAAGAGCGGTTATAAGTGGAATATTTTAGTTTCTTAAATCTAATTTTCAGGAAAGTATAGGTGTTGAATTTCATTTTTGTTAATAAGTAAGAATTTTCTCAAAAAAAATAAAATCATGTAAAAATTATGTATAAGTCTTAAAATCTCTTTTTTAAATAAATGTTTTCTATTCGTATTAAAATTTGAATTTATATTGATTTTTTTAATTTTTTTATTCCGGAATTTTATGATAAACAATGTTGTTTCTGTTAAGTTTGATAAACAAGGATACGCAATACGGAGGATTCATACTTTTAGACGTCGTCAAGGTCGACTCACAAAAAGGCAAAAATATGCGTTAGTTAATCTTTTTCCAGTAATTGGAACACCCTATCAGATTTATCCGCTTAATTTACAAAAACTATTTGACCGCATAGCGCCTATTATACTTGAGATCGGTTTTGGGATGGGAAGCTCATTAGTGGAGATGGCTGCAGCATATCCAGAGTACAACTTTATTGGTGTTGAAGTATACTTACCGGGTGTCGGTTCTTGCCTTGCTAGTACTAAAGAAAGAAATATTTATAACTTACGTCTCATATGTCACGATGCAGTAGAAGTATTAGAAGATATGATTCCTTCCGGGTCTTTATCATTAGTACAGATATTTTTTCCAGATCCTTGGCATAAGGCTAGGCATAATAAACGTCGTATCATACAACCTTCATTTATTGATCTTATTGGCAATAAACTTGCCTTAGGGGGTATTGTTCATATAGCAACTGATTGTAAATCTTATGCTGAACATATATTAAAAGTAATTTCCTGTTTTTCTTTTTTTCGAAATTTATCAGTTACAGGTGATTATGTACCTCGACCTATAACTCGATTTCCCACTAAATTTGAACAACGTGCTCATCATTTAGGTTATGATGTCAGGGATTTAATGTTTGAAAAATATTTATAATCTCATTAAGAATAAGTATATAAATTATTAATGAGATATTTATTTTACGACTGGCTATTTATATTTAATTTTAGATTAAATTAGTAAAAAATTGATTAATAAGAATATGTTATTTTATTTTTTTTATTTTTAAAGATAAAATAGACGTTAAAATTATGACTTTATTATGAGTGTTTAACTACTCGCAATTTTTATTTATATCATCATACATATCTTTAATATAATTTATCATGATTATGATAACGTTATTATAGATCTATTGTTTTATAATAGATTTTGTAGCAGAGGATATCTATATACAAAATATAAATATTTTAATGTTTTGTATTAGACTTACAATCGCACTGTGCATCAAAACTAACCCCACTTATCTCTCGACTGTCATCTCCCATTAAATAAAGATAAATAGGCATAATATCTTTAGGTAAAAGTGTTTTTGGGTTATCTTTCGGATAAGCAGCGGTACGCATTTTAGTCCGGGTGGCTCCTGGATTAATGCAATTAACACGGAGGATTGATGCTGGATATTCTTCTGATATGATTTGCATCATACCTTCTGTTGCAAATTTAGAGACTGAATAGGACCCCCAATTTGCACGACCTTTCCTTCCAACGCTGGAAGTGCTAAAAATGAGCGAACTTCCCCTTTTTTTTAATAAGAGAGGCAATAATGCTTGCGTGAGCATAAAAGTACCATTAACATTTACCGAGATAACTTCACACCAGCGTGTAGGATTTTGCTGTATCATTGGTGCAATGTCTCCTAGAATGGCTGCATTGTTTAGCAATCCGTCTAGACGTGAAATTTTATAAGATAGATGTAAAGCTGCAGATTTATAAGATTCAGGATCAGGAGACAGTAAGTCAATTACAAGCACATAAGCTTCAGGGTTACCCGCTTCGGCGATATTTTTTTTTACCGCGTTAAGTTTATTTAACGTTCGTCCAACTAAGATTACTGATGCGCCATATTTTGAATAGGTAATAGCTGCTTCACGACCGATACCATCACCCGCTCCTGTTATGAGGATTATTTTATTTTTTAATAAATCACGTTTTGCTTGGTAAAACAATCTATACCTCTTAATGTCGACTATACTAATTTATAAAGTTTATGTGAATATTATTAATTATATGTAAATTGTTTACTTTGTAATACATGATATTTATTTAATTTTATGTTAACTTTAATTTTTAGATATTTCAATGCAATATATTACATAGTTTGAATTGGTTCTGTTTTTAACAAAATTATTAAATAGCGCATCTTTAAGCATATTTGTAGAAAAGTTAGAAGTGTTATATAAAATTAGTTTTATATTTACAAATAAAATTTAATAACAAGATTTTTTCTAATTCTATTAGTGATTTTTTACAGACATTTCAATTAAAACAGTTTTTATTAACTGTAAACAGTTAAATGATAAAAGACTTTTTTTATTATAAACTTTATGGTTTTAAAATTAATAAGCTAGTTTTTAGTGTTTATTTTTATTAAAAAACGTTAATACAACTAATATTAAGTTGTTATTTCATTTGAGTGAAAGAGTTCTATACTTATCTATTTAAGTGGTCATGGTGGGGTGGGAAAATTAAATAAGACTACGGTATCTTTCATAAGTTTTTAAGTGAGCATAATTTGTGAAAATATATAAATTTTATATGTATGACTTAACTGATAACAGATCAGTTAGTATATATGATTTTTAATCTTTAAGTGCTACAAAAGCAGAATTTATACTTTTATATCTTAACGGCAACCTATTAAATAGGTGATCTGTATATAGTTTCTACTAAAGATCGGCAGTTTTGTTTTATTCATCAAGAGATATAACTTTAATACGATATAAGTTAGTACTTGAATTGTATGACAAAAAATTTAAGCAATTTATTATAAAGATGAATAATTTAGTTCAATATGAAATATTGTTTATTTATTAAGCTGATTGATGATACAGGTATATTTCGAAATATTTAGAATATTTTAGCATTTTTTTTAATGTTAACTCCATTTATTGTTTTAAGTTTTTTATATCTAGGATTTAAGACTAATCATTGATTATAAATTTACCAATATAAAATTCTCTAGAATTTTACCTTTATAAAAACATACTTGTGTTTATGTTGATTTTTTTTAGAAAAGCGACTAAGTTCTTAGGGTAGGATAATTAAATAGATATAAGTTTAATAATGCTAAAAAGTATGAAAAATAACATCTCAAGTAAATAAGATAGTATTAATATCCGATCAAAGTTGATATTTTTAACGTGTCATATTTATTCGAATTATGTTTTTTTTATATAATTTATAAGACGCTTTCTTTTGCGTGATTGTCTTGGTGTTAATATATTTCGCTTTCCTGCAAAAGGATTAGCGGTTTCCTTAAACTGAAGGCGAATTGGCGTTCCTATAATATTTAAGGAACGACGAAAATGGTTTATTAGATAACGTTTATAGTTATCTGGGAGCTCGTTAACTTTTGTTCCGTGGATTACTAAAATCAGGGGATTATAGCCACCAGTATGAGCATATTTTAACTTTACACGTCGACCTTGCACTAGTGGTGGTTGATATGAATTTAATCCAGTATGCATAATGCGCGTTAATAGTGCAGTACTGATTCGCTTGTTAGCGCACCGATAAGCTTCATTAACTGAGTTAAACAGATTCCCTATACCGATATTATATAGACTGGAGATAAAATGGATTTGAACGAAATTTATAAAAGAAAAACAACGATCTAATTCTTCTTTTATTTTTTTTCGTGTATCGCTAGACAATCCATCTGATTTGTTAACTGCGATAACTAACGCACGTCCACTATTAAGTACAAAGCTTAGAAGCGACACATCTTGATCAGAAATATCATCACGCGCGTTGATCACTAGTAATACAACATTAGCATCTTGAATAGCTTTTAGCGTTTTTATAATCGAAAATTTTTCTATTCTTTCTTTAACTTTAGAGTTCTTTCGAACTCCAGCGGTATCTATCAGAATGTATGCTTTTTTGTTGTATATTACGGGAATATATATATTGTCACGAGTCGTACCAGGCATATCGTATACTATAACGCGATCTATTCCAAGAATACAGTTGATAAGCGTAGATTTTCCTACGTTAGGACGTCCAACGATTGCAAGTTTAAGTGGGGGAAGTTTTAAAGAATAAATATTGTTTTTTTTTTCTAAGGAAAGCGTTTGATTTGTATTTTTTAGAAATGTATAAGATCTATCTTCAAGATTAATTTTTGGTTTAGATAATTCATACTGCTTCCAGTATGAAAAAATCTTGTTTAATAAAATAGTAATTCCAGAACCATGAGACGCAGAAATAGAAACTATTTGTTTTATTCCAAGAGCATAAAAATCTCCTGATGCAATCTCTGGATTCATTCCATCAGTTTTATTAACTACCACCAGAGTAGTTTTTTTTTGTTGACGTAAATGGTGGGCTATATTTATATCGTCTTTCATTAGCCCAGCGCGTCCATCTACTATAAACAATACAATATCAGCTTCTGTAATAGCTAATAGTGATTGAGTGTTAATAAGGTTTTCTAATTTATCGCAGTTGTCATTAATACCGGCAGTGTCAATGATATTAAATTGATTATCTTCAAATTTTACAATACCATATTTTCGATCACGTGTCAATCCTGGAAAGTTTGCTACTAGTGCATCACGTGTTCGTGTTAGTCGATTAAACAAAGTAGATTTTCCTACGTTTTGGCGTCCTACTATTGCAACAGTAGGTATCATAATTATAACCTCATTATATAAAAACATTAAAACCAGATAAAATTCATAAAAAATTATTTATAAAAAAACAGTAGTAAGATAATCGTTGTTAAGTAGACTCTACTTTTACAGAATTCATATTCTGTAAAGTTTTTAATAAGTTTAACTATTTTAGTTTTACGATAAATTGAACTATTTTTAACTTAAAACAAGCTGTTTATATAGATATATATGTTTATTTCCAATAAAGGCTTTAAACTAAAAATAGTTTTTATCTGTTTGTATGTCAAAAGTTTTATTTTTAGAGTTTTTTATTTTTACTGATATGTTAATAATTTGCTATAATAATTAAGTTATATCAATAAATATTATTTTTTTTTAAATATATGGTAAAATAATGCGTATGTTTATTCATTAGCGAATTTTTATAGCATAAAATATGTTAGATACTGTTAATTGACTTATTTTTATATATTTAAATAATTTATTTACTACATGCTTACAAAGCTTAATATTCATGTTTCTCTCTTCGAGACAATAAAACACCTACAAATGTATATATATCATGATAATTACGATTATGTACAGTACTTGTACTACACTTTACAATTCTTAAAAAATACTATCTAGTCATATTAGTTGCTTCATTTCTATAGTTGTTGCTCTTTATATGTGATTACATGTGTTTTTTACTAAAATATATTTTTGTTTTAATTATGTGTTGTTTTTTTATATTCGTCTTTTTAAAGATAATCTAAAAATCTATCCGATTTTAAATATATCTCACTAGAGATTTAAAATCTTTAAGAACAATTCTTAATCTGAGAGATGTGACCAAAAAAAAATATCGGAATAGAGTGATGTATAAGTAGTTAAATTAATTAGTGCCAATTGGGATTTAATTTTTTTTTTGAGATCTAAAACATGTTTATAATATAAATTATTAATTGATTAGACTTTTCTTAAAAAGATATTTTAAAAAAAAATTTACAATATTAGGAATGATTGGTGCTTGTTAGTGTTAATGTTATTCATTTGTTTATTTACTGTATTGCTGTTAATATAACAATTTTATTTAATATATATATTTAATATTATTACATATTTTAATTATTAGAATTTATTTATTTTATTCGAAAAATAATTAAATTCTACAGAAAAAGTGTTATTACAGAGCATTATGAGTCAACATTTACAAATATATTTAAAAAATACTTACATACTTCCTGCTCAATTACAAATGTACGAAAATACGGACTAAAATACAATTATAACTAAGAAAGTCTTAGTCTATACAAGATATTGTATGGGCATCAATTTTTTTGCATACTTAATCACAGTATTAATGTATGAATTATTTTTTTTTGATTTAATTACATTAAATCAAAATAATTATAAATAAGATGAAATCAAATTTTTAATATATAAAATCTATTAATTAAAAATAAAAAAAACAATTAATTGTTTAAATTATTTTAATATAATTATATTTTTATGTTTTTTATTATAATGTACTTTATATCATGTAATTATATTTTACATGAATGAATTGTCTAGTTAAAACATGGTGAACTTAATGACTAAGCGAGGATAATAGCTATTTTATTTCGAAGTGAATTGCTCTTATTATATTAATATTGATTAATAAGTTTTGTTGTGAAGATTTTATTTGTTTTTTTTTCTCTCTTTTATAAAAATTTTATCTTTAACTTTCTTAATTAACAAAATAAATTATTTAATAGATATTGTTGAATAATTTCTCTTAAGTTTTTTTTGTTAAAAAAATATTCGATGAGAAACATGAGTTAAAGATTAGTTTTTTTAATTTTTAAATTCTTAGTAAAAACTAATATAGGGTGTATTAATTATATTAACATTTAAGATGTTACGCGATAATAAATGTTAGTTGAACTTTTAATCTTATGGTGAAGTTATTTAGTAAATAAGTTTATAAATGATTTTTAAAAAACGATTATAGTTTAATCATCCAGAATAGCATGAAACAATTACAACAAAATGCCTTATTTGAAAATTGATCCCGTAAGTGTAGATTGTTAATCAAAAATTATTTTTTTATATTCAAAAATATTTTAGATAAACGATAGGATATACTTATAAATCCTCTTTCCTTATATCAAAAACAGTTGGAATGTCGTTGATATTATTTTAAATAAGGGAGAATTCTTACAAAGACATCTAAAATATACGTTATTATCTTATATAATGCTTTATTTTATAATAATTAATGATTAATACCAAGTTATTTTTAACAGAGAAACTAATGCTTTTAAATTACATCAATAAAAATTGAAATAAAATTTAGATAAAAAAGATTTTTTATATCCAAACCTATTGTTTTTTTAAAAATGAATATATTGAATTAGTAATTCATCTACATGAGATAGATTTTTAATACGATAAAAATCATTTATTCTTAAATGGAATCTGTAAAATCTTTTATCAGAAAGAATTATAAGATATAAAATTTGATAATTATTTATTATTTTACTGCAGCGAAATATTTACTATTTTTTTTTAAAATAAAGCATTTTTTAAAACTTTTTATATTACGTTAAAGATATGAATGCATTCATACTACTTGTGGATTTCTTAAGAAAATTTACGAAGATATTATTTTTTTTTAAACTCAATAAGTTTTTTTTTGCGCCATATAACAATTAATGAACTTATTAACCCTATTGTTAACAAACTTAACGGAAGCAACATTAAACATAGCATCAATTCTTCTTCATAAAACTGAAAAACAGTTGTTTTACCAATTAAAAATCCAATGAGTGTTAAGATAAACACCCAAAGAAAAGCACTAATCCAATTAAAATATTGAAATCGCGCATTACTTGGACTCGATAATCCGGCAATAGTTGGCAGTAAAGTTCGGACGAAAGCAATAAAGCGTCCGATAAGTAAAGCCGATAATCCGTGTCGATAGAATATCCGATTTGCTTTTTGATGGTAGTGTTCTGGTAAATGAGCAAGCCAATTATTTACAATTCGATTGTTCTCTAATAATTTTCCTTGCAGATAACTTATCCAACTACCCAGGCTTGCAGCGATCGTAAGCAGTAATAAAACTAAGGTGAAATTTAGCGTCCCTTTAGCAATCAATACACCTAGAAATATAAGTAAACTATCACCAGGAAGGAATGCTGCAGGTAAAAAACCATTTTCTAAAAACAGAATAACAAAGACTAAAATGTAAATAGCCCAAGCCACATTTGGATTAGAGAGTGTTTCAAAATCTTGTTGCCAGAGTGCTTGTAACAATTCTTTTAAAATATCCATTTTATCTACTCAAGCAGTAATGGTATATTATAGTGTTACTTACAGGGAATTAAAAGTAATAATAGAGAATACTACTATCAATATTTTAGCATAGCAGATTTTTAGTTGAAAAGCGTAAATTTTAACACTTTTATTTTTGAAGCTTTTTTAGTTAAATATGCTAAGGTAAATAGATAATTAGATGAATAATAATGATTAATAAACATTACGAAAATTAAGTTACATTGTCTTTTTTTATAAAGACTTCTCTGCTGAGAATCTTTTCATTTAATAAACATTAAATTTATTGCGACCATGCAATTTACAAGCAAATGCTCTATATTTTAAGATCATTTTATCTATAAACAATAAAGTCACATGAGAGTTTAGAAGGAACTCAAATATATTTTATATCATATAATCTATTAAAGATTTAGTACATTATTTAGCTTAAGAGTATATTTCACAAGAAAACGAAAATTTACAGTTGATCTATTAAAAACTTAAGAAGTGTTTTTAAACCAAACTGTTTTTTTTTAAATGAGATTAGAAATTATATATTATAAAATGTTGCTTTTAGAGTTACGACACTGTTTCTTGTTTTTTTTTACAATATCGTTATAGACAGATATATTGATTCTTAATAAGACTTTAAATTTAAATAGTTTTTAAGCAGTAATTATTCGAAAAAAATAAATTTTATTATTTTTATACTGTTATATTAATCTCAATATTCATTGAGAACCGCTTTATTTTTTAAAGAAAAAAGTTTAAATAAGTATTATATTAATAGTTATAAAATAATATAAGTAATTTAATTATTTTAATAATTAATATACAGTTAACCGCTATATTTATAATCAATGTGGTAGTTAATATTGAGTACATCTTTACTACGTTGTTAGAACGTATTAAGAATAAAATGTTAATGGTAATATAGCTAAGAGAAAAAAAATCAATAGAAACAATCTTACGCGTTATTTTCTTATCTAGTCGTATTTAGGGTGCTAAATATATTTTTCATATTTTATAACATTAAAAGGTTGTATTATTTATATATGAAATAAACAAAACTTTTAAAATTAGTATTAATAGTCAATATATATAAGTTTTCATGTTAATTTAAATTTTTATTGACTGCTATTAAGTATTTTTATTTGCTATTAAGCAATTTTATTTGATTCAGATTAATAACAAAAAAAATAAATCTATCTCATTTTTAATAGACAGAATAAATACTTTATTAGTGAATAGGTCGGTTAATAGGAGCTATTTTCAATCTCACATAATAACAGTTAATTTATTAAGCTAATCCTGAAAAAATATTTTTAATTAGTATTAAAAACTGAAATGTTTTATCTTTGAACGTTAAAGACGTCATCTTAAATGTTACATTTAAATAAGGGGGCATAAACAGTAAAAATCTAATTCGGGTAACTGACAAAGATATTATTTAAGAATAACAATATAACAATCAAGACATAAATCCGTTGTTAAAAGTTAGAATATTGGCTAGTATAATCATACTCAATAATATTTTTCAAAGATCTTCTATTTGATAAATATCTGTAGAATCTAATATTTTAGATGAATAGTTTTTCAACTTAATCAAATAGCAAGTTGTAAGAGTTTAACTTAAAACTTAAATTTTAAAATTAATTAGATTTATCGTACAGTATTTGTTAATATTCTAGTTGAAATGTTTATGATTTCACAAAAAAAATAACGCTGATTTTTCTTAAAAAATAATAAAATATATTCATTTAAGAAAAAGTTTTTTTATTGAGCTCTTATATTTATTTTTAGATTTTAATAAGCATTTACATGTTTTAAAAAAAACCGGCTTTTTATAGCCGGATATTTGTTTTATACAGTATCCTATTAGTTTAATATATTAAACTTTATTATAAAGTTCTAAAATGTTTTTTTCCAGTTTAGAAATCATAACGCTCAGTAACTGAATTTCTTGATGACTAATACCATGGAGAATTTCATCTCGAGTGCTATCGATAACATGGTTTACTTCTTTGATAACAGGTTTAGCAGATTCGGTTAGTTTTATTCGCTTTGCTCTGCGGTCGTTTGCACAAATATGCCGAGTGATTAGCCCTTTTTCTTCAAGCTGATCTAGCGTACGAACTAACGAAGGCTGTTCGATACCTATTGCTTTTGCCAATTGAATCTGAGATTGCTCCGGTGGCAATTGACAAATATTGTGCAAAGTAATCCAATGTGTTTGTGTAAGTTCTAAAGGTTTTAAGCGGTGATCAATTAAAGCACGCCATACTCGAACAAGTCGTGCTAAATCTGATCCTAATGGCGATTTCAATTCTCTCCCCTTATAATTTAGCAAATTAAATTTGTTCTTTAAAGTTTTTTATCCCAATTAGTAAATGAATAAACTACAAATATATTCATTATTACTTAAACATTAACTGGGTATGATATAATCACTATACTCTTTCTTTAAAAATTCATATATCCTCATATTTTGTTGTTTACAAAATACTTTATTTTGTAGAATGTGCTAGCAATGAAGATGTTTATTTCTTAACTCTTCCCTGTTATGTTAAAAACATTAGTATAATAGCAATGTATTCTCTTTACAGAAACCAACGTAGATAGATATTAATCTAAAAACCCGAACAATTATTAATAATAACATATTATTCTTGTGTACATAATATATTATTAATTAAAGATAAAGTAAAAAATTAATCGATTTGTATGAAAAGATAGAAAAATATTATATAGCTTTTTATAGATAAAAAGACTGTATTTATAACTAATTTTTAATTATATAAAAACATTATAAATTTAATGCAAATTTGTAACTTTAATAAAAATTGTTTGAAAAGTTAACGCTAAAAACTTAAATTAAGGATGTGTAATTTTTTATAAGTATCTTAATCTTGTGGAATAGATTGTTATTATTAACATTTTAGTTATTCATAATGTTAAATATTTTTTTATTGTATAGCGCAAATAGTTATTTTAGTATACTAAATATTAATACTACTAAAATGGTAAGTGTTTTATATGTTATAACTATAACAGGTTAATTTTGTTTTTTTCAATTACCTTATACCGCTTATAAATAAGTTCATATTTTTAACATTTAGTTGATTATTTATTAATAATATTAAGTTCATTTAAACACTTAGAATTTGATGAAAGATGATTATATCAGTAAGGATTAGAATTTAAAAAAGAAAAGAAAGTCAGCTATGATCACTTTTAAGCAATTAAAGTAACAACCTTTCGGAGTTGTATTCTTGTATAAAACAAGATTCTCACTTTTTAAATATAATCAATAATGATTTAAATGAACTTAAAATTGTGGCGTTATTAAAAATAATAAAAATTATTTAAACGTTACCAACTCAATTTAATTTAAAAAGAGCAAAATAATTGCAAAAATATGAGAGTAAGAACATGTTTCTTTAAAAATTTTATAAGGATCTAAAAAGTTTATAAATGAATATAAAGGTTTATTATGCAGAAAAACGAAAGACCTCAAAAAGTTTTAGCTCGCGCTGGATATGGATCTCGTCGGACTATAGAAGGTCTAATTGAACAAGGTCGAGTTAGCGTTAACAGAAAGATTGTCACCCTTGGAGATAGACTAAATGTTACCAGGACAATATTAATTCGCATCGATAAACGTTTGATTACCATAAGACCTATGAAAGAAAATCTATGTCGAGTATTAATTTATCATAAACCAGCAGGTGAAATATGTACTAGGTATGATCTAAAAAATAGAAAAACTGTGTTTAATTGTCTACCTCCTCTCCAGAATGCAAAATGGATAGCGATTGGACGTCTAGATATAAACACTTCTGGACTCTTTTTATTTACCACAAATGGAGAGTTAGCTCATCGATTAATGCATCCAAGTTACGCAATTGAGCGTGAATATGTTGTACGTGTGTTTGGCGAAATAAACGAAAATAAAAAACGTCAGTTAACGTGTGGTGTAAAATTAAATGATGGTCTAGCAGCTTTTTTAACTTTAACACCTCAAGGAGGTGATGGATTAAATCGATGGTATAATGTTGTTTTAACAGAAGGTCGAAACCGTGAAGTTAGAAGACTTTGGGAAGCCGTTGGGATGCAAGTCAGTAGGCTTATTCGTGTGCGTTATGGCAATATTATTCTTCCAAAAGGATTATCGCCAGGTTCATGGATTGAATTACCTCTTGCATACATTAATGATTTACGAAAAAAAGTAAATTTACCTCTTCAGGAGAGTGAATGATCTAAAAAAACGTAGATTCAATTGTATTAGTTTAAATGAAAATAGGGTCATTTTAGTATAAAAAATATATAATGACAATATTATGTAATAATAAATTAAAGTTATTTCGTGTGAAAAGAATAATTCTTTTTCAGAATAAAAGTAATTGTTGTTAAAATTTATAATTTCTGTATCATGAAAATAATTTTTTTAGTATGTTATATACATAATATGTTAACTATTTAAGATATTATATACATTTGATTTTTAATATTTTTAAATACGATTAAAATCATTAAAAATTTTATAATTATATAATAAAATTATTTAATTTAAGAAATTTTTATTAACTTTTAATATGTTTTTCGATTTTTTAGCTAAATATTTTTATTATATTCTGTTAAATATCAGTAAATGTAAATTAGATCAAGAGCATCTAAATAACAATAAATGATTTATATCTTATTTCACTTTCGATTATATAAAGTTTAGATAGGTATTTTTTTTACTATGAAAAAGAACATTTTTCTTGTCATGTCTATTGATCGTTTTTCTATGCATAAATCTATAATCCTGTTACTTTAATTACTTAGTAAAGATATACTTTATTATAAGTAAGAGTGGTCTTTATGTGTTTTATTGCTTTTTAATGAGCAAAATATTTTCAATATCATTAAAAATTTTATGCATATTAAGAGAATAATCTATTTGAAATTGAATAAAATAAATATGGAACTTACTACCAGTATACTAATAAATAGTATATGTGAGTGGTGTAGTTCTATAAGGATATTGATTTTTCGTTTACAAAAAAAAGACTACTTATTAAGTTGTTTTAAACATATCTACTTAAAATATTTTTATAAAAATAGTTAAATAATTATTTTATTATAATCAATCTAATTAACTTTTATAAAATTAAATTAGATTGATAATTTTTATTATGTTTTTTTTAAAAAATTTTCTAAACGCTGATCTAATAACGCTATACTAGACCTTATCTTAAAACTTATTCTTATATAAGAATTTGAGGATAGTTTGAAAAAAATATTAATCACTTTTATTTCGAGCTTTAGATAGCTGATCTCGAATTGTAGATAAATGTTTGTGAGCTTGAGTGATACGCATTTCGTCACTCATCGATTTGTATGTTGCTCTCCATTCTATATCTTCTTTAGGTAATTCAAAGAGAAATCGACTTGGTGTTTGTTTTACAATTTTCCCATAATGACATCGTTCCCGGCATAGAGTAAAAGTTAATTCTTTTTGTGCACGAGTAATACCGACATAAGTAAGGCGCCTTTCCTCTTCAATGTTATTATCAGAAATACTATTGTGATGTGGTAATAAACCCTCTTCCATTCCGACTAAAAAAACATACGGAAACTCAAGTCCTTTAGACGCATGCAAAGTCATTAATTTAACCTGATCGCGTTCCTCATCGCAATCATTGTTATTTTCCATAATATCACGTAAAGTAAATTGAGTGATAATTTGATCTAATGTCATTGCTTCCTGTAATTCAGATCCAGTTAGCATTTCAGTGACCCAAGTACATAGTTGGTTGACATTTTTAATTCGTATGTCCGCTGATTGCGATGTTGTAGATACTTCATAAAGCCAATTTTTATAGTCAATGTCTATAATAAGTTCATGCAGCGCTTCTATTGGTCTAATCTCAGCTTGTTTGGCTATTTTTTGCAACCATATAGTAAAGTTTTTTAAAAATTTAAGGTTGATGCCCTTTAATTTTTGTTCAAGACCAATATCAAAACTAGCAGAAAAGAGACTTTTATTGCGTTGTGTTGCCCAATTTCCTAATTTAGCTAATGTTGCGGTGCCTATCTCTCGTCTAGGTGTATTGACTATTCTCAAAAAGGCGCTATTGTCATTAGGATTAATTAGCACACGAAGATAAGCAAGAAGATCCTTGATCTCTGGTCGTGAAAAAAATGATGTTCCACCACTAATACGATAAGGAATATAATTTTTAATTAAAATCTTTTCAAATAATCGAGATTGATGGTTGCTGCGATATAAAATAGCATAATCTTGATAACGAGTTTTTTTAATAAAGTGATGAGTAATTACTTTTTTTATAACTTTTTCTGCCTCATCTTCTTCATTACTTGCATCGATGACTTTTAAAATGTCGCCATAGTTTGATAAAGAGAAAAGACGTTTTTTTAAAAAATGGGGATTATTAGAAATAAGAATGTTGGCAGCGTTTAAGATTCGCTTAGTGGAACGATAATTTTGCTCTAATTTAATCACTTGAAGTGTTTGAAAATCTTGTTGTAATAATTCTAGATTTTTTGGACGAGCGCCTCTCCAGGAATAAATGGATTGATCGTCATCACCAACTACAGTAAAACAACCCTTAGATCCTACTAATAGCTTTATTAGTTCATATTGACTAGGATTTGTATCTTGATACTCATCTATTAGCAAATAGTTAATTTTTTCTTCCCATCGTTTACGAACTTCTTTATTTCGTTTTAATAGCTGTATTGGGCGTAAAATTAAATCATCGAAATCAAGGATATTACAAGATCTAAGATAATTTTGATAAAGAGCATAACAATGAGCAAACAATTTTTCATGTTGAGAAATCGCTGAGTTGTTTGCTTGTTCAGGCGATAATAGATCGTTTTTCCAATTAGAAATAGACAACATAAGTGATTGAATCAATTCTTTGTTTCCCTTAAACCACTGCTCGGAAAGACTGTTTAAAAGAGATTTTTGATCTTGTGCATCAAAAAGAGAAAATTTAGAATTTATTCCTAAGGTTTGATATTCCTTTTTTATAATAGTAAGTCCTAGCATGTGAAATGTAGAGACAGTTAGTTTGCGTGTTTTTAGAGAACCGAGCTCTTTAGCTAATCGTAATTTCATTTCATTAGAGGCTTTATTGGTAAAAGTTAGTGCCGCTATGTGTTGAGCTTCATATCCGCATTTTCGGATTAGATAACTAATTTTATTAATAATAACCTTAGTTTTTCCAGATCCGGCACCAGCTAATATTAGGCAGGGTCTATTTACGCATTTGATAGCTTCTTGTTGGCTTAAATTAAGGCACATATGTAAATTCCAGCTAAAAATAGTTATAAAAATAGTATAATAAATAATTATTATAAAAAAATATTTTGTTAACAAACATTATTGTTAAGTAAAATTTTTTATAACTTTCTAGGGGGGTAAAGTAAAACTACTATTATCAATTATAAATGTTTTATGATTAAAACTAATGAATAGTTTATGTAAAATAAATAAATTTTAAAAAAATGTAATTTAAAGTAGATGATAATAAGTAATCTATTCAAAAAAAATAAAATTTTTATGGAATAGAACTATAAAATAAGTTACATCGTATTCAATTTGATTAAATAAATTTCTTATGATTATAAACTTAACTAAAAAAATCTTTAAATAGATTAATATTTGTATAACAGTTTATTTAAATACGTTGGAGTTTAGTTATTAACTATGATGAGCATTATGAAATCAAGTTAATTTAATAAAGTGTCTTAGAGGGTAGTTATTTGATTAAAAAATAAAGATACATAGCGTTTATTAAACGCCATATAAATATATTAATTAGTTAATAAGATAATATTTAATATAAGCTAAGCTTTAATCATGGTGTGATCCTAATTTGGTTTATTTATATTATTAGATAACGATTATTCAAAAAATTGACTGATTTTAGCTTTTAAAATATCGATAGCAATTCGATTTTTACCCCCACGAGGGACGATAATGTCGGCATACTGTTTTGATGGTTCAATAAACTGTAAAAACATAGGGCGAACCGTCCTCTTGTATTGCTCTATCACAGAATCCATTGAACGACCACGTTCATTAACGTCTCGCTTTATACGTCGCATTAAGCAAATATCTAACGGTGTATCAACAAATATTGAGAAATGCATTTCTTGGCGAAGACGTAAATCGGTAAGCAACAAAATGCCTTCTATAATAATAACTTTTTTTGGTCGAAGCTGATAGGTTTCAGGACGACGAGTATGTTCCACATAGCTATAAACCGGCATTTGAATTGGTAAACCGGACTTCAGCATTTGAATATGTTGAAAAAGTAAACTATGGTCCATGGCACTCGGGTGATCATAATTAGTCTTGATCCGTTCAGTGATAGTCATTTCGCTTTGATCTTTATAATAGCTATCTTCTGGGATAATACCAATATGCTCATCGCCAACTTGATCATATAATTCTCGATACAACGTACTAGCAATAAGACTTTTTCCTGAAGCAGATGCGCCGGCAATAGCTATAATAACGCACTGGTGAGGCTTGTCACTCATACAATCAAAGGCCTAATAATATCCTAAGTATGCCTCTACGATGAAGCTGTAATTTAGGAAGCAATTATAGGGAGGTCAGGATAATTACAAGCTAGTATTAACGGGTTTAGGATAGATCAACGTAGTATTATTGAGCAATTATTATGCTTTTTTTACTACCCAGTAGCTTTTTTTATAAGTTGCATTTATAAGTGAATACATATATTCATAATCTAATCGTCACTTCAAGAGCTAGGAGCTCATATAAAAATTAAAATAAGAACTTAGTCTATTTATAACATATATTTTAAGTAATTCTATGTTTTTAATCATAAAACTAGATTAGCAGGAAAATATTATATAATTATATAAACTAAAAAAACACTTAAACGAGGTTGTAATTTTTTTAGTTAATTTAGATACATATTTTAGTATATCTTATTATATAGCACATATTTAGTATTTTTTTATATTTAAGATAATTTTGTAAGAAATATTATCTAATTTAGAAAATTAAATTAAAATTACTACTAAATAATTATTGTATAAAACAGTTTGTTTTCCATGAAAATGATCTATCCATATTAGGATTATACATCGTGGCGTTATATGGGTAGATTTTAAAATTTTATATCAAAATATATGATAGATTATACCGTAGAAGTTTGTAGTATAAATTGAGATATAAGTAAAGACTATGTAATCAATAATGCGATCTAAACTAACGTTTTATTTGTATTGATTACACGTAACTTTATTAATCGAAATACATCATATTAGGTGGAATATATAAAATATATAAATATTATTGAGAATAAAAAATTTTTTCTTTATATCAATTATCCATCTGATATTAATAAGAACAATGCTCAATTTTTCAAAATCAATGACAATATAGAGAAAAAAATACTTGTTATTTATTGTCAGAATTTAATGAATAATATCATAATTATGATAAAATTTATTAATAATTATATTATTATATATATGAATATATTTTATTATATAAAAATATTTTAAGGAAGACAATTTATTGTCTCTTGAACAATAAAATGCATTCTTCCTTATTTTAATCTCACTATTTTCAATAAAATTTAGGATTTTATGGAAATCAATGCTCGAGATGTAAAACTCCTATTTTATTGCTTTATATATTTAAAACCCATAATGTTTAAGCATAGAATCTATTCGTGGCTCACGTCCTCGAAAACGAGAAAACAACACCATTGGATCTTCAGATCCACCTTGAGAAAGAAATATGTCGAGAAATGCTTTTCCAGTATTTCGATTAAAAATACCTTCTTCCAAGAACCGTGACCAAATATCTGCAGATAGAACTTCGGCCCATAGATAACTGTAATATCCAGCGGCATATCCACCTGAAAAAATATGGGTAAAAGTATTGGGAAATCTCCCCCATGTTACTGTTGGAAAAATTCCTACCTGTGTTTTTACTTGTTCCCACAATTCAAACAAACGTACATTTTGGCCAGATTGGTATTCAGAATGTAGGCGGAAGTCTAATAGCGCACATTCAAGTTGACGAAGAAGAAAAAACGCTGTTTGATAGTGTTTTGCTGCAAGCAATTTATTTAATATATTTTTAGGTATAGGTTCTTCTGTTTCATAATGGCTGGAAATCAATGTTAGAGCTTCAGGTTGCCAGCAATAATTTTCCATAAATTGACTAGGTAACTCTACAGCATCCCAAGGAACGCCGTTAATACCGGATACCCCAGGGGTTTCAATACAAGTTAGTATGTGATGCAATACGTGACCAAATTCATGAAAAAGTGTAATAATTTCCTTATGGGTAAATAAGGTCGGGTTGCCACTTATCGGGCGGTTGAAATTACAAGTAAGATAGGCGACCGGTTTCTGAAGTTCTCCATTTCCTTTGCGAATCATACTAACACATTCGTCCATCCAAGCACCACCACGCTTATTATTTCGGGTATATAAATCCAAATAAAAACTACCACGAATTTCATTTAGATGATCATATACATCGAAAAAGGTAACATGGGGATCCCAGATGTCTACATTAATACGCTTTTTAACGGTAATACCGTAGATGCGATTGACAATCTCAAACAACCCGTTAATGACTTTAGTTTGAGGAAAGTAAGGGCGAAGTTGTTCATCATTTATTGAAAATAAGTATTGTTTTTGTTTTTCGCTATAATAAGGAACATCCCATGGGTTTAAGGTGTCAAGATCAAAGTTAGTTTTTATAAAAGTTTTCAATTGTTCTAACTCTTCTTTTCCCTTAGGCTTTACTCGACTAGCTAAATCATTTAAAAAGCATAGTACTTGTTTTGGATCTTTCGCCATTTTATTTACTAAAGATTTTTCAGCATAATTTTTAAATCCTAATAATTGAGCTAATTCATGACGCATATTCAGAATATCAGACATAATAGGACCATTATCCCATTTTCCTCCATTAGGACCACAGTCAGAAGCTAGGGTGTTATAAGCGCGATAACACTCTTCACGCAGATTGGCGTTATCGCAATAAGTGATAACCGGTAAATAGCTTGGAATGTCGAGTGTTAATAACCAACCTTCTAATTTGTGAGTATCTGCTTGAGCGCGTGCAATCGATAAAGCACTTTCAGGTATGCCAGCTAGCGTTTTTTTGTTTGTTATGAGTTTACTCCAACCCATCGTAGCATCTAATACATTATTGCTATAGATTGAACTAAGTTCAGATAATCGAGAAACAATTTCTCCATAACGTTGTTTTTGTATTGTAGGTAGATCAATGCCCGATAATAAAAAATCTCGCAAGGTATTATCTATGGATTTTTTTTGCGATATCGTCAGCGTTATGTAGTGATAACTATTACGCAATTGGCGATAAGCTTGGTACAACTCATAATGTTGTCCTATCCAAGTGCTATATTCAGATAATAAAAATAGGCTTTCTTTGTAGGATTCACGCAATTCTCTGCTATGTTTAACCGAATTTAAATGAGAGATAGTTGACCAAATCCGATGAAAATTATTATCTATATCCGCTAATGGCTGGCAGAGACTGTTCCAGGTAAAAGAACCCGGTTGTGCTATAACACTTGTAACATTATCCTGGCAATTTTTTAAAGACGTTTTCACTGCTGGGACGACGTGCTCCGGACGAATGCTAGAAAAGGGAGGTAAGAGAAAAGATGTTAGTAATGGATTACTCATAGCGGAGTCCTAGGGTAGGGTGGAAATAACCAGGTTAAGATAAGAAGCAATAACAGAAAAATAAATGATAATATATCCTTAACATAGGTTTTTAAAATGTAAAGATTTTCTTTATAAATAAGATTTTTTTATAAATTATAGCCTTGAGACGAGCAAATCCTAATGTTTCTTTCACAATCTGATCCCTCTTTTTATAAAAATGTTAATAAATTGCAATTAATTATAGTTGTTTTATTTAATACAATTAAAAATAATTACAAAGATTATTACTAAGAAAATTAGCAGTGAGTAACTGTTTCACAAATATAAAAATTAAATATTTTACAGTTGGTTCGTGTTTTTTTTCTAATATAGCTATTAATGAATATTTAGACGATCTAGAGAGTTTTTTTGGGGGGGGGTAGGTTAATTTTATATTCTCTTTTATTAAAAATTTTAGTAAAAGTTTAGATGACTCAATATAAAAATAAGGAAATAGTATCAAAGAAAATTAGAAGTATTTTATTTAGTAAAATTATCTTTTTATTAACGGAATAAGATGAAAAATCTTTTACGATTAGAAATAAAAGAAACAAATTTTATTGTTTTATAAAACTAAAAAAAATCAATTTAATACATGTAGTATTTATATTAGTATGTAATTACTGTAACTTTTACAAGACAGTTTTTTCGTTGTTAATGTATTGACTAAAAACTAGATAAGCAATGATTTGATAACAAGAATACTCAAAAGTCTATTTGAGAATCTCAAAAAAAATAAAAGCTA
Source organism: secondary endosymbiont of Heteropsylla cubana (assembly GCF_000287355.1). Lineage (GTDB taxonomy): Bacteria > Pseudomonadota > Gammaproteobacteria > Enterobacterales > Enterobacteriaceae. The sequence goes on along the minus strand of NC_018420.1, from coordinate 940,040 downwards.
TATCTATCATATTACTCTTAAGATATATATAAACGAATTTGGTTTTTTATAATATGTAAAACAAGTGTTTAAGATTTAACTAAGACTTAAATTAACAAAAAATAATATACTAAAAACTAAGTAATCCATTTCTTATTTAACTATTATTAACAATAATTTTATTAGAGAAGAAAAAAATGGTTGTTACAGTTATTTTATAAAATAAATCTAGTTTTAGATTAAATGTTATAATCTATTTAAGATGTTATGTCTTTTTATTTAAAGTAAAAAAAACAGTGTGGTATTGTTGAAAATACTATTTAATTAGTTGAATCTATTAAAATAAATCAAATAAGTCGTATTTTCTCTACATCAAGTTTATCACTAATTCCGAATGAAATGCACGTTCTTTTTAGGTGAGGTAAATAAAATTTATATGGAATTGTTTGTATTTATATGATGTAAACCTTGCATATAAGGCTGTAATACTTTTGGTATTGTTATGCGACCGTCGGGAAGCTGATGATTTTCTAATATAGCTATAAGTGTACGCCCAACTGCTAAACCGGAACCATTTAGAGTATGTAATAATTGTAGTTTTTTATTTATCCGATTACGATAGCGGGTTTTCATTCGTCGTGCTTGAAAAGACCCCATATTAGAACATGAAGAGACTTCACGATAAGTATTTTGAGTAGGCAACCATACTTCTAAATCATAGGTTTTACAAGAAGCAAAACCCATATCACTAGTACATAATAACACTTTTCGATATGGAAGATCCAGTAGTTGAAGTATTTTTTTTGCATGACTAGTCATCTCTTCTAACGTTTGCATTGACTGTTCTGGCTGCACTAACTGTACCATTTCTACTTTATCAAATTGATGCATTCGAATAAGACCTCTACTATCACGCCCGTAAGAACCAGCTTCTGTTCGGAAACATGGTGTATGAGCAGTAATTTTAAGCGGTAATTGATCTTCTTCGAAAATTTTATCTCGCATTAAATTAGTCAATGGAACTTCTGCTGTTGGAATAAGAGTATAAGTGATATTTTTTTTGCTTTCATTAAGAGATGTAGTGTGGAATAGATCTTTGGAGAATTTTGGTAACTGTCCTGTACAGTATAGGGATGTCTGATTAACAAGATAAGGTACATAATATTCCACATAACCATGCTCTTGAGTATGCAGGTCTAACATAAATTGGGTTAAGGCTCGGTGTAATTGAGCTACTTGACCACGCATTACTATAAATCGTGCACCAGTAAGCTTAATAGCTGCAGAAAAATCAAAGCCACCTGTAAGATTTCCAAGTTCCACGTGGTCACGAATAGGAAAATCGTATTTTCGGGGTTTTCCCCAACGAGAAATCTCTCTGTTGTCATTTTCATTAATTCCTTCCGGTACATCGTCGTCAGGGATATTAGGTAGAGAAAGTACATACTCTTGAATTTGTTGTTGTAGAGCTTTTAATTCAGTTTTAGTAGACTGTAATTGATTAGCTAATCGATTAAGATCTACTCGTAGTAACTCAACATCTTCTCCTCGGGATTTTGCATGAGCGATTACTCTAGAGCGAGTATTACGTTCAGCTTGAAGCTTCTCGGTTTTTATCTGCAGTATTTTACGCAGTTGTTCTTTTTCCTGTAATCTTTTTACATCTAATGTAAATTTTCGACGTGCTAATTTTCTAGCAACTACGTCCATTTTATTGCGAAGTAGATTGGGATCAAGCATACTATTCCCCTCCCTATGATTATCTATGTATTTTGAGTAACCTAAACTCTTTTTTAAAAAAGAGTAAGGTTATATATTTTATGGATTTTTTAACAACTTTGTCATAATATTATAATGATCGGTAGTGTTTTATTGACTTCACTTTATTGCATTAAGTGATATTTTTCTCCTACTAGTTAGATAGTATGTATTTTAATTTAGTTAGTAACTAGTGTATTACTCATTAATACTTAACTAATTAATTTACCTATGTTACCAAGTAACAGTTAGATAAGATCTTATTGTATACTCATACTTAATCGGTAACAGTTATCATTAACATGATTTTTTGCTTATATTTAATATCAGTGCTTTTAAGATTTGATACAGCATATTCATTCTCAGCAATAACTGCTTCGTATAATAGACTATTTGTTTACTATTATTTTTTTATAATTAATTTTACAATTTTATATTGTAACAACTATTTTTAGATTATTGATATAAATAGATTATTTAAATTTAACTAGTAAAATTTTCACGTAATCGAAATATGAGAGTATTAGTAATAACACGTTTATTGTATTTTTTACATCGTGTTATTAGAGACTACTCTATGAATAGATTAATAAATTCAAGGAAATAGTGGATATAAAAAATTTCTTAAAAAAATGTTATTTTATAGATTCTAAATTAGTTTAATTAGAGCGGTAATATTGTGTTAATTAATATAATATAGAGCTAACAGGAAAATAAATTGGATATCTTCTTTTAGTTTTTTTATTAAACAAGTTAAAAATTAAAATTATTAGTGAAAATTTATACTAATAAAACTTTTTTTACACAAGGTTTATCATATTATTCACGGTATGATTTCTATTTATATCTTATGGAAGTAACTTATTTGTGGCGTTTCTTGATTAAAATATATTGTTTTTTATGTTTCACATATACGATATTTCTATTTGTCCCAACTAATCATTTAGCATAACTATGTTAATAAATTACGACTAGCTTTATTGTGTTTATAGTTTCTTATTTTTTTTTGATTTAAATTGTCTGCTCTTACTTGTTTTTAATACCAATTAATTTGATTAGGTTTAAAAAATTTTACTAAGATTAAAATAGAATAAAGTATATTGCAGTCTTCTGTGGAAGCGGATTGCATTATAGAAATATTATTTCTTTAGTGTAATTAAATAAACTAGTTTACATATTTTTAATAAATATGTTTTAAGCTTTATTCATTAGACAAACTTCTAATGTTTATGAAAAATTTAAGTATACATTTAACATTATTAGCTATTTTTTTTAAACTTCTATTTAAAAATAATCGAGTTTTTTTGAACATCGGATTTGTGTTGTCTTCTTTAAATACTTAAGTTTGATATGAATGGAGCAGTTGTCTCTTCACTATTCTAATAAGTTATAGTCATTAAAATCATAAAATTAATTATAACCTCTAGTGTTTTATTAAATACTTTTAACGGAGTGTAGTATTTTACCAAAAATGATTATGATGAAGTTGTTGTTTTCAGGATTTCAATAGTAATTTATTTATTAACAACAAATATATCTTTGATGAGTTAGTTTGCTCGATGAAGTTTACAATTTATATTATTATTTACTTACTCATAACTAGAGTTATATAGAATAGTTTTCTATAAAAAACTTAATGACGCTGATCGTCTAAAATTACCCCTTTTGGTGGTACGAATTGAAATTGACTATTATCTATGTAACGAATTTGCTGACTATGAAGTTGATAAGAGATATGCTGATTGTTAGTTTCTATGGTATCGAAATAGTCAACAATACCATTGTTTCTTACATTAATAGTGATTTTTTTTAATTTATTGCTATTTTTTTTTGGTATTAATACAAAATTATCACCTTTTTTATCCACATTGTACTGATCCCAATCAAATGTATTGTTACAAGTTATTAAAATAAAAGGTGTTTTTTCGATTATATCCTTGATCGAATAAGCAGTGACCTGTTCAAAAAAAGAATTATAATACCATAGTGTATTGCCGTCACAGACCAAAATGCTATCATTCGGTTTTATCATCTTGCAACTAAACAGATTAGGTCGTTTTATCCATAATTTTCCTTCTCCTTCTTGAATTAAGGTTCCTTTAGCGTTCATCACTCGTTGAATAAAGATGGCATGAAAATTATTTAAATGATTCAGGCGATTTTTGAGTACATCTGCATGATCAGCTAATGCAGTAGGTGCTACAATGGCGCTAAACAGACAAACGGTGATAAGCCTTTTGTTCATTTTGCATTCCTTAAAACAATCTGTAATAGCTTGAAGTAACATTTTAAGCTATAAAAAATAAAATAAATCTTACCATAAACTATAAAAAATGGAATATATATTCTATAAGGCTATTTTAATTTATATATTATTTTATTCTTAATCTGACTTAAGAAGTATATTTCTTTAAAACAAAATTCATATTATAATTTTTTATTTAATTAGCTAATGAATAATTATTTCATGAGTTTTTACTTACAGAATTAGATTATTATTAGTAATAATATTGAAATTAATATTATATTTAAATAATATAATTTTATCGACTAAAACATTACTCAATATCTATTTAAAAAATATACTAATTAATATCATCATGGATGGTTTTGATCTTGAATATGCGTTAATTATAAACTCATCGTCACTTTTTTATTGTCTTAAACATTTTCTTTAATTTCATAGAAACCCCTAAGATCATTGTATTTATAATTGAGTTGTTGAAATGATAGGTACCTAATATACTGATTTATAAATTATTGATTTTATATTTCTTAAATATACTCAAGAGGGCCAGTGGGGAGGTGGTTTACCGATTGTCAGTTGAATGTGTCCAAATTTTTTAAAAGAGTTGTCTTTTTGAAGATGAGTCATTTTTTCGTCTTTAATTAATGAGTGAAGTGGATAACTTAAATATTCTATGAGAATAGAATAGAATTAACAGAAATTTATAAAAATTTACATGATAATTTTTTAAAAAAAATGACTTTATCAAAAAAAACAAGAAATAGAAACTTATTTCTAAATTTTAGTGGGGTAATTAAGCTTGCTTGGATTATTTTTTTAAGGATAAAAATCACGATGGATCGTGCCATTTTTTTTAGATTTGTTATTCTATTTAGTAATAAAATTTCTTAGTAAGTTTACTATATACATTTAAATATTATTAAAAATATGAATTTATATATTGAAATTAAACAATTATTTTTTCAGCAACATGAAATGAATATAGATTTATCTAAAAAATACATATTTTAATTATTACACATATTCTCCAGAAGTGCTTGTAAAAGGCTATCAATATAGTCTAGTCGTGTGTTGCTGTTTTCTAAGTTACATATAAATTTTAATCGTGTTGGTCCGTCTAATCGATAAGTTTTTGGCTCACGTGTTAGAAGAGAAAGAATATAATTAGGATCGACGCGATTATTTCGACTGAATTCAATAAATCCTCCTGTATTATTACTTTCAATGCGCCGGATTCCAAGATTGTTCGCCTGTAACCGCAAACAGCCTATTGAAAGTAGATGTTGTGCTGGTTTGGGTAATAAACCAAAACGTTCAATTAGCTCCACTCTCACATCTTCAATGGTAGATTGCTTAGTAGCGCTAGCAATGCGCTTATATAATAACAGACGTGTATTTACGTCAGGAATATATTCTTCTGGGAGTAATGCTGGAATTCGAAGTTCCATTTCGGTTGTCTGTTGAGTAAAATCTCCTAAAGAGGGTTCACGGCCAGATTTTAGTGCATTTACTGCATTTTCAAGAAGATCCATATACAAAGAAAAACCAATTGTTTCAATTTGACCACTTTGGCCTTCTCCTAATAGCTCACCTGCCCCTCGAATTTCTAGATCATGAGTCGCTAATGAAAATCCATCTCCTAGATCTTCTAGTGCAGAAATTGCTTCTAAACGTTTACGAGCGTCTTGACTTAGTGCTTGTAAAGGAGGAGTTAAGAGGTAAGCATAAGCTTGATGATGAGAACGCCCAACTCGACCCCGTAATTGATGTAATTGAGCCAATCCAAAGTGATCAGCTCTTTCGATAATAATAGTATTAGCATTAACAATATCAATGCCGGTTTCAATAATAGTGGTACATACTAATAGATTAAAACGTTGATGATGAAAATCATTTATCACCCGCTCTAATTCACGTTCATTTAATTGGCCATGAGCAATAGAAATATGCGCTTCTGGAATAAGTACTTTTAAACGTAGAGCTGCTTTCTCAATTTTTTCCACATCATTGTAAAGATAATAAGCTTGTCCACCACGCAGAATTTCGCGGAGAATAGCTTTACGTACCACGAGGTCATCATATTCCTGAACAAATGTTTTTACTGCTAGTCGCCGTGCTGGAGGGGTTGCGATAATAGAAAGATCACGCATACCGCTTATAGCCATACTTAAAGTACGTGGAATGGGAGTAGCGGTGAGGGTGAGAATATCAACATCGGTACGCATAGATTTAATACGTTCTTTTTGACGAACTCCAAAACGATGCTCTTCGTCGATAACTAGTAAACCTAAATCGTTCCATTTGATATTTTTTTGTAAGAGCTTATGAGTTCCTATTAAAATATCTATTTGACCTTTAGCGGTATGTTCCAGAACTTGCATTTGATTTCGGGCGTTGCGAAAGCGAGAAATCATCTCAATCCGCGCAGGCCAATTAGCAAATCGCTCACGAAAATTATCAAAATGCTGCTGTGCTAATAAAGTAGTTGGAACGAGAACAGCTACTTGTTTTTTATTTTCTATTGCTAAAAAAGCAGCACGCATTGCTACTTCTGTTTTGCCAAATCCAACATCGCCACAAACTAGGCGGTCCATAGCTAATGGTTGGGTCATATCGTTTATAACTGCGTTAATTGCTTGCAATTGATCTGTAGTAGGGTTGAAAGGAAATTCATCACAAAATAATTGATATCTATGTTGATTTTTGAAAAACGCAAAACCGTGTTTTACAGCACGTTTGGCATAAATATCTAACAGATCCGCAGCTACGTCTCGTACTCGATCTGCTACTTTTTGCCGTGCTCGAGTCCATGTATCTCCACCAAGTTTATATAACGGTGCGTGTTCATCAGGACCACCTCTATATCGGCTAATAAGGTGTAGAGAGGAAACTGGAACATAAAGTTTGTCATTCCCGGCATAAACAAGAATAACATATTCGGCTTTAATTCCTCCTGCTTCTAGGGTAGTCATGCCACCATATCTACCCACTCCGTGTTCTAAATGAACCAGTGGTTGCCCTTTATGTAATTTAGCCAAATCACCTATTAACGTATCGGTGTTAATCGAATATCTATTACTCTGATAAGTAAGATGGGTCACTTGTTCGCCTAAAAGATCATTTTCGCAGATTAGAGCCCTAGCATGTAGAGTATCAATAAATCCGTATTTACTATCCCCAATAATAAGATAAATGCCAGGTATGGTAGCTTCATCAAGCTTCTTAATTAGTGTCGGCAAGAGTTTAATTTTAGCTAGCTTTAACTCTAAGCTTTCTTTTTGGGTTTCGGTTTGCACAGAAAAAATTATAGAACCTTTAAATTCTCGACAAAACTGGCTCAATTTTTTCATAGAAACTGTGTTTTCTTCTACTATCGATACATCTGGAAGTGGTTGGTAATCCATGTTGTAGTGGTTTGCTTTTTTAGGGAGCATTTTTATACTAAATTGCACTTGTGTCCAATGTTTAAGTTCAGAAAATTAGGATATCTGTCTTCAACCAAAGTGCTTTAGGTTGCAACAATGATTGATAGGGGGGGGAGTTAAAGGGCGTTGTGTAGAACTATTCTTTCACATTGCCCCAAAACTGATATACGCTACTTTCAAGATCACTGATATTAACTACCAAGGTAGTTTCCGGAAGATTAAGTATAGAGCTACTAGACGTTTATTAAAAAATGTTTACCAATGTTCTATGTCTGTTGAAGAGTCTCCTTGTTTACTTCTTAATAAGTATAAGCTGAGTCGAGAAGTATATTAAATCGATGGCTCTATTGCATATGAAAAAATCTGTGGTGACTTTAATATTTGAGAAATTCATCTGTCGGTGGCAAATTAAAAGAATTGACTCCCTGAAATATCCTTTGAGTAGCAAGATTGCAAATATACGGGTTGTTTATTCTGTCTTTTAAAAATTCAATCTGCTCAAATGCTACATTTTTAAAAAAATAAATCTACTAATGAGTCGCAGATAGCGAGTTCACATTTTTTTCAAAATCTGAAAATTATTTCGATAGCCCACCTTATTGATTTTGTATGAACTGTTTTTTTTTAAATAGATTTTGTCTTCAGTTATTAGCTAATACATAACGATATAAAAAGTATTTGGATAAAAATTCTCACATTAAGGTTTTTACAAAAAGAATAACAAGACCCCTTACTAGCAAAGGGGATTTGATAAATAGTAGCTATCCTATCAGAAATAATATCTTGGTGGGGAGAAAAGCCTAATATAAGGAAAGGATTTTCAACCGGAAGGATTAATATTCGATAACGACTAAATTGTAAAATCTTATGACGCAGTTATAACTTTGTTTATCTGGATTAATAAGAAGAACTAGTTTGGAATAATAATCGACGATGTATAAGATTTACAGAGTAGTAAAAATCTGATCAAGAATCATTTTTTTAGCAGCTTGATTTAGTAGGTATAACAACCATACGTGATGATAGTGCTATACTAATAAATCTTTTTTTTATTTTCATGAGAATACCATAGGTGATGGCTTACCTATAGAATACTATGGCGACGAAAATAATCCCTTAAAAATCTATCTTTTTTTGCAAAATTCTAACTTACTAAAAATACTTTTGAAATTTCATGCGACACTTTATTATCTTTTATTAATGTTTATTGCAACCACGTTAAGATGGAAAATTAATGTATCAACCTGTTGTCTTATATATTGGGATGCGTTACGTTCTTGGAAGAGGAGCAGATCGCTTTTTTCGAGTGATATCGTGGTTTTCTACGATAGCTATTACTTTTGGTGTGATGGCGATAATTACTGTATTATCGGTAATGAACGGTTTCGAGCATGAATTGGAAAGTAAGATTCTTGATTTTATACCTCATGCGTTATTAACTACCTCTTATGGACATATAGATTCTCACTATATACCCGACGTAATTAAAGACACGTTTTTAGGCATTACACCGATAACTGTTGGTGATATAGTAATACAAAGCACTCGTGGTCTCTCAATTGGAGTGATGCTTGGAGTAAATCCAAAAGATCCCGAGCCGTTAGCCTCTTATGTTGTAGAGGGATGCTTGAATAACCTTATACCTGGGCAATACAGGGTAATTTTAGGAAATGAGCTTGCGGCTATACTTGGAGTTAAATGTTGTGATAAGGTAAGATTGATATTTCCTGGTGCTAACCAATTTACAGCAATAGGAAGAATCCCAAATCAAAGACTGTTTACAGTAATTGGGATTTTCTCCGCTAAAAGTGAAGTAGATTGCTATCAACTCCTTGTTAATCAAAGTGATGCATCACGCCTTATGGGTTATCCTTCCGGGTATATTAGTGGTTGGAGGTTGTGGTTAGAGAAGCCCTTATCGGTAGATAAAATAAATACCCAATTACTTCCAGGTGGTTTAGTTTGGAAAGATTGGCGTGAACGTAAAGGTGCATTATTTCAAGCAATGCGATTAGAAAAAAACATAATGAGTTTATTATTAAGCCTCATCGTAGGAGTGGCAGCGTTTAATATTCTTACCTCAGTAGGACTTTTTGTTATAGAAAAAAAATCTGAAATAGCGATTTTGCAGACTCAAGGGCTTACTCGTAGACAGGTGATGTTAATTTTTATTATTCAAGGAAGTATAACAGGTATTATCGGTGCATTTTTAGGGACTACTATTGGAATATTAGTTGCTACTCATATAAACCGACTGATACTAATCTTTGAAGTATTAATTGATGGACGTGCACTACCAGTTGTTATTGAACCTTTACAGGTAATAACGATCATGCTATCAGCTATGCTATTAGCAATTATTGCCACTATCTATCCCTCTTGGTACGCTGCAACTATTTATCCTGCTGAGGCTTTACGTTATGTGTGATATTCCTTTATTACAGTGCATTCAACTTCAAAAGTGTTATCAAGAAGGTGGTCTTTACACCAATGTGTTACGTAACGTCAATTTCAAACTGGAGTTTGGAAAAATGATGGCAATTGTGGGTAGTTCCGGTTCTGGAAAAAGCACGTTGTTACATATTTTGGGGGGGTTAGATAAACCAACAAGTGGAAAGGTAATTTTTGAAGGGCAAGTATTGCATACGCTTTCATCATCTACGCGTGCAGTGTTGCGTAATCGTAGGATGGGATTTATTTATCAATTTCATCATTTATTGGCAGACTTTACTGCATTAGAAAATGTGGCAATGCCGCTACTCATTGGTGGGATCTGCTCTATAGAAGCTCGAGAGAGAGCTTGGAAAATATTAGCTACCCTAGGTTTAGAGAAACATAGTTATAATCAACCTGCAGAACTATCTGGAGGTGAACGACAGCGGGTAGCGATCGCACGTGCGCTGGTAAATCGTCCAGCGTTAGTATTGGCTGATGAACCTACCGGAAATCTTGATTATAGGAATGCTAATAATATTTTTGATCTTCTTTCTAAGCTGAATGTAGACCACGGAACTGCTTTCCTAATTGTAACCCATGATCTATATTTAGCAAAGCGATTAGACTATCAATTAGAAATGCGAGACGGAGTCTTGTTAAGAAAATAGGATGAACATCCCTCTCTCGTTGCGGATTGCAATCCGTTTCTGCTACGGACAGCAGAAGGGATTTATGTTATCATTGGTTTCAGTTATCTCAGTTATGGGTATCGGTCTTGGTGTATGTGTTCTTATTGTTGGTTTAAGCGCTATGAATGGATTTAATCGAGAATTAAATAATCGAATATTATCAATTATTCCACACGGTCAAATTGAACCAATAAATCCACCATTTTTTGATTGGAAAGAAGCTTTAAAGCGAATTAAACAGTTACCTGGAATCCTTGGTGTTTCTCCTTATCTAAATTTTAGTGCGTTAGTTGAGTATAATAATAAATTTCAAGCTGTTGAAATAAAAGGAATTCAACCCGAAATAGAAATAAAGTTAAATAGTTTTCATTGCTATTCTCAGGAAAATGCTTGGACTCACTTTCATAGCGGTCAACAAAAGATTATTTTAGGGGGTGGGGTCGCTAATACGTTAAAAGTTAAGGCTGGTGACTGGGTTACGATCATCACTCCAAATAATAATTCGACAAGAAGTCTCGTACTACCTCAACATATCCAATTACAAGTCAGCGGGATTTTATCTATAAAAAGCCATTTAGATCAAAATATCGCAATAATCCCTCTAGAAGATGCTCAACATTACTTGCATCGTTATAATGATGTGGGTGGACTTGCTATAAAGGTAATAGATGTGTTTAATGCCGAAAAAATTGTACATGATGCAGGAGCAGTCATCCATAATACTGTAAAAATTCGTAGCTGGATCAGTACCCATGGCTATATATCTCGTGATATTCAAATAATACGTATAATTATATATATAGCAATGCTATTAGTGATAGGGGTTGCTTGTTTTAATATTGTTTCAATATTAGTTATGTCGGTAAATGATAAAAGAAATGATATAGCTATCTTACGTTCCCTTGGTGCTAAGGATGGTTTAATCACTAGTATTTTTATTTGGTATGGATTACTTGCTTCTTTAATCGGCAGTTTTTTCGGTGCGATATTCGGTGTGTTAACGGCTCTTAATTTAACAAAACTTGTTGAATTATTTGAATTATTTCTTGGTCAACAGTTATTGTCGAGTAATATTTACTTTATTGATTTTTTGCCTACGGAATTACATTGGGTAGATGTCAGTGTCGTCCTTATAACGGTAATCTTATTAACTTTATTAGCAAGTTGGTATCCGGCACGGCGTGCAAGTTGCATTGATCCTGTTAAAATATTAATCGGTCAGTTTTATTCTGATAAAAAATAGATGTAACATATAAATGTTTTAATAAATTGAATTTTTTAAGATAATATCTGATTAATGTCAGCTTTTTAATTAAAAGTGAATAAACTAATTAATTTAACTTTTTATAATGAATTGTTACTAAATGAGGTAATCATTTGTAGTTAGCTCAATATTAAAAATAAATAAGTTTATTAGTGTTTATGCTATTAAGTAATAAAAATATTTATTTTTAATTTTTTCATAATATTATTTTATTTTTAAGGTAATAAAACGATAAACCTCTTAATAAATAGCTAATTACCTAATATTTAATACTAGTAATAAAATTTCTATTAGATATAGCATCTGATTTTTTTTTAAATTATAGTAATATTTCTCTGATCTATTGTTATCTGATGGATTGGTTATTAAAATACTTAGAATTATTAACTAAATCTAATAAAACGTTATAGTTAAAATCTAATAGATTAAAAATCTTTAATTAAGGGTTGGTTTTTTTTATTTGATGTGTTTATTTACTAAATAATATTCTTGTTGTTGTCAACGTAACATTTACGTTTTTAAATAGAGCAAATTCGTGATTTTTTTAAAAAAAAATAATATTAACTATTAATTACACGATTTTTAGTTTTTATGGGATAGAATTTCCCTAAACATAGTTGATGTAAGTTTTATTTAATTTTTCTCACAAAACTGAACGAGTTAGAGTGAGTTTGTTTAGATTACTTAGTTCATAAGAAAGAAGTAACGCTATGATGTTTATGGAACTTGTTTCTATACACATTAATTAAAGTAATGCTATTTAAATTCATGTATCTGTTCTAAAAAACCGACTTATATCAACATTGTTATTAGTGTAAAGTGTATTTGCTTGGTTATATGTCAACGAATTCTATAATTAAACACTATTATTAATTGCTTTTAAATATCTCGGTATATTTTCTTTAAATTTTTTCTGAAACAACCGGAGATATTTTTTATATTTTGAACATATTTAAATTTTCTCACTCATATTCTTAACTTGTTTGGTTTATTTGATTTATACTTTCAAGATTTTTATTATATTTGTTCATTTTTATTGCGTAGAAAGCTTCTTTATTCTACAGGTATGTTAGATTTATACTTATATTTTATTGTTCTTGAAATGATTATTTATCATATAATATTTAAATCGAGGTCTATGGCCTAAACAATTATTTCTCATCATGTTGAATATTTTTATTCATGTTTCAGTAGTAAAGGTTAATATTTTAATAGTTATAGAAATTTATAGTATATGTTAATTTATCAATTACTGTTTGGAATTCAAGCATAAAGGTAAAGTATAACATAATAAAATGTTACTCTATGTGAGATCACTATTTTAAGTAATATTTATAATTAAATACAACACTTTTATCTTTAGAGTTTTTCTAGTGACAGTGATCATGCATTAAAACATATTGTTAATATATCTAGCAGTTTTATTATTTAGATAATGATCAGAGTTAACTTTAAAATGTACTGTGTTTTAGTGATTAATTGTAATTTAGTAAAATTTTTCATAATGGTTTATTCGTTTATTAGAGATATTAATGTAATATACAGTGTAGCTTTTTCTTGACTGGAGATGATGCATAGAAGTATAAACCGAAAAAATATATTTCTTATACAAGATAGATTGTATAATAATTACTTGAGCATACTTTTTTTAAAATAAATTTTCTATAATTAATTTATAATTATTGTTACAAGTTTAAATAACAAGACTTAACGTCACGTTACATGCGTTTATTTTAAAATAATAATTGAAAATTATAAAATTTTTCTATAGTTTTTAAAAGATCTAAGTCTGTATTAAAATAAATAATATTGTTAACTTTATAATATTATTAATGAGGTTAAAAAAAATAATTTATATACTAAAAAATATAAACTATCAACAAAAGATTAAAATTCTGTAGAATTTATATTCTAATGTAATCTCCTTAAGATTTAGAAAAAATCGTATTTTAAATTCCTAATTTAATCAATAATTAAAATTATAATATCAATCTTGTAAATATGCAGAAACTTGTTAAAAATTCACTTAAAACCCAGAATTTTTAAAAATATAAATTACATACTACATAAAAATAAGCAACCAAAAGCATATATTTATATATAAAATATGTTTTCATAGGAAAAAAAATAACTTATTAAACTATTTTAATAACTTTGTTTAGTTGACTTATGGCAATTCCCTCCCAATAGTCGATAGACTAAACTTTAGAGATTAATACTGATTCTAACAAGGTTTACTATGATGCAACAACAGAAAGAAAAGTATCGACATGATTATCGTGCTACTGACTATACTATTACTAATATTCATCTTGATTTTGATCTTAATGCCGATATTACTACGGTTACCGCAATCAGTACTGTTGTTCTTCAAGGAAAAGCCGGCACACCTTTAGTGCTTAACGGTAAAGATTTACGTCTTATAAACCTTCAGATAGATGGTAAAGAACCTACTCGTTATCGCTTAGAAGAAGATATTCTAATTATTGAGGAATTACCAAACACTTTTACTTTGACAGTAAAAACGCTGATTTATCCGAAAAATAATACTGCACTTGATGGACTGTATCTCTCTAAAAAAACCATTTGCACTCAATGTGAAGCAGAAGGTTTCCGCCATATTACTTTTTACTTAGATCGCCCAGATGTCTTGGCTCGCTTTACCACCCGCATCTTAGCAGATAAGAAACAGTATCCTTATTTGCTTTCCAATGGAAATCTTGTTAATTTCGGGGATACTGGTGAGGGGAAACATTGGGTGGTATGGGAAGATCCTTTTCCCAAACCCTCTTATCTATTTGCACTAGTTGCGGGAAATTTTGATGTGCTACAAGATAAATTTATTACCTGTTCTGGGCGAGAAGTGAAATTAGAAATATTTGTTGATTGCGGCAATTTAGAACGCGCGGATTGGGCTATGGCTTCCCTTAAACGTGCAATGCGGTGGGATGAAACTCGTTTTGGTTTTGAGTATGATTTAGATATCTATATGATAGTCGCAGTCGATTTTTTCAACATGGGGGCAATGGAAAATAAAGGGCTTAACATTTTTAATGCTAAGTATGTACTGGCTAGAATGGATACAGCAACTGATATAGATTATCTAAATATTGAACGGGTTATCGGTCATGAATATTTTCACAATTGGACTGGAAATCGTATTACTTGTCGTGATTGGTTTCAGCTTAGTCTAAAAGAGGGGTTAACGGTTTTTCGAGATCAGGAATTTAGTTCAGATATTGGGTCACGTGTTGTAAATCGAATCAATAACGTTCGTATCATGCGAAGTGAACAATTTGCTGAAGATGCTAGCCCGATGGCGCATCCTATTCGTCCAGATAAAGTAATTGAAATAAACAATTTTTATACTTTAACCGTATATGAAAAGGGTGCAGAGGTTATTCGGATGCTTCATACTTTACTTGGAGAAGAAAAATTTCAAGCAGGTATGCGTTACTATGTGTCACGTCATGATGGAAATGCTGTTACATGTGAAGATTTTCTGGTGTCTATGGAGGAAGCCGTAAAGATTGATTTAACGTTATTTCGTCGTTGGTATAGTCAGTCAGGAACACCATTATTAACTGTGCGAGATGATTATAATAATACACTCAACCAGTATACACTTTATGTCACACAAAAAACGTTACCTACCCTAGATCAACCAGAAAAAAAATCATTGCATATTCCATTAGATATTGAATTATACGATGTTCATGGAGCAGTCATTCCTCTTCAATATAATGGTGTGATGCTCAATAAAATATTAAATATAAATGAAAGTATACAGAGTTTTACCTTTGATCGAGTACCTTCACGTCCTATTCCTTCCCTATTAAGGAATTTCTCAGCACCGGTAAGGGTAGACTACCCTTATAGGGATAAAGAACTAATTACACTGATGCTTTTTTCTACTAATGATTTTTCTCGGTGGGATGCAACACAAAGCTTACTATCTATTTATGTTCGTTTAAATGTAACACTCTATCAAACAGGAAATTCACTAAATCTACCATTACATATTGTTGACGCCTTCCGTAAGATTTTATCTAATCCTGGATTAGATCCAGCATTGGTGGCAGAAATTATTATGCTACCAACTGAAAATGAAATGGCTAGTTGGTTTGATTGTGTGGATCCAATTGCTATTCATCATGTACGTAATGTACTAACAATTTGGATTGCAAATGAATTAAGAGATGAGTTTTTAACAGTTTACCGATCCAATCCTAGAGGTATATATCGGATCGAACATCGTGATATCGGGTTGCGCGCATTACGTAACTGTTGTTTGTATTATCTAGCTTTTGGGGATGAAAAGCTTGCAGTGCATCTTATTACAGAACAATATCATCAGGCAGATAATATGACAGATACGCTAGCAGCAATAGTAGCGGCAACAGCGGCACAACTACCTTGTCAAAATCAGCTACTAACTCAGTTTGATGATCGTTGGTATCAGGATGGTTTGGTTATGGATAAGTGGTTTAAAGTACAAGCTACTAGTCCAGCGCCGGATGTCCTGTATAAGGTGAAAACTTTACTTAATCATCGTTCTTTTAATCTTAAAAACCCAAACAGAGTTCGGGCTCTCATAGGAGCATTTTCTTCTAATAATCCAGCTGCATTTCATGAAGTTAACGGTAATGGATATGCGTTTTTAGTAGAGATTTTAACTGACTTAAATATTTATAATCCACAGTTATCTTCGATAATGGTTGAACCGCTCATAAGAGTAAAACGTTATAACTTAGAACGACAGAAATTGATGTATTCAGCTTTAGAAGATTTAAAAAATCTAGAAAATTTATCTGGTGATTTATTTGAAAAAGTAAGCAAAGCGCTCACCAAAGTATAAATTTTGTTGGGCATATAGCTCAGACGATTCTTCTTATAAAGACGATTTACGTTTCGTGTTGTTTGCCTTCTCTAACATAAGAGAAGTATATCTTGCGGGTACTTTTCAATAGTAGTAAATACTAGCATCTTAACATAACGAAGTTAATAAAGTATAAATTCAATGTTGTGGAAATATGTTGAGATACATTATTATAGGTATCTTTTTTTTACATATGAGAACATCTATTACGCAGACAAACAGTAGTAACCATGTGTATAAATACATATTAATTATTAATAAGAATTAAATTATTATTCATTATGTTTAATTAGATAATTTTATAACTTGCACTGGTATCGTATTTATCTTTACATCGGATTAAAGTTTTAAAAATTACTTCATGTAATGTTTTAACTCAGAATATAGAATATTTTTTAGTTATTAGGTTCTTACAAATTTCTCGCTGTTTTGAGAAGTTATTTTATTAAAATAAAGCGAAAATGTTAATATCATAGTAAGGTGTTAGTTTTTAAATAAAATTGAAGCATGATTTAATTTTATTGATTAATATTTTGTATTTAAATCAGTGGTTTATATTAAATATGGTGATTGTTGATAGTATGTTTGTTTTTTTATGAATCTTATTTATAAAAGCTAATAGGATCTTATCTTCATTCATATTCCATGAAATACGATTTCATCATGGACAACTTCATCTACATATAAACTTCTTTTATTATTTCTTTTTACAATCTTCAAATTTTTTTATAACAATGTTATTTCAATCTTTATATATCATATATAATCTCAATAATTTTATTATCAGTGATAATAAAATGTATCATATTATATGAGTTGATGTTTCTATTTATTATATTTTCTCAAAAAAATTAGAAAGTAATTTGATATATAATAATTAATATTATTCATAAAATATGATTGTTAAGTTTATTAACGATTCATCCCGATTAAAATTTGTATTTTAAATAAATATATTTATTATTGTAACTTTTCATCTAAAAATGTTAGATGTTAAAAATTATAATTAGACATTAAATACAACGCATTTTATTAAAAAATAGACAGTTAACTATTTTTTTTATTTAAATATTACTAAATATTTAAATTTATAGAAGAATTATGTTCTACATGAACTCATGTTCTGAAAATATTAATTTAGAACGTTTTATAGCTATTTCAGAGTTTAATTTTTATAGCGAATCTTGTTTATAATAAATTTAACTCTGAATACACGTATGCGGTGTATATAACTCACTGTTTCTCTCCAAGTGAGCTTCTTACTCCTAAGGATAGACGATTTTAGATGCTAATTTCGCATTATGATTAAAAAAATGCAATCTTTCTCTGAACTATATTTAAAGTTTAGCCGAAAACAGTGGGCTGAATTACATAATTCTTTACCTCTTATGATAACCGAGGAAGAAATCGTTAAGCTTAATGGAACAAATGAAGATCTCTCTTTTCAAGAAGTAATGAAAATCTATCTTCCGTTATCTCGCTTACTTAATTTGTATATTAATTCTAGTCTGCGCCACCAGGCAGTTTTAGATCAATTTTTTGGCACTCACTGTAAACGTATTCCTTATATAATCGGTATTACCGGTAGTGTAGCAGTAGGAAAAAGTGTAATAGCTCGTGTTTTACAAGCACTATTAAGCGGATGGTCTGGAAATCGTAGGGTAGAATTAGTGACAACAGATGGTTTTTTATATCCGAATAAAGTACTTAAGCAACGAGATCTTATGCAAAAAAAAGGATTTCCACAATCTTATGATATAGTTAGCTTACTAAATTTTATTTCTACACTAAAAGCAGGTTTGGTGCGACGGATAACAGTTCCGGTCTATTCACATTTAATTTACGATATCGTACCAAATAAACAAAAAATCATTCTTCAACCAGATATCTTAATACTAGAAGGGTTAAATGTGTTGCAAAGTAGTAGGAATCGTTTTTATAAATCACATTGCGAATTCATTTCTGATTTTATCGATTTTTCTATTTATGTTGATGCCCATGAAAATCTCATTAAAAGCTGGTATATTAATCGTTTTTTAAAGTTATGCAGAGGTGCATTTTCTGATTCTAAGTCTCATTTTTATCATTATTCGAAACTCACCATAGAGGAAGTGATTAGCATTGCCAGTCAATTATGGAAGGACGTTAATAGCCGAAATCTTCAGGAAAATATTTTGCCCACCCGTAATCGTGCAAGCCTTATTCTTGAAAAAAGCACAAATCATGTAGTGAAAAGAGTGCATTTACGTAAATAAATGATCCATAAAAGTATTTTAATTTAGTTTGTTGTTTAAAATAGATTTTTAAGTTGGTGGTAAATTATTTTAAACCTAGGATACTACAGCCCAAGATATCCGCTCAATCTTTTTTGAGATAAAGTGATAGCTTTATTCCATAAGATCTTATGTTTTACCAGTAAAGAATTGAATAGTTATGAACCATACGTCTAGTGTTAATAGATATATTGTAATTATCAATTGGATTTAAATAAATTCAATCTTATTATCTTCTCAGGATAGGTGCATTTTTATATGATTATATTAAGCAGTGATTATAAAATTAAAGCTTAATTAATGATTTTCCATTATTTTCATATATGGTTAGCAATTTCATTTTATAAATATTCTCAATCACAGTATAACTATATTAGCTTAGTTGTATAATGAAAATTATATATCAATTGTTCGGACATTATCAGCAATTTGACATTTTATGATATGTTTGTTTTTTCATGTGTTTTATTGCAATCTTGCGTTTTACCTTTTTTAAAATAAGAGGTTTTATTTATTTAAATATTACTTTGTTAAGAAAATCTTAAGGACTTATATATCATGATATAACAATCCGCAAATTTTGTAATAAATACAAGTTTATTAAAATAAGTAGATCTGTTCTACCGGTGATTTTATTAAAATAAGTTGCTATAAATTATCTTAATTAATTAGGTTATAAATGGAGAATATATCTTTTAAAATATATAATATCCTCTTTATTTACATTAAGATAATGTTGTCTTATTTATTCACTCTTCACTGATGAGCTATAGTTTTATATACCACTGATCACTAAGATCTACACCTTAATTAAAGAAATTTAAGATCTTATAGTAACAGCGCTCTTCTTTTAGAAGAAACAAAGAGTAATTTAGATGTTTTAAATATGTATTAGGTGAATATAACAAGAATTCATTTATTTAACACTCAATGAAAACAAATAAGACTTCTTTTTTTTATATTAAAAATATTACTAATAATTGTATGTAAATTACATTTTTTATAAGCTATTATAGTTTTTATGTTTTATATATATATATATAAAATAATTATTTTAAAGAAGTATTTTTTTAAAATACAGGCACCTTTTAACGCTTCTTATCTAAAGAGGCTCATCTATCGTCAATGTTAAACTTTTTTTTCAAAAATTATTTAAGTTCTATGTTTTTTTAAATAACTGTTATCTAACAGCATAATTATTAATAAATAGAGATTTTCTAGTAACCTGAACTTTTCATGTTAGGTTTTTAAAAAACAACACATGATTATGTACAATTTTATTATCACATATACTACCAATTATATTGGTAAATTATCTTTAAATTATTACTTTTAATTAAGGTTAGATATTTGCGAGTAAACATAGAAAGTAAGAGATATTGCATTATTACAAAACATCCACTCACTCTTACCTTTTTACATAAAAACATCTTATTGTCACATAACCAATCATGGTTGATCGACTAGGAATATAAGTTATGTTATAAAACTGCTACAGTTAATAACTATATGTTTTTCTAAAGTAATAAAAATATTAGACAACAATTATGAGTGAAATTTTTTATATTTTCTCATGACAATATAAATATATTTTAAGGTAATTAGGTAGTTAATATTTATAATATTAAGAAAGAAATAACGTTTAATAAGAGAAAATATAGTTATTATCAGTATTTAGCGCACAAGAAAGATACTTAATCATTTCATATTCTAAATAGATCATAGATGTTAAATTCGGACAACTAGACTATATAAGTAATTATTTAACTATATACTTAAAAAGCTTTAATTCAAAATAGAGAAATCCTTTACAAGGACCTCATGAATATTATTTTATTTTTGTAAATAGTTAATTATTTTTTTATAAAAGCTAATTCAGTAAAAAAAATAATTATTGATAAAGCTTAATATAAATATATAATTAGTATTATTTGTAATCTGCTTAGCAAGTTTCTAGATTTCCATTAATAATCAGATATATTTCTTAAGCATTGGAAAATGTATGAAATATCAAGTATTAAAAAAAGATAACCAGGCTAGGCGTGGGCGTTTAATTTTTAATAGAGGTATAGTAGAAACTCCAGCTTTTATGCCAGTCGGTACATACGGAAGTGTGAAAGGAATTACACCGGAAGAATTACAAGCAACTGGGACTCAAATCTTATTAAGTAATACTTTTCATCTCTGGTTGCGTCCAGGACCAGTCATAATCAAGTCACATGGTGATTTGCATAATTTTATGCAATGGTCTAATCCAATACTAACGGATTCTGGTGGATATCAAGTATTTAGTTTAAGAAATATGCGACATATTACCGAAATAGGGGTGTATTTTCGTAATCCTATTAACGGTGATGTAATTTTTTTAAATCCGGAAAAATCAATAGAACTCCAAAATGATTTAGGTTCTGATATTGTAATGGTTTTTGATGAATGTCTACCGTATCCATCTAATTGGAATGACGCTAAAAAATCAATGGAAATGTCGATTCGTTGGGCGAGGCGAAGCCGTGAGCGCTTTGATGAGCTGGGTAATCAAAATTCTCTATTTGGAATTATTCAAGGAAGCGTCTACGAAGATTTACGAGACATATCAATAACAAAATTAGTGGAGATCGGATTTGATGGTTATGCTTTTGGTGGATTAGCAGTAGGAGAACCAAAAGAGTATATGTATCGAATATTAGAACGTTTTTGTCCACAAATTCCGCCTGATAAACCGCGATATTTAATGGGGGTAGGCAAACCAGAGGATTTAGTGGAGGGAGTGCGTAGAGGTATAGATATGTTTGATTGCGTTATACCAACTCGCAACGCGCGTAATGGTCATCTATTTGTAAGCAATGGGATAATAAAAATCCGAAATACTCGATACAAAAACGATCTTTCTCCACTTGATGAAGCATGTGATTGTTATACTTGCTGTAATTATACTCGTTCATATTTGCATCATTTAGACCATTGTAAAGAAATGTTAGGTGCTCGACTAAATACTATCCATAATTTACGTTATTATCAGACTTTAATGAGATGTTTACGTCAAGCTATTTTTGAGGGTAAATTAGAAGATTATATAGATAATTTCTACAATCAGAGAGGGAACTTTCAGTTCCGTCTATAGTTGTCGATTTTAACAATAAGAGGATTTAAATGAATTTTTTTGTTTCTGATATCACTAAATCAACCGCTCTTTCGCATCAATCTAGCCCTTATTCTTTAGTAGTGATGTTAGTGGTTTTTTGCTTAATTTTTTATTTTATGGTTCTTCGGCCACAGAAAAAACAAGCTAATTTACATAAGAAATTAATGAATTCAATTACTAGAGGAGATGAAGTACTAACAACTGGTGGTTTAGTCGGCCATGTAATTAAGGTTACTGATAATGATTATATTTTTATCGCGCTTAACGACATCAATGAAGTTATTATTAAGCGTGATTTTATAGTTGCTGTTTTACCAAAAGGGACTATTAAATCTCTTTAATCGTTGATTTAATAAGGAAAATTATAATGTTGAACTATTATGATCTTACATAAAAGTAGATTATTGTAATTGTGGTAATTACTACCGGAATGGTTTACACGTTTTAACTGTATGTAGTAAAGATTTTTTTTATTTAAACTACTAAGCATTCAAGCTATTAAAGCTAGATAATCAGCAATTGTTAATTATTATGAATATACCAATGAAATTAGTATGTTTTTTACAAGTTTCTTGTCTGGAAAAAGGAATTTTTTATTACTTTTTTGCAACTTAGATTTATAGTTTCATGTATATAAAATACTTATAAGTTTGCTTTATAGTGATTATTTTATTGATGATGATCTCTCATCAAGAGAGTTTTCATTAGTTAACTATGCTGGGGGTATATCCCATACCCTATACAGGGTAGATTCACGTGGAGCTTATATGTTTTTTTGATGCAGAAAGATTGGGATATTGCTTTTAATAAATTAAAAGCACAGATGACAAATATCTTTTTCCTAGATTTATACGATTTGCTTATTTGTAATGCTTAGGTTAGACATGTGAAAATTATTCTAAAAACTTCTGTTTTATTAATTCTATAGACCGAGATAAAGCACCTTTATTGAAAGGTGTTCATCTTAATTTTGAAAAATAAAAAATCAGAATAAAGACACTTTATATGAGGATTTTTTATAATAAAATACGATAAGTTTCTGAATACTCACTGCAATAAATTATAAGTGTTTTACGTAACTGAATTACTAACTAGGTTTACCCGAATCTTTATACAATACAACATAAGGTGTTGATCGTATTGTAGTTAAATTACCCGACATCTATGATGTCGGTTGTGCTGAAGAATTTTTTTCGAAAATGTAATATTAAAATTCCGTGAAATTAATGCTATAGCAGAGGAAAGTCATTCCGTTAATCTGCTTAGTCTAAAGGATTAATAAATAAAAAATACCATAGACAGTTATTAGCTAGTTATTGTATAAAACCAGTTATCCTGACAGTTGATTATACTGCTGTGTGTTCTTATAGCGTGAATAAATATAACTATCCGGAAATAAATATATTTTTTAATAAAATGGGTGGTATTATCATATCTAATTTTATAAAAAAAAGAACACAGGGAAGTTAATTCTTGCCTTGTTTGTTGATTACTAAACACTGAAAAAAAAAGATACAAGAAACTCTTTTGTGTTGAGAAATGGGGAAGTATATTACTATTATTTAATTTTAATTATAAAAATTGCGTATCATGGGGATTCAGATCCTAATAAAACTCGATAATTCGCTCTATTATTGAAGACTAGACCTTTACGTGCACCACTTCAAGTAGTTGGAGAACGTACTATTAATCTAACTTTAGGAAAAAAAAAGAATGTTATATAGAGATATACGTTTATTTTCTGAATAGGGGGAGGTGGTATTAGTAACCATTCTTTCTTATGCTGGATTCGTATCGAAATTTGGTCTTATCATCATCTTGGTTTTCATTGTTACGTTAATCTTGGTTATTGGATTTATTTTGTTGTTTTCAGTATAACGTTAAAGTGTTGTTTCTAAAATTGAAAGTATTGTTTTTACGGCGAGAACTACAGATAGTAACGTATTTATTGATTTTATTAATTTTATTTATATGTTTAATTTATTAGCACTGAATTTAGGTGCGAGGCATGAAAACTTAATGGTTTAGGATCTAAAAAAGATGGTTTCTATTAAAAATCGCTTACTTTTTTTCTTAGAGAATTACTTTCTTTATCTATTATACAGATCATTAATCTTTAAATTTTTTATTTATGTAAGCAGAAAAATAAAAAATTTAATATTTTTCCCTTAAATTAAACGTATAAAAAGTGAATTATAATAAGAAAAGAGAACTTCTTGAAATTTACAACTGTTAAAATTACTTGAGAGTTATTTATGTTATTCTTTGTAATCAACTGAAATCTATTGTTAATTTTTTATAAGAATAAAGCAATAAAAATGTAGTTCTTACAAAAATCTAATATACTTACAATTAGAAATATACGTTTTCTCTTATATAATAAAATTAAATACTTATATAGTTAATTTATTCCTTAACTTAAAAAATATTACATGTCTAATTTTATTTGTTATATAAAAGATTTTTTTTAATTAACATTTATATTGATTTTATCAATATATCTTTTTAGATTTCTTCGTTATAAGAAAATTTAACGTATTAAAATACATAGCTATATTATATTTTTGTTGATTATTTATTTTATTTAAATAAAGATATTTCAATCTTAAATTAGCATTAAATTTCAGTAAGAATAAATACTTTTTATGTAATAAAATAAAATTTTTATTTAAATAATTAATTAAGAAAATATATATAATTATATCTTTTTAAAAAACAGAGATGTTTTAGAGAACAATTATTTATAATATTAAATAATTTTAATTTATTTAATTTGATTAAATCAGATACAAAACCATTGTTTTGATATTACTTATAAAAAAGAAGTTTACATTATATTTGATAAATAACAACAGAAAACACGTTATTTTCTTTATGAAAAATAAAAAAATATTAATAAGTAAAATCAGTTTTGTAACAAGACGGTTTATTGCTTATATTAATAAAATTTATGTTATCTATCAGGGATATTAATATAAATTATCATTAATATAATTTTTTTATACAGCTATAACAAATCTATTAAAATAATATATATATTTTTATTGATTAGAACGGGGAATTTTGATCCCCGTTTTTAATACTAGACTTATATGGAAAGTAATTTAGACCAATAACCGAGGATACCGATAATAAAAAAACCCATGATGATCCATAACGCATTAACCTTACGATGAAGTAGCCACATGCATCCAAAAGTTAATAATAAAGGCACTAAACCGGGCATGAGTTGATCTAAAATTGTTTGTACCGTGGTTACTGTAGTTTTTCCTTCAGAATTAGTAATACTAGAGATGACAAAGGGGATATTAACATGTGTCCATTTATTAACTAATGCCCCCATAATAAATAATCCTAAAATTGACGCTCCTTCTGTTAGTTTTTGTAGAAATCCGCCATCCATATCATTAACGATATTAATACCTTTACGATAGCCATAAGCTACACCGTAATAACGTGTTGCTAATCGTATTGTATTAAATAATATAAAGAACAACAATGGACCAATAAGACTACCTGTCATCGCAATTCCAGAACCTAGTGCGGCAAATACTGGTCTTACTGTCCCCCAAAAGATAGGGTCGCCAACGCCCGCTAATGGTCCCATTAGTCCCACTTTGATACCGTTAATTGCAGCATCATCAATTGGTGCGCCATTAGCCCGTTGTTCTTCCATAGCCATTGTCACTCCTAGTATTGGTGCACCTACATAGGGGTGTGTATTAAAAAATTCTAGATGTCGTTTAATCGCCTGTTTGCGATGTTCATTGTTTTCTGGATACAAGCGACGAATAACTGGTATCATAGAAAAACAAAAACCAAGCGCCTGCATACGTTCAAAATTCCAAGATCCCTGAGCAAGATTAGATCGGATAAATACGCTACGTATATCACTTGGTGTTAGTTTTTTCTGCTCTATAGCTATAATAGTATCAACCATTTATATCACCTATTCATCTAGTTCATTGTCGAGGTCATCATTGCCCTGTGGTGTAACTTGTCCTTGTATTCGATTATAACGTGGATTAAGTTGGATATACAGCATAGCCATAACCACGCCTATTACCCCTAATGCTACCAAATTAAAATTGGCGAAAGCAGCAATGACAAAACCGAGATAAAAGAAAGGCATTAAATACCCTGCACGCATCATGTTGATCACCATAGCATAACCAACGACAACAATCATTCCACCAGCAATGTTTAAACCATTTGTAACAACTTCAGGGATAGAATGAAGTATGGTACTTACGGTATCAGTTCTTACTGAAATGCCTACAATTATTGCTGGAATAGCGATACGCATAGCTTGTAGTAGTAGAGCAGAAAGATGGATCCAAGTTAGTGTTGTGAGGTTTCCACGTTCAGCTGCACTGTCAGCTGCATGCTGAAAAGCAACTGTAATGGTACGTACAACAATAGTTAGAACTTGTCCGGCAGCAGCTAGCGGAATAGCTAGAGCAATACCGGCACCAATACTTTGATTTCCAGCTATCACTAAAATAGTGGAGATAATAGAAGCTAAAGCTGCATCAGGTGCTACAGCAGCACCGATATTCATCCATCCTAGCGCGATCATTTCTAAAGTCCCGCCAATAATAATACCGGTTTTAATATCTCCAAGCACTAAGCCAATTAAACTACAAGCTACTAGTGGGCGGTGAAACTGAAATTCATCGAGTATTGACCCCATTCCAGCAATACAGGCGATAACGAATATCAGTACGATTTGAAGTGCGGTAATCTCCAATTTGCTTCTCCTAATTACCTTGCGTAAATAGAGCAATGTATCTGTTTGTAGATATTTAAGGAAAAATTCTGATTAAAAATTGATTTTCTAGTTTTTAATTAAATCCATCATATTTA
Source organism: secondary endosymbiont of Heteropsylla cubana (assembly GCF_000287355.1). GTDB lineage: Bacteria > Pseudomonadota > Gammaproteobacteria > Enterobacterales > Enterobacteriaceae. The sequence goes on along the minus strand of NC_018420.1, from coordinate 913,081 downwards.
TGCGGGCATCACTAGATACTTTACGTACTTCTAGTTCAATCCCAAACTTATTAAGCTTTTTAAAAGCAGAAACATCTTGTTCGTCTACTGAAACTGCATTGTTTACTTGAGTTTTTCCTTTTCGAAAAGCCATACCACCAACATTAACTGAAGTAAGTATAACTCCGCCTTCTACAAGGCGAACAACATCGTTGGGATTAGTAAATAATAACATCACGCGTTCGTTGGCATATTTCGGATTATTATAAACACGAATTGCTTTTTCTACATCAACTACATGAGCGGTAATACCCGGAGGTGCAACCTGCATAAGCAGGGTTTTGCGGATCTTGTCTGCTGCTACATCATCGCTAACTACAATAATGCGCTTGATTTTAGTTTCTTTTGTCCACCGAGTAACAACTTGACCATGGATTAATCGATCATCAATTCTAGCTAAGCTGATAATCATATGATTATCTAGCTTTTGAGTTGAGTGATTAGTTTTTTTGATCGGTTGAATAGTAGAAGAAGTAGTTTGTGTTACGTTGAGAGATTTTAATCTCTTTACACCTGTGCGACCATTTTCCAAAGCAATTTCAACTAATTTTTGAAACGGAAGATTGTCATCGCGAGCCATGAAGGTTTCAATTAACATAGGGATGTTAACTCCGGTAATGACTTCATGATTATCTTTATGAATAACAATTTGACTAGCCGCATTAAATGGGCTCCCCCCCCACGTATCAACTAAAAATAATACACCTGCTTTTGTATTGAGATTGGCTAGACAAGCAATATATTTTTCGATTAATGTTTCAGTGTTTTCACCTGAGAAAAAGTCAATCCAGCTGACGTTGTTTTGTTGTCCTAAAATCATTTCGGCGGTTTGCAGTAATGGTTTAGCTGCCGCTCCGTGAGTGCTAATTATAATAGCAACACTCATTAGACACCTCCTTTTTTATAAAATTGTAGGTTGCTCACTTTGCAATGACGCTTCGAAGATTACTTATTTTTTTTCGAAGAATAACTGCAACTTTATAGATGATGTTGTTCCTCCCTTATATTTTTGTACAGATTAATATTTTAGCAATTCAGTGCGAATATAAACAAATCGGACATTTATTTTTGGTATATAAAAATAGAAGAGTTGAAACTATCCTAAATAGAAATAATAAAGGAATTAAAAAAAATATTTTTATTATGTAGAGATATCTGACTAGACAAATTTTTTATAACATAGCAACCAATCTAAATAACTTTAATTAAAACATAATGTGATATACTATGTGATGTTTTTTTTAACAATATTATTCTATATCATGATTATTTCAGCCATAGAGTAATTTAGAGCTAGATACTTTACTTTTTAAAGTTGTTTTAAAAATTAAAGACTTTATATACTATTAATTAATTTCGTTATTAAATTAATCTGTAATAAAGTTAAAAATCGACGATTTTTATAGATAGTTGAAAATTTTTTATTGTATCCCCGCGCTGGAGTGCATAATTGAAATAACTATAGCGAAATTGTTTATAAAAATAATGGAATTCAATTTTCTTCAACAGAAAGTTGGATGTTTATAAATTAATCAAGCTTAGTAAAATAGACGATCTAGTAAGTATTTTTATTTGAAATCGGAATGGAACTGTAAGACCAAATTATTATTATTAGACCAATAATAATCATTGGTAACGATAGGATTTGCCCCATACTTATGAATTCAACAAATAGTCCTAATTGACTATCAGGTTCACGAAAAAATTCGATTAAAGAACGGAAAACACCATAAAAAATTAGAAAAATGCCAGATACGCTCCCGAGCGGTCGCGGTTTACGGATAAAAAAATTAAGAATAATGAATAAAAGCACTCCTTCAAGTAGAATTTCGTAAATTTGAGATGGATGACGAGGTATAGCACCATAATGTGAAAAAAATAGACACCATTCAGGATTAGTTAAAAGAAATGCCATATCTTCTTGTTTAGCATTAGGAAAAAGCATAGCTAAGGGAGCATTTTTTGTGACTCTCCCAATCAGCTCTCCATTAATAAAATTTCCTAAACGGCCTAACCCTAAACTTACTGGAACTATTGGTGAAATAAAATCGGCTATTTGAAAAAATAAGCGATCAGTATGGCAAGAAAACCATAATACGACTAATATCACTCCAATCATTCCACCATGAAAAGACATACCACCGTTCCAAACTTTAAATAGTTCAATGGGATTTATAAGAAAAAAATGTACGTTATAAAAGATAGCATAACCAATGCGCCCACCGAGAAAAGCTCCGAAAAAAGAAGCATAAAAAAGACTTTCAATTTCTTTTTTAGTCCATTGACTTTTAGGATAACGTGTGTGTCGCATTGCTAAATACATAGAACATATAAAACCTCCCACATACATTGCACCATACCAATGTAGGGAAAAACTACCCAGAGAAAAGATTACTGGATTAAAGTTAGGGCAGGAAATATAATAAATACTCATAAATTACCATATAAGATGATTATTTTATAATTCTATCAGCTATACATGTTATACAAAGATAATAAATTCAAAAAAATATACATATTTTAATAATTTAAATTAACCGATCTTCTTTAATAGAATAAATATGATAAATTATACTTTAATATAAACTATATACATCTCGATAAAGTTAAATATAAAATAATTGTATTAACAATAAAATATTACTCTTAGTCTCTTTACTTGCTTTAAGTAACTTACATATTTGTGAACTACTTTTGAATAAACAATTAGTTTATGTTAACGAACTATTCGTTGATGAACGATGTAGTATAGTTAGTGAAAAATATAGAATATTGAGGCTAAATCGATATTGCTGACAATCTTTATATATTAAACATTTTTTCTTACGTTTATTGGTATTTTATTTATAAATCATATAGATATGAATTTAAATATAGGTGTCGTTTGAGTTTTAAAATAAGTTTTAAGATATCACGTGAATGTTTAATAATTACATCTTCATTAAGACTACATTTTCTTTGAATGTTTAAATCTTCACGCTAAAAGCTTAGCATAATAAGTTTTTTTTCATTCAAAAATATACCTTTTAATTAATGTAGCATGCAATATGTTAAGTTAATAAAATCAATTATTTTTTTACATAAGGAAATAATACTTAAATAATTAAATTAACGCATTACCGTCTGAAGATAGGTGTTGTCAGCTTTATAATCATCAACACTTTTTTTTAATTTGATATCACGAACTTTGATTTCACTACAATCTTATATTTTTTATTTTTTATTATAAAGCTACTTTTTACCTCTAGATTATTTTTTATTGAAAATTACTAGGATTATTTTATCTAGAAGCACATCAGTTTCAACTGAAATAGCATTGTAAACTATAATCTGTTATATACAACATTACAGTTTTCTGATCTAGTTTAAAGTAAATGACTATTTTAACAAATTAATGTTATAACACAAAACGTATTGTATTGTTGTAAAGCGTGGAAAACAGTATAACAAATGATTAGAATTGTTCTATATGTATTAAAACAATGATCTTAAACTTTGTAATTCTAAATAAAAAAAATATAGATTTTAACAAAAAACCTAATAATATAGATCTAAATTTTTTGGAGCAAATGATGCTTATAATCGGTATAATATAATTAAAAAATGAGAAAAGGGTATTTATTGTTTGTCAATTAAAGAGTGCAACATTAATCAGAAATATATAAAATTATTTAATTAGTTATAATCAATTTATTAGTTAGGTTAAAAATATATTAAAGATAGTATATTTTAATTAATTAGCTCTTTCGACATCAAAGTTACCAACTTTTTTATTTTACACTTCCTATTTTACAATATCTTAAATTTTACTTTATTATTAAAAATTTTATAACCAACAAACGTTACAAGTTGTTGATTAGTTATTTATTATGCAATACACCAGCAATTCTTAAACTAATATAAAACACATTAGACAAATTTTATATTAAGCAATTTAAAAATTCTTTTTATTTCATTCTCTAGTATGAATTAATGTGATTAATTTTAGATATTAGGGTTTTGAGAGCAAAGTTTCTTATTTTAAAAAATCAATTAGGTAAAGCTAAAATGGGTATAGCTCTAGTTATTGTTGAATCGCCCGCTAAAGCTAAAACAATTAATAAATTTTTAGGTAAAGACTACATAGTTAAGCCAAGCATGGGTCACATTCGTGATTTACCGACAAATAGTCTAGAAAATACAAAAAATAGCGTAGGCAGAAAAAATAAAAAGATCAAATTGGATGCAAAATATGCATTAGTTAACCGGATGGGTATTGATCCTTATAATGATTGGAAAGCTCACTATGAAATTTTGCCAGGAAAAGAAAGAGTAGTAACCGAACTAAAAGCTTTAGCAAAAACTGTGGATCATATTTACCTTGCTACTGACCTTGACAGAGAAGGCGAAGCTATAGCGTGGCATTTGCGTACAGTTATCGGCGGTTCTGATAAACGTTTTAGTCGCGTTGTATTTAACGAAATAACTCAAAATGCAATTACTAAAGCTTTTAAAAAACCCGTTGAACTCAATATTAATCGGGTAAATGCGCAACAAGCACGACGTTTTATGGATCGTATTGTAGGGTATATGGTATCACCTCTTCTTTGGAAAAAAATTGCTCGGGGGTTGTCGGCTGGAAGAGTGCAATCTGTTGCAGTTCGACTGGTGGTAAAACGTGAGCGAGAAATAAAGATCTTTATGCCAACAGAATACTGGGAATTACATGGTAGGTTAAAAACGCCGGAAGCAACGTTATTAACAATGCAGGTAACCCATTATGGAAATAAACCTTTTAAACCAGTTAATAACAAACAAATACAATTTGCTTTAGACAACTTGAAAAATGCAAACTATGTTGTAATAGATAGTAATAATAAAATAACCACCAGCAAGCCAGTATGTCCCTTTACCACATCTACGCTACAACAAGCAGCTAACACACATTTATGTTATGGGGTAAAAAGAACCATGGTGTTAGCACAACGCTTATATGAGTCTGGATATATCACCTATATGCGTACTGATTCAACCAACCTAAGTCAAGATGCCTTAAAAATGGTGCGTGATTATATTTTTGCATTTTTTGGAAGTCGCTATTTACCAACGCAACCCAATAGGTGTGATATTAAAAACAAAGCTCAAGAAGCACATGAAGCGATCCGTCCTTCCAATATTAATATTTTATCTGAACACTTAAAAGATATGGAATCGGATGCAAAAAAACTTTATCAATTAATATGGCAACAATTTGTTGCCTGTCAAATGATGCCTGCAGAATATAATTCTGCCATTCTTACTGTTGCTGCAGGCAAATTTCAACTGCGTGTGCGTAATCGAACTTTAATTTTTGATGGATGGACGAAGATTATGCTGGAAACACAAAAAAAATCAGAGGTGTTACCACTACCAGTAATCGAATCTGGTCAAATACTTACGTTGGTTGAGTTAGTTCCAAGTCAACATTTTACTAAACCACCTCCACGTTATAGTGAAGCCTCGTTAGTAAAAGAACTTGAACAACGTAGCATTGGGCGACCGTCTACTTATGCTTCCATAATATCTACAATACAAGATCGCGGATATGTTCATATAAAGAACCGTCGGTTTTATGCAGAAAAAATCGGAGAAATCGTCACTGATCGCTTGGAAGAGCACTTTGATGAGATAATGAATTATAACTTCACTGCAAATATGGAAAATAGTCTTGATAAAGTAGCCTCTAATCAACAAGAATGGAAACAAGTTTTAGATACTTTTTTTCATAAGTTCAGTCAGCACTTAAAAAAGGCCGAAAAAGCTCCAGAAGAGGGAGGAATGCAACTAAACCCAATGCTAATAACGAGTATTAAGTGTAAGGTATGTTACCGAAACATGGGTATTCGTACTGCTACTACAGGAGTGTTTCTTGGTTGTTCTGGTTATCTTCTTGCATCAAAATTGCGTTGTAAAAATACTATTAATTTAATTTCGGAATTGGAACCCTTTAACATACAAAGAAGCGAAGATAAAGAAACTAAGGATTTATTTCTTCAACGTCGTTGTAGTAAATGCAACACTGCAATGGATACCTACCTTGTTGATAGGTATAGTAAAATTTATGTATGTGGCAATAATCCATTATGTGATAGCTACGATGTCGTAGAAGGTAATTTTGGAACTAGAAGATATGATGGATCGGTAGTGGAATGTGACAAGTGCCGTTCTGATATGCAATTAAAATTGGGTCGATTTGGAAAATTCATGGCTTGCACTAATAATGAATGCAAAAATACTCGTAAAGTCCTCTCAAATGGTGATATAGCTCCTCCTAAGGAGGACCCTATCCCACTCCCAAAGTTACAGTGTAAGAAATCAGATGCTTACTTTGTTTTACGTAATGGTGCAAGTGGAATTTTTCTAGCTGCAAATACATTTCCAAAATCTAGAGAGACCAGAGCACCACTTGTAGCTGAACTAGCACGTTTTCGAGATTGTCTTCCGGAAAGATTAAGGTATCTGGCGGATGCCCCTATTGTAGATGATGAAGGGAATAATACATCAGTACATTTTAATCGTAAAACTAAACAACAATATATTACATCGGAACAAAATGGAAAAACAACTGGTTGGAGCGCTTTTTATATTGACAACAAATGGCAGGTAAGAAAAAAACAAAAGCGTAGATTATCTTCTTCCATATCATCTTAAGTGTTAATTTTAATATAAATATATGTTTTTAAGGTTTTTTTATTAAATGACCTTCGTCAAAAAAAATAATATTTCACATAAAATAATATTTTTATAACACTAATTACTTAAATTACAAATGTTCATTATCAATAATTTTTCAAATTATTTATGAAGTCATTATATGTTTTATAAACGGTTTTTAACTATCTGTTTTGATTGCATGTTGTTTTGTTTATCCAAAATATTTAATTTTATAAACGTTTTTATTTAATTTTTTATACTTATATGCAAAAACCAGTTAAATCAATATATCAACAGTTTATATGACGTAAAATGTGGATATTCCTTTAAAACGCGTAAAAAATATAAGTGCATCTTTAATATGTAATAAAAATATCCTATATAATCAGCATTCATATGGATATAGGACGCGTTTATAGTAAAATGAATGCTATAATAAAGAGTAAAATGACTACTACTTATAGTAAAATATGTCATAATATTTCGTTACACAAACCTTATTAATATACTTAATCGTTTAAAACGTATGTTTATTTTTAACAAAAGCGTATAAAATTATCTTTTTATAAAAACTTGCTTATAAAATATCAATATAGACTCGAAATTTATTCTTATAAAAATCTAACTTTTGTTAGAAAAATCTAGTTATACTGGTATAATCTAGTTCAGTTGTATTAACAGGGAGCATTCATGATCCAAAACAATAGTGATGAAATATGGATGCATCATGCCTTAAATTTAGCTAGTCAAGCTGAAGAAAAAGGTGAAGTTCCAGTAGGAGCAGTCGTAGTACTTGATGAAGAAATTATTGGTGAAGGTTCAAATTCTTCTATTAAAACACATGATCCTACAGGCCATGCTGAGATCATAGCACTGCGTCACGCAGGGCAAAAAATAAAGAATTATCGTTTACTAAAAGCAACTTTATTTGTAACTTTAGAACCTTGTATAATGTGTGCTAGCGCCATGATCCATGCCCGTATCAGTCGTTTAGTTTTTGGTACACATGACAAAAAAACTGGCGCCGCAGGATCACTGATAGCTTTATTTGATTATCCAGGTATAAATTTTTCAATCAAAAAAACAGGAAATGTATTAGAACAACTCTGTTCTGATAAAATCAGTAATTTTTTTCGTTCTTGTCGAACGAATAAAAAGATTAAAACTAAAAAATAAATATAATTGGCTTAATGTCTTAAGATATAAAGATACTTACTGCATAAATAATGATTTATATACAGATTCGTATAGAGTCTTAAAATAAATGCTTTAGAAGAAAATACTTATTGTTTTATTTGTCACTTACCTATAAAAGATTACTTTCTTGCTTTAATATCTTTATATAATTAAATTTTTAGGAATAAGAATCATTATAATAGTATTATATTTAGTAGTATATAATATTGTATATAAAAATTAAAGATTTTAAAAAATCTGCCTTATTGACTTTGATTTTAACGACAACTATATAAATAATTAGTTAGTATAGTTTATTTTATTTGTTTTTAAAAAAATGGATATAAAGACAGATAAAACGTCTATTGTTTTATTAAATAAAATAAATGTTAATCAAATAATTATTAATTCTGTAGTAAGAATATTTATAATAATAGACTTTTTTATTTCTATCAAAAAAAATAAGTATAAAAAAGTTGACTATAAGTGGTAATTAAATAAAAAAAACGACCACTTCACGTACCCTTTGAATAAAATATGGTGATATATTTAAAATACTTATACGAATATCCTATCCCTAGAGGATATAAAATTAACATTTTATATATGACTCTAATTAAAAAAAGTTCTTATTTTTTTTCATTATTTCAAACATTATATTTTGTTGTTATGGTTCTATACCAAAATTATACAACGACGTATTTTTTATCATTCTTGCGAATATTTCTTGTTGATCAAGACGAAGCTCATCGACTGGTTGATCGAAATAGTATAAGATTATTAAAGAGTAGATTTTTACACGCTGTAATGTTGGCGTTTTTCCTCTTTTTTTACTGCATATTTATGCATATTTAGTGATAATCTGCGTCAGAAAAATATATATTATTGATAACGGATTGATATCGTCTATATATTGTAAATATGACCAATCTTCGGTAGCTATTAAAATATTCATTAATAGATTTAAGAAATCAAAATAATATATAAAAATCTGATATTTCTTCTTTTTTAATAGTAGCATTATAATAAATTGTTGATTTAGATAAAAAAACAACAATACTTCCTATATATTGATTTTTTTCTATATTCATCAATTTTTATCATTATAAGTAATTTTAAAGTCAATTTAATTTTCTTTTTTATATGGAAAATCAAACATACGATATAAAACCTTAATAGAATTGGTGAATATAGAACATTCTCTTAGTTTGGTGATATTAAATATTTATCCATGTTGTATTTTTCAATAATTGTCTCATTTTGTTTTTGATATGGGATACATATATAGATCTACTCTTTCGATGTATCCATAAACTTAATTAGGTAGTTTGTGTCCTTTATCATGAAGGTGAAATTGAACTAAAGTATCTATATAAAAACATAAATTGCAACAATAAATATTAGATATATTAAAAATAAAGCACACATAATCTCTCTGATCAGATTGTGTTTTTAAAAAAATATCTGATTTTTTATACCAACTAATATCATAATTTTCATTTATTCTATATCCTAAGATTTTTTTGTTATTTTATGATTTTTAAGTCTAACTTTAGAAATAATCTATTTTTAATACTGATGGTTAGAAAAAATTTCTATTAATTTATAGTAATATACACATATTTTTATAGTGATTTTTAACATAGAGATATTTAAAATATCTATTGTTTCTTCTATTTGTTTCTGTTTAACTAATTAATAGAGGAATTTGGACTTATGTTAATTTATCTGAAATTAATATTTTAAATATAAATATTTTTGTTATACAAGTTATATTAATAGGTAATATTGTCTACATAATATTCTTGTTTTTTATAACTGATATATCTAATAAAATGTTTAAAAATTAAATAAAAGTAAAGAGATTAGATTATTAAATGTTTACAAATTGTTATCAACAATTAATTATGTTATTCAACAGTTATATAATTATTGTTGATGTTTTGTAAGTTAAGTAATAAACCGACATTTAAGTATTTTAGTCTTTAGACATACTTCTTTTTCAAGGTTTTAATAAAATAATTAGGGATTTTATTCATCTTCATTTGTTTTAAAAATCGTGTTTTCTTAAATTTTTACTTTAATACGTCTTCAAAAAAAAAGAATTTATATGTGAAAATAAAAAATATCCTTTTATAAGAAGATTCTATATCTGATTTTTTGCTAAATAAACAGAACATTCTGGAGAGAAAAAAATAAATTGATATAAGTGCTTATTAACTTTAAAAAGATGTAAAAAAAAAGATATTTTACATAATAAAGGAAAACAAAAAAAATACCTCAGATAAACTAGTCACCTAGTCACTGATTTAGTATTTTTAATAAAAAATTCATACAAGCATCTAAATCTATTTAAGCATAACATTAAAGTATTTAATTTGATAAGTATCATAAAACGTTAATATAATAACGTTTTTTTTAACAGCATCTGGCAAGATCTATATGAAACCTTTTAGCTTTATAATTATTGCACAATACTAATTTTTACCAATCTATCAATAATAAAGTTTTTATTTATAAAGAAATACTTTAGAATACTAAAGTTTTATTTATTGTATTAGTGGTAAAAATTTTTCTTATTTTTAAGAGTTTTAGTTTAGTAAGGTTTTATTTTTATATTAAAACAGATTTTTTAATACAGGAGATATTTCAAATTATAATCCGAAAAGGATTATATGTATAATTTTAATTACAAAAATTATTAGCAAGAAATTTAATAAATAAAGCATTCGCTACATTAGTTGATATTATATGTAAATATCATTAAATTCAAATTTAAAATAGGATATCTATAACTTTTACATATAGGTATCTACTTATTCTAGCGATTTTAAACATCGTCCAGATCGACTAAAATGACTTACAGTATAGAGCTTCAAAACAGTTATTTTAATGAATGTCATTTGTGTTATTGACAAGATAATTTATTTTAATTATTTCTATATTTTAAGGAATAAAACTGTGGGAAAAGGACTGCCCTTACATAACATACGAGTTATCAAGATACTTCCAACATAGAAGGATTTTCTTACATTAGAGAGATATATAAAACATTAGTTATTCAGCTTCGACAACAAGATATCCAAGATGTTCGTTTTTTCTTAAAAAGTTATGGAATCGGTATCTAGAGAATATATTATTTGATGAGGCTTTTTTTTGAATGTAAAACTTATCGTTATACGGCACCGTCAATGATTTTTTAGAAAACAATTTTAAACCTTGTATCGTATCAGATATAAGCCAATTATTTTATTTAAAAAAACAAATATTAGCAATTGATACTAATTTTGTATATTAAACTGCTATTTTAGCGCATCTTGTTCTATACGTTTATTAAATAAAACGAATTAAAAATTACAATAGCAAGAAAAGAGATGACTAAAGTTGCTGGATTTACATAATGTTTCTACTCACCACATTGATTGTTGGTAAAATTGGAAATTAGGTAAACGGTTTGATGGTATCATTGTTACAGACGCGTCGTCAATAATCTGAAAAACACTATGGGTGTAAATAAATGAAGGTGGAGGCATGGTTTTTTTTCTGTGAGATAAGAACAACAGCATGTAATACAAATGCAATATATACGTGGAAAGCATATTATCGATATTGTCGAATATCTTAAATTTGTTCCCATTAACAAAAGAAGACCTTGCTTAATATTTAATTCCTAACGTTATATATATTTATAAAAGAAAACAGTATTTGATGATGTCATGAGTAGATAAAGTGTAGGTTGGATATAAAGGTTATAAAAAATTACATTTAGTTGTTATCTAATTATATAGGATATGAAGATATAATTCTTTTATTTATTTAAAACGATTACTAGTTTTTATGATATTAGGGGGGGGGAGAATTGAGCTATGGTTAACACTAACCAGAAATATAATCACGCTGTACTGTTTATTATAGGCAGCGGATTTCTAGCCAGTTGCACCAATAATAAATTACATGCTTCAATAAGCGAAATTGGTCATAGTTACAGTCTTAAAAAAACAGGTAAGCATGATCAATCCCGTTCTTTAATTAAAAAATATTCGCATTATAAGATAAACAGAGTTTTGCAAGAAAATAGTCTATATAATAGAAATTATAATAACCTTCAAAAAGGAAGCTATCATGATACGCGATACGAAGTAAAATCTGGTGATACTCTATTTTATATCGCCTGGATAACAGGGAATAACTATAAAGATTTAGCAAGAAAAAATAATATTCAAGAACCTTACATCCTACATGTAGGTAAAGTTCTTCAAATAACTAACAAAACGGTAGATTTAATTAGAAAGGAACCATTAGGTGAGAATGATTTACCATTTTACACTAATGAACAAAAAAGCAAACAAAATGCAAAAAATATCTTAAAGATATTTCATAGAGAAAAAAATATTCTTAATGATATTCTTCCTTCTACCAAGTTAATTAAATCGACAAAAATTACACCAGATATTAGTCCTTCTCCAAACACGATCATTATTGGTTGGTGTTGGCCAACAAATGGAAAGATTCTCGATCATTTTGTCGATGAAGCGGGTGGTAATAAAGGAATTGATATCTCCGGTTCTCGTGGACAAGCGATTTTAGCAAGTGCCAACGGAAAAGTCGTTTATGCTGGAAACGCTTTGCAAGGTTATGGTAACCTTATTATTATTAAACATAAAAATGATTACTTAAGCGCTTATGCCCACAACGAAAAGATGTTGGTTCGAGAAGAAGAATTAGTATTAGTGGGACAAAAAATCGCCACTATGGGTAGTACTGGAAGTAATACAATCAGACTACATTTTGAAATTCGTTATAAAGGGAAATCCGTAAATCCGCTAATTTATCTTCCAAAGCGATAAATAAGAAGAGACATCTTATTTATCTTAAAAATTATTATATAGTTTATCATCAAAAGTAGGAACTTATATTGATTCATTAAATAAATATTTAGAATATGAAAAAAATTTTAGTTTTTTCTAAAAGTTTCACTTTATTAAAGTATTTTGCTGTTGTTATACATTTAAACATTTTAAATTAAAACTTATCCTCGTCTGTTAAAATGGCTTTATGAGATTACTGATCAATAGATAATTTTTGATAAAAATCGAGTTTATTTTTATAAAAAGTTATTATTTTTTTTCAATTATCACATGATTTTTTGATCAAAAAATAGATTTATAGTATTTTATGTTGTCCATAAAAAAAATGAATAGAGATAAAACAATCTATTTTTTAGTTTGTTTGAAGCTATATAATTTTATATTTCGTGATTTTTTTTAGAAGCAATTATTGCTATAGTATCGTTTTTTTAGCACGATGAAGATTTTTGATCTTTCTTTAATTATAAAGACAAAAGAAATATTGATGAGTAAAATATTGTTTTTATTTATGCAGTATTGTTAGCATATATAATATGTATTACTATAATGTAGAGGTAGCCATATGATAAATATAATTACTATGAGCGCTAATCTAAAATTATGTTGTTTTTATAATTAAAAATTAAAAAAAACATTTAGACAAAAAATGAATTAGAAATAATGCTTTAAATAAAGCATATATTAAACAATGTCTTCTAGATTTATTATTACTGATATCAATAGATAAAACAATACTATAACACAGATACGATAAACTTATATGGTTGATTAATATATTGTATGTATAATTGATAAAAAAAGTAGTAGATATATATATTTAAGTTAACAATTAAACAGGTATTAAAAATGGAAACAAATCATGTGTGGTGCAATAGAAAAAGGTCTATATTAAAAATATACAAAATTAATATATAGTAATCAGAATCTAATTTGATAGATATTATTAATAATCTGGTGATTTTTATATAAATGTAAATTTATAATCAAAATTAATTTACCCTGCCATCTGCTTTTCTCGAATTTCAGCTAGAGTTTTGCAATCAATGCACAAAACTGCAGTTGGTCGCGCTTCGAGACGACGAATACCAATTTCAATTCCACAAGATTCACAGAATCCAAAATTGTTATCTTCTATTTTCTTAAGAGTGTTCGAAATCTTCTTAATCAACCTATATGCTCGATCACGGGTTCTTAATTCATAACTAAATTCTTCTTCTTGCACAGCACGATCTATTGGGTCAGGAAAATTCATTGCCTCATCTTGTATATATAAAAAATTTCGGCCAATTTCATTTTTAATTTTATTAAGCCAAGCTTCTAAAATTCGCTTGAAATGTAATAGTTGAGCATTATTCATGTACTCTTCATCAGATTTTTCCTGATATGGATTTACTCGATCAATGGCTAGAATATTTATGGCAGATATCTTGTGATTTTGTTTTTTTTGCATAGTCTGACTCTTGTCCTTTTTGTTTAATAAGATTAAAAAAATCTTTTCATTTGCTATTGTGATAAATAGAAGATTAACTTCGAGTTAATAATGACTCCTAACTTCGATGTTTATATTTTATAAATTAAGACTGATCGGATTAACTAGTAATAAAAATAAATGAATCTTTATCAAAAAAAATATTATACACTTCTAAGTTTTGTATGTTCATAGAATTTTATTCTTATTTTTTAGATTATCAACTTTAGACTTCTTTTGTACCAAGAGATATCATCGTTCAAGATTACTTGATGTATTGAATTTATCGACTTTTTAGATTTTATCGTAATAAAATAAGTATTTAGCGATCTAGTTAAATCTGAAAGCGTATTTCATTGTTAATATATTTCGATATAGTACATCTTCAAAGACTTATAAATTTTAGAGAGTTTTCTTAATATCATTTTACATTTAAACAAATTTTTAGAAAGTGATTTAGGTTGTTTGCTAATTAAAAAAGCGACAAACGTTTCAAAAAAAAGTATTTTGAAATATCTATTTTAAAAAAAACGCATATTCCATCGTTCATATAGAAAAATAAACATCTTTAGTTAAAATTTATAAAAAATTAAAATATTAAAAAAGTTAGTTTATTTAGATCAGCTAAAAGAAAAAACAATAAGTAGTGTATTAAAAATTATTAAACAAAAAAAGGGGGATAATAGCGTCTAAAAAATCTACAACGAATATTTGAGAATTTATTTTATCCACTCACTGTTAAACAGCATATTATTTTATGAAACCACTTAAAAACAGATAATATGAAGTATAAGCATACTGCTTTTTTAAAAAAAAATATTTTAAAAGTACTAAATAGGTATAGGTTTTCACTATGTTAAAAGAATATTTCTAAAATCATTAAAAACTGTTGTAATATAAGAATATTTTTATTTAACATCAGAGATTATCTCTTACATATGCTTCCTAAAAGCTAATTACACAATGTGTAAGTGGTAGATAGCTATTATCTCTGCTGTAGAGCACTACTCTTCTAGGAAGCCTTATCGATTATTTAGCAATAACCATAATTCATCAAACGATGATAACGCCGCTTTAGTAAATCTTCTATATCCAGAGTATCAAGTTCTGATAAATCGGTAAGTAATTGCATTTTTACTGATGCAGCCGTTGCTTGTACATTACGATGAGCTCCTCCTAGCGGCTCGGGTACGATATTATCGATAAGTTCTAGCGCTTTTAAACGTGAGGCAATAATACCCATAGCTTCAGCAGCAATAGGGGCCTTATCTGCACGCTTCCATAAAATAGAAGCGCAACCTTCCGGAGATATTACTGAATAAGTACTGTATTGCAGCATATTGATTTTATCACCCACCCCAATCGCTAATGCTCCCCCCGATCCCCCTTCGCCGATTACTGTGCAAATCACAGGTACCCGCTGACTTGACATTTCACGTAAATTTTTTGCAATAGCTTCAGCTTGTCCGCGTTCTTCAGCACCGATACCTGGATGAGCCCCTGGAGTATCGATAAATGTAAGAAGCGGTAATTGAAAACGATCGGCCATTTCCATGAGCCGCAATGCTTTACGATGCCCCTCCGGAGATGGCATACCGAAGTTGCGACGTATTTTCTCTTTTGTTTCCCGACCTTTCTGATGTCCAATAATCATTACCGGACGTGAATTGAGGCGAGCAATCCCGCCGACAATAGCTTTATCATCAGCATAAATACGGTCACCTGCCAATTCATCAAAATCAGTAAAAATATGTTGGATATAATCCAGCGTATAAGGTCGCATAGGATGACGTGCTAACTGCGCTACTTGCCAGGCTCCTAAATGAGAAAAAATTTTCTTTGTTAATTCTACACTTTTATCGCGAAGCCGACTAATCTCTTTATCTAAATTAATATCGAATGTTTCATCTTGATGATTAATTGCAACAAGCGAGTTAATCTTTGCTTCTAAATCTGCAATTGGCTGTTCAAAATCAAGAAAATTCAGAGTCATAGTATTCCTATACTACTTAAATTCTAGTACTACATGTTCATCTCCAACAAGTTGTCTTAAATCATTAAGTAAATGGTCACTTGGTGTTACCTTCCAGTCAGATCCACAATGCAATCGTCCTAATACATATTTTCCTCGATAAGCAATATGTACTGGAATTGTTCCAAATCGATAGGGTTCTAATAATGACTGGAGATGGTTGAGAAAATTTTCATCAATTGTCTTATTACTTAAAGAGACAACAAGTCTCCGCGCATATTTCTGACGTGCTTCACTTAGATCCATTAATGTTCGAGCAGTCATTTTTAATCTACCGTTAATTTCATCAAGATTCACTTCCCCCTCTACGATAAGAATACGGTTTTTTTCTACTAAATGTTGATATTGTTTTAAAACATTTTGAAAAAGAATAACGTCTAGACGTCCAGAACGATCATCCAGTGTAAAAACTCCAATACGGTTTCCACGTTTAGTAAGTATTATTCGTGAAGATAGCACTAATCCTACGGCCTTCACGATTTTTCCGTTCTCAGTAGGGTGTATATCTTTTAAACGTTCTCCAGTTGTATAATGTGCGATTTCATCAAGATACTGTGTAATAGGATGACCAGTTAGATAGAATCCAATTGTTTCTCGTTCACCCTCAAGTATTAGTTGCTTAGACCATGGTGTTATATTGCTATTAGAGACTTTTTCTGGCACTACTGAATTTCCAGGTAATATTCCGAACATATCGGTTTGACCCATACTATCAGCTTGAGCTTGTTGAATAGCTGTTTTAAATGCGTCTTTTAGATTATTTATTAATGCAGCTCGATGTGATCCAAGTCGATCAAAAGCTCCTGACATAATTAATTTTTCTACTGAATGCCGATTAATTTTTTTAATATTAATACGCATACAAAAATCAAATAAGTCAGTAAATTTGCCATTTTTATTGCGTGCTTTAATTATTTCTTCAACAAACCCCTCTCCCACCCCTTTGATAGCACCAATACCGTAAACTATTTCACCATCTGAATTAACATAAAAATAATATTGACCAGTATTAATATCCGGGGGAAGAACTCTTAGGTTCATACGAAGACATTCGTCAACTAGCCCTACAACTTTTTCAGTATTATCCATATCTGCAGTCATTGTTGCCGCCATAAATTCAGCAGGATAATGAGCTTTTAACCATAAGGTTTGATAGGATACTAAAGCATAAGCAGCAGAATGAGATTTATTAAAACCATAACCTGCAAATTTCTCAACTAAATCAAATATTTTCATTGATAGTTTACCATCAATACCAATGCTTTCAGCTCCTTTTTTAAAAATAGAGCGCTGTGTAACCATTTCTCTTGGATTTTTTTTTCCCATAGCTCGGCGTAATATATCAGCCCCACCTAGAGTATAGTTCGCCAAAACTTGGGCTATTTGCATGACTTGTTCTTGATACAAAATAATTCCATAAGTCGGATCTAATACGCTTTTCAGTGATAAATGTTGCCATTCACTATCAGGATAAGATATTGCTTCATTACCGTGTTTTCGATCAATAAAGTTATCAACCATACCAGATTGCAAAGGTCCAGGACGAAATAAAGCTACAAGGGCAATCATGTCTTCGAAACAATCTGGTTGTAATCGCTTTATAAGATCTTTCATTCCTCGGGATTCTAGCTGAAATACACCTGTCGTTTCGGATTTCTGTAAAATGTCGAAGCTTTTCTTATCGTCTAGCGGAATCGTTTTAATGTCAATAAGGCTCTGACCTTGATTTTCGCGTCGATTATTAATTTTCTCAAGAGCCCAATTAATAATAGTTAGGGTGCGAAGACCTAAAAAATCAAATTTTACGAGACCGACGTACTCTACATCATTTTTGTCAAATTGAGTTACCGGATGATTTCCTTTAGCATCACAATATAATGCTGAAAAATCAGTAATTTTTGTCGGTGCAATTACCACGCCTCCGGCGTGTTTTCCTACATTTCTAATGATACCTTCAAGCTTCCTAGCCATATCAATAAGAATTTTTATTTCTTCATCACGATCATAAATTGATTGTAATTGCGGCTCCATATACAAAGCTTTTTCGAGTGTCATACCAGCATCTTGAGGTATTAGTTTTGAAATTTGATACACAAATCCATAAGGATAGCCAAGCACACGCCCAACGTCTCGTATTACCGCTTTAGCTGTCATTGTTCCAAATGTAATAATTTGAGCAACCGCATCTCGACCATAAGTTTTAGCAACGTGTTCAATTACCAGGTCTCGTTTTTCCATACAAAAATCAACATCGAAATCTGGTAGTGATATGCGTTCTGGATTTAAAAAACGTTCGAATAATAGATCAAACCTTAGGGGGTCAAGATCAGTAATATTTAATGCATAAGCTACCAATGATCCAGCACCGGATCCTCGACCAGGTCCAACAGGAATACCGTTATTTTTTGACCATTGAATAAATTCCATCACAATTAGAAAGTAACCTGGGAATCCCATTTGGTTTATTACCTTCAATTCAACATTTAAACGTACATCATATAGATGCCGTTTTTTTCGACGTATCTTAGGGTCTTGAAAAAGAAATCTTAATCGTTTTTCTAATCCTTCTTGTGCACATTTTATTAAATAATTTTCTATAGATATCTCACCAGTTGGAAATTTTGGTAGAAAATATTTTCCCATCGGAATAGAAATATTACAACGTTTTGCAATTTCAACGCTGTTAGTTAATGCTTCTGGTAAATCAGCAAATAGTGTACACATTTCTTCTTCTTTGCGTATGTATTGCTGTGGACTATAAATCCTTGGTCTTTTAGGATCATTTAAGGTAAAACCATGGTGTATTGCCACACGAATTTCATGGGCATTAAAATCTTCTTGGTTGATAAAACGCACATCATTAGTAGCTACAATAGGAATCCCTCGACGCGCCGCAAGATCTACTGCAGCATGAATATAATTTTCTTCATCTTCTCGTTTTGTTCGAATTAGTTCAATGTAGTAATGATTCGGAAAATATTTCTCGTAAAAAAGCAAGCATTTTTCTACTTTTAGCATGTTTCCTCGTATTAACAATTTTCCAATATCGCCTTTTCTTCCTCCAGAGAGTAAAATTAATCCTTTATTATATTTAATTAACCATTCACGATTTATTACAAGTCCAGAAGATCCATATCCCCGTTTGTAGGCTTCTGAGATTAATAAAGTCAAATGTCGATATCCTATGTCATTGGCTGCTAGTAAGGTTAATTCTCCCACTTCATTTGTTAGTATGTCACTTTTTATAAGAAAATCCGCACCAATAATCGGTTTAATTCCCACTTTATAGGCACTGCAGTAAAATTTAAGAGTTCCACATAAATTATTGAAATCAGTAATAGCTATAGCTGGCATATATAAAGCTGCAGCTTTATCAATTAAAGATCCAATTTTGATGATCCCATCGACTATAGAGTAATCACTATGTACGTGAAGGTGAATAAAACGTGGTTCAACCATATTCTTACTCGCTAAGAAGTTTTTCTGATGAAATTATACTATAATTGCAATTAGTAATAGAGTTATTGTGTGTGTGTGAGTGTTGTAAGATGGGAAGATTTTTTTTGAAATAAACTATATTGATATGAATGGTATCTTCGTTTTATGATCTGATCATGCGAATGCACAAGGGAGATCAATAAAAACTATACATAAAATAGTTATTATATAACTAAAAATTAGTCTTTTTAAAAAAATTTATTTTTATACAGTTTAAATGTATGTAAATATTAATGATTACTTTATAACTATTTTTTATAGTTATAGCAAGAAAGTAATGTAGATTAACATCTATTAAAAAAATTTATAAAATCATTCTTTTATCTAGTAAACTTGATAAGTAAGTTGATTTTTTTTCTACAATTACTCTCTATTTTTAAATAGAGAATCAACTGTTTTTTTAGTTACGATCAGAATATTAATTGGACATTTATTTTGTTTTCTGCATAAAAACATTATCATTTTAATGAATTATTAAAATTATATTTAGAGAAGACCAACTAGATGATACTTAGCTCATTACGCACTAAATAAGCTGAATAATTTATTAGCCGTGTATCTCATAAAATATTTAATAAAAGTTATGGTATTTATATTCAGTTTTTTTATTTTAGACATAAACTCATACGCGTTAAAACATATTGTTTTTTTTGTTGATTCTTTTTTTTCAAAAAAAATCTAATTTTTTTCATTTTAACACAAAAGACATTCTATGAATAATAATAAATATTTTTATTCGAAATGCTTTTTCGTATTTTTAATAAATAATTTAATTTTTTAATTACAGAAAGTTATATTAGAAATATCTTAAATCTTATAAAGACAAAAATGAATCTTGAATTATTACAAAAGAAGAACTTTCTATATGATAACAAAAAAATGCATTTCATCTATATTTGCATGTTTCTATATTATATTACACTAGCAACTTTATTAGGATGTATAATTAAAAGTTTATACTGATTTATAGCACATAATATAGTTAAACTAATATTTCATGTAAAAATTATGATTTTTTTTAGAATTATAAACTTTAAAACAATAGGAGTATAAAAAAATACATAAACATATCATATCGTGATTTACGCGTTCGTTTTATAAAAAAATTGATGATTACTAATAAGCTTCAAAACAGCGCGTGCAGCTTGTTCATCAGCGTTACATCGAATTCGTTGATGTAGTTGGGAGAATGTAGCCAACAAGGCCGAATCGTGTCTATTTTCATGCAAAAAAGGAAGAAGTGCGTTCACAAGGGATTCTGGGTGGCAGGCTTCTTGTAACAGTTCGTTTACTAACGCACGACCTGCTAGAAGATTAGGAAGGGATATCCAAGAAGTTTTTATTAATCGACGTGCTAACGAAAAGGTTAATGGATTCATACGATAAGCAACTACCATTGGGCATTTTGCTAACATGCATTCAAGAGATGCTGTACCAGAAGCAAGTAGGGTTACATTGGCGGCAGTCATAGCTTCTCGAGATTGATTTTTCAATAATCGTAACGGTAATTTAGGAGCAACTTTTGATTTGATTTTTTCGAACTGAACTTGTCTTTCGAGACTAACTAACGAGACAATAATGTCTAGCTTGGGGAGTCGTTTATATAATTGCTCTGCAGCACGTAAAAAATCTGCACTTAACATTTCTATTTCGCTTTTTCTACTCCCTGGAAGCAGAACAAGGCAGAGCGCATCAGAGCGAATATTAAGAAACTTACGGGCCGATTTTTTATCTGGCTCAATAGGCATTACATCAGCTAAAGTATGTCCGATAAATTGACAAGGAACATTATAGCTATCATACAAGGCTTTTTCAAAAGGTAATACAGCAAGCACGTTATCTGTAGCCTGACGAATTTTAAATATCCGCTTCTTTCGCCATGCCCAAATAGAAGGACTTACATAATGAATGGTACGAATTCCACGTTGCTTAAGTTTTTTTTCAATGTAGATTGTAAAATCTGGTGAATCAATACCAACAAATACGTCAGGACGTAATATACTAAAACGCGCAATTAAATCATGACGAATACGAAGTATTCTAGGAATCCTTTCAAGTGTTTCCATTAACCCCATAACTGTTAGTTCTTCCATAGAATACCAGGATTCCATGCCTTCTAGTTTCATCAGTGGGCCAGCAATTCCGATAAACCGAGCTTTCGGGACATGTCTTCGGATCGCACGTATTAATCCAGCTCCAAGAATATCTCCTGATGCCTCTCCAGCAACCAGTCCGATAGTAATAAGAGATGATGAAATCATTATCGAATAATACCCCGCTTGGATCGGGGAAGAAAATCGAGGAAAGCATTTACCACCTGATGTTCTTTTGATAGTGCTGATAACTCCAGCTTAGCTTCATCTAAAGTCTTTCCACTGCGATAAATAATTTTGTAGGCAGCACGTATTGCTTTTAGTGAATGCCGATCAAAACCTCGTCGCTTTAATCCTTCAACATTTAATCCAAAGGGGGTAGCATGATTACCCTGAGCTAATATAAAAGGTGGAATATCTTGTGTTATAGCAGAACCACCACCAATCATAACGTAAGCTCCAATGACACAAAACTGATGTACTGCAGTCATGCCTCCAATAATCGCGTAGTCATCAACTTCTACATGTCCACCAAGTGTCGTATTGTTTGCCATAATACAGTGACTACCTACTGTGCAGTCGTGAGCTACATGAGTGTTCACCATTAGTAAATTATCGCTACCGATTCGAGTAACTGCTCCACCTTGTATAGTCCCTCGATGAATAGTAACACTTTCTCTTATCCAATTACGATTTCCAATTTCAACTCGCGTTATCTCTCCAGCATATTTTAGATCTTGATTTACCTCTCCCAGTGAAACAAACGGATAAATATGATTATCCTCCCCAATTCTAGTAATACCAGTTATTACTACATGAGACTTCAGTATTGTGCGGGGATGAATTTCAACTTGTGAGCCAATAATGCAAAACGGGCCAATATGTACGTCGGCATGAATGATAGCCCCTTTTTCCAAAATAGCGCTAGGATGTATAAAGGCTGATTGATCAATCACCTAATCACGCCTCCCTACGCCGAGCGCACATCATTAATGCCTCGCATGCCACTTCATTATTAACTTTAGCTATACCTTTAAATCGGGCGACACCTCGACGCTCTTTAATAAATTCAACTTTAAGAACCATCTGATCGCCTGGCTGCACAGGACGTTTAAATCGAGCTTTATCAATAGCAGCAAAATAATATAGCTCTCCTAAAGCCAACTTACTTGCACTTTTAAACGCTAGAATACCGGTCGCCTGTGCCATAGCTTCGAGAATTAATACTCCAGGAAAAATTGGTTTACCCGGAAAATGTCCTTGAAAAAAAGGTTCATTGAAAGAAACGTTTTTTATCGCCGAAAGGAACTTTCCTTTTTCGAAATCTAAGACACGATCTACTAATAAAAATGGAAAGCGATGAGGCAATAGCGCTAATATCTCTTCAATATGCAGAGTATGAATGTCAGTAATCAAAATACTCTTCCTGTTTATAAAAACTTAGCATTAACAACAGGGCCTGCTTCAATCTCGACAAGAAAACACACAACTGAGTTAACTGATTTTATCTAATTTTTTCTCAATGGCTCTCATGCGTTTTCGTATATCATTAATAGCCATGACTGATACAGCAGTTTTACGCCAATCTTTATTCGGCTGTAACGGTATCCCTGATGAGTAAATACCCGGTTTAGTGATCGGTCGCATTACCATTCCCATCCCAGTGATTATAACTTGATCACAGATAGTTATATGACCTTTGATGACACTTGCTCCTCCAATCATACAAGAACAACCGATGGTTAAGCTTCCAGCCATGATAACACCTCCAGCAATTGCGGTATTTTCACCAATAATCACATTATGTGCAATGTGGCATTGATTATCAATAATCACACCGTTGCCGATACGAGTGTCATCTAAGGCCCCGCGATCAATAGTAGTACAGGAACCAATTTCAACTCTATCACCAATAATAACCCGTCCTAATTGAGGTATTTTTATCCAGTTTCCACAATCGTTTGCATATCCAAATCCATCAGAACCGATGACAGAATTGGACTGAATAATGCAGTTTTTTCCAATAAAAATGTTATGATACACGCTGACATTAGCCCATAATTGAGTACCGGATCCAATTTTAGTATTTTTTCCAATAAAACATCCAGGGCCAATTATCACGTCATCATCAAGGATAACTCCAGAGTCAATTACAGCATTAGATCCTATTGCAACCCGTTTTCCAAGGGTTGCGCTAGGCGAAATAAATGCCCCTAACCCAATATTTTCCGCAGGTTTGGGTGTAGTATCCATTAATTGTGCAATGCGCGCGTAAGTCAAGTAAGGGTTTTTAACTACTAGTGCGGCACCTTTAAAAAAAGGTAGACTGCTAGAAGTAAGGACTATTGCTGATGCTTGACAGGAAGAAAGTTCTTCGTAAGAGCGAGTATCTAAGAGAAAAGTAATATCTCCTATTTTTGCGTTGCGCAGAGAAGCAATACCAGTGATGGTAATATCACCATCACCATGCAATTGTGCATGCAACTCTTGTGCTAGATTAGCTAATCGAATTGAAGACATATCTTATTTAACCTGCTTCAGAACGTCATCAGTAATATCATTAGATTTTACAGCATATGCAACTGCATTAGCATCGATAACTATATTATAACCTTCTTTAATAGCTATATTTTTTACAACCTCCTCAATTTGTTTAAGAATCTTATTACGTTCCTCTGTTTGTCGATAACGATTTTCTTGTTCAAAAGCCTGCGCCTTAGTGGAAAAATTTTCGCGTTGCGCTATCAGCGCATTTTCTAATGAAAGACGTTCACTAGATTGCATTGTGGCGCTACCATTTTGTAGACGTTGCATATTTATCTGTAAATCACGCTCCATAGATTGAAGTTCGGTAGCTCGTCCTTCAAATTCTTTTTCAAGTTTTTTTGCAATTTCAACTCGTTGAGGTAATTTCTGAAAAATAGTAGAAACATTAACCACCGCAATTTTATTAAAAGCATGTGCTCCAGGAGGCATAAAGCAAACTATGCTTAGTCCAAAAACACATAACCACTTTTTCACTATAAACTCCTTAATTACTATCTGTTGTAGTGTAATATAAAATTAGGAAATACCAAAACATATTATTAAATAACGTAATTATATTTTATATATTCATTTTAATAATGGTAGGCTTTTTACAAATTGATCTAATATTACCACGTTTTGCCAATATTGAACTGAAACTGCTCTAACTTATCGCTATTGTATTTTTTAATTGGCTTTGCATAAGAAAATACTAGAGGCCCTAATGGTGAAATCCATTTCAACGCAATACCAGTGGAAATTCGGATATTGCTTTTATCGCTGTAATCTAAAATACCCGCTTTTCGGGTATCAATGGTATTGTTCCAATTAGAATCCCATACAGTACCGCTATCAATAAACAAAGAAGTGCGGATAGAATGAGGATATTTTTTACTTAATAATGGGGTGGGTACGATAAGTTCGGCACTAGCAATCACCATTGCATTACCGCCTATGGCATCGCTAGAGTTGATTAACTTACAATCACTACACTGAGTGTGATGTGTGTTGCAGTTATAATAAGTTGCTTTTGGGCCGATTGTATTAGATCCGAATCCTCTGACAGTATTCGCCCCTCCTGCATAGAAGTTATCGTAAAATGGCATCTCTTTTCTTCTTAAACTTCCCCCGTATCCGGAACGGAGACGAACCAAAAGAACCCATGTATCCATCTTATTCATAGGAAAATAATGATTAGCATCACAAGTAATTTTATAATACTCGTTATCAGAACCAGGCAATGTCACTTTGGCGTTAAGAGTCGCACGTGAACCACTAGTTGGGAAAAATCCTCTATTTAAGTTGTTATAGTTCCAACTCATTGACAAAAAGAGATCATTCGCTACGATACTAGAATCGCTGTTTTTATTATTAGAAAACATCACTTTAGGCGTAACATCAACACTATTTAAGTAACGCCATCTAGTGACTTGTGGTTGTATGTTATTTAGTTCATTATGCACGTAATCTAGACCAAAATGTAGCATATTGATCTCACTGATAGGAAAACCAAGCGTAGCTCCTGAACTATAGCTTCGTAAATTATAATCAGACAAGTCTGCATCATCGGCATGGAAGTAATTATAAAAAATTTTTCCAGCTAGACTAATTCCATCTATCGTAAAATATGGATTTGTCATCGAAAGATCAGCGTAAGTTTGGTAGTCGTTTTTAGTACCACTAAAACCAATAGCATTACCAGTTCCCAACCAGTTATCCTGATGGATTCCGCATTGAAAACTTACTCCACTTTCGGTTCCCATTCCAACACCAAGGTTAATACTACCAGTATTGGACTCTCTGACTTTATAAATAAGGTCTACTTGACCAGGGGAACTAGAAACAGGCTGCATTTCGCTTTCTATAATTTCACAATATCCCAGTCGATTAATACGCTTTTTACCTTGACGGATAAGATTATTACTGAGCCAGGAACCTTCCATCTGACGCATTTCACGTCGTAAAACAACGTCTTTCGTAATATTATTGCCTTTAAAATGTATTTGTCGAACATAGAAACGTTCTCCTATGTCAACATTAATATAAAGTTTTACTGTATTATCTTTTTCGTTAATTTTATGTTGAATTGCTACGCGTGGATAAGCATGTCCATAAGAATCCAGTAATTGTTTTATACTATTTAGTATACTCGCAATATGGGATCCATTATATATAGTTCCCCTCTTGAGCTGTATTAACTGTCTAATTTTAGTCGAATATTCACCCATATTTCCATCTAACACAATATCTGATAGCTTATACTGCGAACCTTCGGTAATATTGATAGTGATATAGATACTATTTCTATCAGGGGTGTAACTAATTTGCGTGGAATAAATATTAAAACAAACATAACCATGTTCTAGATAAAAGTTTCTTAGGATGTTTAGATCATCGGCTAACTTTTGTTTGCAGTATATGCGATCTCTTACAACACCCCACAATGGAATTTCGTTGTGTAATTTAAACTTTGAAACCAGCTCATTGGTTGTAAAAACATGGTTTCCGACAATATTAATTTTCTGAATTTTAGCCGATGCGCTTTCTTTAAAAACCAGATTAAGATCAACGCGATTATTCGGCACAGGTATGACTTCAATGTTTATCGTTGTATTATATTTTCCAGAGCTATAGAAAAAATCTTCAAGACTTTTTTTTGTGTTAAAAATCTTGCTAAAATGGAGGGGTTCTCCAACTCGAATATCTTGATTGTCTAAAGATTGTTTAAGAAGATCTTTTTTTATTGTCTTATTACCAATGAAGGTAATACGTGAAATAATCGGATATTCTTTGACTTGTATTATCAATATGCTTTGATCACGTAGCACCCGAATATCTTCGAAGTGTCCAGTAGCGAGCAAAGCATGGATAGTATTAGTAATGTCTTTGTCCTGTATCTCGATCCCGATTTTGATCGGGATACTGAGCAGGGCTGTACTAACAGACACTCGATGAAGTCCTTCGAAATGAATCTTTTTTACAATAAATCCTTTTTCAGCATATATACTAGGGCTGGTTAAAAGTAATAACAGTATAAATAATTTTTTTATCGACATGGTGGTATATGGGCTCTTCCTAATATTATCTCATTTTTAAAGTTTGCAAATATCATTAAAAATTGCTAAACCCATTAACAGTATCAGCACAATTGAACCAATACGGTAACTAAAGTTTTGCATTCGTGTTGAAATTGCTTTTCCTTTAAGTTTTTCTAGTATTAAGAAGATTAAATGGCCACCATCTAAAACCGGTAAAGGGAATAAATTGACAACACCTAAATTAATACTCATTAATGCTAGAAACATTAGGTAACAAATTATACCGTAATCTGCGGAGATCCCCGCGTGTTTAGCAATAGAAATAGGACCATTTAAATTATTTAGATTGACATGCCCTGTTATTAATTTGCTTAACATATTGATTGTAAGGTAAATGATATAGCACGTTTTTTTTACAGCGAGATGAAAAGCTTCTATAGGACTGTACTGCTGAATAGTCTTAAGATCTAATGGTGAAAAACTTATAGATGGTAATATTCCAATAAAACCTTCCATTTTATCCTTTCCAACAAGTTTACTATCAGGCTGGAGAGTTATATTGAATAGTTCATTTTTTCGTAGAATACCTATTTTAAGTATACGACCGGGGTTGTCTCGTATGATGCATATAAATTTTTCCCATGAAGTCATTTTTATATCATTGACTGCAATGATTGTATCGCCAACCTGTAAACCAGATTTCATTGCTGCCGAATGAGGTTGAATTTCAGAAATTACTAGATGATTTTTTAACTCTTGTAGAATTGAAACTAATGATTCATCATTGTTATATGCTTTCTTATCAATTTGTGAATCATGTATATTAAAATCTTTGACATGCTTAACTGGTTTTAAACTTATAGGTGATAAATTTTCATATTTATTCGCCATTGATGTGTTTATAACTGGTTGAGAGATTGGGATTCCGATAAGAAATATTATCCAATAAAGCAATGTAGCAAATAAACAATTAAAGATCGGTCCAGCTGCAATTATTGCAGCACGTTGACAAATACTTTTTTGATTAAACGCTCTATAACGATTTTCAGGTAGAATGTTAGATGTTTGTTCGTCTAACATTTTAACATAACCCCCTAAGGGAATAGCAGCGATAATATATTCTGTGCCTAGTCTATCGCGCCAACGAAAAATAGCTTTTCCAAACCCTATAGAAAAACATTCCACAGTTACCTTACAGCACCGAGCTACCAAAAAATGCCCTAATTCATGCACTGTTATTAACATACCCATTGCTAAAAGAAATGTAGAAAAGTTCCAAAAAAAATGCAAC
This sequence comes from secondary endosymbiont of Heteropsylla cubana, assembly GCF_000287355.1. Lineage (GTDB taxonomy): Bacteria > Pseudomonadota > Gammaproteobacteria > Enterobacterales > Enterobacteriaceae. The sequence goes on along the minus strand of NC_018420.1, from coordinate 884,380 downwards.
ATAAGAAAATTCCCATAGAGTTATTACATAAAATCAGCTAGTTCTTAGCCCCTAAGATTAAATTTATTTTCATTAAATCTATAATATATTCCTGAAATTTTAACAACGTTATTTTGATAAATACATCATCATGACAATTAATTCAGTTACTTGTATCTTAATAAATTAAAAATTAAGACACGTTCCTTTAAAAAGATTTTATCTACATCAAAGACAGCTATCTGAACTACTCGATGATTTATATAAACATCGAGCTTTATCAATATAATTCCTTATTTTAAAAATAATTGTTAATATTTAAGTTATACTTATAAAATAAATATATTTAATAAATTATTTTTATTTTGTGAGACGAGCAGTTTTTATACAATTTATAATTAGGGGGGGCATTGCTATATCTAACAATGAACTATTTAGGTAAACTTTACCGTTTTTTTCGATAACTTTCATTTATATTAATTTACTAAGTATTAATTAAATTACTATTAAGATAAGTCTGAATAGATGATCGATATGTTATAGCAGTTTCAGAGAAATTGATTTATATAAAATCTTTAATTTGTTTTTTTTGAATGTTTACCCCCCCCCTCTTCTCTAAGAAGAAAGTGTTTATTTTTTTTGATTCTTTAATTGACAAAACTTCCCAAAGAGCTTATAGGAAACTTTATTTAAAGTTAAATATTGGAGTTAATAAAAAATTCTCCATAGATAATAAAAAATATAAATCGGGAGGTTATGCTATGATTTTTTTAAATGATAAAAAATAACACTCGCTGTGTATTTTCGTCAATATAACAGTCAAAAACCTGTCAATATAAAATAAATTATAGATGAACTGTATATTATTTTAAACATTCCTTTAATTTAGGATAAAAATCCTAAATCTTAAACTAAGAGTGCGTTATTCATGTATATTTAATTAATCGTCGTTCAAGACTTATATACTTAACAACATTAAAACACTTCTAGTATTAAACAAAGAAATACTGGCACAGCTGCAGTTAAACTATCTATACGGTCTAAAATTCCTCCATGACCAGGTATTAAGTAGCCGCTATTCTTAACACCAGATGCTCGTTTAAACATGCTTTCGCTTAAATCCCCTATAACGGACGCTAAAATTGCAACTATTGAACCAATAATCAACCTAAGCGGCGAAATACCAATCGATACATATTTTCCTAATAAAAAAACGAGCATTGTAGATATAAGTAATCCACCTAACAAACCTTCCCACGTTTTATTAGGGGAAACGTTAGGTGCTAGTTTATGACATCCCATAGCACACCCAAATATATAACCGCAAGAATCAGCACTCCATATAAGCACCATAAGATATAATAGTAACCAAGCTCCGCTGAACTCGTTAATATCATAACGGTATTGACGAAGAATTAGCACCCCTAAACAAAAAGGTATAATGGTTAGAAATCCAAATATTAATCGCAGAGCTTGAGATCCAATCCATAGCCTTGCTGAGCGTGGGTAGAAAAAGACTAAAATAAAAGCTAAAATCCACCAAATTATAGAAGCCTTAAAAATATATCGCACCTGCCAGAAATTCATGTATGGCAGATCAGGGTGAATAATTTTTGTTATAAAAATTAAACAAAACCCAAAAAAAAATTTTAAAATAATCACTTTCTTGAAACTGGTTAATCCAGACAGCTTACCCCACTCCCACATGCTTAGAATACATACTAAACCAACAGCTAAAGAAAAACCTCTTAGTGATAAAAGAAACATTGCGGCAATAACTATATTTATTAAAATAAAGGAAGAAATTAAACGATATTTCATATTTTTTCCCTATTACATAAATTCACATCATTAGGAATAGTCTTACCAAAACGTCTCTCACGTTGTACAAAAGCATTTAAAGCCTCTTCAAAAATGACATCATTAAAATCTGGCCATAACACATCGGTAAAAAATAACTCTGCATATGCAATTTGCCATAACAGAAAATTACTAATTCGATATTCACCTCCAGTGCGAATAACAAGATCTACCGGGGGTTCCTCATTCATGCACAATGTTTGGCAAAAAATCTGTTCATTGATTTCATCAGGTTGAAGTATACCCGCTTTAACACGTGAAGCAATCTTCTGCACCCCTTGGATAATATCCCAACGTCCACCATAATTTGCAGCAATATTTAAATTTAAGCCATCATTTGTACAAGTTAATCTTTCAGAACGGTGAATTCTCTCCTGCAAATGCAAAGGAAATGCTACAATATTACCAATGATGCGTAATCGAATATTGTTCTTATGAAGAATTTTTATTTCTCCATCTAACGCCCAGACAAACAATTCTATTAAAGCAGAGACTTCCTGTTTCGGTCTACTCCAGTTTTCACTGCTAAATGCATATAACGTTAAAGCATGAAACCGGTGCTTAATAGCAAAATTTACAGCATAGCGTACAGACTGTACGCCAGCTTGATGACCAACAACTCGTAGTTTTCCTCGATTTTGAGCCCATCGTCCATTTCCATCCATAATAATAGCTACATGGCGTGGTGAGGAGAAAGGTAATTCTTGTTCAGATTTTTTATTTTTAGAGAACATTACTCTCACATATTTCCTTACTAAGATACCAAAATTTATTAGAACGAAGAAAGGTTCATAAATGTGTAAAAACTATATTGATATGTATTCTATGACTAATTTTAATTAACTAGTTATATCAACTAAATATATAGACACTATAGAATTCTATTAGGTAACAAACAAAAGTAGAGATGAAAGATTATGAAATATATTAAGTTTCAAGCTAATTATTCTTATAAAGTTACCATAGAATCTATATGTTAAGTATTTTAATTGGTTATTAATTCTTAAAGAATATTAAATGACATTAACAACATTCCTTATATAGTTAATTAATAGTATTTTACTTGGATATGAATTGATAAATGAATGAATATTTAAATTCTTGCTTATTTTAGAGTAACCTATCTTATGTTTCTTATTCTATCAAATAATTAAAAAAACAAACGATTTTATTTATTATTTAATTTTAACTAATCGGATTTGGTTGTAACTAACGGGTTCTATCATCAATCCAGAAAAAATATTGCATAAGGTAAGATTGTTAGATGATTAACAAAACTTGTTACGAGACTATTTTTTTTTTGAAAAAAATATTTTTTTAATAGTGCCACTTGTTTACAAGTCATAATCATTAGATAAATTTAAAAAAAATAATATTTTATAAAACACTGTTAATTGGTACTACTTTTCAGTAAGTAAAATAATAGTCATGCATCTTTGTTGTAGAAAATGAAAAAAAACTTACAAATAACGGAATCATCTATTTATTTTTTTTAATACATTTGAATCCTCACAGAGGGGGTCTATTGTTGAATTTTGTTGAGGTTCTATTATATTTTCTCGATTACTTGTAACTCTGTAAGTAAGTGAAAGAATAAATTAATAAAAAAACCGACCTATAATTAAATTTTTTTTATATCTAACTAACATTATAGTATCAATAAAAAAAAAGAAAAAATGTATAAAAATACGACATATGGGACTAAACAAAGAAATGTTTAAATTAGACTAAAAGTCTAAAATGTAATAATTTATAATAAAACTTATTTAACTGACTTCTTATTGGAATAACTAGCAGTCTATGATGACATTTTTGTAAGCAAGCAATAAAACTGCTATTTTATTATTAATAGATATACAAACATAATAGATATGTTGTTAACATTTAATTAAGTTGTGAAAACTTAGTTTCATTTAAAAACAATAAAAGTAGATAAAAAATCAATTTTATTGAGAGTAGATTTCAGGAAAATTTCTATATTAGAATGTTGATTCTACTAAATTTTTATTCTTACGGAAGCATTCTACATTAGTAAAAATCTTTTAATATTAAAATGATAACAGATAACTATATTCGATATGTTAAAGAATATTCATATCGCGATAATAATAAATTTGATATAGGAATAAAGTTCGTGGTTTACAAAATCGATTTATCAATAAATTAATTTATTAACTATGTTTTTTAGATTACCAAGTGCGCGCAAGAATAGTAGTTATCATAACCTAATTCCTATATTTAAATCTCATTAAAGCCTAAAATGAATAACACTTTGACGAGCTTTTTCTCTAGCTTGAATGTCAATGGCAAACACTTCTTCTAAAGTATTTGGTTCAGGAAGACTAATTTTCTCTAACACCCATTGATTTACAGAAGCGATATCCGTAAAACGAATGTCGCCATGTAAAAATGCTGCAACTGCGATTTCATTAGCCGCATTAAGTATTGTAGTCGCAGCTTGACCTTGTTGGGTAGCGTCAAAAACAAGTTGTAAGCAGGGATAACGTTCAGTATCAGGATGTGCAAAACTTAAGCTACCAAGATGTAAAAAATCTAATGGTTTGACACCGGATTTTATCCGTTCTGGATATGCCATTGCGTTAGCAATTGGTATTCGCATATCAGGAGGAGCGAGTTGAGCTAAAACACTTCCATCAGTATAACGTACCATAGAGTGAATAATTGACTGAGGATGTAATAATACTTCAATCTGTTCTGCGTCCGCATTAAAGAGCCATCGCGCTTCTATATATTCTAAACCTTTATTCATCATCGTGGCTGAATCTACTGAAATTTTTTGACCCATTGACCAATTGGGATGTGCACAGGCTTGTTGTGGCGTCATATTGGCTAGTGCCCCAAGCGGGGTTAAGCGAAAAGGGCCGCCAGATCCAGTTAAAACGATACGTGACACACCATATTCCGTTAAAGAACCGGAACCTAACTTGTGTCGAAGTCCTTCAGGTAAACTCTGAAAAATAGCATTATGCTCACTATCTACTGGTAAGAGGCGAGCATTATTGCGATGTGCTTCTTGCATAAATAATCTACCACAGGTTACAAGAGCTTCTTTATTAGCTAATAAAACTCGTTTACCAGCGCGTAGCGCTGAAAGTGTTGCAGCAAGCCCAGCCGCTCCAACAATGGCTGCCATTACGGTGTCTATTTCATCTAGCGCAGCGAGTTCGCAAGCTGCCTGTATGCCAGATAGTACTTCTGTGGCCATACCAGCTTCTTCCAGATTAGTTTTAAGAATTCGAGCTGAAGCTGAATCTGCCATACATGCATAAGCAGGACAGAAATACAGGCACTGTTTGGTCATCAATTTAACATTATTACCCGCAACTAATGCGTGCACTGTATATTGTTTAATATTTTGCTTTATCACTGCAAGCGTATTGGTACCAATTGAACCCGTACTACCAAGAATCGTCAAATGCCGCATAAAGTTGCTTTATTGTACCGCGTTAGAAGGATAAAAAAAGTGTCTATTCTGATGTAATCAAATAAAATTATATATATTTTTATTATAAACATTGCAATGCACATCTATTTAGGAGGGTGGTTAATACGAAATTTGATAGTTTTAACTATATTAAACTTTTATTAAATCCGCTTCCTTTTTAGCTAGACTATTATCAAGATTTTTAATCCAGGTATCTGTAAGTGTCTGAATTTTATTTTGGAAGTGACGATCTTCGTTTATGTCGATATTTTTTTCTTTTAAAAGCATTTTTATTTTTTCATTAGCATTTCGGCGAATATTGCGTATGGATATCCTACTCTGCTCTGCCTCGGTTCGAACAAACTTTATCAAATTTCTTCGTCGTTCCTCAGTCAGAGACGGAAGAGGTACTCTAATTACTATACCAGTACAAACTGGATTGAGCCCTAAAGCAGATTTCATGATAGCTTTACCTATAATTGGAACGAGATTCGGATCAAAGACAGTAATAGCTAGAGTGCAAGAATCTTCTACAACAACATTTGCGAGCTGATATAATGGGGTTAAAGAACCGTAATATTCTATCTGAATACTATCTAGCAAGTGCGAAGAAGCGCGTCCTGTATGGACTTTCTTCATGTGGTTTTCAAAGACATCTACACATTTTTTCATACGTATTTCGGTGTTGTTAATGATTGTATTTAGCACGTTGCGAACCCTTAAAGCTGAGCAATTCAAATAGAGTTTAGGATAGCTAATTTGATTTATTTGTCTATTGAGTGAGTGATTAAAGTACCCTCTTTATCACCCATAACCACTCGATGTAAGGCATTAGGTTTGTTAATATTGAAGACGCATATTGGTAAATTATAATCTCTCGCTAAAGAAAATGCACTCAGATCCATTATTTTTAATTCTTTTTTAATAATGTCTTGATAAGTTAGTTTTTCGTAAAAAGTAGCATCTACATGCTGTTCCGGATCTGCCGAATATACTCCATCTACCTTCGTTCCTTTTAAGACCGCGTCAGCTTTGATTTCAATACCGCGTAAACAGGCAGCTGAATCTGTAGTGAAAAAAGGATTTCCAGTTCCCGCCACAAAAATTACAATATCGTTATCACAAAGCAACTTTATAGCCTTGGCCCAATTATAATTATTACAGATTCCATTTATAGAAACGGCTGACATTAAATGAGATTTAATATTAACACTACGTAATGCATCACACATCGCAAGTCCATTAATCACGGTTGCTAACATTCCTATATGATCGCTGACAACACGATTCATACCAGTTTTTACAAGCCGAACACCGCGAAATAAGTTACCACCTCCGACGACGACACCAACTTGAACACCAAGTTCTATTACTTTTTTTACCTCATGAATCACATTCTCTAATGCATTAGCGTTAATACCGAAATCTGTATTTCCCTGCAATGCCTCACCGCTTAATTTTAATAAAATACGCTGATAAATGGGTGTTGCTTTTTTTACCATTTTTCTTCCTCGAAAAGAATTAGATGGTTAGAGTTAACCAAGTCATTTTAAATGAGGTTTATACAGTTAGCGTATCTAAAAAACCTATCAAGGTATTATTTATGCGCAACTACGACAAACAAGCTGCGCATTGTTTTATCTATTACTTACCATATTTATTTTATTAATAAAAGAAAGCGTCTTTTCTTTAAATACCTTCTCCAATTTCAAAACGAATAAAGTCTTTTATTTTAAAATCATTTTTATTAAGCAATTGACCAACAGTTTTACTTAGATCCATCACAAAATTTTGACTAGTTAAAGATATTTCTTCTCTGAATTTCTTCATACGCCCTGCTACTATCTTCTCTGCTATTTCAAGGGGTTTTCCAGATTGCATGGCGATGTTGAGTTGAATTTGATATTCACGATCTACTACTTTAGATGGGATATCATCAGTATGTACATATTCTGGTTTACTAGCTGCAATATGCATGGCAATATGTTTTAATAGTTCTGTATCAGCTTTTCCAGACACTATAACGCCAATGCGCTCATTGTGTAGATAAGAAGCCAGAAGTTCACCTTCTAAAATGCTAATGCGGCGAATATCAATGTTTTCTCCAATTTTATTGATCAGCGTAGTACGATCTTCTTCTAATCTAACATTAAGAGTTTTAACATCTTTAATAGATTCATTTAATGCTACACTAATCGCTTCATTACCAAAAGTTTTAAAATCATGAGCTTTAGCAACAAAATCAGTTTCACAATTTAGTTCCATAATAACGCCATATTTTTTATTATTGGCGATTTTGATGAGAATAATTCCCTCTGTTACAATACGACTCATTTTTTTTGCAGCTTTAGCCCGACCTGCTTTACGCATATTATCAATAGCTATTTCAATATTACCCTGCGCTTCAACTAGTGCTTTTTTGCATTCCATCATCCCTACGCCAGTACGTTCGCGTAGTTCTTTAACTTGATTAGCGGTAACATACGCCATTATATTTTCCTTATGATGCTATGTTAAAACTATATACAAAAAAAGATCTAATAAACGACCCTCTTGGTTTAATTATTCAAGATCAATCTAAATAAATTCTGATAATAATATTTTTTAGTTATTTAGTTTCTGAAAAATTTTTTCACTTTGCTCTTCTAGAGCATGATGACGCCCCTCTCGAACTGTAGTAGCTACAGCGTTCAAATAGAGATTGATTGCACGAATAGCATCATCATTACCTGGAATAATAAAATCTATTCCCGCTGGATTACAATTAGTATCAACTACAGAAAAAACTGGAATTCCAAGATTGTTTGCTTCATTAATAGCGATATGTTCATGTTCTGCATCAATAACAAATAAGGCATCTGGTAATCCGCCCATATTCTTTATACCACCCAGACTTTTTTCTAACTTTTCTAATTCTCGAGTACGAATCAACGCTTCTTTTTTAGTAAGCTTCTCGAATGTACCGTCTTGCGACTGAATTTCCAAATCTTTTAAACGTTTAATAGATTGACGAACCGTTTTCCAGTTGGTCAACATTCCACCTAGCCAGCGATGATTAACAAAGAATTGATCACAACTAACTGCTGCTTCTTGTATCGCGTTATTTGCAGCACGCTTTGTTCCAACAAAAAGGATTTTACCTTTTCGATAAGCGATTTTATTAAGTTCCATTAAGGCGCTTTGAAATAAAAAGACAGTTTTTTCTAAGTTGATAATGTGAACCTTATTACGAGCAGTGAAGATAAAATCTTTCATTTTAGGACTCCAATAGCGCGTTTGGTGTCCAAAATGAGCTCCAGCCTGGAGCAAGTCACGAATGGAAATAGTAGTTGCCATATATAAATAAACCTCTATTTTTTTTGTGGGGTTATACCTCAACATATCCCGTATATTCGATTCGAACAGTATAAGTGTAGAGATCTCCGGTTTATGCGCAGATACGAATGTGTAATAGAAAAGTTGAATATCGTTCTAGTAATAGACTTGAGGATTAAAATCTTGTTGGCAAAGAAGCTCCATTTTATACTATAAACTAAGTGTAGACTCTATATGACGCTCTAAAAAGCTTTCTTCAAGATATAAAACTTAATGTTATATTGATAGAAATCAGTTTATTATAAATAAAAAGATTTTTCTCGATTTTATCGAAAAATAAGTGATTAAAGTGCTTGTCATAAATTTGATGAATGGGTTTATTTACAACATATCGCTACCTTTCAAAAAAAATATCTATTTTTTATAAAGTGGCTATATTATTTGAAATAAATGCTTACTTTTACGTGAAATTTATTGTTTTCTTTGTTGTTGTTTAATAACAGCAGGTAGTGTTGCGAGACTATCAATTATCCAATCTGAAGCTTTACTAGCTATTTTTGTTACAGTGTTACCACTGCGAACTAAAACGCGCATATTCACTTTTGCTGCTTTCGCTGCGAGCATATCTTCTATTTTATCGCCCACCATGTAAGAAGTTGTCATGTCGATATGTAAATGGCGCTGTGCAGTTAGTAGCATTCCAGGCTTAGGTTTACGGCAATTGCATTTCTTGCGTAATTCTTTAATTATTCCGAGCGGATGATGTGGACAAAAGTAGTGTCCATCGAGATCAATTCGATAATCTAAAAGAGACCAATTTATCCATTTTATAAGACTTATTAGCTGATCTTTTTTGAAAAAACCACGAGCTAGCCCAGATTGATTTGTTACTATTACTAAGGCGAACCCCATAGTTTTTAATTCTCTCATAGCATCAATTACTCCATCAAAAAAATGGAAATCCTCAACTTTATGAACATAACCTTTATCATAATTAATAGTTCCATCACGATCTAAGAAAATTGCGGAAACAAAACTTGTCACGTTCTTTCTCCTAACTGAAAGATAATAATTAAATATTTAATTTTAATATTTGTGTATAATTTCATTGTTTATATAAATGTGATTTATGTGTCACATCTATCAATAGATGGATTGGTCCGTATTACTTAAAAAAAATAAACATTTTTATTTAATTAATATTAAAATATTTTAATTTCTATACAATTTATTTGCTTCTTTTAGAGGTTTTTTTATTGTAAAAAACTAGTTGATATTATCGAATGATAAATGTAATTTATATATGAATAAACAAGCCTTTTTAACCAAAAGATGTAGTTATTATGCTACAATATACTAATGGATTAATTTTTTTGGAGACAATAAGGATAAATTCTAGTAACTATATTTTTTTGAATTAAGATCTCTATAAGATCAGGATAAAATATCTTTATTCTATAAGCCTATCAAAAGGGGCAGAAAAACCAACTCAAGAAAAAAAATAGATTCCATATTATATAATATGGTTTTATTCTTTTCTTATAATGGATCAGAGATAAAAATTTTATCTAATAACAGCTCTTTTCTATTAGAACCAATAACCTGGTTTTTCTGATCTACCAATTATAGATCTAAAGTTAATTTAAAAATACTACTAATGTAATCTTAATAATCATTAATAATATTATTTTTATAATTACACATCAGTTGTTTCTAGTTTTTTTATTCTAGTATAGGTAGCTAAACAGAAAAGATTAGTTTACTACCGAACTACTTAACATTAAGGTAAGTCTTTAAGAGTTGGATAAAGTTATCAGATAAGCTAAACTATTCAAAAAAATACGCGATAACGATTTTAACTATTTACTTTGGAACAATAAATCATATGACAAGTTTAGAGGTAAACTCGTGATATCATTACCGCTAAAAAGACTCTTTATAACGTATTTTAACCTTTGACGAATTATGGTTTGTTGGTCTTTGACAGGTTTTAAAAACATTCGTGTTTTTTCAAAACGCAATATGTATAAAGCAAATTAATCCATTATTACTGTAAATCAATTTTATATACCTTAAAAAAGATTTTATCTCATATCAATATTGCCGAGTAATGATCATATCTATTGAACTTAATACATTATCAACCTCGAATATCTTGTAAAACATTTTATTGCCTATTTATTATTAGCATTCTTTGTCTATTTTTTTTGGATGGGTGAAAAAATATTCATCGAATAAAATGAAAATTTTGTTCTTCATGTCTTCGTTATATACGTACTAAAGATGTATTTATTACCAATCAATAAACTAATAATTTTTATGCTTCACTATTTTAGTGAGAAGGAAAAATTCTCGCTCTTGTTTTTTAAACAATATTTTTTAAATAAAAAGTTACTTCCTGTCAGTATGTTAAAATGACTGTTTAATATTTTTAGTGAGGTAGAATTAAAAAATTAGTCTACGGACTAGAATATAGACTAATAAAAAAGTTTTTTATTAGCTAAATCTATATAATGTGCAAATCTTATTTATAAGATACTTGATTATATTGCTTTTTATTTATTTTTTTTTGAGAAGCTGTAAACATAAATTCTTGAAAGCATGAAATGCTATTTCTCGCTTAATGAGCGTTGGTATTTTTTTAGGGCAATTTAAACTATCTTTTCTACATTATTCAATTCCTATTACTTAATTTCTAATAATCGTTTAAATAATTTTAAAAATTAAAATTAAAATAACTTATATTGATATAAATATAGCATCATTTTAAATATTTTTTCTAATTTTATTATATAAAATAGATAATCGTTCCAAAATCATTTAATAAATTTATTTAATGCAATTAACATTCATAGTTACATAACTTATTTTTAAATTTTTTCTCGTTTTTAATTTTAATAATTCGAAATTAACATGAGAGAAGAAACATATAAACTAAATAAAAAAATATTTTTTAAAAAATGCTGTATTTTAAATAAATAAACATTCATAAAAAATTTTCTATAAAATTTTAGAAAAAATAATTTACCAAAATTAATGTATAATCTTAATTTTTGAAAAATATTTAAACATATCTGTTTATTGCAGAAGATTTTATTTTTGAATACCGATATAATAAAAAAACATTTATAGATTAATCATCTAAAAATCTTAAATTAGAATAATATTCTAAATCTGTATTTTTATAAATCTAATCTTATTAGATAAGACAAAAATATAAAAATTTTTATTCACGGTTAAGAATAATAATATAGAAAAAGAAATTTTGTATTCTGATAATAATATTACTTTCTAAATACTTTTTTCATGTTTGTCATTTAATTATACTATTAACATAATAATAAAAGTTTTATTGCGTTAATAAAAAATAGGTTTATTGAACTATTCAGTTGAATTACAACAAGAAGTTCATCGTTTTTATGAAAGTTGACGTTTAACTCTATAAAGTTAGAGGTTAATAACTGATATTTCAGTATAAAATTTTTATAAAAATCTCGCTTTAATGAAAGATTACAAGTAATATAGCTCATCAAAATATTTTTTAATTTATACTAAAATAGTATGCTTTTCGGCATGTAGCGCAGACTGGTAGCGTACCGTCATGGGGTGGCGGGGGTCAGAGGTTCGAATCCTCTCATGCCGACCAGATTTTTTTAAAAAATCTTTTTATAAATTCAAAATTTCTAACATAACTATATAATTAATAAAATTAATCTACATCCACATTATTAAATTTCTAAAAAGGTAAACCATCAATATTTAATAATATTTATTATTATCTAGATTTTTTCTCCTTCATACACATAAATAAATTAATTTATTGCACTTAAGATTAAACTTTATAAAAAGTTTTAAAATTTTGAGTCGTATTAAAATCAATAATTTCATTTAACCTAAAAATACAAAACTTTTATGTTAATTAGGTCCATAACCTTACATTTTTTCTCACATGTCATTAAAAAAACACTTGGGGCTAGATCTTAGGGAAACATTCATTGCGAACATAAAAAATATTTCATAGTATTAGAATATTATAACCCGGAAATACCCCTTTTTAATTAAGATTACACAAATTAACGACGATTACCAAAAATACGAAGAAACATTAAAAATAAATTAATAAAATCTAAATATAAAGTTAGTGCTCCAAATATGGACTCTTTATGAAATTGCTCCCTATTTCCTAATGAAAGCTGAGTATTTATTTTTTTCAGTTTTTGGGTGTCATAAGCAGTTAGTCCTACAAAAAGAAGTACACCAGTATATGTTACTAACCACGTTAACATAGTGCTCTTTAACCATAAATTCACTAGGGAAGCTAATCCTACACCAATCAATGTCATTAACAATAAATTATTAAAGCTAGTTAAATCTTGTTTAGTTGTGTATCCATACACCGTCATAACACCAAACATACCTGAAGTTATTACAAACGTACTGGCGATAGAAGAAGATGCATATAGGATAAAAATACTTGCTAACGTTAAACCAGTTAAAGCTGAATATAGCATAAAAAAAGAGGTGGCTAACATACTACTAAGGCGATTTACCATGTTTGAAAGAATAAAAACCACCACTAATTGAACTATCATAAGAGAAAAAAATACTAAGTGATTTGAAAAAATAAACTGCAACAATATTGGCGTACGAGCAGCATACCAAGCGACAAAAGCAGTTAATAATAAGCCGCAAGTCATCCAACCATAGACTTGGGCCATAAATGGCTGAATAGTTTTATTAGCACGTTCAACTATAGAGCTGTGAGAGCGAGAAAAACGAACCATAAATATCACCTTTGAATTAACAAAAAATGTTAGTTGAGTATAAATAATTTTTTTTTAAAATTGCAAACGATCACTATCGTTGATCAACTATATCATAAAATCACATTTAGTCTAAACTAAACTTATTTTTATAATTATAAATACAATTCATCTTATTATTTAGACTTAAATGCGCATCATACTTCTAAATTAATTCTATTGTTAAGATTTACGCTTTAGCAAAATAAAAAACCATGAAAAATTAAATTTTATATTTAATACATATATTCTTAATCAGAATCACAATCCAAAATAAAAAACTATTACAGATAAATATACAACCAATCAACCTTCCGTATAATTTTGTTTAAAAATCTATTTTTACTGCTAATAATAATTCTATTTATATTATTATTAGCAATTTATTTTTCCCTAATTGTTACGGAAAATACTCTTAGATCTTTTTCAGGCAATTTTGAAAATCAAATATGCAGATTATAGATATTAATTTTAGATCCCATACTTGATCGTTCTACTTTTAATTATTCAACAATATATTGATTTTTTATAATCTATATGAATTTTTCATATAAGGCATGATCAATTTTAGTATTAATAAAAAAAATAAACTAAAAATAATCTTCATTTGTTTCGTGTATCTTAGACATATTACTGTAAAAATATTTAGTAATTCTGGTCAAAAAAAAGAATCTTTAACTGGATTTGCATATCTTTAACTACGACTCAGATTAAACATTTTGATGAGCGTTTCATACAAAACTACAACAAATAGACAATAGACTGCTTTAAATTCGAGAAAAGTCACAAAAAAATGCTTAATTATTAAAATTAAACAGCAACATAGATTACAATTTTATAATAATATTCTGTCTAACTAAAAAAAATAAAAAACTTAATTTATTGAATATATGTAAAATAATATTCTTTCTGATTTTTATCTAAAAAAATAAATTTTTTATGAAAATTTAAGATGAGTAAATTATCTTTTATATAGGTGTAGATATTCTTGACACGTAAATTAAAAAAAATGCTATATATTTAATTTCTTAATAACACTATACAGTTGTTAATTACAAATTAAGCGTTTAAAAATTTTTCAATTCATTACGTATAGTAGATACTATTACTTTCAATAATTTAGGATTAGCAGCTATGATGTTCCCAGATACAGAATAATTATGGCTACCGATAAAATCGGTAACCCACCCTCCAGCTTCACGTACTATAAGTTCTCCGCTAAGAAAGCTGCATGGTTTTAAAGCAATGTCAAAAAATCCATCTAAACGACCTGCGGCGACATAGGCTAAATCTAACAATGGTGAACCTGTGCAACGAAACGCTTTACATTTTAGAAATAACTTGCTTATTATGGAAATATAATTACTAGAATTTTCTTGCGTATTAAACAAGAAAGTAGTGCCTAATACAGTGCTCTCTATACCACGTTCTGTGCCCCCACGCAAACGATAACCGTTTAATTGTGCTCCTTGACCTCGAGATGCAGTAAACAGTTCATTGCGCATCGGATCATATATGACTGCAACTGTCATGCAGCTTTTCACTAATATGCCAATAGATACAGAAAAATGAGGAAAACGTTTAATAAAATTCGTAGAACTATCTAATGGATTAATAATCCATTTTACATCATTGTTCTTTCCTATTAGTTCTCCACTTTTTTCGGCATAAACGCTATGTTGTGGATAAAATCGTCGAATAACTTCAATAATTAATCGTTCTAGTTCCCGACAGAAAGTGGAAATAAAGTTGGTTTTGTTTTCGTAGATAGAAGGTGTTTCATAGTATTGTGAAATTAATTTTCCTGCTTTTCGCGCAGCGCGAATAGCAATGTTGAGCATCGGATGCATATGATGTCGCCCGCTAAACTACTTTTAAATATTTAAAAAAATATACTATAAAGTAAAAACAAATACCACTACTATTGCAGTAGTATTTGTTTATATAAGTATCTTATATAACGCTTTACTTTTATTTAAAACAATATAGTTTTATTTGTATAAATAAAACGTTAATTACTTTGTATTAATATTGCATGTTATTGCTAATTCTCCATCATGTTATCTTTTTAATTTTACTAGTATTATGTCAATTCTAAGATGTTGGTAAAATATTAAATAAAAAATATTATTTAAAAAAATTAAAGTTTTATTTAGAATTAAATACCTTTTTCTTTTAAAGAAAAATATAATAGTTTTATTCTATTAGTGAATATAAAAAAAATAGTTTAAAAAGATATAGTTATCTTAAAATATAACTAATTACACGATATGCTGATTTGTATTATTAAACACTATTTCAAGAATATTCCTGTCACGATTTTTGTTCGCTATAATGCAACATATTTTCTTTTAAATATATTTAGCATAAAATGTATGCCCTGATTATCAATCAAATGGAATTTATAAGTTAATTTAGTTTAGTTCATTACTAGTGAATAAAAAAGGAACTGCTTTTGAATTTTTTTACATTCAAAGTAGTATTTAGATATCATAATGGTTAGTGTGATGTCTAATTTTCTCATTGATATTACTTGTATTAGAAAATCACTCATTAATACGTGCATATAAAGCATTAAAATACGATATGGACTATACGTTTTAAAAAGACATGCCTAAAAACTATGAAGTTTCATATAACACTCTCTGAATTCGATCTTTATAGTCATCTATTTTTTCCGAGGTGATTATAGATCGTTCATCGTCAAGGAGGCGAGCACCGCAATCAGAGGTTATACGATTAGCTGCTTGTAACATTAATTTAAGGTTTTGATAAGAATCACCATAAGCTGTTGGTACTGTCATAAAAACAGAGACACCTGGAGTACTAAAATCTGCAATTTTTTCTAAGGAAAAGGAACCTGGTTTAACCATATTCACCAAACTAAATAATATTGGTCCGCTACCGCTAGGATTAAGATGACGATGAAATATATTCATGTCTCCAAAATGAAATCCAGCTTGCAAAACAATTTTCAGTAATGCTTCTCCTCCTAAAACACTACCTTCATGAGCCGCAATATGCAGTACTAAAATAATTTCTTTTCCTTTTATCTTATTTCTCTTTTTTTGTACACACCTATTTAAAATAGAAGTCACAGTTTCTTCGGAAGATTTCAATATCTGTTTATCGATTTTGGAAACAATTGTACGATTCAGTCGAGGTAGAGATAAAGAGTGCTGATCAAATACATCTGTTTTATTGGTATGATATTTATTAACATCACTAATTATCTGTTTAAATGTAGATGCATCTTCTATATTAGAAGATGCATCCATCTTTTTGTTAAAATTATCGTCTATAGTAGAGCAAAAGCAGTTAATGCTATTATGTAAGATGGGATCTATAGTGTCATCGTATTTTTTTAGAGCTGCACCTTTTTTTGATTGAGATAAAGATGGTAATGTATCAACATGTTTCATGTTACGACTTTGTTCATGATGTAAAACACTAGAACAGAGTTTATTTCCTTTGTTATTTTTTTGAAACTGAAGTAGATCCTCTTGCGTCTGATTTATTTTTTTTACTTTTTTTAGTTGGAAGTTACGCAACACTGGAAATCGCTCTTTACGAACGACCCACAAACCATGTAACAACAATACGATAATAGCAATTGTGCCCACGAAAAATAATATTAGACGCAAATCTTGCATCATGTCTATCTCAACTGTTCTAAACTATGACCATTGTCATTACGACAAATATCTATAAATTTTCAATTATATTTTTACTAACTATAAATTATATTGCATTTTTAACCTGGAAGTGTTTGAGAAAAACTTTCAAACAAGAACATTAAAAAACCAAAAATCACTCTAACGCTAAAAATATAAAATAATTATTAAAAAAATATCTCAACACTACTATCCGCTATTTTCTCATTAGAGATATTTTTTTAATATAACAATTTCTACGATATTAGGATACTTGAAAAGTATAGTTATGCAGACTTATTTTAAACCTATAAACATTTCAAAATAATACTCAAGGATTTTTTAATTACACGGGATCCGATGACATTTAAGTTTTTTCTGTAGCGTCGTCATTTGCTTTAAATTAAAAATTTAGAATCTTAATAACTTATATCTATAATGTTAATTATAAACTAGATCCGGTATTTTTTGGCAAAAATATTAAACGATTATATCTATAAAATTAACCCATCATCAATGTTATTATCAGCTGTTATTGTTATAGATTATACGCGCAATGATTTTCTACCATTGTAGAAAGAACTTATATAAAATTTTCATCCATTTCTTCATTTTAAGATATATTTAAATTAAACGATCTTTATTTTATGCTTAACATGTCCATTTTAGTCTTAAATTATTTCTTTTTTTTTTGATTTTAAACCTTTGTTTAAAGTTTAAAATTTAAATTTAAGTTAAAAAAAATCATTTAACATTTTAAATATCGTTTATATTAAAACAAAAAAAAATAATGAGGTGGTTATCTTTATTAATCCTATGATAAAATTTACAAATCATATTGATTCTAATTCTATGTTTTTTAAATTTCACTACATATATTTTTTTATAATTATTGCTTATTCAGATATTAAAATTAATGCGATCGTACTTTAATTAAGAAAATCTCTCTATCAAGTTTAAAAAAAATCAATTGATTATAATATATGCAAGATTATTTTAATACTCAACCTAACAGTAAGAATTCATAATAAAATAGGAATTTACACAAAATAACATTCAAATAATCACTATGGCAATAGCAAATGCATTCTAAAACATAATAGCACTAGAGTACTTCTTTAATGATAAGTCTTCTCAAACAAATAAAAAAAACAATGTTAAACCATTTTATAAAACCTCGAAATACTTAACTTGTACGTTTTTTTAGATATCTTCCTATCGAAAAAAATGTTATAGAAATGATCTTTTGGAAAATAAAGCAAATAATAAATAATAAAAAAGTACTTAATTATTTAAGTATCTTTAATTTTATTTGATTAAAATCGGTTAATTATAATACCATGAAAACAAGTATGGCAAGGTAATTATAATATAGTTTTTATCAATATCATGACATTTATCTCGTAAGTATTTTAATTACATCGTGTAAGTGCTATTTAATAAGCTCTATCATTCTCGTTTTTAAAAAAACACTCCTCCATTTAGATCAAGGAATATAAAATGATTAAGCTT
The DNA here is from genome assembly GCF_000287355.1 of secondary endosymbiont of Heteropsylla cubana. Lineage (GTDB taxonomy): Bacteria > Pseudomonadota > Gammaproteobacteria > Enterobacterales > Enterobacteriaceae. The sequence continues at coordinate 865,814 of NC_018420.1, read as the reverse complement.
GGAATTGTAATGGATCCGATTTCTACAATTAATATTCAAAAAGACACTAGCTTTGCTATGCTTCTAGAAGCACAAAATCGTGGTTATAAAATTTATTACATGGAAATGAACTCCCTATATCTATCAGCTGGTAAAGCGAGAGCCTCAACTCAAGTACTTTCTGTAAAAAAAGAACATACACCCTATTACACATTTAACAATGAAGAGGATATCAATCTTGAGATGTTAGATATCATCTTAATGCGTAAAAACCCACCTTTTGACCGTGATTTTTTATATGCTACTTATATTCTCGAAATAGCTGAACATCAAGGGGTTCTTGTTGTCAATAAACCACAAAGTTTGCGAGACTGTAACGAAAAATTATTTACCATGTGGTTTCCGAAATATACCCCAGATACCCTGGTAAGCAAAAAAGATGCACATCTTCGCGCATTTTGGAAGAAACACGGTGACATTATCTTAAAACCTCTCAATGGTATGGGCGGTCAATCAATTTTTCATATTAAATCAAGAGATCCAAACCTAACAGTAATTATTGAAAATCTTACTGGTTACGGACGTAATTTTTGTATGGCTCAAAATTATTTACCGTCTATTAAAGATGGGGATAAACGAGTATTTGTGATAGACGGTAAAACGATCCCTTACTGTTTAGCACGAATTCCTAAAATTGGTGAAACTCGTGGCAATCTTATCGCTGGTGGGCAGGGTGAAGTACGACCGTTAACTAAAAATGATTGGAAAATAGCTGACGCTTTAGCTCCGACGTTGAAGAAAAAAGGACTTATCTTTGTTGGACTAGATATAATAGGGCAGCACCTAACTGAAATTAATGTCACTAGTCCTACTTGCGTGTGCGAAATCGAGGCTGCCTTTCCTATTTCTATTAATGGAATACTATTAGATGCAATTGAAAAACGCATAATTTTAAAAAAACGCTAATTTCCGTAAATATGACAGTTCAGTTGTACAATATTACTGATTTGCGCGAATTTCTTTAATATTGAAAGCGCCTACTACATATCGTCTCAAAGTATAAAAATATCAATATATCCTAATAAAAACATCAATTGACAGTATTATTTTCTTATTGCAATGCTGTCACTAGATGACTTATTATTTACACGCTCGATTATTTATGTTTTTAAACATGATAATAAAAGAGCAATAGGACTTATAATAAATAAATCTGTTAAGTATTACTTGTTAAAAATTTTCCTAAAAAAATCAATATTATCCTAAACAATCGAGAGATCGATGTTAACTCAAATGAACCTATATTTTTTTGGTGACTCCTTAGCAGAGGATCGTGGTTCTATTTTACATATGCACCGTGATAAATTGAATGCCAGTATCAACTTTTCTGCTAAAATAATGCTCACTACATCAAAAGATGTTTTAGAAACGCTAGGAGCATCCAAGCAACCCGATGATATTTTAGTGGCATTGGAAATGCTAGTTGGGACAAAAATCAACCTGAGAAAGAATTAATCAATAATGCCTGGTTTACTAGTCCTTCTAAAAAAAACGAGAGTCTATTTAAGACTCCTATTTCAAATTAATGGCAAGCTGCAGCTAAAATCTTGGGAGTTGGTATCCACAATATTACTAATCAAGCTGTTCATGCTTGATTAAAAAAATTGTGATAAAATCTAGTAGTAGTGTTGTGGCATTTGATTTTGGTATGAGTAGTATCGGTGTTGCTGTTGGTCAGCGCATAACCTGTACAGCGCAACCACTAAAAGCATTGAAAGCTTGTCACGGTGTTCCTGATTGGAAAAAAATAGAAAACATATTGAATGAATGGCTTCCAGATACTATAGTTGTAGGGTTACCTCTAAACATGAACAACAGCGAACAACCAATAACTAAATTTGCTCGAAAGTTTTCTAAAGAAATACAAAGTCGATTTTCTATTCAAGTGGTGTTGCACGATGAGCGTTTAAGCACCATAGAAGCTCGAGCGATCTTGTTTAGAGCAGGCGGTTATCGCGCTTTAAAAAAAAGTAACATTGATGCAAAAGCAGCTGTAATTATACTAGAAAGTTGGCTAAAAAAATTTATCTAATAATTAAGATAATACTTTTTAATGGTATATTTTAAATGTTGTAGTACAACATACTCGGAAAGTGGTGCTTTGTTAACATAAAAAATCATAGATATAAAACTAATAACTTGTAATCAATAAAAGCATATGAAACTAAAAAAACAACATTATTACTCACAGATGCATTCATGAAAAAAATTTTCTTATCTTCTCTTAAGTAAAGAACAACTTAGTCAATCCCACCTAATAAATTTATTATACAATTATCATATATATTTAATCTATTCACTCACCATGATTCCAAGCCGTTTTCCGCCTAGAAGATGCATATGAAAATGATAAATTTCTTGTTCGCCATTTTGATTACAATTCACAATTAACCGGTAGCCCTCTTTGTCAATCCCTTCTTGTTGAGCCATCTTTACTGCAACGCTAAATAAGTGCCCTAACATATTTTCATGGTCAATAGTGATATCATTAACAGTGGGAATTTCTATATTAGTAACTATTAAGATATGGATTGGAGCTTGAGGGTTAATATCGCGAAAAGCTGTAACTAAAGAATCCTGATATAAGATATCAGCAGGAATTTCCCGAGAAATAATTTTACTAAAAATAGTTTTTTTACACATGATGATATTTTTTTTATTTTATAAATGAAATATAGAGAATGTGATTGTTAAATCGATATTTCAAACAAATTAATGTTTTTCATGTCTTAAATTAAAATTACTATGCTCATAATTTTATTATTGGCACAAATTTAAAATTAATACATTTAATTGAAAATCGAGAATTCTACTCTCAAAATCCTTTAAAAAGAATATTTTTAATAATTTAGTGCTGATAATACATTATGTTTATATTATTATATACGTCTGCATTGCTAATAAAAATAATATCGAATAATTTGTAATTATATTACTATATATTTGATAATACAAGTATTTTTATACTAAATAATAATTTTTTGAAAATATTAAAAATATTAATTGAAACTTTAATTTTTAATACTCAATTTTAAACATAATCAGAAGTCTTCTTGAGAGCTATTTAAGATATTAAGAGGTAATTCAAAAAGAAATATTTTTTAACTTTTTTTAATGTGTATTAATATTAAGCGATGCTTATTATAATGAACTCATTTTTTATCAAAAATCGATATTATTCTCACATGCAACCTAGCAACTATTAAGTTTAATTATATTAATAATAAAAATTTTCATTTTTATCAAAAAAAATGATTTATATTAAGTTGAGCTGTATTTTACATGTTTTTCAGATTCTGATATAAAATTTTTTTGATAAAAGCATATTCAACAAACAATAACTTTGTTATTAAACACAAACATTAAATTTACCAATAAAATAAACAATTTATAATCATAATACTGAAAATAACTATATCTGCAATGATATATATATTTACTGATTCTTAATATTTTTACCTAAATTAGTAATTTACTAATTAATACGTTAACATCATAGAAACCAGAGATATTTATTCAACTTCACTCTAATAACTGAAAATATGATTTTAATTTTTATATAAAATTTTTTATAAAAAAACAACTACATTGCTAGGGTCAAGTCTGTCAATATATTAAAAATATTACATGAAGAATTTAATAAATATTTATTAATATAATACTGTAAAACAAATATTTTTATTTAAATTGTTTTTAAAAATAAAACATTTAAAAAACATAGTAATAGGATATTTGTTACTAATGTGAAATTCAAATACTTTTTAACATTTGTTGATTTAAATTTAATAGATATCATGTAAATTTCATAAATCAGGGAAATTCTTATTTTAAAGTATATATTACAACAATTATATTTATTATAAATAAGAAATCCTATTAGGAGTGAATATGAATAATATGTGATTTTGTCACTTCGCCATAAAATTTTAAGTCATTTAATATACCTCCTCAGTATTATCTTACCATGTAACTTAAAAGAACTATTAAATAAATTAAATTCATATTTTAAATAGTGATTAATTATACAAAACAATAATCTAGTGATTTTATAAATATTTCAAGCAACGTGAATATCGGTGGCATCCAGAGGAAATAATGAAAAAATATCTGGTGGGTGGAGCAGTGCGTGATAGTTTATTAAAACTCCCAATTAAAGAGAGAGATTGGGTAGTAGTAGGCTCAACACCAGAAGAAATGCAAAAACGAGGTTATCAGCAAGTCGGAAAAGATTTTCCAGTTTTTCTACATCCCAAAAGCCGCGAAGAGCATGCATTAGCCCGTACTGAGCGAAAAATTGGTCAAGGATATACTGGATTTATTTGCCATGCTTCTCAACAAGTAACTCTAGAAGAAGATCTTCATCGTCGAGATCTTACTATTAATGCAATTGCTTGCGACGATAAAGGTCAACTTATTGATCCCTATCATGGAGAAAAGGATCTTCATCATCGTTGGTTGCGTCATATCTCTGATGCTTTTGGAGAAGACCCTCTTCGAGTGCTTCGAGTTGCCAGATTTGCTGCACGTTTCGCTTATTTAAATTTTCGAATCGCTCCAGAAACAATGAAATTAATGTTAAAGATGACCAATGAGCTGCAATTTTTATCTCCTGAACGAGTCTGGAAAGAAACAGAGCAAGCACTTTCAACGTACAATCCAGAGATTTATTTTCAGATTTTGCGTGAATGCAATGCTTTAAAAGTGTTGTTTCCAGAGTTGGATGCACTATTTGACATTCCGGGGTCAACGAAGCGGAATCCAAAAATTAGTGCTGGAATCCATACTTTAATGACAGCATCAATTGCAGCTCGGTTAACGGACGATATTGCTGTGCGATTTTCTGCATTTTGCCATGACTTAGGTAAAACACTTACATCTCAAGAGATCTGGCCAAAACGCCCCATTCATAATTTAGCGGGAGTGAAAGTAGTTGAATCGCTATGTCAACGACTTAAAGTTCCACATTCGATTCGAAATTTAGCTAAGATTGTGGTTCGTTATCACGATTTATTGCATACTGCTAAAATCTTTAGCTCAAAAACACTGATCGCCTTCTTTAGTGAAATTGATGCTTGGCGTCGACCGGTGCGCCTTGAACAAATAATTTTGTCTAGCAAAGCTAATGCTCTTGTCCGTTGCAAATATAACGATCATGGATATTTCCAAGAAGAATTTCTTCGCAAAGCTTTTCGTATAGCGCATTCAGTTAAGGTTCAAGAGATATTAAAGGAAGGATTTATAGGTAAGAAAATTGGAGAAGAGCTTAATCGCCGACGACAACAAGCGATCAAGCGCTGGCAACTCAGGGTGACAACAAGGAACAAGAAGTATTAGATTTTGTATAAAACTTTAAAATTATAATAAAATTAAGTGTATGAATTTATAGCTAATATATTTAATATAATAAAATAACCAATTAAGTTAATCTATTTAATTCAGCATATTCTTAAGATATGTTTAAGTTACAAAATTGAATTAACTCTTTCTAAGAGAGCGGAACAGTTAATAACTATTTTTTTATTAACTGATTGCATAATAAAAGCAAACATTCAATTTTTAAAATCAAATACCTGACAAAAAAATGTAATCGAAAGATTGATGAATCTATCAAAATTCACTTAAAAACATATTAATTACAATACGATTTAATCGTACGTAAAAATTCTTCTCGGGTATTTTGGTTAGATTTAAATAACCCACCACATGAAATAGTTGTTGTTGTGCTAGTGGCATCACATATTCCTCGTCCCTTAACACAATAATGTATAGCATCGATAGAGACAGCAACATTATTTGTTTCAAGTAAGGTCTGCAATGCTAGTAAGATTTGCTTGGTTAGTCGTTCTTGTATTTGAGGTCGTTGAGAAAAAAAATGTACGATACGATTTATTTTTGATAATCCAATAATACTATATTCTGGTATATATGAAACAGAAGCCTTGCCATCAATTAAAATAAAATGGTGTTCACAGGTGCTGGTTAGGGTAATATTGCATATAGTAACCATTTCATGTATCTGCATCTTATTTTCGATAAGAGTAATTTTGGGAAAATTAGCATAATTCAAACCTAAAAAAATTTCTTCAATATACATTTTAGCAATACGGTGCGGTGTTTTTTTTAAACTATCATCACTTAAATCGAGGTTAAGTATAGCCATGATTTCCATCATATGTCCTGCAATGAGTTCTTGTCTGACTATATTAGTGAGCGCTATATCTTGCGGTAATGATTCCAAACCAGCGGCTACTAAAGCTTCACGTACCTGAGATGCTTCTTTTGTCAATGTTAGCATATTGATTTTTCTCCAGGAGGTTAATGTTAAATAACTAGACTTTATATGGTTATCTGGTTTGTGATTAAAGTTACGCGTGTTGTAAGATTAGTTTTTAATAAAAAGAAAGATGTTTAAAATAGTAAGTAGTTTACTTACAAAATAATTATATAGTATTTTCTTTAAAAGATATGATATGATTTATATACAGCTAATTTAGATAATTTAGTTAAGTTATGTAAAATATAAAACACTCCTCTAATGTGTAGTAAAGTACTATACCGGGGTATCTAGAATTTACACTACTTACAATGTAATTAAATATATTAAAATATATACAAACATCAAGTGATGGCAGTTATGTGCTTAATGATGTTTATCAAAAACTTAATGAGATTAAACAAAAAAAAGAGGAGGTAGTATTACTTCTTCCTTAAAGAAGTATTCGGGGAGGAATGATAAATATAATGCAAATTAGTCTGTATGCGCAACTAGATAAGTAAAAAGTAGAATGGAGAAATGATAAAGATAAAGTACCTTTAATATTTAAACATTGATTTTTTAATTAGATATAATTCAATGAAAATTGATATATTTCTTGGATTTCAAAATATTTTTTCGAAAATCATACTGTCGTTATAAGTATTTCAATCTAAAAATATAGTTTTAGAAAGAGAAAATAAATATATTTGTGGTGTATATCGGATTTCTCTTGTCTAGTTTGAGAGGATTACTTGATTATATTTTAAACTTAGGATTAGCAAGAGTTACTAACTCATACATATAGTAACTTCATAGTACAAATTAAAAAATGATATTTAACAAATTAACAATTTTCATTATGATGAAATATTTAAATTTGTTTTATAAAACAAATTTTCTCTCTCGCGGAAAAACATATATCACATAATTCTACGAACACGTCGTAGCTTTTTAGCTATTTAGTTACATCATAAAAGGCAATTTTTAATACTATATTATGTGAAGGTATACTTCATACCATTCTCTGTTGTGATTATCCAGGTATTTATTAAAAATAAACATGTTTTCCTTTCTATAAAATATTTTGATATTAATAAGTGGATAAAAAGATTATTTAAAGTAACGTGCTACTAAATAGCAACTAAATAACACTAAAATTATATATCAGAAAAGATAACTGATCGAAAATTCTAAATTAATGCATACAAGATACAATTTAGAGTAAATAAAAAATAATCCTTCTCTTTACACTTAATAATTACCTTTAATTCTCTTAAAAAACCAAAAGATTTTTTAAGAGTTTATTTTTTTCTCTAGTGTTTTAGTGCCTATGATTCATATATCAAAAAAAAATAGTGTTAGTTATCATAGGCAAAAAAACATGTTATTTTAATTATCATGCTCTCATGGGATTAAGAGTAATGATTTACTAGTTTTTCTTGCCTCCAATGCTTGATGCGCCTGTTTCACTGAAGATAGAGGAAAAATTTGTTCTTTGGGTACGTCAACTTTTATTAAACCTTTGGCAATCATACTGAATAATTTATCAGCAGCATATTTTAGGCTGGCATAATTCGAAATATAGCTATTAATCGATGGACGTGTGACGAACAGAGAACCTTTTTCATTCAATATACTTAAATTCACACCTGTAACAGGTCCTGACGAATTACCAAAACTAACCATTAACCCACGAGGACTCAGACAGTCAAGAGAGGATTCCCAGGTCTTTTGACCGACTGAATCGTATACTACATTCACTTTACTTCCATTTGTCAAGTTTAAAACACGTTCAAATACGTCTTCTTTCCGGTAATTAATTGTTTCCCATGCCCCCGCTTCTTTTGCTAAAGTAGCTTTTGACTCGCTACCGACGGTAGCAATCATCTTTGCTTCTAGCAATTTCGACCATTGACAAGCAATATATCCCACACCGCCGGCAGCGGCATGGAATAAAAAAACCTCATTTGGCTTAACTTTATAAGTTTGATAAAGTAAATAAAATACCGTTAATCCCTTTAAAAAAACAGCAGCTGCCTCTTGAAAAGAAATAGTGTTAGGTAAGTGAACTAATTTATTCGCAGGCACATTATGTATGCTGCTATATGCTCCTAATGGAGCTTGAGCGTACACTACCCTATCTCCTGGAAAAAAAAAATCTACACCGGGCCCAACTTTTTTAACTACACCTGCCGCTTCTGTTCCGAGACCAGAGGGAAGGTTTGTAGAATACAAGCCTTTTCGGGTATAAATGTCGATATAATTAACACCAATAGCTTTATTTTCTATCTGCACTTCTCCCCAACTCGGATTTAAGATCATGAAATCTATGCACTCCATGACTTCTGGTCCGCCGTATTCTCTAAACTGTATACGTTTAGTCATTACATGTCTTCTCCTTAAAAGATCTTTAATATATCATAAAATCTGGCGTGTAATGTGCAAAACACATATGATATCTTCTCGATAGATAATACAAATAGATAATACAAACAACTTTATTAATTTAAAAGAACCTATACTCTAGGCAGAGTACCTTATATATATGTCAGAAAAAAAAATGTTTAAGAAATCACACTTTTTCCGAGATTACCAAATTGAAGGTTTAAAAATACCGCCACATTCGCTAGAAGCAGAGCAATCTGTTCTCGGGGGTTTAATGCTAGATAATGAACGATGGGATAATGTTGTCGAACGACTAACAGGAAATGATTTCTTTAATATTCCGCACCGACTGATTTTTAGCGAAATGCAACGATTATTTGAAATGAAACAACCGATTGATTTAATCACACTAGCAGAATCCTTAGAACAAAAAAAGGAATTAAAAACAGTTGGTGGATTTGCTTACCTAGCAGAACTCTCAAAAAATACTCCTAGTGTTGCCAATATTTTTGCATACGCAGATATTGTTCGCGAACGCGCAATCATAAGAGAAATGATTAGTGTAGCTCATGAAATCGCTGATGCCGGTTATAACCCTCAAGGTCGCAGTAGCGAGGACCTCCTAGATCTAGCAGAATCACGGGTTTTTCAGATAGCAGAGAATCGTGCAAATAAAAATGAAGGGCCGAAAAGTATAGATCGTGTTCTTGAAGAGACGGTAGCACGTATAGAACAACTATACCAAAAACCACATGACGGAGTAATAGGTGTTTCTACTGGGTATCTAGATCTTGACAAGAAAACTGCGGGCCTACAAAAATCTGATTTAATCATTGTTGCTGCTCGCCCTTCTATGGGAAAAACCACTTTTGCTATGAATTTATGTGAACATGCCGCTATGACTGAGACAAAACCCGTATTAATCTTTAGCCTGGAGATGCCTGGTGAACACATTATGATGCGTATGTTAGCATCTTTGTCGCGCGTTGATCAAACGCGCATTCGTACTGGTCAGCTAGACGATGAAGATTGGGCAAGAATTTCCAGCACAATGGGGATTTTACTAGGAAAACGGAATATGTATATTGATGACTCTTCAGCTCTTACTCCAACAGAAGTCCGTTCTCGCTCACGACGTATATTCCGAGAAAATAATGGTTTAAGTTTAATAATGATTGATTATTTACAGTTAATGAGGGTTCCGTCGCTTTCAGATAATCGCACACTGGAAATCGCTGAAATATCTCGCTCTCTAAAAGGGTTGGCTAAAGAATTACAAGTTCCCGTAGTAGCATTATCGCAATTAAACCGTAGTTTAGAACAACGTGCAGATAAACGCCCCGTTAACTCTGATTTACGCGAATCTGGTTCCATTGAGCAAGACGCAGATCTCATTATGTTTGTGTATCGTGATGAGGTTTATCATGAAAATAGTGATATGCGAGGTATAGCTGAAATTATTCTTGGAAAACAACGAAATGGGCCTATTGGCACTGTGCGGCTAAAATTTAATGGACAGTGGTCACGATTTGATAATTATACTGATCCGAAATATTAAACATCAATTATTTTAATTAAAAGGTTCGTTTCTTTAATTGCTTATATATTTTTCGAAATGATTTCAAATCACATTCGTGAATGATCATAAATCTAATCTTTTTTAAGTTAAAAAAATTAAATACGTGATTCTATTTGCATAGAACTATCATTATTTTCAGTTTTTTTGTAGAAGAAACGAAGTTTAAAATAAACAACTAATTGTTTCAATTATATCTTATAAACAAGATAACTCTCTTTGACTAGATCGTTAAAAATAACTAGATATTTTTTTTATTCAACTAGCTTAATAAACTTATTGTAAGTAATTAATCATTTTTCCCTTATCAATCTGCTATAAATCACGTAGATTGCTAATCTATAATTATCGATATTTTTTTAAAAAAATATTATTTTATAAATTAATACGACTTAAGTATACTATTAGTGTAACCCGTTACCGATAAATCATTAAATAGACTTAAAACCTTCGCAACAATAACATTTCACTAAACACTGAATAATTAGGTGTTAATAACAATTACAGTTCCCTGTTTCAACATATTTTTAATTGATCTTGTTTTATATTTAGGATTACCGAATAAATAGTTTTATATTGTTTTTTATTATTATCCATCATAGGTCTTAAGAATGTAAAACAAAAACAAGTTGACAGAGATACACTTCTCTTATGGATACGTAGACTTTTTTCAATATAAAGGATTTTTTTTATAATACATACGCTTATATGACTATTATTTATTTATATGAATATTATTTAATTTATTACTAAATTAATCTTAATTAATAATTTATCGTCATCTTATTTCCGTAAATTTAAGTACATAATATTCTCAAGACTTTATAGCAGATTTAAGTTTAAAAAAAACAAAATACAACATGTATTAGATTAAAATATTAGTAATCTCTATATATCGGTAATTTATTATAATAAAGTTATTGTTTATATGTTTTTAATTCGTGACGCTTATCAATAATCAATATATCTAGAAACGTTCTGAAAGAAACAAAGTACATTACAAAGTGTTTTTTTAATAAACAGTAATTTTTATTTTAGATAAAAACTTATCTGATGAGTAAAAAGATATTAAAAAAAAGACAGTTAAAGAACCATATAAGTTGTATAACAATACAAATTTTAGAATAAAATATAAAGTGGATACGATCTTTACATCATTAAAGGAATTAACATTTTAGACTTGTTTGTGTTCTTAAACTGTTCGAGATAAACACATAACTCTTTAGCGCCGTGAAAGAGTAAGTTTTTGAACTTAAAATTAAATAAATTTTAATATAATATTTATCTATATAATGTTAAAAATTGAATTTGCAAATGATCCCCCAGGAAGGGATATAACGGATGTAACCCCCCTTTCTCCTTATCTAATTGTTAAGATCTTTAGAGGCCTCTATGGAGCTAATTCGCGGTATACATAATTTGCATGCACGCCATCATGGTTGCGTGTTAACTATCGGTAATTTTGATGGTTTTCATCGTGGACACCAGGCTCTCATTTCAGAGTTACGGAGTGAAGGCCAGCGTCGTAATTTGCCAGTAATGGCAATAATTTTTGAACCACAACCGCAAGAATATTTCTCTAAATCTGCTGCGCCGGCACGTTTAACTTTGTTACGCGATAAAGTAAAATACTTGGCAACTGCTAAGGTAGATATAATAGTGTGCGTTCATTTTAATAAAAGATTTTCTTCAATTAACGCATATAGATTCTTAACTGATTATCTAGTAAAAAAAATAGGTGTTCGTCTCATCAGTATTGGTTGTGATTTTCGATTTGGTTCTGGTCGGCAAGGAGATTTTATGCTTCTTCAACAAGTGGGAAAAGAGACCGGATTTGAGGTTATGAAAAGTACTACCCATATAGTAGGTAATCAACGTGTTAGTAGCACTAGAGTGCGTAACGCGTTATCTCAAGATCAGTTAGAAGAAGCAGAGATACTTTTAGGACATCCATATCAGTTATCAGGACGAGTAGTATATGGCGATGCACTTGGACGGACTATTGGTTTTCCAACTGCTAATCTTTCCCTTAATGGAAGAAGAGTAGCCCTTAATGGTGTGTATGTGGTAGAAGTCCTAGGATTAACTAATAAACCGGTTCCTGGTATTGCAAATATTGGCAATCGTCCTACAGTGTCTGGTCTGAATCAGAAAATAGAAGTACATTTATTGGATATTAATAAAAATATATACGGTTATCATCTTGATATAATAATCAAGAAAAAAGTAAGACAAGAAAAGCGTTTTCCTTCACTAGAATCATTAAAACAGCAAATTGCTAATGATGTAATTAGTGCTCGTCACTATTTTGAATTTGAAAAACCTCAAAATTCTATACATTAATAATAAAAAAGAGAATGACATGACTAATTATAAAGATACCCTTAACTTGCCGAATACAGGGTTTCCCATGCGAGGTAATTTACCTAAAAACGAATGTGTCATACTCAACCATTGGTATCAAAAAGATTTATATGGAATTATTCGTCAAGCAAAAAAAGGAAAGAAAACTTTTATATTGCATGATGGACCACCCTACGCAAATGGTAGAATTCATATTGGTCATGCAGTTAATAAAGTTCTTAAAGACATTATCATCAAATCTAAAGGATTGATGGGATACGATTCGCCTTATGTTCCTGGATGGGATTGCCATGGTCTACCAATTGAATTAAAAGTAGAACAACTTATTGGAAAGCCTGTAGACAAAATTGGCGAAACGGAATTTCGAAAAGCTTGTCGTGTTTATGCTGCTAAACAGATAGAACAACAGAAAGAAGATTTTATTCGCTTGGGTGTTCTTGGAGATTGGAATCATCCTTATTTAACAATGAATTTTATTACTGAAGCAAACATCATCCGCGCATTTAGTAAAATCGTTTCTAACGGACACGTATATAAAGGTATTAAACCAGTAAACTGTTGTATTGACTGTCGTTCTTCTCTAGCAGAGGCAGAGATAGAATATCACGATCATATTTCAACTTCCATATATGTTGCTTTTTTAGCTAATGACACCCGCGAACTTGCCCTTAAATTTACTTCCGTAAAATTTCCTAGACAGATTTTTCTATTAATCTGGACTACCACACCTTGGACACTGCCTGCTAATCGAGCAATTTCTGTACATCCAGACGCTGAATATCAATTAATTGAATTTAAAGGAAACGGCTATATTTTAGCTGCTGATTTAGTAGCTACTACAATGGCTCGTGCCGATATTACTACTTGGAGGCTCCTTGGTAGGATAACTGGTAAAACTCTTGAATTTCTACGTTTTCGCCATCCCTTCATGAATTTAGAGGTTCCGGTTATCCTTAGTCGGAATATAACGTTATCAGTAGGTACCGGCGCAGTACATATTGCTCCTGACCATGGGCAAGAAGACTATCTTCTAGCTAAAAAATACGGATTAAAAATGGCTAATCTTGTTGGATTAGATGGTTGCTACTTAAAAGGAACTCTACCTGCATTAGATGGTGTACAAGTTTTTAAAGCTAATGACGTGATCATTGACCTTTTACGCGACAGGCAATCTTTACTGCACACAGAAACACTATCTCACAGTTATCCACATTGTTGGCGACATAAAACACCAATTATTTTCTGTTCTACACCACAGTGGTTTCTTAGCATGGAACAACGTGAACTGCGAAAAAAATCAATGGCAGAGATAAAAAAAGTTCAATGGATTCCAGAGTGGGGACAAGCATGCATCGAAAAGATGATAACTAATCGTCCTGATTGGTGCATTTCTCGCCAACGCGCTTGGGGCGTCCCTATAACGTTGTTTTTACATAACGAAACTGAGTTGCTACATCCAGAAACTATTGAGTTAATGGAAATAGTAGCAAAAAAGGTTGAAAAAAAAGGCGTTCAAGCTTGGTGGGATCTGGATCCCGAAACCATTCTTGGAAATGATGCTGCTCATTATCATAAAGTGATGGATACGCTAGATGTTTGGTTTGATTCGGGATCTACTCACGCTTCCGTAATAGCGACCCGAGCAGAATCTAAAGGTCATACACCTGATCTGTATCTGGAAGGTTCTGACCAACATCGTGGTTGGTTTATGTCATCTCTCATGATTGCTACTGCAATGGGATCTAAAGCACCATATAATCAAGTTCTTACTCATAGTTTTACAGTCGATGGGCAGGGACGCAAAATGTCTAAATCGATAGGTAATGTGGTTACCCCAAATCAAATTATAGAAAAATTTGGCGCAGATGTTCTACGTCTTTGGGTAGCTTCTAATGATTATACTAGTGAAATAACAGTATCTGACGAGATCCTCAAGCGTTCCGCTGATATCTATCGGCGAATTCGCAATACTGCCAGATTTCTTCTAGGCAACCTGGATGGTTTTGATCCGGAACATGACATCGTAACATCAGAAAAAATGGTATTACTAGATCGATGGGCGGTAGAACACACATACGCGACACAAGTAGAGATTATATCCTATTATAATAATTATGATTTCCATAATATCATATCACGTATTATGCGGTTTTGTTCTGTACAAATGGGCTCGTTTTATTTAGAAATTATCAAAGATCGTCAGTATACTAGTAAAGCCAATGGTCTTGCCCGCCGTAGTTGTCAAACTGCTCTATATCATATTATTGAAGCTCTTGTACGTTGGATAGCACCAATTATGTCATTTACTGCAGATGAACTTTGGAAGTTTATACCAGGAAAAAGATCACAATATGTTTTTACTGAAGAGTGGTATAATGGTTTATTTGGATTAGATAATAGGCAAGCTTTGAAAGATGATGATTGGAAAACATTACTTCAAATACGTAACGAGACTAATAAAATAATTGAACAAGCTCGCATAGAAAAATGTCTTGGTGGCTCATTGGAGGCCAGTGTTACACTGTATGCAGAACCTGCGCTTGCTTCATTATTAAAAAAACTTGGAGATGAACTGTCTTTTGCGTTGATCACTTCCGATGCTGTAGTCGAAAACTATCTAAATGCAAGTAACGATGCAGTCCAATGTGACGGACTCCAAGGACTAAAAATATCTTTAGTAAAAGCAAAAGGAAAGAAATGTCCAAGATGTTGGCGTTATGATACAAACATAGGGAAACATTATGAATATCAAGAAATTTGTAGTCGCTGTATTATGAACATCTATGGTGTTGGCGAAGAGCGTAAATTCGTTTGATGTATAACACAATATTTTCTACGGGATTAAGGTGGCTTTGGATTACACCGATTGTTCTACTATTAGATTTAGGCACCAAGCACTGGATAATGACTTGTTTCTGGCTTGGTGAATCGATTAGATTTATTCCCTATATTAATATTACCTATACTTATAATTTAGGTAGTGCATTTAGTTTTCTTGCAAACGGTGGAGGATGGCAGTGCTGGGTATTTTCTGCAATTGCGATCCTGACTACCTCAATATTATTAATAATAATGTATTATTCCTCTCATCAGTCCAGGTTATCTAATATAGCTTATGCTATGATTATTGGTGGGGCATTAGGTAATTTGTGGAACCGTATGGCATATGGTGTCGTAATCGATTTTATAGATTTTTATATTGGTAACTGGCATTGGCCAACATTTAACTTAGCAGATACAAGTATTTGTATTGGAACACTATTAATCTCATTAAAGGAACGTCACTATTCTGCATTTCAATCATTAAAAAAATAAGGCTCAACATTTAATGCATAGTAATCAATAATAATTAATTAACTTATAGTAATATTATATTAATCGTGGGTAAAAGAGAAAAAATCAAGTAAAATTGATTGCTTATAATTTTTGTCAAGACAGATCAGACTTTAAATAGATACCGAATAAACTGGAAACATATTTTATTAAAATAATAATAAAACACTTAAAGACCGTATTTGAATTTGTTATTACTGTTAATTATAGATGGTATTTTTTTTAAAAATTTTTCAAGCTTATTTTCAGATTTTTTATAAATTTATTAAAATATTTACTTTTATGATATATTACATAATAATACAAATATATCTATCAAGCAACAATGTCACTAAAGAATACTCAAATATTCAATTTTGACAAAAACTATATAACACACGATTAGATCAAAAAAATTTAAAGATTATTAATAAGAAATAAATAGAAATTACATTAATATAATTTAATAATGTTTATTAGAATAAAAAATAGATCGACAAAAATATAACTTATAGAGTTGTTTGTATAATTTGCAAGAAGCATTTTACTTTATCTAAAGATAGAATATTTGTGATCACAGTTAAGGATCATAGCGTTATTATGATGTAGAGTACTTATTCTCGTTGATTCACTTATAATATTTTTGACTACAATATTTATATTGTATAGAGTATGACTGAAAAATATACCTATTTCTTAAAAATAAAAAGCATTAGAGATGTGATTATTATCAACCCTGTAAAGCATTCTTGTTAAGAATAGAAGATATGTACTGTAATATTAAATATAATAAGTATTTTTTTTCAGATCAAACTAAGTGTTATTATTCTTTTATCTTTATCTGAAGACACAATATGTCTCTCATACATACATTTTCTTTTTTTTATAAAAAAATCTCATTCGGTAAAATAACCACTCTTTTGGCAAATATACTTTTAGCTATTGTATCGTTTTTCTTTTCTATTTTCAATCTAATGAATCAATATTTTAATATCAATTTGTCAAGATTATATTTTCAGAAAATATTATTTTAATTAGTAAGTTTTAATTACTCTAATAATTAAGAGTCTTTATAAGAATCATGCTATAAATGCTAGTGCTATTAATTAAGTTTTAAGAGGAGGTAAACGAATGTATATACTATTAGCTAATCCACGTGGCTTTTGCGCCGGAGTAAAGCGAGCAATTAGTATTGTAGAATCTGCTCTTAAAATTTATAGAGCACCAATCTATGTTTACCATGAAATAGTCCATAACCGTTACGTCGTTAACATGTTATGCCAACAAGGCGTAATCTTTATTGAAAATATAAATAAGGTTCCTGAAGGTTCTGTTCTTATTTTTTCTGCTCACGGTGTTTCTCAGTCAGTAAGAAAAGAAGCGAATAATCGAAATCTAACTATATTTGACGCTACTTGTCCATTAGTAAATAAAGTACACATGGAGGTAATCCGTGCTAGTCGTGAAGGAAGGGAAGCTATTCTCATAGGTCATAATGGACATCCTGAAGTTAAAGGAACTATGGGACAATACAACAACCTTTCTGCTGGAATATATTTAGTAGAATCAGAGAAGGACGTTTGGGAACTAAAGGTTAAAAGAGTTGATAAATTGAGCTTTATGTTACAAACAACACTGTCATTAGATGACAGTGCAATCATCGTAGATGCATTACGCTTACGTTTTCCTTCTATTATAGGACCCCGAAAAGAAAATATTTGCTATGCCACTAGAAACCGTCAGGAAGCGGTACGCATTCTGGCTGCAAAGTCTGATGTAGTCCTTGTTGTTGGTTCAAAAAATTCTTCAAATTCCAATCGTTTAACTGAATTAGTAAAACGTTCCGGAAAACCGGCTTATCTTATTGATAGAGCAGATGACATTCAAAGTAGCTGGTTTTATAAAAAAGAAAACATCGGGGTAACTGCTGGTGCATCAGCACCGGATATTCTAGTAGAACATGTGATAACACGCCTTCGTTTATTAGGTGCACAAGAACCTATAGAGCTTATTGGTCACAAAGAAAATGTTGTATTTCAAATACCAAAAGAACTTCGTTTACAAGTTAAAATACCTGAATAACTAAATTCTAGTTTAGAATCATAATGTATTTATTTGCTTTATTTATAATATTAAGTATAAGTATTCTTTTCATAAAAAATATTATCTAATAATTGACGCGGATATTTATTTTTTATAAATCAAGAATTTTAGTTATCCTAAATCATAATTGTATTACAATAATTATACAATTTTATTCCATTTACATAGAAACTAACCTTATTAAATTTTAAATGATATTCATAGTAAGCATTTCTTATCTTTTTAGTAAGAAATGCATAATTTGTTAATTATTGTATAATATTTTTACTTTTTGTTGATCTAAAAAGATATGATATAATTTCATTCATAAATTTGATAAATAAAAATAGTATATTTATGTCATATGTTATTATATGTCTATTTTTTTTCTCACTACAATAAATTATTAAATATTTTAAATAAGTGTCCAGGCAATGCTACGATGACAATTTATAGAGATACTAGTATTATAGTAATCTTTGTGAATTACAGTATAACAAATATGTAAATCATTATACTTTAATTAATAGTCAAATTTTTAAAAGATGTTTTAATTCTATTATATAGACTAATTTTCAATTAATATTAAATTCAATTGTGATATTTTTTATTTTTTTTAGCAACAATGAAACAAGATTCTATGTTTTTATTGACTTATACTAACAAGATTAAGTAATTATATGTATATAATAAAAATATAGCGGTTATTACGTTGTCTATTGACTGTGTTTTAATGAGTGATACCAAAAGTTTGGTATTAGTATGCTAAATTAAATACATGAATCTAAAATATCTAAAATCTTTAAAACTTTAAAATAAACTTATTTAATTATTACGATATAGATAATTAAACAAATTAATTTATCAGGTTATTCATGCTATATAAGTATTTTTTTGTTTATTTAAACAATATTTTAAGACAAGAAATATTTCTTATTAAATTTGTACAGTCAGTTGCTTGTTTTTTTTCGAACGAGCTAATTTTTTAGTATTATATTTACTATCTTTTTTTTATTATTGATGGTGTTTAATAAAAAGGCTAATTTTTTTATATAAATGCCTAAAAATAAACTTTATCCTAAATCATTGATCGACGTTTAAAGTAATAATAAAATTAAGAAAAAAATAGACACAATATATACTTATATGGATTTCTGATTATTTCATTTAATTCACTATCATTTACAATAAATAATGAACAAATAGCAAAATTTTTAAAATCAGTGTATTTAAAAAAATAAAAAATTTGCAAGATACGATCTTGTAAGAGATAAGATAATCAACAAGATTGTCTGTATTACTTTAGGTAAGGAAATAAATAAAATTGTTATGTTTTGCTTAAAGATTAGTAATAGGAACACTATGTAATTTGCATGACTGTAAAAAGGTAACTAAAGCTTTCATGAAAAAAGTTGATAAAATAATATTATTAAGAATCAAAAGTAAAATCAGAATCTTATAACCATTAATTTAGTTTTAACCAAGTAGTAAAAGAGTAATTGATAGATTTTTTTTGAACTCAATTTCAACTATATAAGAATTACTTACTAAGTAAGTATATCTATAAAATACTATGCTATTTAATCATTAAATTATATATAAAATTATTTGATTATTTTCAGTTTTTACTATTTTAAAATCCTGATCATCGAAATAATTACGATTATATGATCATAAAATTACTGCAATTCTAAAATAATGTGGATGACATATTGCTAAATCTCATTGCTCTCAATTATAAAACAAATAGAATTCCTGTTCTATATTAAGGTTTTGATCAAGGCGATATTTCTATCATAACGATTTGATTAAAGAAATGTTAACATAATAATATCATTACAAAGAACATTATCTATTTTTTTGTAATGAAAACCTCGTTAAATAGCTATATTCAAAATATAATTTTTTATATAAATCTATTATGTTATAAAAAAACATCTTAACTATTAAGAATGTCTAATTTAAAGTAAAGCTACTAATGAAGAGTCGTAACCTCTAGAACCAATTAATAGATACAGTCAAGAAATAGTAAAAATATGGAATCTACTTTGACCCCCTTGAAAAAAAAGAATCGAAGAAAGATAGGGGGGGGCGAGTAATAGGTACGAATATAGATTGAACAATACACAGTATGACGCGTTTTGCTCTAAAATAGGAAAATCTCGTTATGTGAGTTATAAGAGGCAATATTACTGTAAAACTTTACGGTACTCTAAGGTAGGTTTTTAACCTTTTATCACTATCGCCTCAACACCTTAAGGAGCCTTTGATGGAATTTTTCATGGACCCCTCACTTTGGGTGGGATTGCTAACTTTAATTATACTTGAAATAATTCTCAGTATAGATAACCTTATTTTTATTGCAATCTTAGCTGGAAAATTACCGAAAAAAAAACGTGATAAAGCACGTGTACTAGGTCTTTCACTAGCAATTATTATGCGCATTATGCTACTGTCTTTAGTATCCTGGGTAGTTACATTAACTCAACCATTACTTAGTTTAGGAGATATCTCTTTTTCTGGTCGTGAATTAGTTTTACTTTTTGGCGGTTTTTTTCTTTTGCTTAAAGCTACTAGTGAGCTGCATGAACATTTAGATAAAAAACAATTTGATCGAAATACCGAGTGTGGGTATGCAAGCTTTTTGGCGGTAGTAATTCAAATTGTTATTTTTGATGCAGTATTTTCTCTAGACGCAGTAATCACTGCCGTGGGAATGGTAAACAAACTTCCAATCATGATCACTGCGGTTATTATTGCTATGACACTGATGCTCTTAGCATCTCGATCATTAACTCATTTTGTCAATAGTCATCAAACTGTTGTAGTCTTATGCCTTAGTTTTCTATTAGTTATTGGTCTTAGTCTGATTGCCGAAGGTTTTGGTTTTTATATACCAAAGGGATACTTGTATGCAGCCATGGGTTTCTCCATTATTATCGAAATTTTTAACCAGATAGCCCGCCGTAATCTTATTAAAAACCAATCTGATAAACCAATGTGCAAGTGTTATTCAAAAGCAATTATCCAACTAATGAGCAGTAGGGTGCATTACGAAACCAGATTGGATAAAATAATGAAAACACTTAAAAAAGAATCTTTAACAAAAGAAGAGCTTCAGATGGTTATCGGGGTTTTATCTTTAGAATCGAAAACTTTGCAAAGTTTAATGACACCTCGCAACGAAATTACTTGGTTAGATTGTCAGCGATCAATTGAAGAATTGCGAGTCACTGTGATGAGAACTTCTCACAATGTGTTACCGGTTTGTAACGGCAAGCTAGATCACCTTATTGGGGTTATACGAGCTAAAGATTTGATTGAAAAATTGGGTGATAGTGAGCAGCTGAAAGCTTATGCGATTATTAATCCAGCAATTATAGTATCAGAAACCTCAGAGGTAGTTAATATCTTAAAAGAATTACAAAATGCCAAAAATAGTATTATTATGGTATGCAACGAGCTTAGTGTCATACAAGGTTTAATAACTCCGATAGATGTTTTAGAGGCGATTTGTAATGAGCTATCCTATTGATTAGTATAACATTCTAAAATTACGTTTTACTAAAATATTCGCCACTCATAAGAAAAATAAGTGTAATGTAGATAAAATTTTCAAACAAAAACGAAAATGCATTTAATTAAATGCACAAACGATATGGTATTGCCTTACCAACTGAGTTACTTTGTTTTACTGATCATAGATTGACAATTAGTATTTAGAAGGGAATGGATAACAATAAATAAAATTCTAATTTTTATAACTTAATAATTATTAAAAATATTTTTAATTAACTGACTTTGTATTTTTAACTAAAAGTTAGTTTCAATAAAATTATTTAAATAATAATTAAGTTCAAGAATAGTAATTCTATTTTTTATATAGACTATTTTTTGTTTAACTCAACATTTTTATCTTTTTTTTTAAAACTATAGTTTTTATTGTATATTTTAACTCACTAGAATAAATATGTTTTTTTTCACCTATCTTTATTATAGAACAATCAATCTCTTTCATTAAAATATCAAATCGGAATATATTTATTATCAATGACTTAAAAATACAAAGATTGATTTTTAAAAATATTTGGTTTATTTGTAGTAAAGGTATACATCTAGACTTTAAAATAAAAATTTATCATGGAAATAATACTTCATATGTATTAAATCAATCTTGACGAGATTGTAATTATTTTTATTTGTATGTTTCCTCAAATAAGCACTAAAAAATCAGTTTGATTATATACTATTTAAATTAAAATAATTAATACATAACTTTATAAATTGATAATTCACTATATGAATAATAAGACGATTATCTTTTCGTTAATCGATTTACTAACAGAGAAACATTTATTATTATAAATTTTTATATTTAACTATTCGTTTAGTTTTTATGAGCTAATTTTGTTACTTATTCTTTTTCTAGCCTCAATCGAACTTAAAATAACTTACCTAGTGATCTAATTTGATGTAACTTAGAGTCTCAAACTAAACTTAGTAATGATTAGAATATATTTATTATCATAATCCACGGTTGAAATAAGTTTTTTTTAGAAAGATCTTAAATATTAAGATTATAATTAGGTATTTTACTAAAATTTAATAAAATTATTGTTTAGCATAATCAACTTTAAAGATAAATCTACTAAATCGGAATTTATAATAAAAATTCGATAAAATTATTAAAAGAATTAAAAAAAATATAAAATTCCGGTAAATTTTAATTAAAAAACCGCTTGCTTAATGACAAAACGAAAAACATTAATTTTATTAATAGAACAGTTTCCATAAAGTATAAACATAACATATGAGAGTAAACATTCTCTCGTCGAGAACAATCTTAAAAATATTAGTTATAACTTTATTTAAAAAAAATAGATATTTATTCTATACAACTCTTTAAAATTAACTAAATCAATATATAAACAATATATATCAGGAACACCACCTAAGATCTTAAATCTTAAAATATTAATATAATTTTTTCATAAAAGTAGTTTTGCATTTTATACAATTATTTTCTTTAAGATGCATTAAAAAAAATCTTGCCCTAAATAAACAACACTTTCGTTTTTAAAAAAAGTATATAATTTAAAAAAAAATTAAGAAGGAACTATGCTAGCTATCGTTCGCATTATTCTAGTAACCTTTTGTTCAATTTTGATTTGTATTTTTGGCTTACTTTATTGTTTATTTACACCAAGAAATCCTCGTCATGTATCGACCTTTAGTCGCTGGTTCGGTCGTATGTCTTATTTATTTGGAGTGCGGTTAGAAGTACGCTATCCTGAAGGCTTCACACATGGAAAAACTTGTATTTATATTGCTAATCATCAAAACAACTATGACATGATTACCGCTTCATATGTGGTTCAGCCTCGCACTATTACAGTAGGAAAAAAGAGTTTATTATGGATTCCTTTATTCGGTCCTCTGTATTGGATTACTGGTAATTTACTTATTGACCGAAATAATAATATTCGTGCTCATGAAACACTCACGAAAATAGTAAACATTATAAAAAATCAAAATATTTCTATCTGGATATTTCCAGAAGGAACAAGAAGCCGTGGTCGTGGTTTGCTCCCTTTTAAAACTGGAGCATTTTATGCTGCTATTGCAGCAGGAGTTCCTATCTCTCCAATTTGTATTTCAAATACCTCAAATAAAATCAAGCTTAATCGTTGGTCTAATGGATTAGTTATTATAGAAATTTTAACACCAATAGAAACTTCCTCCTACAACTTAAAAGAAGCACATAACTTGAGAAAAGAATGTCAAAAGATAATGCAAAAAAAACTTGATAAATTAAATGCAGAGGTAACTCAATTAGAATCTTAAAAGATATTACTATAAAATAGAAACAAGATAATCTAACAGATTAGTGGTTTACCTTACTGAAGTATTATTAAATATGCTTTAAAGATTATCTTTATAAGATATTATTTGAATATTTTCAATAATAAGATTTATGTAATGAAATCAATTAAGTCTATTTTCATTAACGATTGGTTGTATTTTACACTTTATAAGATCGAGATTAACAACAAGCGCTATTCTTCATCTAATAAAATGTAATTTCAATAAAGTTAAATTTGGTATCTTTATAAGATAAAGACTCTCTTGTAGATAAACTTTTTTGTTTAGAATAAAGACGTTATAATTTTTTTCGTTATATATAAATTTTTTATAAAAAAGCTTTTTTCTATTTTTATTTTTTAATTTACTAAAAGGGTGTTTGTTTTATATATAAAATTTTTTATACTATTTAGACAGTAATATTAATTGAATTTTATCAGTAAATGAAAATATAAATTATCATAGTAAAATAAAGCTTTTATTTTTGAATATATTTAAATGGTACTAAAATCCTACAGACGAATTATCTATGATTGCTCTAACAAGAGCAATTTTATCTAGTTAATGTTATTTCTTAACGACGGTCTATTGCTAGAGTAATTAAACGATCTAGTAAATCTGGATAATCTAAACCGCTCGCCTCCCACAACTTTGGGTATATACTTAATGAAGTAAATCCTGGTAAAGTATTTACTTCATTAAGTAATATTGTTCCTCGATTACTTAAAAAGAAATCTATTCTTGCCATTACATTGCACTCAAGGACTAAATAAGCCTTCCTAGCGATCTCTATTAGGTCATGAGAAATGTCCATAGATAGTTTAGCTGGAGCAACTAATGTTGCTTGACTATCATTTAAGTATTTAGCGTCATAATCATAAAATTCAGAATTAGGAAAGATTTCACCACAGACACTAACTTCTGGAAAATCATTCCCTAGTAAGGCTATTGAAATTTCTCGACCACATATTTCCTGTTCCACTATAACTTTTGAATCATACGAAAAAGCTAATTCTAGTGCCAATTTAAAATCTGTAGAATAATTGACTTTAGTTATTCCAATAGAAGATCCTTGACGAGCTGGTTTAATAAACAACGGTAAACCAAGTTGATCAATGATAGAATCTATATCAAGTGAAATAGAATCAGCATTACGTAATAACGTAATCGAGGGTGTTACCAGTATTCCCGCGTCTCTTAAAACGCGCTTAGTCATATCCTTATCTATACATATTGCTGAAGCTAGTACATCCGGTCCCACATGAGGGATATTCATTACACGCAGCAAACCTTGCATTGATCCGTTCTCACCGCAAGCCCCGTGCAACAAAGAAAAAACAACGTCAACTGACGGAAATAAAAAACCATTAGCAGAATTAATTAATTGTATTCCAGATTTTCCTGGAACCACTGCGAGACAACAGCGCGATGGACCCAAACAAATAGTATTAAGATTATCAACATTAAGTACATGTTGATTTTCATTGCATAATGTCCAGCATCCATCTTTATTTACTCCAATAAGAGTTAAATCATACTTTTTTCTATTGATCGACCGAACGACGTCGATCGACGAACGCAAAGATACCTGATGTTCAGTAGAGTCACCTCCGAATAGTACAGCGATACGCTGTTTTTCTTTGTTTCGTTGTTTCATTAACTCTTCCATAATTAAAAATTATAAATTTATAATAAGGGGGTCTAAAATAATCTTAGGCATAAATCTACAAAATTAGATTTATCCACAAAGAGATAATTATACAGCTAAAATAGAAAGAAGATACAGTAAATTACTATTTTATAAATTACTTAAATCAGGTTAATAACAATTATTATAATATAGTTAACTTAGTTAATTGATAACCTCTATTTTTAAATATTTATCTTTATTTATTACTCAAATGTTCATCGTGCATTATAATTAGTAGCTACTTTCGTTAATCAAATTAATTTATATAACTATTTATCTTCTTTAATATTTCAACTATTTAACTACTATTAAATCTTTTGTTAATAAAACATTAAAGATTAATGGTATTATATATGTATGATATAACGTAACCTCTAGTAAAATTTTCAACCTACCGAAACTTTTTTTAGTAGTGTTTCTACATTCTATAAAAATATTAGTTAAAATATCCCACATACTTTAAATCTTCTAAATTGTACTATCGATTGATAATTACAGTTTAAAATGTGCTACATAGCAAAAGTAAGCGCGATTAATAATGTTAAGCATTAAAATAGCGAGGTTTTCATAGGTAGATACTAATCTTTTTATGTATTAGTAACATACTGTATAACTTATTTACCCTTTAATATAAATTATTAATTCTGTTATTTAAAAAAAAGTAAATAACTAATATTGCGATTGATAGTATTGTTATATTTATTTAACTATTTTATCTTCATTTATTATTGATAAATAATATGAATATAACATATAGGATTAAGCAATAGATTTCATTAATCCTTTTACACTGTCAAAAAAAATAAAACTATATTATAAGTATATTTACTTATTACGAAAATCTACCAAAATTGGAGAATATTGTTTTTAGTAAGAAACTTCTAATTTATTTGAAATATTACTATCAAGATAATTTAATTAAACACCGTGATATAATTAGTGATTACTTTATATGTTAAAACATTATCCTATTATGTATTAGAAATATACAGTTTAGAATAAAATTCTAAAAATATATTGATCTATTAACTTTTATTTAAAAAAAAGACGATATGCAGTACCAAAAAAAACTATATTAGGAATGGCATATCTTACATTTATATATTATAAACATTAAAATCGATAAGAATCACATTTATCTTCCATGTATTTAAAAACAGGGTTATTAGAATATATCTATGATAATAGTTTTGAAAATTTTAGGATATTTAATATTGTTGTATAGATTTAATCTAATATCATAAACACATTTAAATTATTTAAAAAACTACAGATTTTTTAAAAAAAAGATTGTCATTCTCAATGAAGTAAGCGATAATTTCCTCCATACAAACAAGGAGAGTATGGCGGTTTTATAAATATATTTTTTGAAAAAATATATTAATTTGCTGATTTTTTTATAAATCTACAGAACAATTAAATATAATAACTAAAATTTTAGGCGCGCTGGCAGAGTGGCCATGCAACGGACTGCAAATCCGTCTACCCCGGTTCGACTCCGGGGCGCGCCTTCATTTTAATATCGGTTGTGATGCCCGGGTGGTGAAATTGGTAGACACAAGGGACTTAAAATCCCTCAGCTTTTAGCTATACGAGTTCAACTCTCGTCCCGGGCAATCCTAATTGACACAACAAGCAGATTTTTTTATCAATTTTAAAATAAAATAAATATTTAACATATATTTTCTTACAACATTTCGTTGATTTTGCTTTATAATTGAGTTTTTAATTAAATATATTTTTAATACTACATTTTAACATCACTTTTATATAAAAGTTTTACTGAATAACTTTCTTTATTATATACCAATAAAAAAATACATTTAATGATATTATTATAGAGTATAGTGTTTTACTATATTGGTTAGTAATTAATAAATGAAAATTGCATCGATGTTTTAATTTTATCCAAAAAAATAATATCTTTAATAAAGATTAAAAATATTTTTAAAACACTTTAAAAATCTATTTAAAACTAATATTTACTTGCAAAATTTTTTTTGAAAACATCATTTTATGCGAGATACATATAAACCGTTTCGAGTATCAACTTTAATTATCTCTCCAACATGAACAAATAATGGCACTTTTACGATTGCCCCAGTAGTTAATCTAGCTGGTTTTCCAGTACTATTGGCGGTATCACCTTTTAAACCTGGGTCAGTTTCGATAACTTCTAGTTCTACAAATTTAGGTGGAATAACAGCAATAGGTTGGTTATTCCATAGTGTGAGAATACACTGATCTTGTTCTACTAACCATTTAGCACTTTCTCTTACTACTTTAGCATCAGCAATTGTTTGTTCAAAAGTTTTATTATTCATAAAATACCAAAAACTACTATCATTATACAAGTAAATAAGATTGATATCTATCACCTCGGCCGCTTCAAGCAACTCAGAAGACTTAAAAATTTTTCCTAATACTTTTCCCGATCCGAGTTTTCGTAAACGAACCCGGTTAAATGGCTGACCTTTTCCAGGTTTTACGAACTCATTTTCAATAATAGTGCATGGTTCACCATCTAAAATAATATTAAGACCAGAACGAAGTTCATTCGTACTATAAAATGCCATGTTTTTTCCTTTTAATATATTTTTTTTGAGTATAAAAAAAATTAAAAAATAAGTTAAAATTTTTATTTTAGACAGTTTTTTATTACAACATTCAATTTAAATAAAACTTTAACTACCCAACTTAGATAAGAATGTCGGTATTTAAATATTAATTTAAAATCTAACAACTACTTATTTAAGTAAATTTATCTTAACAAAGAAGTAAATTATTTTAATAATAGTAGAAGTAATATTTTTATCAATATTATTTACAATAATGAATTTTTATAGATTTCTTTATTGTGCTATTATTTATATATTTACATATGATTAATAATCAGAAATACATATAAAAAAATTTTCAATAAAATATTAATTCTAGTTTTTACTCAAAGAAAGAAGTTATTTCATCTCTACTTTATTATAAAAGTATATTTATATTTAATGATATATAAAAATATTATTAATCAAAATTAATAATGTTGATGTATACATATTATATATGTAAATCTGCTTTTTTAGAGAAAAATTATTTCTATAACATAAACTATTATATGCAATTTATATCATATAGTGGTTGTGTCAAGAAAAATGCTATTTATATTCTCTTTACCTTCAGTAATAATGGTTACTCCTAATACATTTAAGAAATCAAATATAATTTAGAATAAACATTCTAATTTATAAACAACGGTGTTTTCTCATAAATCTAAAATAAAAAGTAATCTAATAATTATAAATAATAACTGAAAAGTGTAAAAATATGTCCTTTAATTGCAAAATAGCAATAATAATACAAACAATAATATCAGTTGCAAAAACCATCCAGATCAGGGATGTTGTTTCTATTCCGATTCAACAAGAACAAATTTTTGAATTATATTATTAAAAAGCTCTCTTATTTTCTTTGTTATCTCGTACATGAAGCATTTTTTTTTGTTTAAAATTTTTTTCTTTACCATTTAGATATCATGTTTTAGAATTATGGTGATGATTTAAATCTAATTACATCTATAAATTAAAATTTCTAATATAAATAGAATTTATACACATAAAATATAATATAATTAATAACGTATAAAAAAAATCAAGAACAAGAAAAATCTTTCACGATTTACTGATTCTAAACAAATAGTGACGTATATTGATTATATATAATATATGCAGTCTTGATTAAAAATGGCTTGCGATTATTTAGATAGTATGTAATAACCCAGTTGGGTAAACTGAGGTACAGTTGTGCATATGAATGGCATTTTCAGTAAAGAGGTTTTGCGCACCGATAAATTCGTTGCATACCACTTCTCTGCCGATCCTTATTCTTGAGTGCCTCAAGCAGTAACGATTTCAGTTTGTCTCTATATCGCCAAAAGGCGATTTAAACAGTCCTAAGGAAATATGCAAGATGGCAAAGATTAAAGGTCAAGTGAAGTGGTTTAATGAATCTAAAGGTTTTGGTTTTATCACTCCGGCCGATGGTAGTAAAGACGTGTTTGTTCATTTCTCCGCTATTCAGGGTAACGGTTTTAAAACACTAGCCGAAGGTCAGAATGTTGAATTTGAAATACAAGATGGACAAAAAGGTCCTTCAGCAGTTAATGTGACTACTTTATAGTTCAAATTAATGAAGTAATATTTCTTATTTAACTAACGGATAACGTCTCAATCCCTCCCTGCTGGCTTTATGTTAGAAATGGGAGGGTTAACCTTTTAACTGCTATTAACAACTTAATTACATCTAAAAATTGCCACATCTTAAAATTTAAGATTTTTCACCTAAATTTTGTCTCAATTTTTTTCCGTAAAACAGCAATAGTTTTTAATCGAAAACATAACAAGATTAGTTTTAATATGAAGACAAAAATATAACTAATAGATAAATTAATAATAACTTTAACATTATATGTATAAATTTAACATCGTTATTTTATTTAATATTTTAATTAATTATATTTAAATAAAATTAATTTTTAATAACTTGATTTTCTTAACCAATATCGAGCTAAATCAACATTAAATTATAATCCGTTTTAGATTACTAAGAAATAATCTTAAACTCTTTACTTGTTAGCTTATGAAGATTCCTATAAAACTTATAAATATCACACTTTCACTGTTCATATATTTTAATAAATTTAAATTATTGGAATGTTTATTAGTTTTACTTCAATTTAATACTACATCTTAAAGAACGGTAATTTATTTTATCTTTTAATTTTATTTAAAATAATCAATATTTTTACCTTTCATGAAACAATATAAATATAGCGTTTATATCTTTTCATGAAAAACTTTTGATTTTCTTTATTTTTTAAAAAAAATCATCTGAAATATTTAGTATGCTTAAAACATTTGTATATTAATTTATAGTGTTTATTTCCGCTAACAAGCAAATTTTTTAATCTGAAGATTATTAAATTTAAAAACATATCAACTCAACATTTTAGTATCAAGGTAAAAAACTAATAGAAAACTAAAAATAAAAATATTGATAATAATTTTTGAATAGAAAACTAACCACGGCTAATATTATAATATTACTTTCTTTTATCTATTTGAAAATTCTGAATCTTTAAATTATCTTATTAAAGATTTATGCTTATTTTTTTCTGTATTATAATTGAATTACTTTAATTTTAATATTTTTATTATTATTTAAGAATCATGATATAAATCACATTACTTATATAAGTAATATAAACAGATTATAAGCAACTTTATAAAATTATTAAAATATAGAGAAAATGATTTATCGATAAAATCAATTATGAGAAATGCTTATGTATCAAAATTTAGTCCGAAATGAACTTAACGCCGCATTGAAAACATTGCAAAACTTTATTCTCGATAATCGCAATATTCAATCTATTGAAGACGCAGCTAAACTTATCTCGGATACATTTAAAATTCAAGGGAAAGTACTATCTTGCGGAAATGGAGGATCACATTGTGACGCAATGCATTTTTCCGAAGAGTTAACCGGTCGATATCGTGAGAATCGCATTGGGTATCCAGCGATCGCTATATGCGATCCGAGCTATATATCCTGTGTGAGCAATGATTTCGGTTATGAGCAAGTCTTTTCACGCTACGTAGAATCGATAGGAAAGAAAGGGGATATATTACTCGGTATTTCATCTTCCGGCACTTCGACAAACATTATCCGGGCAATTGATACTGCACATGCTAAAGGGATGCGAGTAATCACTCTTACAGGTGAAAACGGTAGTAAAATGGCAGGTAAAGCTGACATAGAAATTCGTGTTTCTCATATCGGTTATGCCGATCGTATTCAAGAAATCCATATTAAAGTTATCCATATTTTAATACTACTTATAGAAAAAGAAATGACTATATAATTCTATTCCTAATTAACATGGATCCATGATTAAGAGAAGACTTCTCGTATCAAAAAAAATTTTAAACAAGTTTTTATTATCAAATTAAAATTTTGTCTTGTATTCTTAAGATAACTAAATGGTTATCAACATTTTCCTATGTCTAAAAACAATAGTTTTGTTAATTATCGATCATATAACTTAGTTAGGAACTAATCCCCACATAAAAAAAAGAATATAATAAATTTTATCTAACAATTTAATATATGTACGTATGCGCATTTTCTTATAATGTGTGTATTTAATTTTTTCGTACTTTTTAGAGAAACAAGTGGATTCTTAATCCGTGTAAAATAAAAAAATTTATTAATATTACTCAGAAAAATAGTAATTAATCATTGTTAGATTAAGTACTTTAAGTATAAAATACTAATCAAGTTTCATGTTTAATTGTTGATTCAAGTGAATAGATAGTTACTTCGTAAAAAAATAAAATAAATACATGTTTTCTCTATTCAAATCCAGCGAGAACAAAATAATTTACATGTAATCTACAATACATACTATAATGTATAGGCTCAATTTTTCTGTAACATTACTAACTTTTAACAATATTTTTTTATAAAAAAATTTTAAAAAAGTTGTATGAAATGCCCCCCCGCTAGTCATAAAAGAGATAAAACTACCTATGCTTCCCCCCCCCAAAGAGTCAAATAACATCAATGCAATATATATTGCAAATATAAGTAATATATTAAAAAAATCAAATTTCTGGTAATTATTGTTCTGTTTAGCTAAAGATAGTTTAGTATTTTAGCAGTTATACAAACAGCTATAAAAGTCTGTTTGATAATGTTAAATTTTTATAAAAAGTATTATACTTTACATAAGTATATAAAAACATTATGTACTGTAGCAATCCAATTAGTCAATTATACAGCAACTACATATTTTATATGCATTAAAACTATATTGTTTTTATTGTTCATCTCTTGTGTTTTATTAGATTAACAATATTAGAGTTAAATATGTGTAATTAATATTTAATCACCTACTTGTTCAAGTAGGTATTACAAACATCTTTAATAAGATGTTTACTTTATTCGATTGTATCAATATTTAATTTTTAATTAAAACTTTAGAATAGATATCTTAATTTGTAGATAAAATCTAAAAAAATCACTATACCTCACAAAAAAAAGAGAACCTTATGTTTCTCCTGACTAAAAATAATATTTTTTAAAAAAAGCAAAACAAACATTTTTACTTTTTTTTGATGAATATTTTTAAATACAGATCATTTAACCTCTATTCCTTGCATTTGATCGTCTGCATGATAAGATGATCGAACAAAAGGCCCACATGCCGCATGAGTAAAACCCAACTTTAGAGCTTTTTGTTTCATTTGATTAAATTCCTCTGGAAAAACATAACGCTGAACGGGTAGATGCGCTTGGCTAGGCTGTAAATATTGCCCTAACGTTAACATAGTAACTCCATGAAGACGTAAATCTCGCATAACTTCAATTATTTCATCATTAGTTTCCCCTAACCCCATCATCAAACCAGATTTTGTTGGTAAATTCGGATTAGCTATTTTAAAATTTTGCAAGAGTTTTAGAGATCTATGATAATTAGCTCCAGGACGCACTTGATCGTAGAGACGTGGAACGTTTTCTAGGTTGTGATTTAGAACATCAGGCGGCGCAGTCTGCAGAATAGCCAAGGCGCGATCTAAACAGCCTCGAAAGTCAGGAACTAAAATTTCAATGCGAATATCTTTGTTTTTTTGTCGGATAGCCTTAATACAATCAACAAAATGCTGCGCACCACCATCACGTAGATCGTCACGATTAACGGATGTTATTACAACATAACGTAGCCTCATATCAGCAATTGTTTTTGCTAATTTTTCCGGTTCGTTAACAGACGGATTAACAGGACGACCATATGTAACATTACAGAAAGAACAACGACGAGTACAAATAGCGCCTAATATCATAAAGGTAGCTGTGCCATGATTAAAGCATTCTGTTAAGTTAGGGCAAGCAGCTTCTTCGCATACTGAGTGTAAGTCATTTTTACGCATTTCTGTCTTAATTCGATCAATTCGAGTGAAGTCTACTGGTAATTTAATTTTCATCCAAGATGGCTTCTGTAAGGCAGGTGGTTTTTTATCTGGGAGGTGTTTAATAGGAATTAATAATTTTTTTTCATCCTCGTAAGATTTAACAAATCTATTCTCTCGTATCCATTTCACCATTTTAGCATAAGTCCAATTTTAAAATCAAAAATTAAAAGTATATATAAAATAATTTCTTGCATAAAAAAAATAAAAAAAAAGAAATTATATTAATGTATTTTAGTTGTAATTAAAAACATGCTTCTAAATTTTAACATCAATATTTTTCTACCTCTATATTATCCCATTATTATCAATTATAATGATTTGGGTCCCAGTGATAGATTTCAGAAACAGATACTTTCATTAATTGTAGATATTCTTTAAGTAATACTGGTAGGACATCATCGATACCAGTTCCTGGAACGATATCGCTTACTTGAGTCATTTGCAAACCAGGATAACCACAAGGATTAATACGAAGAAAAGGTAAAAGATCCATAGCTACGTTAAGGGCTAAACCATGAAGGGAACATCCTTTTAGGATACGCAATCCGAGAGAGCAGATCTTTTTAGTCTCGACGTATACACCTGGCGCATCTGTTAATGTATCAGCGATAATAGAAAAATGGGACAAAGTATTAACGATTGTATGTTCTAAGAGCTTAATCAGATTTCGTCCACTTAATTGGCGTCGACGTAAATTTACTAAAACGTACATTATCTGTTGTCCTGGAGAATGAAAAGTTACTTGCCCCCCTCGATCACTTTGAATAACTGGAATGTCACCTGGATCCAAGATATGCTCGATTTTACCAGCATGTCCTAAGGTAAAAACATTTGGATGTTGTACTAACCAAACTTCATCAGGAATGATAGCGTTACGTTTATCATTAAATCGATGCATCGCTAGAAAAACACGTTCATAGGGTTGCAAACCAAGTTGGCGAACAATGAGATGTTCTAACATAATTCTCTCTTACCTTATAATACAACACGTACAATCTCAATTGCACTTAACTCATCGTATAAAGTTTCTATCTGATTGATATCAGTTGCTCTAATAGTAATTGAAATAGAATGATAATTTCCTTTTTTGCTTTTTTTAATCAACGATAAATAGTTTCCAGGGGTATAAAATTCTATAACTTTTAATACTTGGATAAGTAATTTAGGCGTAGCAAACCCGATCACCTTATAGGTAAAAAGACAGGGAAATTCAAGTAATTCTTTAAGTTGAGTTTTCATATTGAGCCTCAGTAATAGAGAAGTTAGCCTGTTAAGGTTTCAAAGTTTTAAGGTTGCAACCTTACATCAATAAGTGATTTAAAATATAAATATTTTTAAAAAGCATATAGGTTTATCTTCAATAATTTTTTTTATAAAAGTCGATCACTAGTCTTCTGAATTTTTTAAACAGAATTTTTCTTCTGAAGAAGAAAATAATGTTTTTAAATTACTAAATTACTAAATTACTAATAGTATTATTTTATTAATTGCTACAATAATCTGATTGCCTCAATCCCACCTAAATAGTAGATGATTATTAAAACTAATTTTTTCTAGAAAACATATTTAACTCAATATATTTATAAGTACTAGTATACTCACGTGTATAAGATAGCCTATTTTTCTTAGCTAGTGATTTCTTAACTAACAGTATAAATACTTCAATTTTATATTATCGGTAAAGAATGTCGCATACGACCCATGATCGTAAAAAAATTTGTTAAAAACGGCAATTTATTTTATCTATATTATGCAATTATGCTCATAATCGTCGTTAAATATTACAATCATAGAAAGATTTCTATCTTTGTTTATAACATGATGGATTAAATAACATGAATTCAAGCGTTCAAGCTTAGTTGCAATGCTAGTTAATACATTATACAAAAAAATGATATTGTTTAAATCTGATAAAACTTTTGTTGAAATATTTATATTTAAATTCGAATTAAAAGAAGATTTTACTTTAACATGAAACATATACATACTAATTATGTGAAATATTTTATATTTAATAAACACACAAGAACTTGTCCAGTTTTAAAAAACCAAAAAATAGTTTTATACCTCTATAAAAAACTTGATAATATTAACATAAAATTATATAAATTTATAATTTCACCAATCCATACATCAAGATAGACAATAAGAGCAAATCGTTAAAATTATTCTAGCAAGCAATTACTATTCAACTATAGCTAAAAAGAAAAATCACTATCATTGATATAGTGATTTTTAACAGATTAAGATGAAAGCATATATTTAAATAAACAATAATAGATAATTTTACAACTAAATTAAGTTTAACTGATACTGTTTACTAAAACAGTATCATTAGTTTTGTTGTACTAAAGTAAAACTTTATAGTAGATATTATAAACTCAAACTATTTATTGTATTCTCTATATTTAAATTTTTTCTTATTTATTTACAGCTTTCTGAGGAGAAGAAAACATTGATCTATGCTTTACGCTCAACAATATGAACCTGAACTTAAGTTAAAATCTTTAAGATAAAAAATAGTTTATAATTAAAGTAACCTTATTGCTTTTAAATTTATATTTATTTACAATCAATCATATATAATTTTCGTGTGCTACATTATAATGATCTTATTATCATTATTCTTTATTCTTTAAATCTTCATCATTAATATTTTCTGATTGGTTATTTAATAGACTATGAACCTATTGGATATGAACCGCCAGCAATTGCGAGATTTTTTCCTATCATTGGGAGAAAAAGCTTTTCGTGCTGATCAAGTGATGAAATGGATTTATTGTTATTTCTGCAATGATTTCGATCAAATGACAAACATTAATAAAAATTTGCGAACTAAATTAAAAAATTTAGCAGAAATTCGTGCACCGAAAATTGCTCAAGAAAAACGGTCATCTGACGGAACTATCAAATGGAGTATTATCATAGATCATCAACAAGTTGAGATGGTCTATATCCCCGAAAAAAAACGGGCCACATTATGTATATCAACCCAAGTTGGGTGTGCTTTAAAATGCACTTTCTGCGCTACCGCTCAACAAGGGTTTAATCGCAATCTTCGTGTTTCAGAAATTATCGGTCAAGTTTGGCAAGCATCAAAGATTATTGGTCTAACCAACCCTTTACACCGACGCTCTATTACTAATATAGTTATTATGGGAATGGGTGAACCTCTGTTAAATCTAACAAATGTAATACCTGCAATAGAAATTATGTTAGATGATTTTGGATTTGGTTTATCAAAACGACGAGTTACACTCTCTACTTCTGGCGTCGTTCCAGGATTAGAAATCCTAGGAAAGATGATAGATGTTACGCTGGCTATTTCTCTTCATGCACCAAACAATACTATTCGCAACGAAATTGTTCCAATTAACCATAAATATAATATTGAAGCTCTTCTATTAGCGGTATCTCGTTATTTAGAACACTCACAAGCAAATAAAAACGGTGTTACCATAGAATACGTGATGCTAAAACAAATTAATGATAAGATTGAACACGCTCATGAATTAGCAAAACTTTTAAAAAATATATCTTGCAAGATTAATCTTATCCCTTGGAATCCATTTCCAAATGCACCTTACACTTGTAGCTCGCATAATCACATAGATCGATTTGCTAAGATATTAAGAGGTTATGGTTTTACTGTTATTATACGTAAAACACGCGGTGTTGATATTGACGCTGCTTGTGGACAATTATCCGGAGAAATTATCGACCGAACAAAACGTTTTCTTTCTCAAGAGTATATACGATCAGACGAAAAGTATATGAAATAAAGTTTTTTAAATGGAAATATTTGATATTGCCTATCAACTATCTTACTAAAAAAATAATATAGATTAGCTAATCGTATTATTACTTTTACAAAAATTATTAATTTCTTTATTAGCTATTGTTTATATATTCGCAATATAGATTTATTTCAATGATCCCCCTCTATTGCTGCATATTATCTAGGCTGAAAACTAAATATAGCTTAATTGCTTAAGTATTAGAAATAGATCCTATTTTATAACTGTTAATTTAAAAATTTAATTAATTAAATAATAAATAAAGATAAAAAGTCTATTAATTAATAAAACCGATAAAAACTGCTATCTTAGAATCTAAGAAAATTATCTATAAAATTATGTTACAATAAATACAAACAAGGTGCTTTTTGATATCATTTAAGTTCTTATATACTTTTAAAATTAGCACTTTCTTAAAATTGCATTAATTGTTAATTTTCGATAAAATCGACTAGTATCAGAGTATATCTGTAAATTTTTACAAATCAGGAAGTAGTTTACAACTAAATATTTTCTTTACACGAAAGGTAAAGAAACTACCTTCTACCTAATATATTGTGGAGGTTTCATATCATACATTAATAAATATCAAGCGAAAACTTTAAAGAATAAACGCTCTACGATACATAGTTTTATTATATACTTTTTGCCAAAAGCTAGAAATTGATAATGATACAATTGTTCATCTAAATTAACCAACTTAGAAAATAGTATGTAACGTTTATATGAAAAAGCTTGGGTAAATATTTTATTATCCGAAAATTATCACAGTAATTTCCAACTCATGAAGACTGAAGTGCTTCAAGATACACCACCAATCACAACAGGCGGACGGTTACGTCGAGCTCGAGAAGGTATGGGTTTAAGCCAACAGGTAATAGCCGAACGACTATGCCTTAAACTATCTACTATTCGGGATATCGAAGACGATCAGGTCAACCCTAATCTTTCTACAACTTTTTTACGTGGCTATATTCGTTCTTATGCACGCTTAGTACATCTTTCTGAAGAAGAACTGACTCCCATCATCACGAAACAATATCCAATACAACTATCGAAAATAGAACCACGGAAGTGTTTTTTGTTTAGAAAAACAACTAGAAAACATGAAAATTGGTTAATGAATTTTATATGGATTGTCCTATTTATAGTGATTTGTTTCATGGCTTCCTGGTGGTTGAAAAATTATCAAGAACAACCAGATACTGCTAACATAACAACTCAATCTTCATGTTATTTCGTAGAGATAAAATCATGTCAACAATCGCAAGAACAAATGATTTAAGTTGTCTGACCTCAGCAATAAAATCAGGTCAAGTAACCAATCCTAATTTCTACATGTTTTCTATAATTTATATTAAATCGCTGAAATTAGAATATATTCTCATTAATTTAATGTTAACACTTAGGTTATAAGTTTATTTGGCCAGTATTTTCTAGAAAATTACAATTAAAGATATATAAAAACAGTAATATGCGTTTTAAAAAAAAACCAACTCAATCTTGCAGATAAAGCTTCATATACATTAAAATTGGTAGTCCTTCCATTATTCAAGTGCACTATAAAGGTAAATCGGTAGATTTCAATCGTTTTAGTCGATCATATCACATTATGCAACTTATTGCTTTTTAATAAAAAATCATACTAGTCGGCAAGGGTGGAGAAAGTTTAATGCATAGTTTCATACCTATAATCCGTCGAAAATCAAAGCGTATTTATGTTGGGAAGGTCCCAATCGGAAATAACGCTCCCATTGCAGTTCAATCGATGACTAATACTAAGACTACTGATGTTTCAGCAACAGTTCAACAAATACGGGCGTTAGAGCGCAGCGGTGTTGATATTGTTCGTGTATCTGTTCCAGATATGGATGCTGCGGAGGGATTAAAACTTATAAAACAACAAGTGTCTGTTTCTTTAGTGGCAGATATTCATTTCGATTATCGCATAGCTCTCAAAGTTGCTAAATATGGTGTCGATTGTTTACGTATAAATCCAGGAAATATCGGTAATGAATCACGTATCCGCTCCGTGGTAGATTGTGCTCGTGATCACAATATCCCAATCCGTATTGGAGTGAATGCTGGTTCTCTTGAGAAAAGTTTACAAAAAAAATACGGTATACCTACACCGGAAGCTCTTTTAGAGTCAGCTATGCGACATATAGATATTCTTGACCGACTTAACTTTGATATGTTTAAGGTCAGTGTGAAAGCATCTGATGTTTCTT
Source organism: secondary endosymbiont of Heteropsylla cubana (assembly GCF_000287355.1). Lineage (GTDB taxonomy): Bacteria > Pseudomonadota > Gammaproteobacteria > Enterobacterales > Enterobacteriaceae. The sequence continues at coordinate 826,196 of NC_018420.1, read as the reverse complement.
TAGCTGTACAATCATATCGGCTTCTCGCTTCTCAGATAGATCAGCCTCTGCATCTCGGAATAACTGAATCTGGAGGAGCGCGTAGTGGGGCTGTAAAATCTGCAGTTGGCCTTGGTCTTCTCTTGAGCGAAGGAATAGGTGACACCCTGCGTATTTCTTTAGCGGCTGACCCTATAGAAGAAGTAAAGGTTGCTTTCGACATACTGAGATCACTACAGATTCGTATGCATGGCATTAATTTCATTGCTTGCCCAACGTGTTCACGTCAAGAATTTGATGTTATCAATACCGTCAACACCTTGGAAAAACGATTAAATGACATCCTCACACCCATGGATGTATCTATTATCGGTTGTGTAGTAAATGGTCCAGGTGAAGCGACACTATCTACAGTGGGTGTAACTGGTAGTCATAATAAAAGCAGCTATTATGAACATGGTATTCGCCAAAAAGAACGTTTGGATAATACATTAATCATTGATCAATTAGAAGCTCGAATTCGCAAAAAAGCAGCAATTATAGATAAGAATAATCGTATCACTGTCCATCTAATAGAGAAAGAATAGAGGATATAAATTCAAGATGCCAAAAAAGATCCAAGCTATTCGCGGAATGAAAGACTATTTACCTCATGAAACCGCGCTATGGCAACGTGTAGAAAGTATAATTAAAAATATATTATCTAAGTATGGCTATACCGAAATTCGACTACCGATCATCGAACAAACCCAATTGTTTCAACGCGCCATTGGACAAGTGACTGATGTAGTAGGAAAAGAAATGTATACTTTTCTTGATCCTAATAATAAAAGCTTAAGCCTTAGACCAGAAGGCACGTCCGGTTGCGTACGTGCAAGTATTGAACATGGTTTACTATATAATCAAGAACAACGCATGTGGTATATGGGACCAATGTTTCGGTATGAACGCCCACAGAAAGGCCGTTATCGTCAATTTAACCAAATAGGTGTTGAAATATTTGGTGAGCAAGGACCAGTTGTAGAAACCGAACTTCTTCTTCTCACTGCTCGTTGTTGGCAAACACTCGGAATTACCAAATATGTAGCATTAGAATTAAATTCCATTGGCTCGATTGATTCAAGGATACGATATCGTGAGGAATTAGTAAGATTTTTAAAAAAACATGAAAATCAATTGGATGAAGATTGCCAGCGTCGTATGCATACTAATCCGATGCGAATATTAGATACAAAAAATCCTGATATTCAGGTTCTCCTTCATGATGCACCAGTTTTAACTGATTATCTTGATGATCATTCTCAAATTCATTTTGATACTTTATGTCATCTTTTAGACCGATCTAAAATTACATATACTATTAATCCGAGATTAGTGCGAGGTTTAGACTATTACAATAATACAGTTTTTGAGTGGATTGCAACCTCTTTGGGGTCACAAAGAACTATTTGCGGAGGTGGACGTTACGATGGTCTAGTTGAGCAACTCGGCGGACGAACCACCCCTGCAGTTGGTTTTGCTTTAGGGCTAGATCGCCTCATGTGTTTAATGCACGCAGTGATGCCTAATTGTGCTATCACAAGACATGTTGACGTGTATTTAATTTTAGCAGAAAAAAGCTTACAAAGTGAAGCACTTCAGCTAGCAGAGCAATTAAGGGATGCTCTTCCTTCTTTACGTTTAATTACCAATTACGGTAAAGAAAGTGTAAAAAAACAGTTTATCCATGCTGATAAGTGTAAAGCTAAAATTGTTTTAATTTTAGGGAAGAAAGAAGTAGAATCTGGAAGAGTAGTGATCAAATATCTAGATACAGGTAATCAAGAAATAGTACATCAAAGAGACGTCGCTAATCGACTGGAGTTAATTGTAAATTGAAGAAAAGGTTTTTCATAAAAATGAATCTATGCACAGCTAATAAAAAACGATGCAGCCTATTTTTTCATTTTTTTATTAGTTATAAAAAATCGTTAGCAATAGGAATCGCATTTAGCATTAGCGCTCTGATACTTTGGTGTTATTGGAATCAATATCAGCATAATAATGATGTTATGATTAAAGAATCATATACCTGGCGTCAACTACACACAGCTTTAAATAAAAAAACAGCTGATTCTCGATTATTAAATATCGTGCAATATTATTCTAATATCAAGAGCAATAACTACGATGCGTTTGTCTCAATGGATCTAGCCCGCCGATTTATAGAAAAAGGTGATTTTCTTAAAGCTGAAAATCAGCTGAAAAAATCGCTAATTCAAACTCGTGATTCTAATTTACAATCACTTATTAGATTACGACTAGCGCGATTACAACTAGAACAGAAACATATAAATAGTGCATTAAAAACTCTCACTAAAATTAAGGGTGAGGGGTGGATTGCCCTAGTAGCCGATATCTATGGTGATATACAGTCAATAAAAGGTAACAACAAGGAAGCGCGAGCTGCTTACAAACAAGCCTTATGTTCAGGAGCATTAAAGATGCTTGTCCGCATAAAACTCGATAATTTGCCTAGTTGAGAAAATTCTATGCAATTATATGTAATTAAATTTATAACATTAATGTTAGGTGCTATTTTGTTATATGGATGTTCCTGCTTTAACAAAAAAGAAAATCTGACAAGTATGTCATTATTACCTAAAGTAGAAAACCACTTTGAACCAAAAATAATATGGAGCTACTCATCTGGTTTGGGACATGGCAATATTTATCCTATCGTGCAGTTTGCTTGGCAAGATAACCGCATTTTCATAACAGATCATAAAGGAACAATAAAAGCAATCGATGTTAATAGTGGAAAAGAATTATGGTCCACCAACCTTTTCGTCAAAAAAGGTTTTTTTTCACAAAATGATCTTACTAATCTTTCTGGAGGTCTCGCGGCTACTGCTTCACGATTATACGTTGCTAGTGAATTAGCTAAAGTGTATTCGCTCGATGCAAAAAATGGCACCATTATATGGGAAACAGACATTATCGGAGAAGGTTTATCTAGACCGGTAATAAGTAATAATATAGTAGTAATTCATACTAATAATGGTATTTTACAAGGACTTAATGAAAAAAATGGTTTGGTAAAATGGACTGTCTCTCTTGATGTACCCCTCCTTAAATTACGTGGTGCCTCTACACCAGCAATAGCGTATGGTGCTGCAATCATAGGGAGTGATAACGGGTCTATTAGCGCTGTTATGATTAACAAAGGACATCTAATTTGGCAAAGAAACATTTCACCTATAAATTCTTCTGTGGAAACCTCTCATATAAATACTGTAAAAACAACACCAATTATCATAAATGGTGTAATTTATACACTAACTCATGACAACAACTTTTCTGCGATAGATCTTTACTCTGGTCAGATAATATGGTCGAGAGAAATAGGTCCTTTAACTAATTTTTTGATAGAAAACAATCGAATTTATGTTATGGATAAAAATGACTATATCACAGCACTGAATGTTGAAAATGGAAAAACTCTTTGGTGTCAAAAAGCGCTACTAAATCGTAAACTCACACCACCAACCATGTATCGAGACTATATTATTACAGGTGACGCAGAAGGATACCTTTATTGGCTTCATAATAAGGACGGACAATTTATCTCTAAAAAAAAATTAAATAGTACAGGTTTAATATCTACTTCTATTGTTGCTGGTAACAAACTGATTATTCAGGCAAGAAATGGTAATATTTATGCTATTAATGCATAAATATTTGATTTTAAAGAATATAAAAAAAAAGAAAACAATTACTTAATATTAGAAAAATGTTAAAAGTTAATTTTAAAAAAACAACAAATATTAATAATACAATTAGGATTTAGTGCGATTATAATAATGGCATGATCAAGATTTTATTAATATAAAATATTTTATTTATATGATTTATTAAAAATATAATTGTATATCTTTTTATTATATAACACAATAATATAAATAAATTTCTTTAACAATATCTATATTCTTTTTCGAAAAAATTGATGCAATAAAACAAGCGAAGAGAAACACGTTATTTTAACGATTATTATTTTGATCAAGACCATAAATATTGAGCTAATATTTTTTAGTAAAATTTTTTTATAATAAAACGCGCGCGGTAACGTAAAGATAGGTTGGCTCAATTCACCTATTGCAGCTGTTAAAGATCGATTATTGACTGCTTTCGGCCCTAATTGTAGCACTTGCCCATATCGAGTCGTAATTTTTTTCCAACTTTGCCTGATACAATTAGATTCATTAACCCTTCCCAATCTCGATGCAACTCTAATTTTTCTTCTTTATTCGGGGTTCAGCAATAGTAGATCTAAAATCCGATGGATGCTAAAAGAATCGTATATAACCCTTCAACAGGAATCCAAAGTACCCGCGCTAATTTATAGCCAAATATAAGCACTCTTCCAAGTTATATCAGTATTACGGATCAATGGAGCCATAGCAACGAAAAGTGGCTTCTAAAGGTCGACTAATAGAATCTATTGGAATAGTTTTTAGCTCAACACCAATAGTTTTGAAATCCCGTTCAGATCTACTTCTAGGACGAGCACCAAGATAATGTTCTAATAAACATCCAATCTCTTCTCTATTCTTTATTGCGTATAAGATTAACAGGGATCACTAAATTTGCCTGAATAGATAATTCATCAAGAGTATACCCGCTTAATTATTTCGCACGATAAAAAAATTATTTTTCATCAACAGGTGAGTTATTCAAAGAAATAAATAAAAGCTTGATTATACATCTTACGATCCAGAAGTGCATAAATATTAAAAATAATAAATTAATATTTATTTCAACAAATATAGGTGCAAATAAGCATGATTTTTATCATATAAATAAAAAACTATCCGTTATTATTAAAACTTAAAATAAAAGATAAAAATCTTATTAAATGTAATAAATAAAAACTTTTTATCGTCTAAAAAAATTTTAAATACTTCAAGTAAATCAATACTTTTAAATTGAGCTAGTAAACAGCACGTTTGTTAAAAATTTTTAAATAAAAAAGTTTTAAAAAAAAACATTAACTACTTTTTATAAATTCATGTATATAAAAATAATTACTATGATCAACAGAGTAGTAATTATTTAAATAACTAGCATTATAAATCATTAAACATATTTTATAATTTATTCTAAATTAATAATTAATACCTAACATTATAATATAAATAACAATATTTATTATAGAGAATATGGTTTATTTTTTTTAACATATGTTCATTAAATTATTTCTTATCTATGAATTTATTGATGAGTAAACTCTTCCTTATGACCTAAATTATGATAGAGTCACAGTATGATTTCTTTTCATTTGTTAACAAAATTCGTATATATAAAAACCCATCATCTTTCACAAGTCTAATAAGTTAGCTAATTATTGTACAAATATTCATTTTTTTTTGAAAAATAAATTTATAAAAACAGAAATTAACGTATCATACCTTATCGCATAAAAATAAAAACATTATTAGATATTTTCTAAATGTTTATTGTATGAAAAAATGAGTTTAATGATATTTTTTTATCAAATCTTTTTCTCAACCGCCATTTTGTAGAGGTTTTTTTCTACTTACGTATATATGTTCTAAAAAATGTAAATGGATTTTTAAGCGATATAGTTTATTGTTGTTCTCCATTAAAACAAAACAAATCAAAAAAAATCTTTTAGTTAGTTTTCTTATAATACGATAGAAGAAGAATTCTAGTTAAAATAACAAAAAAAATAAAAGGAATTAATTAAAAATTAAACTAATTATTTTAATTCAAATTAAAATTTTATAAATATTTTTATTGGCAAAGATTAGATCCAATAAGATCTATTGTCTTTTTTTTAAGCTTGATAAAAGGAACCTTAATGGGTCATATAACTAGTATGTCGGTGCTATATTATTATGAAAATTACATCTCTTTCTAGCAATATCACAGATCTTGTTTTTGCACTTCACAATCAAGATGTTATTGCTTATCCAACTGAAGCTGTTTTTGGGTTAGGTTGTGATCCCGAGAAAAAATATGCAGTTCAAGCGCTTTTGAAACTAAAAAAACGATCGTGGGAAAAAGGATTTATTTTAGTTGCTGCACATTATACTCAATTAAAAAAATATATTAATAATGAAGCTTTAAACGAGGCTATAAAAACTCGTATTTTTTCCAGTTGGCCCGGCCCAATTACATGGGTAATACCAGCTCATCCTGCGACTCCAATTTGGATCACAGGAACCCATAAATCTATAGCTGTAAGGGTTAGTGCGTTTGAACCAATACAACGACTCTCTCTTGCATTTGGAAAAGCACTTATTTCTACCAGTGCAAACCTAACAGGTCAACCCCCAGCGATGACTGCCGAAGAAATACGAGAACAATTTGGAACTGCATTTCCCGTTCTAGAGGAAGCGATAGCAGGCCAAAAAAAACCTTCTATAATACTTGATGCTTTAAGCGGAAAGGTAATTAGAAATAATTAGTTACATAAACTATAATAAATAAATCTACTTTAATCTTGATTAGTAAAGAGATCCAGTGCCAATTAACACTACAATATAATTTTAAAATAGACTGCTTATCATAATATTTAAACTTAATATGAGATTAATAACAATTAATATTTAAAAAAAAATAATTAGATTTTATTTAAATATTAATAATATAAGTAAATTATAAATCAAATTAAATCTTTATTACGTTTTAAAATAAAACTATTTAATAAATGATAACATTATCTATATAAATTATATAAACATTAACCTAGACTATGAATTACTTATTAACTGTACTCATGACACTATGAACCTAATTATTATGATTTCTTTCGTAGGCTTTAAAAAAAAGAATATGTATAAAAATTTAATCATAATAAACGATTCATAGATAATATATAATTACTTTTTGTGTGCTGTTTATCAGTAACATGCAAATCCATGTAATTAAAATATAATATATCTTTAAATATACAACAATTTAAACACAAAAAAAAACAAGGAAATAGTTAGATACTAGTAACAATAAATTTGCATATAAAAAAAAGAGCAACTATTATTAATAATAAATAAATACTAATATTCACGCTAATAAATTTGTTTATATCATAAAATACTATGAAACTAAAACATTCGATAAAAATTCAACTTCTACCCATTTTAAGATAGACCTAGATATTAAAAAATTTACTCTAACTCTCTACTTTTAAAATAAACCAATCTTAATAAGATCTATACTTTACGTTAAAGTACTAAGATAATGTACAGCATCAAGAGCCGCCATGCATCCAGTAGCTGACGAGGTAATTGCTTGACGATAGTGATGATCCATAACATCTCCGGCTGCGAAGACGCCTAGAATTGAAGTAGCGGTGGCATTACCATTTATCCCAGATTTAACACGGATATAACCGTTGTTCAAATCTAACTGATTACCGAAGATCAGAGTGTTAGGAGTATGGCCGATCGCAACAAAGATCCCATCAACTGATAAATTTTTACAAATGTTGTATTTCGTGTCTTTTATACGCATTCCGGTAATAGTGTTTTCATTGCCGAGCACTTCTTCTAGAATAGAATTTCTATGTAGGATAATAATCCCATGATTGACCTTTTCTGTAAGTCTATCAATAAGAATCTTTTCTGCACGAAAAGTATCTCGCCGGTGAATTAAATACACTTTCTTAACAATATTTGCTAGATACAATGTTTCCTCTACAGCGGTATTACCACCACCAACAACGGCTACCTTCTTATGACGATAGAAAAAACCATCACATGTAGCACAAGTAGAAATCCCTTTTCCTTTATATGCTTCTTCAGACGGAAGACCTAGATAGGTAGGTGAAGAGCCAGTAGCGATGATCAGAGCATCACAAATATATTCATTATTATCACCAAACAGATGGAACGGACGATCTTGTAAATTAACATCTGTTATATGATCAAAAACAACTTCTACATTATACTTTGTAGCATGAGCATACATACGCTCCATTAAACATACACCACTTACTTGCTCTGTATCTCCTGGCCAATTTTCTATGTGAGGAGTAGTAGTTAGTTGTCCACCTTTAACTTTACCAGTAATTAAAACTGGATATAAATTAGCACGTCCAGCATAGAGCGCTGCAGTATAACCTGCTGGTCCTGAACCTAGTATAAGCAATTTAGTACGTTTCATGGTAGACATCTTTATGCTCCTTGTCTTGTTTAAGACAATTGTTATTTATAGTAAAATTACTTGAGTGTAAAAAAAAAGATGTAAAAATTACTGAAATTTTTATTTAATAGAAAGTTTTAGGTGTTTTTTAATAAAGTAAAGAAGAATGATCTCTAAAGAATTATTGAACAAATTATAACCTTCAAATACAATAAAACATGAGAAAATATTCATAAATTAATTTTATTAACTATTTTTAATATTTTTAAATTTAATTAATTTTTTAATAAAGATTTTATAAAAAATATAAATTTATTATAGTAGTAAAAAATTACTACTAAATAAGTTATCTCTATTAAAGACTGCTCTCTTCAATATATCAAGTAAAAATCAACTTTATTCAATTAGGGGGTATTGCTTTAATAAGTGCAGCTTGACTCTTGTGCTGCAAATTTGCATAATGTTTCGAAAGAAGATATAAATTAACTTAAAGTGTATTGACATACGCCGATATAGCTCAATCGGTAGAGCAGCGCATTCGTAACGCGCAGGTTGTAGGTTCAATACCTACTATCGGCATCACTTTAAAACAAATAAAAAGAAACATATTACTTTGACTGTAATGTTAGTTATAAAGAAACATATTAAAAAAAATAAATGCTTACAAATAAGTTTATTTATAAAGCGTCCTGTTGACTCACTATAATTTTAAATGAATTATATACAAAATATTTAAAATATTAAAAAATTTACGATGTAGTAGACAAATAAATTAACTTTTCGGTTTAATATAAAAACTTTTATTAATATAAATGCAACACAATTGTTAGTAATGCTTTAATAAAATATATTAATACAGGCATAATTAAGGTGCATAGAATCAAATATATCTATATCTTTTATTGTTAAAGAAAGATATAAATATATGTATAATATTTTGTAAAATAATTAATTTTTATATATTCTAATATAGTTAGACAGATAAAATCTAGTAAAAAGATGCTCATTAATTCACTAATTTTTATAAAAATATATTAAGCCTGAAATCTTTCAATAAATTCAGAGAAACATAAAATATATGAGTAATTATTACTAATAATAACAGAATTTATCATAAAATTTTACGTCAATAAAAACTAGTCACTTACTACTTTAGTGAACAAGAATTTTTATTAAAAAAATCAATTCTATTGTTACTCTTTATTATATAAAAAAACTTAATGAAATTAATTTTATTAAAACTATCAACTTAAATATACATTTAAAAAGAAATCAGTATTCTAATAAAAAATCGGTTACACATTTTATAGTGTTTTAACAACAAATATAACTATCTAAATATTTATAAAATTCTTAATAAATTTTAAATATAAATAAAGACTATTATGGCGTTACTGAAAATATTATATTATCCAGATAAGCGACTTCGAAAAATTGCCAAACCCGTCATTAAAGTCAACAAAGCTATTTGTCGCATCGTCGATGACATGTTTGAGACAATGTATTCTAAAAACGGTATTGGTTTAGCTGCTACGCAAGTTGATATTCATCAGCTCATCATTGTAATAGATATCTCTAAAAAACAGGATCAGCGCTTGGTTTTAATTAATCCTACAATATTGGAATATAGCGGAAAAATCAGTACTAAAGAAGGTTGTTTATCGATTCCGTACCAGTACAGCTCCGTTTCTAGGTCTGAGAAAGTAAAAGTAAAAGCACTAGATTACTATGGTAATAATTTTTATTTAGAAGCAAATGATCTGCTTGCTATTTGCATCCAACATGAAATGGATCACTTAATAGGTAAACTATTTATTGATTACATCTCTCCACTAAAACGTCAACGTATTCATTATAAAATGGAAAAACTGGCCCGCATGAAACTCAGAGAAAAAAATAATCTAATAAAATAGGAAATATTGTGTTTGATTGTTTGCGTATTATCTTTGCTGGTACACCGAATTTTGCTGCACATCACTTAAATGCCTTGATTTGTACAAAACATAAAGTAATCGGGGTTTTTACTCAACCCGATCGACTTGGAGGTCGAGGAAAACACTTAAAATCTAGTCCCGTAAAGCAATTAGCCAAACAGTATAACATACCATTATTTCAACCAATATCTTTCTCTTTAATTGAAGAGAAAGAAAATCTAATTCAACTAAATCCGGATATTATTGTAGTTGTAGCTTACGGACTTATCCTTCCCCAAGATATTTTAAATATTCCACGACTTGGCTGTATCAATGTACATGGATCTTTATTGCCTCGCTGGCGAGGAGCTGCACCCATTCAAAGAGCAATATGGAAAGGTGATAATTTTACAGGAATAACAATTATACAGATGGATGCTGGATTAGATACTGGTTCTATATTGAATAGAGTTGTTTATAAGATTCAGAAAGATGATACTAGCGCTTCTTTATATAAAAAACTAGAAAAAATAGGATCCGACGCTCTTATATGTACGCTTGAACAAATTGCTAGAAATCAGATAATAAGAGAACCACAAGATAACACTTTTGCTACCTATGCTACAAAACTTACAAAAGAAGAAGCTAAACTTAACTGGAGTTTAAGCGCTACGCAACTTGAACGCTGTGTTCGCGCCTTTAATCCCTGGCCTGTCAGTTATTTCTATTTAGAAAAACAAATGATAAAAGTATGGAGTGCTGGTGTTAATAAGGAATTATTTCTTTCATACAAACCAGGAACTATATTAGCCACTAAAAAGAAAGAGATTCATGTTGCTACAGGCAAAGACATATTAATATTGAGACAGTTACAGCCACAAGGTAAAAAAATAATGTCAGTACAGGATTTTCTTAATTCTCGACGTCAATATTTTACTCCTGGAACTATAATTGAATAATGATAAACCATACCACTAAAAAATGTATGTGATATCTCATAACAGAATCACATTCTGTCAATAAGAAGCTTAAAAAAAACACTCTGTAAATGCAATTTACGACAATTTAATCTATATAAAAATACTATCTTTTAAAAAGAAGAAAGATAAAAAAATAAAAAATAAGATCATGTCTAAAGTATAGAAACTTTCTATAGGATAAAATCTGTTAAATAACATAAAGAATAATAAAATATTTACTTATCTCATTACAACAGTTACATTTAAACACAACTTCAATCTAATCAGTCAATTATGAGTAAAAAAATTGATGATGATTAAATCGCATTACTTACTTTTAAAATAAACAAACTATTTATTATAATTGATTAAAATCATATTTTAAAAAATCTAGTTTGCCTATAAAATTCGTTAAATTTTAATTCATTACGTTGTATAAAACTACATAGTTATCTTGATTTTTTAATACTTAAAAAGTAAGTTTATTGAAACTAATGAACAATATCCTTCTTTATATAAAATGTTTCGTATAAATATTCATAAAACTAGATTATTAAAGTAAATAAACACTAATATTAACCACTTTATCAAAAGTGTCATAAAAGTTACATTATTATAATGTAATCTAATTTATTTTTAACGAGACGTTATTGCAGAACTCATTAAATAAATTTTTATTAATAAATTTTATAAATAAATTATATCCAAAATATTCTATAAAATATTTAAAAAAAATAATCATAATCTCTTGTCTTGTTAAGACAAACCTGTTATAGTTCTGATTATGAAATAGTAATTTTTAAAAATTTAGTAAAAAAATATTTATAGATGTTGACTTAAAATATTTTATCTATTAAGATAAAACTTAACGACATAAAGTAAATTAATAAAGATTCAAGAAATTGCCTGGCAGAAATAGCGCGGCGGTACCACCTGAATCCATGCCGAACTCAGAAGTGAAACGCCGTAGCGCCAATGGTAGTGTGGGGCTTCCCCATGCGAGAGTAGGGAACCGCCAGGCAATCAATTTCAAAAAATAAAAAATTCTACATTAGAAAGAAACACAACAACATGTTTTATAGACTATAATTAAAAAAAACAAGATCTGAATTTTATAGCGTTATTTAAAACTTAAGTTTTTATATACTACACTTTATTTTCTGAATAAATCCATGATTTCTAGATAAATCAGATTAAAACTATAATAAAAACATTACGCTATATTGTATTCCACTAATAATATTGCTAGACAGGGAGCATCTGATTTTGATCAGATTCTATATGGCAATAATTTTCAACTTTTTTATTAGACTATTAACAAGTAATTATTTCGATAAATCTATTAGAAAACAGATAGTTTTCTTTTTTTTATAACTTAAATTTCCCGAATTATTCTTACAAATAAAAACATTCAACTTTTTTATTTTTGAATAAAAATAAACTATTTTTATAGATTAAAGCTATCAAATTCATCATAATTAAACAGTACTTGCATACTGAATCATTAGTCCAAATTCATTAAAAAATTATTTTTTTATATTACGCAATCTGTAGAAAGAATATAGTAACAAACTACAAATTATGTTTTTATTTAAAAAAACATAGATACTATGGATCTCTTTATAGGATTCCTAATAAAAACCTTTAATTCCATTTTTCATAACTTTAATTAATAAATTATTTAAATATATAAGCACAGTTTTTATAAAAACAAATTAAATACAATCTACCGCAATATAAAAAATTTAAAATATATTTTATTTTAAAGTATAAAGATTACGCCGAGTTGTGAAATGACTAATATTTTTTTTAGGTTATCAACCCAATTTTTTTATTAAAGATATTTTTAATATAAATTGATTTTTATTTTACCATTTTTTTTGAAAAAAAATAAAACTTTTTCTTGTGCAACAAAATATTTTATATAAAAATTTTTTATAAAATAAAACACCAAAAAAAATTAAATTAGCATAAAAATATTTTCTTGTTAAGAATTATTATTCATTTAATGATTAAGATATAAAATCTCTGTTATTCTTTTCGGAAAAAGATTTTTTTGAATTTTTATATTCAAAAAAATCTAGAAAAAGAATATAATGTGATGCATAAAAAACTTTCTTTTAAGTTTTAAAAATTATTAATATAAAAATTTTATATTACTTGCCTGTTTTTGTAAAAAAAAGAAATTACTAATTTTTCAATTGTCGCTATCTTAATGAGATGTCAATAAAAAAATACTGATTTTAATTTAAAAAAACAGATAGTTATTTAAACTATGTATTATAAAAAATAAACCCGGAAAAACCGGGCTTTTATTATAATGAATAAACTCTGTAAATTAACGTTTAGAAAATTGAGGTCGCCTGCGTGCTTTACGAAAGCCAACTTTTTTTCGTTCAACATGACGGGCATCACGAGTAACAAAACCTGCTTTTCGTAAATCCATACGCAACGTTTCATTGTAAGCTATGAGAGCACGAGTGATTCCATGGCGGATGGCACCTGCTTGACCAGAAATACCCCCACCTTTAACAGTAATATACAAATCTAGTTTATTTACCATGTCTACAAGCTCTAGTGGCTGACGAACTACCATACGCGCCGTTTCACGGCTAAAATACTGATTTAAATTACACTGATTAATCACGATATCACCACTACCCCGTTTAATAAAAACTCGAGCAGAAGAGCTTTTTCGACGTCCAGTTCCGTAATATTGAACTTCATCCATTTCTTATAATCCTGATTAAATATCTAGAAATTGCGGTTTCTGCGCCGCATGGTTATGTTCTTCACCAGAGTAAACTTTTAGTTTTTTGAACATAACACGACCTAATGGCCCTTTTGGTAGCATGCCTTTAACCGCGATTTCAATTACACGTTCAGGGCACCGAATAATCATCTCTTCAAAAGTTGCTTGCTTTATTCCACCAACATAGCCAGTATAGTGATAGTAAATTTTTCCTCGACGCTTTTTTCCGGTAACTACCACTTTGTTACTATTTAGTACAATAATATAGTCACCAGTATCTACATGTGGAGTATATTCTGGTTTGTGCTTACCCCTGAGACGACGAGCTAGCTCAGTAGACAGACGACCAAGGGTTTTTCCTGTTGCATCGATAATATACCAACTCCGGTGCACTTTTGTGGGATTTGCCATAAAAGTTTTCATTAAAAGCTTACCTAATTTAAGTTACATATTAGTAAATCACAAAATGCTTCAATAAATCATAAGATTCAAGTATGCGCAATTTATAAACCGTTTTCTATAAAAATTATTAGTACAGAGATTGAAGCGTACAAACTAAATTTAATATTATTTTAAAATATTGTAGAGAAATCTCATAAAAAAATCGACCTTTTATTTAAACCATTAAAGAAGACTCATAATATAAACCGTTTTTAAGCAATTAATAAATTTAGAAAAAATCATTATTCAAATCTAACATCGTTTCATCAAGAAATTTATATCTCTTTGTAAGAAATATTGAGTAATATATATTTTATGTGATTTATATATTTTGTAATTTACTTTTGAGCATTGTTTTCTTATTTTAAGTTTTATACTAATATTGCTTTTATTTTTTTTATTCTAAAGAATTACTTAGGTGAAATATATCTATCAAACTTTTAAAGTAGTAAAATAAGATTATTCTAATCAACGCTTATTCTCTCTAACTTTTCTAAATTATCCTTATTTTATAAATAAAGTTTATCATGTAAATAAACATTTAACTGATTTAAGATAACCGTTAATGCTTTTTATCACTCGATTGAAATCTTGTATTTCAAAACTATATAAAATAGTAGAATGAGTTTACCTATGAATAATTCTTAAAAAATTGAAATTTTGTTCACAATAGTTTAACTAAAGCAAGAGCGTTATATTTTCAGTAGAAAAAACCTCATGAATATAAATCGTATTTTATCTTGTCAAAAAAACCTCGATGAAAATCACTCTTTTTATCCATAGAATGCATATTAAGTGTTTTTATTTTCTTTAGAAAGTTTCGTTAATTCTATATATAAAATCTTAGATTTTTTTTCAAAAAAACATAAAACATAAATTAGGCTTACCAATAAAAAACTAAAAAAAATAAATAATATAAGTTAACTCTACAATATTTATGAACAGTTAGTTCTTCCTAACAAATAGCCACAACAAAAGATACTAAACATATTCAAAAAAAATAAAGAAGAAATACAAAAAAAATCAATAACATGAAGAAGATCATGATGAATATTTTCAGATAAGTCAAAGGTAAAAAAATCTAGTTATATGCGCTAATATATTTTTAAAAATACGGTGAATTATAAGGTCCTACTACTTTTTGCTCAACCAAAGCATACGATCAAAATCGCTTCACAAATAAAATCAGTATCTTTTACTCAAAATTTATCGCAGTATGTATAAATCCAGACAACATGTATTCTTACATTGATTAAACATATAGGAGTGATAAAGTCACATCAAACTATTTAATTACAATACTGAACAAGATCAAAGCTGTACAATAATCTTAACGTAAAACAAATCATCAACAAGTTTATTATATAACAAAATTAACAAACGAGTTTACCAAGATGGTCTCTAGGATAAAAACATGATAAAATGTTTCATTTATTTTGTTCTTATGCTACATCAAATTCAATTGTTATTCGCACCGTGAGAGTTCCATGTCATATAATGCTAAAAAAATAATCGTTGCCATGTCAGGTGGTGTAGACTCCTCTGTGTCGGCTTGGTTATTAAAACAACAAGGATATTTAGTAAAAGGACTATTTATGAAAAACTGGGAAGAAGACGACTGCGATGAATATTGTAATTCAAAAAACGATTTAGAAGACACCCGATCGGTATGCAATACTTTAGGTATCTCATTGCATACTGTTAATTTTTCTGCTGAATACTGGAATAACGTTTTTATTCACTTTCTTTCTGAATATAAAGCAGGACGAACCCCTAATCCAGATATTCTTTGCAATAAGGAGATTAAATTTAAATCATTTTTAGAGTTTTCTGAAAAAGAGCTTGGCGCAGATTATATTGCTACTGGACATTATGTTCGTCAGACTACCATAAATGGAAAAAATTGCTTATTGAGAGGTATTGATAACAATAAAGATCAAAGTTATTTTCTATATACACTTAACCATACACAACTTTCGCGATGTTTGTTTCCAATAGGAACATTACTTAAAAGTACAGTACGTCGTATTGCAAGCGATCTGGGTCTTTCAATCGCCACAAAAAAAGATTCTACCGGTATTTGTTTTATTGGAAAGAAGAAATTTCGCGATTTTCTTGGGCGCTACTTACCGAAAAATCCAGGGTTAATTGTGTCGATTAATGGTCAAGAATTGGGATACCATCAAGGATTAATGTACTATACGATCGGACAACGTAAAGGATTGGGTATTGGGGGGACCCGTTTTGGTAGCGAGAAAGCTTGGTATGTAGCAGATAAAGATATGCACAATAACCTGTTAATTGTTACTCAAGATCAACAACACCCCAAACTAATGTCTATAGGTCTTACGGCCACTCATATACATTGGGTTGAAGAAAAAAATCTTACTGCAACGCTACAATGCACGGTAAAAACTCGTTATCGACAACCTGATATCAGATGTTTAGTAACACCACGAACAGATAAATATTTACATGTACAATTCGACCAACCCGTTGCTGCCGTTACACCAGGTCAATCAGTAGTGTTTTATTTAAAAGAACGCTGTTTGGGTGGAGGTGTAATAAAAAAACGACATCCATTAATTTCTTAAAAATATCTATATGCAAATCGCTTTAACAATTATATTCCCTAATAATTTAAAAAAAATAAACGTATATTTAAAAATATCATTTAAAAATTTTAAGCAATCATCCTTTTATAACACTAACCACTTTTAACATATAAAACAAAATATTAAATTTTAATATATTTAAATTGTAATATTTATAATAAAAATTATTAAGCAATTAAATTTTAGCAATCTAGCTTCACAAATAACTATCTCAATATAGAGTAAACACTACATCTAAATATAATTTTGATAATTTCAGCACAATCCTGACACAGCTCGCTACCATTTTAATCTGGTAAAACTTTTGCCATATTTTAACAGTAAATTTACTGACTGATTAAGCAATCTACAAGAACGCAAATCGAGATCAAAATAACTTATCTTAATGTGGAATCAATACTCTAATTGATAGGTAATCAATTACTTAGATTTATGAAAAATAAGGAAATACAATAAAATAATTCCTAAAAATTAAAAAAAATAAACTTATTTATAAAAAAATTATATGTATTAACTTTTCTTTAGTTATATTATTAATTTCATGGATTATCTAATCTAATAATGTTTAAAAAATTTAAACGAAACACTTTCAAGGCATTTATAAAACTATCTTTAATAGATTAGCTAACTAACAAAATTTCTTATGTCCATTTAAAAAAAAAGAATATTAGAAAAACTTTATATTTATCAAAATAATACTACACACCTAAAGATGATTGAACAATACAATACCAAATTAGTTATAATAAGCTTAAGTATCAAAAATTTAGCTCCCATGCGAACTTAGCAATATTTTTAAGAAAACAAAATCATGTATATAATGCTTATTATTAATTTTTTAGATATAAATATTTCATATTTTTTCTTTAAAAAAAGTCAAACAAAAATAAAAAATACTTCAATTATAAAAAATATTTCTAATAATAGCATTGTTTTTCTTAAAATGTAAAACTATTCAATTAAACTAATAAAGTTTATATTAATATGAATATGTTAAGTTTTTATTGTATATTTCGCCCTAGAGTTTGCTGCTTCTAAATTCATTGTTAGTTTTAGTGATATCTAGATTTATTTCGATTATCTAACTAACATTAAGTATTAATATTAAACATTATAATTTATACTAAGATTCACCTTAAATTAAAAGACTTATTAAGCACACTAACGTAGTAGCGCTAAAAATTATACCATTAATAGAGATAAAAAATAACTTTAAAACGCAATCGTATTAATCGGATGAAATTTTAATGCAACCATTTTAATGATCTGCTAAAAAGCTTTACGTGTTATGGTTAAGATCCACTGCACCACCTTTATATCGTAAACATAAAGTCGTAAGAAAAGAAAAAAATTCAAAATAAAATATTACATTTCTACCCTCAAGAATCCGATCAGCGCATTATAGTCTCACCAGAAAATTACTAACCATGGATTGTAACTTATATTTAGACAAATAAAGATTATTTTTTTAAAATTAAAGATTAAAATTTTTACACAATTAACATTAGGATATAAATTATATGGAATTATCTTTTGTAACTGCCATTTCACCACTTGATGGACGTTACGGTAAAAATGTAGATACACTTCGCACTATTTTTAGTGAATTTGGTTTTTTAAAATTTCGGGTACAAATAGAAATCAATTGGCTAAAAATGCTAGCTACTGATAATGCTATTAAAGAAATACGACCCTTTAATCACTTAGAAGAAGATTACCTTAATTCTATTGTAATGAATTTTAATATAGAAGATGCGGAAAGAATAAAAACCATTGAAAATATAACCAATCACGACATAAAAGCAGTAGAATACTTCTTAAAGGAAAAATTTGCTAACCAGCCTTCATTAATACCAATTAGCGAATTTATCCATTTTGCTTGCACTGCTGAAGATATTAATAATCTTTCCTATGCAATGATGCTAACTAATGCAAGAAGCTTTGTTATCCTAACAGCTTGGAAAGAACTTATTAATGCAATAACAGTACTAGCTAAACGCTATCGCTCTACTCCGATGTTATCGCACACCCATGGACAGCCAGCAACTCCTTCAACTCTAGGAAAAGAAATGGCTAACATTGCATATCGTATGAGAAGACAATATCAACAATTAGAACAAATAGAAATACTAGGCAAAATAAACGGTGCTGTCGGTAATTATAATGCCCATATAGTTGCATATCCTGAAATAGATTGGTATCGATTTAGCGAAAAATTCGTAACAGGGCTTGGTCTTAGTTGGAATTCACATACTACTCAAATCGAACCACATGATTACATCGCTGAAATATTTGACTGTATTATGCGATTTAACACGATTCTTATCGATTTTAACCGTGATATTTGGGGATACCTTGCTCTTAATTATCTTAAACAAAACACCATTGCCGGAGAGGTTGGATCATCAACAATGCCTCATAAAGTAAACCCTATTGATTTTGAACATGCAGAAGGAAATCTTGGTTTTTCAAATGCCATTATGAATCACTTTAGCAAAAAACTACCTATTTCTCGATGGCAACGCGATTTAAGCGATTCAACTGTCATGCGTAATTTAGGTGTTGGAATAGGACATTCACTTATCGCATATCAGTCAACACTCAAAGGAATTAGTCAACTTGATGTAAATGAAGCGCATTTATTGGCAGAGTTAGAGAAAAATTGGCAAATTTTAGCAGAACCAATACAAATGGTTATGCGTCGTTATGGAATAAAAAACTCATATGAAAAGCTAAAAAAACTTACTCGCGGAAAGCGAATTAATATTCAGGATATTCAAGTATTTATTGACAACCTACAGTTGCCAGAACAAGAAAAAGTCCGACTAAAAACATTAACACCAGCTAATTATATTGGCCTAGCTACAAAAATTGTTGATGAATTATAGTGACAATCGAAAAATATTTTTATATTTCCATTCTCTGCTTTTATAATTTATTTGTTTAAAATTATTTAATATCTCAATAGATTAGCGTTACACTCAACTTTTTACTATTTAAAGTTTTAGGTCGTTATAAATTGATATGCAGTGCAATCTATATTGCAACTTAAAGCTTATTATATAATAATAAATTAAGAGATTTGTTATTTACAAATAATTCTTTTAAAAAAAATATTTCACAGATAGTATTCATATACTAGATACGATTCCTTTTATAAGGTTCGTTTATTGGTTTTTTTTAATATATAAGCAGATTTCCGATCTTCTGTTTCAAAAGAAATTAAGCAGTAAGAATAAAACCTAGTCTTTATAGTACTTTATTTCATTAAGTTTGTTTTTATGAAATTTGTTATGAATGTTAATAATCATAGATAAAATACACAGCAACGCCATTGGAGCAAGATTTCTTAGCTTTGTTTTAAAAATCCTCCTAATTTATTAGATCGAATAATATTTTAAGATAAGTTATGAGGGACATGGACTCGAAAAAACGATCTTGTATAGTGAGAATGGAATGATAAGATCTACTTGTGATAAGTCTAATTTTTAGACCTGTTATGACAATAAAACTATTATCTTAAGTAAATATATCGATATTATTTTTTTTAATTAATGGTTTTTAAGTTAAAAGAATATCTGTTTATAACACCTATACCTTTGCAAGTAAACTTAGTTAACAACTTCAACTTTCGAGATAAAGAAAAAACCTATTTTATTGTTAGGGGTGGTTATACTTATATCTATCTAAGATAGCAACCAACATTTGTGTGTAAAATTTCTTTATGATATCTATCAATAATATAATATTTTATTGACTAATTTCATTAAATAGACCTTTAATTATAGAGTATTCTTCTATAGACCACTTTTTGTATTTATATATTTTAAGTTAGATTATTATTAATATTAATGAATAAAACAAATATAGATAATTATAATATAAAATTATTAGTTGGATTAAAATCATTGTAAGTAAGTAGCGGGATTAATAATACTAAATTTACAGAAAAACATTAAATATTTATACAATTCTTATATATAAAAAATTGCTATTTTTATTTTTTATAACAAAACTATAACTTATAAAAATTTTATAACTCATTTAGAATTTTGGAGTAATTTTCCAGCATGTCAACTCTTTTTATCGCAGATATTCATCTTTGCGAAGATGAACCAACGATTACTGCCGGTTTTCTTCGTTTTTTACGATGTCGAGCGATTTTCGCTCGATCCCTGTATATTCTTGGTGATTTATTTAAATTATGGATAGGAGATGACGATCCAAATCCCTTACATTATGAGATTGCTATTGCGTTAAAAAAACTTACTCAACGCGGTATTCCATGCTATTTTATTCACGGGAATCGTGATTTTTTGCTTGGAAAGCGCTATGCTGATTTTTGTGGTATGATACTTTTACCCTCACAGTCAATAATAAAGTTAGATGGACTTAATATTATTGTCTTGCATGGAGATATCTTATGCACAGACGACAAACATTATCAACGTTGTCGGCGATGGACACATCAACATTGGGTTCAAAAACTATTCTTGTTTATGCCTCTAAAATTTAGGCTATTTATTGCTAATAAAATACGTGCAAATAGCCATTACGCCAATACTAATAATATCGTTGACATTATGGATGTAAATCCGCAAACAGTTATAGCAATTATGGATACAACTCATACAACATTAATGATTCATGGACATACTCATCGTCCTGCAATACATAATCTTCTTAAACAGCGGTATCGTGTAGTGCTAGGTTCTTGGAAAAATCAAGGATCAGCTATCGAACTTTCTAACAATAAAGTCATTTTACATGAATTTCCTTTTAGTTTTTAATACAATCTATTCACTCTTAAACGTACTTTATTATTAAATGTTATGTAAAATATTTTTAATCGAAGAAATTACTATAAAATTAAGATGGTGTTAATCATTATCAACAATATTTTTATTTCATAATAAAATTATTTACTAAATAAAATAATTTTTATAAAAAAAATAATATTTAATTTATATTTTTAATATACAACATATAAATTTATTTATTACAAATTACTAATTAATAATCTTCCTAATCTTTACATAGATTTCTTTAAAAAATAATAATGATAATAATAAGTATATTAAGACTCTTGATTGCTCTATTTAATTTTACTAATTCTAACTTATTAAAGATCCTAATCCCACCATGTTCTATTCAGTTCATAAAAATAAGTTAATAATGATTGCTACAATGTTTGGTCTTTTAAAACCATCTTATTATGGTTCTTTCTATTTTATTTTAAACGAAAAAATCACTTTCTTTGCTAAAATAGTTAGAGATACCAGATATAATACAAAAATATATTTTATATTTCTTTAAATTACTTTTTTATTTTGAATTAGTAGATGATTTATTGCTCTTCGAGCAATGCTCTATATATTTTAAATAATCGCATTAAAAATCTATGAGATAGAAAATAAAAATCAACTACCTATTTAGTTTTTTAACATACTATTCAATAGTATATGTATGACAAAATAAGAAAAGTATAATGCTGTTTAAATATCTTCTCCAATTGACAATAATAATAGAAAAATAAAATTATATGCTATATACATATTATTTATAATATATCTTGTTTAATGTAAATTAGTTTATTATATTAAATTTTTTATTTCTTATTGAATGGATTTTTTTAAAAAAATATTACAAATATAGAATAAGCTAAACGACTAACTTTTATAAAAAATATAACCTGGAAAGTCTAGAATGGAATAAAGCATTTATGGAGAAAAAAATGGTTCACCATCCTCGCGCCGGGCAACGAGCTCAACAAAGCGATTTAATCAATGTAGCACAATTAATATCACAATATTATGTATTTAAACCAGATGTTGAGCATAGTAAACAAGTAGTAAAGTTTGGTACTTCTGGACACCGTGGAAGTGCTCAACGATATAGTTTTAACGAACATCATGTTCTAGCAATCAGTCAGGCTATAGTTGATATACGAAAAAAAATAGGAATTATGGGGCCATGCTATGTTGGAAAAGATACCCATGCGCTTTCCGAGCCAGCATTTATTTCAGTATTAGAAGTACTCATTGCTAATGATATAGAAGTTATTATACAAACAAACAACGGTTATACGCCTACACCAGTAATTTCTAATGCAATTCTTGCTTACAATCGTATGGCAATCAAACAGGCTGATGGGATTATTATTACCCCTTCTCACAATCCACCTGAAGATGGCGGTATTAAATACAATCTTGCTAATGGTGGACCAGCTAACAAAGATATTACCCGTCTTATTGAAAAACGTGCTAATTCACTCTTAGGCGAGAATATTAGCAATATTAAAAGAATAACTTTAGAAAAAGCATGGAAAAGTGGAAAAATTTATGCTAGAGATTTGGTTCAACCCTATGTTGAACAGTTAAAAAACATATTGGATATGACGTCTATCCAACATAGTAAGCTAAAACTTGGGGTTGACCCTTTAGGAGGATCTGGTGTTGATTATTGGGAACGCATTGCTGAATATTACCGATTAGATCTCACGTTAGTAAATAAAGAAATAGACCAAACATTTCGGTTCATGCATCTCGATTATGACGGGATAATACGTATAGACAACTCATCAAAATCAGCAATGCGTGGTCTATTAGGGTTATGTAATAAATTTGACTTAGTATTTACTAATGATCCTGACTATGACCGTCACGGTATTTTAACTCCAGAAGGTTTAATGAATCCTAATCATTACTTATCAACTTCAATTAAATATCTTTTTCAGCATCGCCCTCAGTGGGGAAATAATATTGGAATTGGTAAAACTCTTGTATCTAGCTCTATGATTAATCGAGTAGCAAATAGTCTAGGACGACACCTACTGGAAGTTCCTGTAGGATTTAAATGGTTTGTGGAGGGTCTCTATAAAGGAAATTTAGGGTTTGTAGGTGAAGAAAGCGCAGGTGCATCGTTTCTTTGCTTTAATGGCCAACCGTGGTCTACTGATAAAGATGGTATTATTATGTGTCTACTAGCAGCGGAGATTACTGCCATTACAAAAAAAAATCCTCACCAACATTATTTAGATTTAATTCAGCAATTTGGATCTCCAAGTTATAATCGTCTCCAAATACCTACTAATGGAAAAAAAAACATACTTCTACCTAACCTTTTTTCTACGTTAACCAATGCTTTTATTAATCTTGGAGGTGATATAATTACAAAGAGGTTAACTATGGCTCCAAGTAATGGGAAATCTATCGATGGATTAAAATTAATAACTGAAAATAGTTGGGTTGCCGTTCGATCTTCAGGTACTGAAGAAGCATATAAAATCTATTCTGAAAGTTTTCGTGGAAAAAAACATCGTCAGAAAATTGAAAAAGAAATAATTGATGTTATCAATGATATTATGTAAATCTAATATCTCATCATAAATTGATACTAACTAGCAAAATATTTTAATAATTAAACTATAACTTATATTTTATAATAACGTTATAAGTATATTATATCGCTACTCTTTAAAATTTTTTTATTCCATTTGAATTTTTAATAAAAACAATGCTTCATGTGAACAAATTTTATTTGTATAAAAATTATGCTTTGTTTTTTTTAAAGAATTTTATTAAAATAAATTAAGTACATTTTTATTAATTATTTATATCAATTTTCATTAAAGTTCACATAACGTTCTATGATAATTAAAATTGTAATATAAGTATGTTTTAATATAAGTTAATAGGGAAGACTTCCATCTTTTACTTCCATTTTATGAAAAAATAAAAGATAAAATTTATTAAATCAGAATTTGTTTTATTGTAAAAAATAATTAATTTTAGAAAAAAATTAACAAAAACAACATTGTAAATATACAGCAATCATTGATATATATCAAAAAATATATTCCCTAAATACATACTATTAAGATAATGTAAAGACAAAATAGAAAATGTCTAGCTTTTGATCATAATACATTCCTTAGTAATAAATTATGGTTTATTATTAATGAATAATATTAATACCTAATTCTTAGGTAAGCATTATTAATAAAAATAGGATATGAACCCTCTAATAAATTTTATTATATATAAAAATGTAGAGTACATATTATTAAACTATTTAACTTAAAAATATTTAACAATTTCATCTAATCGTATCAATATAATCTGATTATTTTTTTTATTTACTTACGCGCTTAAAAATATTAATTAAAAATTAGTGAATTTCTTCTTTTTGTAATGAAACTATAAGAGCAGAGAATTCTTTCATAACTTGACGATAAACATCTTGTTTAAAAAAAACAACTTGACGCACTGGATACCAAAAACTAACCCAACGCCAAGTATCAAATTCAGGTGTTTTTGCTTGATGTATATTAATATTCGCATCTGAACACAACAGCTGGAGTAAAAACCATTTTTGCTTTTGCCCAATACATAACGGTTTCCTGTCCCAACGCACCAGTCGTTTTGGCAACTTATACCAAAACCAATTTTTTGTCATAGTTAAAATACGCACATCTTGTTGGGAGAGGCCAACTTCTTCAAATAATTCACGATACATCGCTTGCTTTACACTTTCACCCACATTAATACCACCTTGAGGAAATTGCCAGGAATGCTGTCCATATCTTCGAGCCCACAATACTTTCCCGTCTAAATTACAGATTACAATACCAACATTAGGGCGATAGCTATAATTCTTCATCAAATATGAACCTCAATTATATTAAGTATAATATATATTATTTGTTTCATATTTATTAGTTTTGATAAACCACTTAGATTTAGTTAATAAATTAATCCTCTACATAAATACCCATAAATACTTTTTAAAGTAAATTTATTATTAAAACAGTTTATATTATTGTTTATTCGTATAAATGTTTTCTTGTTTTTTTTTCAAGACTAGTATTCTTTCTGTTTTTTTTATTTTTAATTTCTAAGTTACATTTAGTTTACCGATCAAAAATACTTCACTATTTTTCATAAAAATTTTTCTAAAAAGAAAATTTTATCTAATTTTGTTGAGAATTAATATATTAAAAAAAAACAAAAAAATCCTTTAATACCAATGTTGCTAAAAAAATATGAAGTCAGCTAATGTTACTGAAAATGTAGCCGTAGAATTTTAAAAAATTACATCATTTAAACTAATTTATATCATTTAATCGTTTAAACGTAAAGAACTAAAAATGTTCACCTGACTTAATATATTGTAGTTGCATTAAATGCATGAAATTTTTTTTAATACAGTAAGCCAGAATATATAAAAAGTTATTTCAATAACTTAACAAAAGAGATCGAAGGTTATGCAAAGAAAAAAATAAAACCATTTTTTTTCCATTAATATGTTAAAAAATTGAAAAATATTTTCAGTATTTTAAATAAAAAAGCAGAAAAGCGCATTTAATAATAATTAAATTCTATATTAAATAATAACGGTAACCGGGCTCCCGGAGATCTTGGGATACCCGATTATTTTATTAAAACAATGTTCAAAACATTAATAAAGAATGGTATATTTTTAAGAAATAATTTTAGCAACTATACCCGCACCAACCGTACGACCACCTTCACGAATAGCAAAACGTAGACCTTCATCCATAGCAATCGGAGCTATTAGGTTAACAATCATTTTAATATTATCCCCTGGCATAACCATTTCTACACCATCCGGCAATTCAATTGTTCCTGTTACGTCAGTCGTACGAAAATAAAATTGCGGACGATATCCTTTAAAAAATGGAGTATGACGCCCGCCTTCATCTTTATTTAATATATAAACTTCTGATTCAAATCGTGTGTGGGGTTTAATGGAGCCCGGTTTGGCTAAAACTTGACCACGCTCTACGTCATCACGTTTAGTGCCTCGCAATAATACTCCTATGTTCTCTCCCGCGCGACCTTCGTCTAAAAGTTTACGAAACATTTCAACACCCGTACAGGTAGTTTTAGTCGTATCTTTAATTCCAATAATTTCTACTTCCTCACCCACTTTGATAAGGCCTCGCTCTACTCGACCTGTTACTACGGTGCCTCTACCCGAAATAGAAAACACATCCTCGATTGGTAGAAGGAAGGGTTTATCAATGATGCGTTCAGGTTCAGGTATATAGCTATCTAATGCTTCAGCTAACTCAATAATCTTAGCTGTCCAAATTTCATCACCTTCTAGCGCTTTAATTGCCGAACCGCGGATCACTGGAGTTTCATCACCTGGAAAATCATACTGTGAAAGCAGCTCACGAACCTCCATTTCTACTAACTCCAACAATTCTTCATCATCAACTAAATCACATTTATTCATAAATACGACAATATAAGGCACGCCAACCTGTCGACCTAAAAGGATATGCTCTCGAGTTTGTGGCATAGGACCATCGGTGGCTGCTACGACTAAAATAGCACCATCCATTTGTGCCGCACCAGTGATCATATTTTTTATATAGTCTGCATGCCCCGGACAATCTACATGTGCATAATGACGGATCGCTGTATCGTATTCGACGTGAGAAGTATTAATAGTAATTCCTCGAGCCTTTTCTTCTGGTGCATTATCGATTTGATCGAACGCACGCGCGGTACCACCATAGGTATTGGCTAAAACAGTGGTGATTGCAGCGGTAAGAGTCGTTTTACCATGATCAACATGACCAATGGTACCAACGTTAATATGGGGCTTCGTACGTTGAAATTTTTCTTTAGACACGGATATATTCCTTACTCTTATTCGCTCACAAAAGCTGTGAGCGCACGGGGTATTAAACCTGTAAAGATTACTTAGTTCTTCGGGTTTCTATAATGGCTTGAGCAATGTTATTCGGTGCTTCATTGTACTTTAAAAACTCCATGGAGTAAGAAGCTCGGCCCTGAGTCTGTGAACGTAGATCCGTTGCATAACCAAACATTTCAGACAAGGGGACCTGTGCACGAATGATTTTAGCGCTCATGCTGTCTTCCATCCCATCAATCACACCTCGACGACGGTTTAAATCACCAATTACATCACCCATGTAGTCTTCAGGCGTTTCGACTTCAACTTTCATGATAGGTTCTAATAATACTGGTTTTGCTTTCATGAATCCTTCTTTAAAGGCTATAGACCCAGCAATCTTAAATGCCATCTCCGAAGAATCAACTTCATGATAAGAACCATCAAAAGCAGCCACACGAACGTCTACAATCGGATAAGAAGCCAAAACACCGCTTTTTAATTGTTCCTTAATACCTTTATCTACAGCGGGAATATATTCTTTTGGTACAACACCACCAACAATTTCATTTAAAAATTCGTAACCTTTACCACCAGGCTCCATAGGTTCTATGCGTAGCCAAATGTGACCAAACTGACCACGACCACCCGACTGACGAATAAATTTACCTTCTTGCTCCACAGTAGAGCGAATAGTTTCACGATAAGCTACCTGCGGCTTGCCAACATTAGCTTCCACATTAAATTCACGACGCATACGGTCAATAAGGATTTCTAAATGAAGTTCACCCATGCCAGCGATTATAGTCTGACCCGATTCTTCATCATTCCAAACTCGGAAAGATGGATCTTCTTGTGCTAAACGACTTAGTGCTAAACCCATTTTTTCTTGATCAGCTTTAGTTTTTGGTTCTACCGCAACAGATATAACAGGTTCTGGAAATTCCATACGTTCCAAGATAATAGGAGAAGAGATGTCGCATAAAGTATCGCCTGTGCTGACATCTTTTAAACCGATAGCTGCAGCTATATCCCCGGCTCGGACTTCCTTGATTTCTTCACGTTTATTCGCGTGCATCTGTACAATACGACCGAAACGCTCTCGCTTATCTTTAACTGAATTTAATACCGTTTTTCCAGAACTTACAACACCGGAATAAACACGAAAGAATGTTAAATTACCGACGAAAGGATCGCTAGCAACTTTAAATGCTAGTGCCGAAAAAGGTTCTTCATCACTAGAATAACGTTCCGAATAAGTTTCACCATCTTCCAGTACACCATTAATAGAAGCAACATCTGTTGGTGCTGGTAAATACTCAATTACAGCATCTAGCATAGCTTGTACACCTTTATTCTTAAATGCAGAACCGCATGTAACTGGAATTATTTCGTTATTAAGAACACGTTTGCAGAGCGCAGATTTTATCTCCCGTTCAGTTAACTTTTCACCATTCAAGTATTTTTCCATATACTCTTCTGACGATTCAGCTGCGGATTCTAATAGATGCTGATGCCATTTATTGGCTATATCGATTAAATCGATAGGGATTTCTTCATAAGAAAAACTTACACCTTGGTCCGCTTCACTCCAATTTATCGCTTTCATTTTTACTAAATCTACTACCCCAACAAATTTTTCTTCTACACCAATAGGTAACTGTATTGGAACTGGATTAGCGTCTAACCGAGTTTTTAATTGATCTACTACACGAAAATAATTCGCGCCTATACGATCCATTTTATTAACGAAAGCAATACGCGGCACTTTATATTTATTTGCCTGACGCCAAACAGTTTCAGACTGCGGCTGCACCCCACCAACTGCACAATAAAGCATAACAGCGCCATCGAGAATACGCATTGAACGTTCTACTTCAATCGTAAAATCAACGTGTCCTGGAGTGTCAATGATGTTGATTCGGTGCGAATCAAACTGCTTAGCCATTCCCGACCAAAAACATGTAGTTGCAGCAGAAGTAATAGTAATACCACGTTCTTGTTCTTGGGCCATCCAATCCATTGTAGCAGCGCCATTATGAACTTCACCGATCTTATGGTTTACCCCCGTATAAAAAAGAATACGTTCAGTTGTGGTGGTTTTACCAGCATCGATATGTGCACTTATACCTATGTTACGGTAGTGTGCAATAGGTGTTATACGAGCCATTTAAATCCTCGAATCCTTTTGAGCATACATTTCGTGGGTTACCTTAAGCAAAATCGTTACAAAGTCTTCTCTATTTTCAAAATGCTCTTAACAAGTACAATCACCAACGGTAATGCGCAAATGCTTTATTGGCGTCTGCCATACGATGAACATCTTCCCGTTTCTTTACAGCTGTACCTTTGTTTTCTATTGCATCGTAAAGTTCATTGGCTAAACGCAAAGCCATACATTTATCGACACGTTTACGAGCGGCTTCAACGATCCAACGCATCGCTAAGGCATTGCGACGAACTGGACGAACTTCTACAGGCACTTGATAAGTAGAACCTCCAACTCGACGAGACTTAACTTCAACAGTTGGACGAACATTCTCAAGAGCCGCTTCAAACGCTTCAAGGTGATTTTTAGTAGAACGTTGGGATAAAGTTTCTAAAGCAGTATAGACAATTGTTTCTGCAATAGATTTTTTTCCATCAACCATTAATATATTAATGAATTTAGCCAAAAGATCAGATCCAAATTTAGGATCTGCAAGAATTTTACGTTGACCAATAACATGACGACGTGGCATATAAGTACTCCGCATTAAATTCAGGGTTATTCGAAACTCGAAGAATTCATTCAAAAGTTAATAAACGTTTGACCTTACTTATGGATACTTATTAACCTTTTGGTTTTTTTACCCCATATTTCGAACGTCCCTGCTTGCGATCTTTAACCCCAGAGCAATCTAGCGCACCACGTATAGTATGGTAACGAACACCAGGTAAATCTTTTACACGACCACCACGGATGAGGATTACAGAGTGCTCTTGCAAATTATGACCTTCACCTCCAATGTAAGAGGTCACTTCAAAACCATTAGTTAAGCGAACACGGCATACTTTACGTAGAGCAGAGTTCGGTTTTTTCGGGGTGGTGGTGTATACGCGAGTACATACTCCACGTTTTTGAGGACAGGCATCTAGCGCTGGAACGTTGCTCTTCGCAACTTTCATAGAGCGCGGTTTTCGTACCAGCTGATTAATCGTTGCCATTTAATGAAGCTCCAGAGTCTTTCTTTAATAAAGAGGTAACACACCGCTTAATTATCTTGCGGAACAAAGTAAGAGGGAATAAATTTTATTGCTAAGCGATGGATGTGTCAAGAAATATACAATAAGCTTTATCTCACCACATAATCTGTTGTGGTTGTTTCTCTGTTAGACAAACAAAATCATTATAATTAATTATCTTGATATTAGATGCACAACGCTTAATAAGCCCTCGCGCAACAACATCACTCTCTAAAGCATATAACATTAGCGGAGAAGCTGTTAGCAAACACACAGCTGATGAGCCTACAAGCGCAGCTATGACACCATCCGAAACCATTAATAGGTCATCACCTAATCTAGCGATACGCAGAAGCGCTTCAAAATCGCATGCGTAAGGAGAGTGAATGAGAGTGTATAACAAACAAACTCCAGATATTAAAATGTTATTATAGTATTATAGGAACTCAATCGGAAACGCCAATCTAAAGATGATAACCATTGTGCATTTAATATCAAGTTGGTATCTAAATCAAGACCGCGCTTCATTGCTGATTCGGCGCACAGGTATAGCTTATCTAAATCATATACCGAAAGGAGACCGAAAGTCGCAATAAAATCTCTTGATAAAATTTCTTTTGGCTGTTGCTGAGGAAGCAACAGCAGTACACCATCTGAAATAAAAAAAACTCCGATATCATCTATTAGCGCAGAGGCCGCTAAAAGAGCATCGAGCCCTTCACGTCCAGCGGCTTTACCATGAGGACCATGGCTAAAAATAAATGCGAGTTTATTCATAAAAGTCTTAGAATTGGATAAAACGATCGCAGCTAATAGCAGCCAGCCCTAATTGCCCTAAACCGGTCAACTTAAACCCTAACTGAAGATTGTCTCCTTCACGTTGAAGTAACGATGATTGAAGAGCATCACTCACCCCGCGACGAAGTGCAGCAGCTACGCATACATATAATTCTATTTGATGTTGCTTTGCTAATTTACTCCAAGCACGAACTAAATCTACCTCATCGCTAGCTGGTGCACTGAAGCGATTTGCATTATAGACCCCGTCTTGATAAAAAAAAACGGTATCAAGACTATGGCCCCGTTCTAGTAAAGCATAAGAAAATTGTAGTGCTATACTAGCACGCTGATTTCCATAAGCCGGTCCGGTAACCAATAGAGAGTAGAGCAAAAACACTAAGACTTACTCCATACAGTCGAGAGACTGTAACCAAGTAGATGTAAAAATCGACTTTTTCTTAAAGGTTTTAAGATTAAATTATTATAATTAATCATTGTCTTTTTTAGTTGAAATATAGATCATAGTAAATGATCAAAATTTAATAATATATTATATATATTAAATAATATTTTATATATTATGTATTAAAGTAATGATAATTTTAAACTAGTTATCAGATGTAATAATAAAAAATAAAATATTAATTTTTTATTTGATAACAGTATTGTTTAGTAATAAAAAGTGATGGAAATGTTGCTTGAATAACGAGCTATTATCTGCAAACACAGAACATCCGCACAGACATATTATTTAAATTATTAATATCAGATGACTGATTATCACATAAAATTAGAAAATAGAAAACATATTACTAATAATATTACTGATATATTAATTAAATTAATTTTTATTTAATAAGTTGAAAATAAGCTACATATAAAAATGTTATATAATAATATAATTTATACTAAACTTAATTAGTTGGTAATAATAAACGTTATTTTATGATAACTGACAATATTAATTATTTTTTTTCTAGTTAAATTTTTAAATATCTAAAGTCTATTTTTACATTTTTAATGATATTGTTTGGTTAATTAATATTAATATCTCTACTTGTAATTTTTGTTATATTCAAAATGGTATCAAAACAAGTGAAAAATAATCTCTTGAAAAATATTTTTAAAATATAAGAAATGGTTATTATTCTAATTTTAAAAAAACTATATAGACAATTTTATTTGATACGGTCGTAAATCTATTACGAGATTACATGTCAGAACAAACAGATATGTCAGATATATCTAACGAATAAAATATAGGGTATAAGCTATATAGTCAATGTTTTTAAAATAAAATAATTTTTTATATTTTTTATTTTTTTTTGTAATAGTTTTTATAGTTATAAATCGCTATAATTTCCACTGAAATATATAGTCTAAATAAAAACACCTTTATGATTTTTTTTAATTAAAAAATTCTTTTGATTCTTTTTTAGAACTTGTCGTTGGACAGAAAATCTCTAAATACATTTCAAGCGCTTCCTTATACGGAAGAACTACATCAACCATGAAATGAAAATTTACGAATCCCTGTTGTTTTAGTTTATTTGCTTTGTAGGATAAAATTACTTAAAGTGTTTAATGGAAGATTTGTTTTTTTAAATATATAGATTTATTGCTAATTATTATGAAGTTATATAATATACACATATTTACGAAAAGAAAAAATTATTTTTTTCCTCTATATAATATAAAAACTATCTCATATATCAAACCTGACAACAGAAAATTCATTTAAAAGTGCAATACTTCTAAGAGTTATTTTATATTACTTAGATATTTAAATAAAGAATATTCCGTTTGTTTTTAGAAATATCAGGAAAGGTAAACCAGAAAATACAGTCACTCCTAACTATCCATATAAAAAAACAATATTAAAGTAGTGCTAGGATTATTTAATCCCGAAAAACACTACGAAGCAGAATACCAATAACCCCAAGAAACAAAATAGTAAAGATCTTTGACATGCAACTCTATTAAGTCACATGAAGACATAAATATTGCCAAACTACCCAAAAAAATCGCAATGCAAGATGAAAAATCTATATAGAGTTTTTTATTATATTGAATAAATTTATTTAATAAAAATAATAGAAGAATTGCTGGTATCGCATACGCTACAATACCACAAGTAAAAAATAGAGTATCAACATATCATGCTCCTACTCTTCCCTCAAGATTGTAAACCTGCTCATGAGAGGAAATCTGTAACCAACTAGGATCAAAAGGATGAAAAACTTATTAACGAAAGCCCCAAATAAAAACGCAAGAACAACCACTAAGACTATATAGTAGTCCAATTTAAAATTAATGCTGATTGAAGGATTTATAAGCAATTTTTCTATTTTTTAAATATTTTTTATACAAAAAAAACATCCTCGTAATTTTCGCTCATTGATATAATCAATGTACCTATATATTATATGTTCAGTGTTTAGGAGTTATATTTTTTTGATAAAAAACACTATTTTAAAAATCCATATACATGTATAAATGTAACCTTAATACATGTTAATTAAAAAGTTAATTTTGTATTTTTTTATTGTATATAATCTTTAATATGCAAATATAATATAAAAAAAACTGTTTCCTTCACACAATAAATAATCTTTAAAAGATTTCGCATCCATTCTCAATATTCAAATAAAATCACCAAATGTACGCTAAATAGCAAGATAGGTTTTCTAACCTAGCACTATATTCTTTTTAAATGAACTTAAGTACATATTTGAATTTAATTTATAGGTATTAACATTAATGGTATTTTGCTCTACATATCAGTAAAAATGTTTCAAGATAATAGATAAAACTATTTAGTACCACAAAATACTTTTATCTTAATTAAGAGTTATTTTATGTGTGTACAAAACACCCATCAAGTAAAACTACTAATAATTCAGTTATTTTCTTTTATTAATGATAAGATCTTATCTTCTTAATCATTAATAAACTTTTATATTAATTCTACTATTTTGCGTTTATTTATTAATTTGTAATTAACATAAATATTTTATCAAACATTTTACTACATTAAAATCTAAAATTAATAAAAAAAATTGATCAATTTTGACTGAAAAGTCAGATGCGTTTTTTATTGTCAGAATACAAGTGATGTTTTTATCTAAAGTAATATAAAAATATTAATTATTTAAATATTTTTAATCCACATCGATCTAATCGACTAAAACTAATGATAAAGTCATAAAACCATCATTATTTTAATGACATATTATATAATTATACTATTTTTTAGTATAATTTTTCAACTTACTATGTATAGATTCTTCCTTCTACTTCGTAAGAGTAATAAATATCTAATTCTCTCATATTTTAATTTATAGAGAGATTTTAATATGAATAAAGCAGAATTATAAATAAGTGATGCTATAGTAATCTTAAAAAAACTGATAATAATATTACAAGAAAGACCTAATTAAGATTAGGATTATTCTAGGATTTTCTAATAATTTATTTATATTTATTAGTAAAGTTAATAGTTCTTTTTTTTTAATTAAAAATCTCGTATATACATACTAGTAAAAAAAATATTACCTTCCCTAATAAAATCGGGAATGCATATGTTAAAAATAGGTCAAGATAGATGTTAAAAAGACCAATTGAGTTTAAAGGTAGTAATTTTACTTTATCAGTTATTCATCTATATAATACACAGACAGAAGAAATTCGTTTGGAAATAGAGAAAAAACTTAAACAGGCACCTGATTTTTTAAAAAACGCACCGGTAGTTATTAACGTTTCTG
This sequence comes from secondary endosymbiont of Heteropsylla cubana, assembly GCF_000287355.1. GTDB lineage: Bacteria > Pseudomonadota > Gammaproteobacteria > Enterobacterales > Enterobacteriaceae. The sequence continues at coordinate 790,955 of NC_018420.1, read as the reverse complement.
CTCTTGATGGAGACACCTCTTGGAAAACCCTTTTTCAAGCTGTCTTGCAAACGGGACTACACGTTATTGGCGTTACCGGTTGTAAAAATAGTAATCTTAAAAAAGAGATTATAGGTAGCGGATTAGCGATTTTAACAGAATTTAAAGCAGAACAATATAGAGCTTCTATCTCTTCTTCCATGAAAACCTCAATTAAAACACTAACAATCAATCTGCCAGTTCGATCCGGTCAACAAATTTATGCGCGTAACAGCGATTTGATAGTTACGGGTAATGTTAGCGCTGGTGCTGAGCTTGTTGCAGATGGCAATATACATATTTATGGAGTGATGCGGGGCCGTGCATTAGCCGGTGCCTCAGGTGATAGAAAATGCCAAATTTTTTGCATTCATCTTTTCGCCGAACTCGTATCTATTGCTGGTCAATATTGGCTAAGCGATCAGATTCCAACTAGCTTTTCAGGAAAAGCTGCACGATTATACCTGGAAAGTAACATCCTGACTATTCATCCTTTACTTTAGACTCTGAGAGGGATTTCATTTATGACACGCATTATAGTTATCACTTCAGGAAAGGGGGGAGTCGGAAAGACTACATCAAGCGCATCTATTGCCACTGGATTAGCTCAAAAAGGTAAAAAAACCGTAGTAATTGATTTTGATATTGGACTGCGAAATTTAGATTTAATCATGGGTTGTGAACGCCGTGTAGTATATGATTTTGTTAACGTAATTCAAGGGATAGCTACTTTAAATCAAGCTCTTATACAAGATAAGAGAATTAAAAATTTATATATTCTTCCAGCATCGCAAACACGAGACAAAGAAGCCTTAACCCGAGAAGGAGTTAGTAAAGTTTTACATGACTTAAGCAACATGGAATTGGATTTTATCATCTGTGATTCACCCGCCGGGATTGAAAATGGTGCACTAATGGCGCTATATTTTGCTGATGAAGCTATTATCACCACTAACCCAGAAATATCTTCAGTCCGTGACTCTGATCGTATTTTGGGTATCCTTTCTTCAAAATCACTCCGAGCTGAACAATCTCTGGAACCAATCAAAGAACAGTTGTTATTAACTCGTTATAATCCTAGACGAGTTAACCGTGGTGATATGATTAGCATGGAAGATATCATTGACATTTTACGTATTCCTTTAGTAGGTGTAATCCCTGAGGATCAATCTGTCCTACGTGCTTCTAATCAGGGAAAGCCCGTTATTCTTGATGAACAATCTGAGGCTGGACAAGCTTACTCGGATATGGTGAATCGCCTACTAGGAGAAGAGCGTCCCTTCCGCTTTATAAAAGATGAGCAAAAGGGATTTTTAAAGCGCCTATTTAGAGGATAAACTATGGTATTGTTGGACTTTTTTCTATCCCAAAAAAAATCGACTGCAAACATAGCTAAAAAACGCCTTCAGGTCATTGTAGCCGAACGACGCAGAGGAGAAAACGAACCACATTACCTACCTCAATTAAAAGTTGATTTGCTCGCGGTAATTAGAAAACATATTAAAATAGAGCCTGAAATACTGTCAGTTCATTTAGAAAAAAAAGAAGGAAATATTTCTATCTTAGAATTAAATGTAACTTTATCGAAACGCGGAAAAAATATACAATACTCACCTTTATTTGATAAGACTAACAGTATTTTGTGAGAAAATTGAAACGTTATAAATACAGAGTAGATGCAAATACTCTATACATACGGATTAGGCTTGTCTATGTTATTATTCATGACAAGCCTAGCTATTTTCTTTTTTTACTTGAGATATTAATCTTAATAAGCAATACCTGCTATCTTGATTTATTAAAATAGTTCATCTATTTTTAATATAATGGCATTTGATAAAATTTCTTCCATCTATAAACAATTTATAGATAAACTATTTTCTACCATATTCCCATTTTATATTAACTTTAAATTAAATTAACGATTTCAAAAAAAACTGAATTATTTTAGTTTTCCTGATAGCGTTTTTTATTAATTACCTCATTATAATTATATTGTTGATATATTATGTTGATACAAACTGTATAGATATTACTTCTGTCAGATTTTAAACAAAACGGTAGTTTTTATCTATTCAATTATCGATAATATTTTTCAAAAAACATTAAATTTTACAAAAAAAATAGATAAGTTACTACTATTTTCTGACACTTGTAGTGTATTTTTAATCTAAATTCTATTCTCTCGCATAGAAAGCAAACATATTGTTCTCTTTTCTGTCAAACTCAAACTAAAAAATATTATTATTACAATAATAAAGAGTAGAAATATCATCTCTACAAGAGATACATAATATTATCTTAAATATTGACTATTCTTGATTTCTTAGCAAGAAGAACTAGTCTAAACATATTTGTTTAATAAAAACTTCTTTAGTTTAAAAAGAAACTTTATGCAGTCTTCTGACTGTCGCATCAAAAAAAATAAAAATATTTCTCTATAACAAAAAATCATATATTTTTACTATTTACAAATAAAAAGAGTAACTTAATATAAGTGGTTAGATGTTTTTCTTTATGCTGCTAAAATAGTAAATTCTTAGTAGTTATCTAAACGAATATTTTTTTTAAATGGATGTTAGAATAAAATTTATTTTTATCTAAAATTATATAGATAAAAAAATATTATCAATATATTTTTATTTAATTACCTACACTTCAGTTAAATACACTATGTATAGCAAGAGCAGAACAACTATACTTTATTCATTTATTGTTTTTTTTGTGCGCGTTGAAAGGATCTAATAATTTCAGATTTTGCTGTTTTAGCATTCTCCCAGCCCTTTAACTTAACCCATCTTCCAACGTCTAAATCTTTATAATGCTCAAAAAAATGCGTAATTTTTTGACATAATAATGGAGATAAATCATCAATATTTTTTATATGATCATATTCTTTTGATAATTTTGTATGTGGTACCGCTATTATCTTCGTGTCGTCTCCAGCTTCATCAAGCATTTTTAAAGCGCCTATAGGGCGACAGCGTATCACGGATCCAGGATATAGTGGATAAGGTGTTGGAACTAACACATCCACCGGATCTCCATCCAAAGAAAGAGTCTGGTTGATATAACCATAGTTACACGGATACAGCATCGTAGTCGACATAAAACGATCAACACACAGAACGTTACTTTCTTTGTCAACTTCATATTTAACAGGATCGGAATTGGCTGGAATTTCTATGATCACATAAATATCTTCTGGAAGATTTTTTCCTGATGGGACCTGATTTAAGTTCATGCTGTTTTCCTAAGCACATATAGCAAAAAAATAATTTTATGATTTTTTTTTATAAAATTAAGTATCATTATACCTAAAAGAGTTTCCTATTTTATTGGGGAGATATTTAAAAAAAATGAAGATCTAGTCTTGATTATAGAATTCTTTTAAAGAAATACCACAATTCAGATTTATATAAAAACTACTTAAATTTCAGAAAATCTATCGTTCTGAGTGTAAGTTTGTATGATTCTCTAAGTATAATATTCAATAATAAATGTTACAGTAATAGACTTTTTATTAATGCTTAATTCAAGTTAAATGTATAATTTATTATTGTTCCCAACATATAAATTTATCATCGTTTATATAAATATCCTAATAAGATCTTTAAAATAAAAAAACCTAACACAATATTGTTTAATAAAACTTAAAACTTTAAATAATAAAATTTAGTTTCTTTTAATGTGATTTATATTTAAAAGTATTACTCTCAAATTATTTTAGCAAAGAAAGAGAAAATAATTTTCATATATTAATTCTATTAACTTATCAAATAGTAGTTATTTTTTTTGAATAAAATTCAGAAGAGATCATTAAAAACTACGTTTTTACCTTGATTTTTTTTAAATAAAAAATATTCTTTTTCTAGATATAGAGATATCATCGAAATTAAAGATATTAAAGTTAATCCTTACAATATATTTAGTAATATTCATATATACCACTATTTATTAAGATAATTTATATGATTTAAATCACTTTAAAGACAAGCAAAAAAAATAAAAATTTTAAAATATCAATTTAATGATTATTCAAACTCATGTATTAAAATAACTGCTTCCTAATTCAGGATTATCACTCTTAAAAAGAATCAATCTAGATCACCATAAAGAATAAATAAGGAGATTTGAAATGTTGATTTTTTATAAATATCGAAAAGTATTACTTTTTTTTAAATAAAAAAAAGATTAAGATTCCAGAGACTAGAATCTTTTCAAGCTGCTATAACTGTAATTAACGTTGTGCCTGTTTAGCCTGAATAGCTGTTAAAGCGATAGTATAAACTATATCATCAACAAGGGCTCCACGCGACAGATCATTAATTGCTTTCTGCATCCCTTGTAGCATTGGACCAATAGATATCACATTTGCTGAACGTTGCACAGCTTTATAGGTAGTATTACCTGTGTTTAAATCCGGAAAGATAAAAACAGTAGCTTGACCTGCTACTGGTGAGTTCGGCGCTTTTAAAACTGCTACATCAGATAAAATAGCAGCATCGTATTGCAATGGACCATCAATAATTAAATCTGGACGTTTCTTTTTTGCCAAATACGTAGCTTCACGCACTTTATCAACATCGTCACCAAAACCAGAGTGACCTGTAGCATAAGATATCATCGCTACACGCGGATCAATACCAAAAAATGCAGCAGAATCGGATGATTGGATAGCAATTTCTGCTAATTGTTCCGAAGTGGGATTCGGGTTAATTGCGCAATCACCATATAGCAATACTTGTTCAGGTAAAAGCATAAAAAAAACAGAGGATACCAGTGAATTTCCTGGTGCAGTTTTGATCAATTGTAATGCTGGTCGGATGGTGTTTGCAGTAGTGTGTACTGCACCTGAGACCAATCCATCTACTATGCCTTGCTCTAACATCATAGTTCCTAAAACCACATTGTCTTTTAATTTTTCTTGGGCTATGACTGATGTCATTCCTTTGTTCATACGCAATTCGACTAAACGAAAAATATATTTTTCTCTTATTATTTCTGGATCAATAATTTCTATCTTATTGCTAAGCGCAATACCTTGCATGGCAGCAACACGTTGAATTTTATCTACATTTCCAAGCAAAATGCAATGAGCAATATTGCGTTCAACACAAATAGATGCTGCTTGTACAGTACGCGGTTCGTCGCCTTCTGGTAATATAATCCGTTTATTTGATTGACGTGCTAATTCAGTCAAGTGATAACGAAACTCTAATGGTGTCAGCTGATTACGAGGTTGTGAGACACTAGACAGTGATTTAATCCAAGATTTATCAATATGATCCGCAATATGGTTTTTTACTTTTTTTAATCGACTATAGTCGTCGTCTGGTACTTTTAGGCTCAACCTTTGCAAAGTTAAAAAAACTTCTCTAAAGTTACTTTGGATAGTAAATATAGGCAAACCAGTATGAAAAGTTTGTTTACATAATTGATAGATACGTTCATCAATATCATAAACATTAGTTAACAATAATCCACTTATTTTTACACCATTTATTGCATGAAGACAAGCTGCCAAAAGAATATCTAGACGATCGCTAGAGATAACTAACAACGATCCAGATTGAAAATCTTCAAGCATATTTTCTAAACTTTTCTCACAAAATTTAATAGATGTTACACGGCGAGTCTGAATATCTCCATCATGGATAATCGTTGCACCTATATTGCATGCTATGTCAATAGCACGCATGACAATAAGGTCTACATTCCACGGAATATACCCTAAAACCGGCAAAGGACTATATTTATATAGTAAACTAGGTTCAATGTTTTTTATCTTTTCTTTATGCGTATGATGGATAATCTCTAAAAAATCTTCCTGTATTAAAGTTTCTCTATCGAAAGGTAGATGTAATTTATTGAAAATAACACCAGCAATCTTTCTATTTTGTTTTCCCCCAAAACTTAAACATAATAGTTCAATATTAGCCACGATCTGTCCCAGAATGTTCGTTTTTATGGGGACAATAAATACAATCTCAGCATTAAGTGTTCGAGCTATTTCATAATTTAAGGAATTAAAATGAGAATTTTTATGGGAAGCAGCAAAACCTTCTAATATGACTACTTCTGACTTTTTGGATTCTGCTTGACAACAAAAAAAAATCTCTTCCATTAAAGAATCTTTCTTGTTAGACGCAAGCATATATTCAATATATTTTATATCTAATGGTTGGTTATAAGGAGTATGAGAATAAGAAGGATTAAAATATGTAATACTATTGATATTAGTATTTTTTAAAGGTGTTTTTATAATAGGTTTGAGTACACTTAGCTTTATTCCTTTTTTTTTCATAACACGACTAAGTCCTAGTCTTATACTAGTCAAACCAATGCCGGAATCGGTTGGGAGCAACATGATTATACGGGACACAACTAAACCTCTTTAAAACGGTTTTTCTCGTATATCAAAGAAAAATTCATTCATTTTTTTCTTACGAGGAAATATAGATCAGGCGGTTAAATATGCAGCATCCCTAGCTATAATTAACTCTTCACGAGATGGAATAACAATGGCGGGACGACTATCATCTTTAGTAATTAATCCTCTATTGCCAAAGCGAGTTGCCAAATTACGTTCATGATCTACTTGAAAATTTAATAGAGCTAACTTTTTTAATGAACGTTCCCGCACCATCGCAGCATTTTCACCAATGCCACCAGTAAAAATCACTGCATCTAGTCGCCCTTCCATCAACGCGCTATAAGAAGCGATATATTTAGATAAACGATGACAATATACATCCATGCTCCGACGAGCATCATCTGTTTTATAATAATTATCTTCAACATAACGGCAATCACTTGTGATACCAGTTAAACCTAGCAAACCCGACTCTTTTGTTAACAAAGTTTTAATTTTTGACCAAGACATATCTAATTTATCATGCAAATAGAACACTATAGCCGGATCGATGTCTCCGCTGCGTGTGCCCATTACTATTCCCTCTAAGGGTGTCATTCCCATGGATGTATCTACACATTGACCATTCCTGATAGCGGATATAGAACCACCGTTCCCTAAATGACAACTAATAACATTTAAATGATTAACCGGTTTGTTAAGAAACTTAGCTGATTCTCGGCTCACATAATAGTGACTGATACCATGTGCACCATAACGGCGGATATCATGATTCTGGTATAAAGAGTAGGGTAGAGCATAAAGGTAAGATTCTTCCGGGATAGTCTGATGGAAAGCGGTATCGAATACTCCCACATTTTTTTTCTTTAGATTTGGAAATTGTTTAAAAGTTTCTCGGATACCAATAAGATGAGCAGGATTATGCAATGGAGCAAAAGGAATAGCATCTTCAATACCTTGTATTACTTTATCATTGATAATTACGGATTGCGTAAAGTGTTTTCCACCGTGAACAATGCGATGTCCAACTGCATTTAAGTTTGAAGATATTTCTTGTTTTTTTTCTAAAATATTAGAAATAATAAACTGCAATGCTTCACTATGTGCACTACCAGGAATTAACGCTGCTTCTTGCTTAATAGAATCCATTTTCCATTTAATTCGTGCTTCTGGCAAGTTTAAGCACTCAGCAAGCCCAGAAAGATATTCTTGATTATTAGTGGGATCAAGAATAGCAAACTTTAATGATGAGCTACCACAATTAATTACTAGTATTAAGTTCATTAACATGGAAGTACCTATTGTGTTTATAAAATATCTTTCATCTACATTAAATAAAACTATGAACTAAAATCTATCTAATGCAAATAAACATTTACCCAATCTGGTTTTGTTATAGTCTTATATAAAACAATCATAAGTAGATTACTATACAATTATTTTTTTATCATCTATTTTATGTCATTTCTCCTCAAAAATAAAAGCGTTCTTTAATTAAAAGTGTGTATAAAACATTATATTTTAGTGAATAAAATGTAAATTTTGTTAAACTATCAACTTTCGTTTTTCAGTATTCTATCTTAGATTAATTAGTAAATTGTAAATAACTTGACTGGATAAATCAGTTAATTTTAACTGAGCTCAGTTTAATAAATTAAAATTTATAACAGTTTAACCAAGGAATTTATTAAAAATCGTATCGCATATAGATATCATCATCAATATACAAATCATTAATATACAAAGAGAGGTCTTTTATTTCATTTAAAAAAAAGCAATATAAACATGGCGATATTTTACACTGATATTGAACATTTATCGACGACTGTTATTTCGGACTTCCGTATTTCAAATAGTAAGGCTTTATATTAAATTAACAAATAAATTTTAAATAAATCTTTACTGCATCATAAAACAGTAAATCTTAACTGTATAAATATAGACAACTAGTCTAATAGATTAATTATCTATATTTATATTGATCAATCATTAAGAATGAACAAGTTGTTTAATTTTTTTTATTAAATAGAATTTTTCTATACTAAATCAGGGTGACTACTACTATAATTAGTCAATCACTTAAATTTAATTAAATCATAAACTAGAAATATTTCAATTTGATAAAAAAAGAAACTATTTAAAATAAAAATCTAGCATCTTGTATGTTTACTAAATAAAAGTAACTATAAAAATTAAACAAAGTCAATTAATTTTGCTTATTGACAAAAAATAGCATAGTAAATATGATAAAAATATATAATTAATATTATTGTATAATATAATCTATCAAAAACCTAAATGCCTGTATCATCAACTATAATAGCTTACTATATAAAACTTTATATTTAGATTTAAAATATCTATTCTCTTACTTAAAACACCTTATTTATTCGCGATAATAATCTTGTCCAAATACAAAAGACAAGCGGCAGTAAAATAATTAAAAACATAAAACTATTTAAAAAAAAATAAAACAATACCCCCTCTATAACAATCCTGCTTAAAAGCAGAAAAAATTGCTTATATAGTTTATATTAAAATCTATATTTTAAAGTAAAATATTTTTTTTCAAAATATTTTAAGTAGTTTTTATATCACTACACATAATATAGTTTGGTTAATAACCATTATCTTATTAATAATAATTTAAATGTTATATTTAAGTAAAAAATTAATATAAAATAAATGTTTATTTTAATTTCATAAACTTTTAAGAAAGTATTTATAATACTCTTGCCTAAAATCGTTCTTTTTTTTTAAAAAAAAGCAGAGCCTGCCTTAATAAAAAAATATTTTTATTACAAACGTAAATCCACTAACTAAAAGTCATAAATATTATGATGGTTATATATTAGATTTTGTTTCCCAGTTATCACGTAATCTAACTATACGGTTAAATATTAGATGCGGAGAACTCGCGTAACAGTTATTAACACAAAAATAACCTTCCCGCTCAAACTGAAAGGATTGACCTATCGTGCACCCCAATACCTCTGATTCTACAAACCCCCGTCGGATAATAAGTGAATTTGGATTTAACATAGAAAGAAAATCTGTTACCCCCTCAGGGTTTTTAACCTTAAACAATTGATCATATAAACGAAATTCAGCTGCTAAGGAACAGGTAGCTGAAACCCAATGAATAACACCTATTCCCTTCTTCTTATCCAAAAAATATTTAAAAAAAGTGCTTTCATCATGAGAACAAAAAATTTTAGTAATTTTTCCTAGAGAATCTTTTTCTATCCGATTAGCTTTAATGATGAAGGCATTACGCAAACGTACTTCTTTTCCTAAGACCAGACGCTTATATTGACATCTAGCTTCCTCTCGAAAATCCGCTTGATCAATATAAATTTCGCGAGTTAATAACACAAGACGTTTTCCCATATCCGGTCTCTTTGGATGATTTTGCATCACGATCTCTTTTTCATACCCTATAGGTAGACTTTCTATAATCACAAGTATAGGATCTATCACTGCCATTACTCGTGGTACGCGATCGTTTAAATCTTTACGAATACAAGCTTCCAAAGCAGATATTTGAATCTGGTTATCCTGCTTAGTTACTCCAATCCGACTACAAAATTCACGAATCGACTCCGCTGTATAACCTCGACGCCGGAGACCAGAAATAGTTGGCATACGCGGATCATCCCAACTCTCGACAATTTTTTCTTTAACGAGAACATTTAACTTACGCTTAGATAAAATAACATATTCAAGATTCAGTCGGGAAAATTCATACTGACGAGGATGTGCTTCAATTGTAATATTTTTAAGGATCCAGTCATATAATCGACGATTATCCTGAAACTCTAAGGTACAAAGAGAATGAGTAATTCCCTCCATTGCATCGCAAATGCAATGACTAAAATCATATGTTGGATAAATACACCATTTTTTTCCAGTTTGATGATGTAAGGCGGATTTTATCCGATAAAGTACTGGATCCCTCATCACTATAAACGGCGAAGCCATATCAATTTTAGCTCGCAAGCAAGCACTACCTTCTTCAAATTCATTTTGGCGCATACGGGAAAATAATACTTGGTTTTCTTTAGGACTTTGATCTCGATACGGACTATTTGTACCTGGGCACGTTAAAGTACCGCGATAATCACGAATTTGTTTTGTCGACAATTGATCAACATAAGCTAACCCTTTATCAATTAACTCAAGCGCATATTCATATAATTTATCAAAATAACTTGAAGTGTACTGAACATCTCCGCTCCACTGAAAACCCAACCATTGTACATCATGCTTGATAGCATTAACATATTCTATATTTTCTTTTAGTGGATTAGTATCGTCAAATCGAAGGTTACATTGACCTTGATAATCCTTAGCAATTCCAAAATTAAGGCAAATTGATTTAGCATGACCTATGTGCAAATAACCATTTGGCTCTGGAGGAAATCGAGTATGCACCAATGTATATTTTCCTGAGGCTAAATCATTTTCAACAACGTGATAAATAAAGTTTTTTAGTTTGACTTTAGCCTCACACATTTTATTTTTCCTTTACAAGATAAGAGAATAGAATTCGTTATAGGTTGCATTTAAATACATCATATTCAAATAAAAAATGTTTTTCTTGCTTAGTTTCTTGCTGTATTAATGTTATTAAAAAATAAAGCACGACTACTAAAAAGACCAATAAATAAGAATTTTTCTCTTACATTGTAAAAAATATTGTTGATATTTTCTATTTTAAATGATGATAAAAGAAGTAGGTGAAGGTAAAATATTAATTTACCACTAAAAAAATAAACTTTATTTCATAAAGCAAACAACCTAGACCCCTTCGAGTGAAATAAAAAAATTAAAGACAATACGGAATCATAAAAAATAAATTTTTTATCCTATCAAAACATAGAAGATATTGTTTTTTAACAAAATTATTCATTGGATATCTTTTTTTTTGTTTTAAACTTACATAAATAAAAAAATATCTATATAATTTGATTATCAGTTTAAAATATCTAGATTATTCGATTAGCTCAGTCAGTAAAAACGATAATTTTAGATAAAAAATTATCTCTATTAAAGAAAATAAAAAAAGCTGCTTTCATTAATATAAGTAAAGCATTTTTATATTTTTAAGTTTTTAAGATTAAAAAAAATAAATATTGTATAATAGTTAACTATAATTCAATCTAATCTATTAGATGATTTATGCTGTTTTATATTACATATCAATTATTCACCAAACCTAAAATCCTGCTCAGTTTTAATAAATCTGCAAAAAAAACAAATCTATAAACATACTAAAACTTTAGATAAGAATTTAAAGAATTTTTTTTATTAAATAAAAATATAAAATTTAATTCAATGAAAACTAATCATATAAAACCATACGAATAAAAGTAATTTAGTATAAAATTATAAGCAACCACCTTGACCTAAAGAATAACAATCTTTACATGTTATGTAATCTAGATAGAAAGAGAATATTACACAGTATGTAAATACTGTCAAAATAAATCTGAATTAAGAAAATATTTATTAGATTCTTCTAAATCTAAATAACACTTTAGTAGTTTGACTTAATATGCGTAGCATGTAATTAAGCATCGCCTTTATTCTTAAGAGAAAAATAATTTCTTAAAGCAAAGTAACCCAACGAAATAATATTGTTCTTCAACTACATATTCTAAATCCACAATATCAATTTAGTGAACCTGATAATATTCTTAATATTATCCAAGTCTTTTCGCATATACGCTTATAGAATCACAATTAAGCAAGCTTTCTCAGTATAAATTAAATATTGAAACATTACTTCCTATCCTACGTTTACTCAACAAGAGCCATTATAAAGATCAAAGTAGAAGTTAGTATGTACTGAATAATATTTTTTACATACTGTATGATATAAAACTCACTAAGTTTACTTTGGTATTCTTTGACTATCCCTTAGGTAATAATTTAAGAAGCATTTATTTTTTTAGATACGTGTAAACAGATATTTTGTATTTTTTATAATCCCTAAGCTCAATAAAGCGACGTTCGCTCCTTTTCAAGCCGACTTTCCATTAAAACTTTTCCGCTGTAACTTACATCTAGCACTTTTCTCTAACGACTACCTCCTGAATACGAGATAAAATCTAATCTAGAAATATTTAAAATTATTTAACTCAATAATTTAAATTGTCCTTCACGATACTTCTAGAAAAAAAATAATCGAATTAAATTTAGCAACTTATCTTAAATCGTAGCACTCTTTTGTTCACCTATTATTTCCTACTCAAGATGTTTTATAGATAAATTTAAAGAACATATAATAGCCGTTAATTATTATTTTAAATCAATATCTACGTTAAAAATATTTTAACAAGAATTTTTTATTATACATAAAAAGAAAAAAGCTTTTTAAAAATTTTATACGATATCAGTCGAATTCTATTTAAAATTTACAACAAGCTTACCTTATATTAATCTTTTTATAGTAAATATTGTTTTGATTGATTGGGCATACATAATGATTTAAAACTACATACTTTAATTAATATAATTTAATATTAGATATCAAAGAATCCTTATACATTGTTTGTTAAATATTAACGATAGAGAATTATAGTGTCTAAGCATTATCTCTTGAACAATAGAAATTATTATCAATAAATAATAGTTATGTTGATCATCTTTACACTACTTTAGAAAACACAATTTTATTTTTTTTAATTAGCATATAGTGATAGTTGTAGATATAAAGAAATTATTATCCAAAAGATAATAAACTTTCAGTAATTTTCTTTAAAATTAGCTTTGCATTTTAATTCATAAGATTAATAAAAATAACTTTACTAAAAAATATAAATCAGGATAATCAATTTGCAGTTTAACATTAAATTTAACTATATTTAAATATACACGCTGTTGGTTCTGATTTATTAATTATTAATTGTTTGCTATTATTGATTATAAATGGACATAGTTTTATAAATGTCGTTATGAAATCTAAGTAAAGTTAATAAAAAAAATACAGCTAATTGACAACTAAAACACCTGTAATATATAAAATTAAAACAGATTACTAATTAACATAAACAATGAAATTCCTTTCTTTTAATATAAATGGATTACGTGCCAGACTTCATCAACTTGACGCTATTATCCGCACTTTAGATCCAGAAATCATAGGCTTACAAGAGACTAAAGTTCACGACAATATGTTTCCTGTAAAAGAAATATCACGCTACGGTTATCATAGTTACTATCATGGACAAAAAGGTCATTATGGTGTTGCACTGCTTAGCAAAAAAAAACCTCTAGCTATATATCGTGGACTCAATACCGATACTTCAGAAGCGCAGTGCCGAATAATTATAGGAAAATTTTTTACTAAACAAGGTATTTTAACAGTACTTAATGGCTATTTCCCTCAAGGAGAAAACCGTAATCATCCGATCAAATTCCCAGCTAAAGAACGTTTTTACATTGACGTACAAGAATATATAGAACACTATTATCAAAATGACTCGCTACTAGTTATAATGGGAGATATGAACATTTGCCCAAATGATATAGATATTGGAATTAGTAAAGAAAGCCGCAAGCGTTGGATTCGTACTGGAAAATGTGCCTTTTTAGCTGAAGAGCGTGTATGGATTCATCGTTTGCTGTCATGGGGATTGATAGACACTTATCGTCATGTCAATCCAGATAAGAATAATTGCTACTCCTGGTTTGATTATCGATCTCGGGGTTTTTATAAAAACAGTGGACTTCGTATTGATTTATTATTAGCATCAAAACCAATGATAAAACTAATACGTAAAAGTGGTATCGATTACAATATTCGAGCAATGGATAAACCATCTGATCACGCACCAGTGTGGACAAATTTTGAGTTATAAATAAAAAAATACTTTTAAGATATTTTTTTAAAAAAATTAACTATACCAATCCTCTTTGACCGATTAGAGAAAATGGTATTTCTTAATAGAGACCTTCTTCTAACTTAATTTAATAAAAAAGTGATTTACCTTTCATGTAATTAAAGTATTTATCTAGTTTATAAGAAGATCTTTTTTTCTCGTAACAAGAAGAAATTCTTGATCTTAATCATTTTTAACTCAATTCATTTTTACAAAAAAAAATAATCAACATACTTAAAATATTAATTATTAACTATCTTCTATATAGTGGAAAGATAGTTAATTATTCTTTAAGCTCTCAGAGCATTCTAAACGTTTTTAGAGTCTTTTATTGAGTAAAATCAATAAAAGTTATAACTTTAAAAGAAACAATTTTTACGCCTTTCTTGGTATTGAATTTAAATTCATAGAATACCCAAATCCAAGAAAACATAATCTCAAAATCAACATAAAAAATAACCAATCTTTTTATAACTTTTATGATCTTCTACCAAGACTCCTATTATTATTAAATTTTATTTGAAACAATCTATTTCAAGATGAATCATCTTGCACTAATGAAAGATTTATTAAACCTGGTAATAATCAGTATACCACCTTACAAAACGTTTTACTCCTTCAGTTATCGAAGTTTCCGGTTTAAATCCAATGGCCTGATATAATGGTTGTATATCGGCACTCGTCTCTAAAAGATCACCAGGCTGCATAGGCAGTAAATTTTTTTTTGCTTTTATTCCTAATGCATCTTCTAACGCTTCAATATAATCCATCAATTTTACAGGTTGGCTATTTCCAATATTATAAATACAATAAGGAGCAGAACTCACTGCCGTCGAGCCAGTTTCTACTGTCCAAGTATTATCTTGAACAGGGATTACACTTTGAAGCCGAATAATAGATTCCACAATATCATCGATATAAGTAAAATCTCGCAGCATTTTCCCACAATTATAGACATCAATACGCTTACCATTAATAATTGCTTTAGTAAACTTAAACAAAGCCATATCTGGCCTACTCCAGGGGCCGTATGCAGTAAAAAACCGAAGACCGGTAGTAGGTAACTTATATAAATGCGCATAAGCATGCGCCATTAATTCGTTAGATTTTTTTGTAGCTGCATATAGAGATATTGGATGGTCGACAGTATCATCTGTTGAGAACGGCAACTTGCGATTGAGTCCATATACTGAACTGGAAGAAGCATATAATAAATGTTGCACCTTATTATGTCGACATCCTTCTAAAACATTAAGGTAACCGATAAGATTTGCATCACCATAGGCTAAAGGATTATCTAAGGAGTAACGAACCCCACCTTGTCCAGCAAGGTGAATTACTTGAGTGAAACGTTCGCCAGAAAACAAACTGATAACACTCGTTCGATCTACCAAGTCTATTTTTTTAAAACGAAAAGTTTTATAAGTACTCAGTTCTATAAGGCGTGCTTTTTTTAAAGCAACATCATAATAATTACTCAAGTTATCAATGCCCACTACCTGATAACCATCATTTAGTAAACGAATGCTCACATGATAACCAATAAAACCGGCAGCACCGGTAACCAAAAATTTCATCGCTTTTCATTATCAATAAGAAACAAGCGCTGCACCGCGGCCGATGCCATAATAAACAAAACCCCGATTTATTAAAACTTCTAGGTCGTATAAATTACGACCATCAAAGATAACGGGTTGTTTCAATTCTGCTTTTATGATATCGAAATCTGGTGCGCAAAAATTTTTCCATTCCGTGCAAACAATCAAGGCATCAGCACCACGTAAAACAGCTTCTTTGTTATCCATCAATTGAAGATCGTTACGACAACCATAAATACGTTGAGCTTCATACATTGCTTTCGGGTCAAACGCCTGAATAGTTGCTCCAGAAGCCCATAGTGCTTCCATTAATACTCGACTCGACGCTTCTCGCATATCATCGGTATTAGGTTTAAAAGATAACCCCCATAGTGCAAAAGTTTTTCCACTTAAATCTTCTCCGAAATGACGATAAATAAAGGAAAGCAGTTTATATTTCTGTTGTTTGTTAACGCTCTCAACTGCTTGTAGTAATTTAGGTTGATACCCAACATGTTCAGCAATATAAATTAATGCTTTTACGTCTTTTGGTAAACAAGAACCACCATATCCACACCCAGGGTAAATAAAGCTATACCCAATTCGCGAATCAGAACCAATACCTTGTCTCACTTTTTCTGCATCAGCACCTAAAAGCTCTGCTAAGTTAGATATCTCGCTCATGAAACTAATCTTATTTGCCAACATGCAATTAGCTGCATATTTTGTCATTTCAGCACTGCGAATATCCATAATAATTATTTTTTTACGATCACTGTTAAAAGGTTTATACAATTCATACACTAAATCAACAACATCCTCATTATCGGTTCCAATGATAATTCTTTCAGGATATATACAATCAGCTACTGCTGACCCTTCTTTTAAAAATTCAGGATTTGATGCTATATCAAAAGTTAAATTGCTAGAACGGTTCTCTAATATTTTACAAATAACGGAGCGGATGTTATCCGAAGTTCCAATCGGAACAGTAGACTTATTTAATATTACTTTATAATCTTGCATATGTTTTCCAATAGCATCCGCTACAGCTGTAACAAACTTCAGATCAACCGATCCGTCTTCTTTTAGGGGAGTTCCTACAGCGATAAGCTGAACCAATCCATGATTAACTCCAGATTCTGCATCTGTCGTAAACTTTAAACGACCAGATTCATAATTTTGAAGAACTAAAGGTGTTAGCTCCGGTTCGTAAATTGAAACGAGGCCTTTTTTTAAATTGTTGATCTTGGAGTGATCTACGTCGACACACAGCACTTCATGCCCCACTGAAGATAATACCGCGGCTTGCACTAAACCGACATAGCCTACACCAAAAACCGTTACTTTCATAATTACTGGATCCTAAGTGTTTCACTCTACAAATTACCACTCTAGCATTTTATCATTTTATTGTAAAAATAATAACTTAATGATCTGCACTTACTAAGCAATTTAATTATTAAAAAATATTTATTTGTATAATGTTCTTTAGAAAATAAAATCTAGTATGATTATAATCTAGATCTCTATCTCAATTAAGTTTTTTGATAAAAAATTTGTTTTTTAATATCATAATTGATAAAGTTACTGTAGTTTATTTGACTAATTAAGAATTTAAATTATATTAAACCTAGTTTAAAAGCTGACGGTATCTTAGCTTTCCACTTCATCAAGTTTAACACAATTGAGATTTAAAAAAAATAACCGTTTCTTTTAATTCTAGTTATCATCTAAATTATCCCCCTAATCTCATTAGATTAATAAAAATTTTATTTAAATCTGAATTTCTTTAACTGGCTTTTAAAATTAACAATAAATCAAGATAGTTATATCAATCAAAATGGAGTAGTTTTTGGTTAATTCCAGTTCCAAGCGCATTGTGTTTTTTGATTTAGATGGAACTTTACATCAAGAAGATATGTTTGGTTGCTTTCTTTGGTATCTTATCGGACATTTACCGATGAATATCATATTAGTTATACCCATGCTAGTTATAGTTGCACTTGGATTCTTAATTGAAGGTCGTACGGCCCGTTGGCCAATGAGTCTACTTCTATGGTCAATTACCTTCGGGCATAGCGAAATGCACTTACAAATGCTCGAAAAACGTTTTTCGGATGTTTTTCGACGACAATTACAAAGATTTCCTCTTGTTTTAGAACGCTTAGAAAATCATCTTGTATGTAAAGACACACAAGTATGGCTGATTACTGGATCTCCAGAATCACTAGTAAAAAAAGTATACTTCGATTCGCTCTTCTTCAAGAAAATAAAACTTATTGGCAGCCGAATAACTCGAAATTATGGAGGTTGGGTGCTCACTTTACGCTGTCTTGGACATAAAAAGGTTACGCAATTAGAAAGTAAATTAGGAATTCCCTTGAAATTATACAGCGGATATAGTGATAGTGTTCAAGACACACCTATGCTTTATTTCTGCAAATATCGCTGGCGCGTAACATCCGATGGTAAACTCAAGCGCCTAAATTAATTGTTATGTTTTTCTAGATTAGAAACATCCTTGATTCTACTTTAAAAGCATCACAATAGATTTAAACCATCTAAATCTTTATAATTTTTAAAAATTTTTAAAAAATTTAATACAATTAAATGCTAAATTAATATTTAATTTATTATTATACAAATATATAGACCTTATAAGGTAAAACTTACTTGTTAATATAAACTTATTATAATCTCTTTACTATATTAAAATAATTAATATAAATACAAAAATCTAAATAAACCTTACCTGTATAGAATACACCTTTAGCCACTCTAAAATCTAATAAGTAACTTGTATTATTTAAATTACTGATTTCTCGATATAAAAACAAGTATTATATGTTTGTTAATAAAAAGTATATTAATGTTTTTAAGTGAAACTAATCAGATGATATTATACATATGCTATCTTCATCTATCTCGGCATCAAATAAACAACAAAGTCTTTTAACATGCATATCATTTACCATGTTTTTCTTCGCCTGTATTACTGTTTCTTTGTAAATATCTTGACACAATTCTAATGGTGTTTTTATCTTCAGATCATTATCTTCCTTTACAATTAATTCAATTGATTTATCCTGATCGATACTTAACGCAATACAAAGAGCATGTTTTGCTGAAAATGAGTTCAAATCACTTCGCGCACTCCGCAAATGTAAACAAATGTTTCCCGTATCTAAATCCTCCTCTTTCCAAGAATTTAAAGCGAGCTTCTGCGCAAACTTTGGCAATGCCAGACGATTTATTTCTGCAGCCCAAGGATCACGAATCAGAAGCTCTTCAGACAAATATAGCACAAGATCTAAATTATTTTTATTAGCTGAAAATGTATTCGATAATATCGGAATTTTTACTTGCTCTAAAACTCTTTCTCTACGTTTCCTTTCATGAAAAAATCTCACTTCTTCTTCTACTATCGGAATAATAGTATTAGAACTTCTACTTATTTTTTTGTCTGAAATCTTATGTTTCCCCGTTTTGCTAACAGCAGTTTGTTTTTTGATAATTACCGGCAATTCATTTTTTTTTTGTCGATTTTCCTTCCGTGTTAATAAAGCGTTACGCGCTTCTAAAATTTGCGTAGTCACTGATTTTGGTAAAGTCTTATATTTTTTTTTGCTTGGTAATAATGAAAAATCTTCAACCTCTATTTCTTTATTTAGATTCATTTTATCTTGATTGTTAAGATTTAATCGATAATCGCATTTCCTACTACTAACAAAAGGTTTTTTTAAATTTATTTCAGTACTTCTCAGGTTGATAAGTTTAGGATCATTTTCCAATGAAGAGATTTTTTGAGAAGTTAATACAATTGAAGAAATAGAAAGACCTTTTCCAGAACAAATATTTTTTTTGGAAATAGGATTGGATATCGACGAAAATGTAGAATTAACTACTTGTTTGCTAAGTTCGTTGAATGTGGTTTTATTTTTTAATACTTTATCTTGTTGCTTTACAAGTAAAACGTCTGCATCAGAAAATAACTTAGGATCATTTTTTTTTGATGTCGCTATATTCCGTTCAGAACATATAATATTTTTATCAATCAATGTATCCGAGTTTAGATTGGAAATAGCTAATGGTAATCTACAATCTGTTGAAACTTTTGTATCAGCAATTTTTTTCTTTGATGTTTTAAAAAAAAATTTTGGTGTTTTTTTTTCTATTATGTCACCTCTAGTTACCACCTGAACATCAGCAGGATGAAAGGCTAAAGCGCGCAATAGTGTCATTTCAACTCCCATACGAGGATCAGGCGCAAACGCTAGCTCTTTTCTACCAACAAGTAAAGTTTGATAATAAAGTTGTAAATCAGATGGTAATACACGTCGACTCAAATCATTCAAGCGCGGTATAATACCGTCTAAATCTTCTTCAGGATTTACCTGATCCTTCATCACTTGCATGAATACTAATCGATGCAGTAAAGCCAACATCTCGATCAGTAAATTTTCCCAATCGACACCGTGAGCGGCACACTTCGCAACTTGTCGCATCATTTTGACGCCATCAGCATTGACTAAGGCTTCTATAATTGCTAAAGGTTTTTCAGTATCAAGTGATCCAAGCATAATACTTACCGAATCAACTGTAATTGATCCACCCCCCATAGCGATCGCTTGATCAGTTAAACTAAAAGCATCGCGCATACTTCCATTAGCTGCACAAGCTAATAACTGTAAAGCGCGTGGTTCAGAAGTAATATTTTCCTTTTTTAAACAAAAAAATAAGTGATTTCGAATCTCATTAACATTAAGTACTTTTAAATGAAATTGAATACATCGAGAGAGAATAGTAAGGGGTATTTTTTTAGGATCTGTAGTAGCTAGTATAAACTTAACATGTGATGGAGGTTCCTCTAAAGTTTTCAATAAAGCGTTAAAACTATGACGAGATAACATATGCACTTCATCAATGAGATATACCTTAAATCGACCAGCAGTTGGAGCATATTGCACATTGTCCAATAGTTCACGAATATCTTCAACTTTAGTTCGTGAAGCAGCATCAAGTTCTATTAGATCAACAAAACGACTATGTTCAATTTCTTGGCAATAATCACAATGACCACAGGGAATATCGTTCATACCTCCAACACAATTAAGACTTTTTGCTAGCAAACGAGCAATCGTGGTTTTACCTATACCTCGAGTGCCAGAAAAAAGATAAGCATGATGAACTCTGTTTAATAAAAGACTATTTGCTAACACCTGCATAACATGTTCTTGACCTACTACATCAGCAAATATTTTTGGACGCCACTTACGTGCAAGTACTTTATAACTCATAACTTATATTTTAATGTTGACATAAAATATTTATGTTTATAACACAGGTATATAGACAAGGATTGAGAGCGTTATTTTAATTTTCTTAATATTGCATTAAAGTTATCATTAAAACAATGTTAAATTAAAAACAAATTTTTCAGGTGATTATTGGTTAGCAAAAATGCTAAAAATTCAAAGTGTTGAGATCCAGAATAAACTATCAATTTTAATATAAGGATTTATATCAATGAAATAAAAATTTTAAATAATGCAGAATTTTTAGATGTTATTGATTATTTATTAATTGATAAAGAAAAACCAAATATGACTCCTAAACTCTTTTTTATCAAATATAAATTAATAATAAAATATATTTTACATTTTAATTTCTCTATAAAACTATCAAAAACAATATTGTTTTTATAAATATTCAATTAAATTTGATTATTAGCTTTTAGAAAGAAGCGTTAAATTAAAAAAACAAATATATTAACTTTTTTAAAAAAATATTTTTCATATAAATAAAGTTAAAATTTTCAATAGAAAATTATACAACTTAAGAAAGAAAAGTTCTTAATAAATTATGATATTTAAAATAAGTATAAATGTGTCATTTTTAAACAAAAATAATTTATTTTATTAGTAAGATTTTAATCTTTCTAGATTAGAAGTTAAAAACTCAATATAATAAAATCTACTTAGGATTTCAAGATATCTTGTTATAGCAATATCAAAAATATTGTAACTTATTAAGATTTTTAAAAGAACCCCTAATCTAAATAACATCTTAATTAAAATAGATTTGTTACAAAACATAGAATACATCACTAATATTTTGATAAGAAACTTCAATAAAAAGAAAAATCAATTTGCATTGACGTCAAAATAAAAAAAAAGAATAGATAATTATTGTTGTATTAAATTTATTTTTTTTATAAAAAAATATTTTTAAATTAAAATATAAGTCAATTTTTCATGCGAAGAATGATGGTGATTTTTTATAAAAATTATCTAACTACAAATTTTACTACGTTTCTTCTTGTGTAATGTGTACTACTAAAATTAGTAAATTTTTGCAAAAAAAACATCGAAATGCATGGTTAAAAGAAACCTAAAATTTTTAAAAATTAAACTTATTCTTAACTTGATGAGAAGATAGTTAATTATCGCAATAGAAGTATTTCAGAAAAAACAAGTATCATCTCTACTATGCTGAAATAGATGATTAATAATCATACGAACAACATTTTAAACTTTTGCAATCATTAATTAAAAAGAAAAAAATTTATAAAAAACAAGGATATTAAATTATAAATCCTTAATCATGATTAATTTTCTTTATTGATGCGGATGTTGTTTTTCCTAAAATCCAACGCATTACAAATAACTTGATTATTCTGAATGAGATCTCACTTCTTAGAATGTAAAATATATAATATTATCTTGTCATTAAAGTATAATAATAACATTTAAATATTATACTTAACCGCATTATTTGAATATTTTAATTTTTATTAGTGTTGAGTAACAAATACAGATAAAATGTAATTGATAATAAAGATTGTCAAAATTACATCATATAAACTACAAAATTATTTTATAACTTTAAACAAAACTTTTCATACAGTTTATTTTCAAGTTGATATTGTCGTGATAATTTTATTGAATTAATATTCAAATACAATATTAAAATAAAAAATATAGTTTTTTACCATTTTTTTTCACCCTCTTAACACTCGGGTAATAATTAAAATAAACTATTGATCCAACTTCTGTTGAATTACGTATTCAATATGACTTTTTAAGATTAAATTTTAACAAAGTGCATCTATATTTAAATGGAAGATTATGATGTCTATTTAATCATCAAAGAACCAATTTATACTATAAATTACATACCAGAAATAAAAAACGATTGATAAAAACAATAAAGATATTTTTTTTAAAATCTCATCTAGAGATATCTGAAAGTTAACTCTTTATGGTATGCAATTTATCAAAATCACTTTTAGTGTGTAGTTATAACGATTATTAATAAAGTTTAGATAATAAATAACCGATACAATTAGCCCCTAATTAACAAATTTATTTCAATAGAGCTAATTAATAGTTTTCAAAAAAAAATACTAATAAAGTACATAATATATAAAAGAAAAACTACATCATCAGAAAACCATGTTTACTATATATAATTCTAATAAATTAGATCACCTTATAAGCGTTTTTGTCTCGTTAATCTCGAAGCAACCATTAGAAAACCCGTTTGAACCAGAAATAATAATCGCACAAAACAATAATATGAATGAATGGTTTCAAATAAAACTAGCATCACAATTTAGTATAGCAGCTAATTTTAATTTTTTTCTTCCTTCCAAGTTTATATGGGAAATGTATACACGTATCTTAAGAAATATTCCTGACAAAAGCTTATTTTCAAAAAAAACAATGACCTGGTATTTAATGCATATTTTTTCTAAAATAAGAAAAAATTCTGATTTTTCGATAATAAACAACTATATACGTCACGACATAGACATGCTTAAATGCTTTCAACTTGCAGATCAAATCACACGCCTATTCAAAACATATTTAATATATCGCCCTGATTGGCTACAAAGTTGGCAGAAAGATAAATTAATTTATGGACTGGATGAAAATCAGCGTTGGCAATCTGCACTCTGGAAAGTTATGTTAACAGAAAAAAAACAAATAGGGGAACATCTGTGGAAACTTGCTAATCTTTATAATCAATTTATTCAAACTCTCGGGAAAACCCCAAATCGACAAAAAATACTGCCTAAAAGAATATTTATTTATGGTATTTCAGCGATCCCACCCCTTTACTTTCAAGTTTTTGAAGCTCTCAGTAAACATATTGATATTCATCTCTTTCTCACCAATCCCCGCCAATTTTATCGGAATGGAAAAGAAAAATCTAATTTTGCTGTTCACTTTATAGAATCTTGTTTCTGCTATAACAATCAGAAAATTAAACTAGACCTTTTCCAGAAGCCTAAAATATTCGAAAACCAAAAGACACAAAAAATTGATAACCCTTTATTTTCTTCATGGGGAAAACAAAGAGAAGACAATCTCCACTTTTTATCGCAAATCCAAGATTTGGTAGAAATAAATGCATTTGTTGAACCAAAAAAAAATAACCTGCTCAGCTTACTTCAACATGACATCTTCATGCTTGAAG
This sequence comes from secondary endosymbiont of Heteropsylla cubana, assembly GCF_000287355.1. Lineage (GTDB taxonomy): Bacteria > Pseudomonadota > Gammaproteobacteria > Enterobacterales > Enterobacteriaceae. The sequence goes on along the minus strand of NC_018420.1, from coordinate 766,614 downwards.
ATCACAGTACCACCGAAAAAGATCCAAGAATAGGAAAACACAAAAATAAAAAACGAATACTACAGCTAGATGATCGTTCATTAACCTTACATGCATGCCACAACCCTCATCGAGAAATAGAAGTGCTATACGACAATCTGGTAGAAATGCTTTCTGTCGATTCTACTCTACATCCACAGGATATCATCGTTATGATGCCTGATATTCATCAATATAAACCAGCCATTCAAGCAGTGTTTGGTGATATTGATGGAGAACATTGCTTACCGTTTAATGTCATCGATTACCGTATGCACAATCTCCCTTCCATCCTTGTAGCATTTCTTAATATATTAGAATTGCCTCAAAGTCGGTGTTCTTCAGAGCAGATTCTTGGATTACTAGAAATACCCGCATTAGCAGCTCGCTTTTCTATTAACAAGTTAGAACTCCAACTTTTACGTAAATGGATCGCAGAGTCTGGTGTCCGGTGGGGCTTAGACGATGATACATTCCATCAATTTATGCTCCCTGTTTCGAAACAAAATACCTGGCACTTTGGTCTAACTCGAATGCTTTTAGGGTATGCCATGAACAGCAAACACCATAGCTGGCAGGATATTGTACCTTACGACGTATCTAGCGGGTTAATAGCTGCAATAATCGGAAATTTATCAGAACTACTAATGCGGTTACGTCAATGGCGAGACAAACTTACTCCACCTCGTCTAATAAATAACTGGCTAAACTGCCCCCAAGAAATAATTGCAGATTTCTTTATGCCAGATGTCAAAGAAAAAGACACACTAATCTTATTCGAGAATCATTGGAAGCAGTTAATAGAGGGTGGTTTTCATATAGGATATGCCGAATTAGTCCCAGTAACACTTTTAAAACACAAAGTAACAATAAGTTTACAAAATGAACAACTACATCAATCTTTACTTCCTCGAAGAATCAACTTTTGTAGAATAATGCCAATTCAGCATATTCCATTTCGAGTAGTTTGTTTGTTAGGGATGAATGAGGGTGCTTATCCACGTACGAATCTTCCACAAGGTTTTGATTTGATGGTCAAAAACTCCCGACGCGGGGATCCAGATCAACGGAATGATGATTGTTATCTATTTCTAGAAGCATTAACATTTGCACAAGAACGATTCTATATTAGTTTTATTGAGAATGATATGCGGGACAATACGTTGCATTATCCATCAGTTCTAGTTAACGAATTGATCGATTATATTGCTCAAAGTTTTTATTTAAAAGACAGCACGCTTACAGATACTAATAGGATTGCTGAACAAGTACGAACGCATCTTTTAGAGAAACATAGCCGGATGTCTTTTTTGCCAGAATTATTTTTTTCACAAAATAATCATCAAAGGTATTCTCAAAAATCATTAATAACGTCCAACAAAAAAAGTAAGCCGAAAGAAAACTTTATAACTCCATTAAAATCACACCCAAACGACGCTTTAAGCCTAGAAGATCTAATGTCTTTTTATCGACATCCAGTTCGAACTTGGTTTATGAAAGGTCTAAGGGTATCTTTTTATAAAAAATCGCTGCAAATCGCAACAAATGAACCATTTGTTGTTGATAATCTAACGCGATTTCAACTAAATAATCAACTTATTAACTCACTTGTTGACAAAAAAAATTCCAATATGCTTTTTAATAAAATACGTGGTTCCGGGATCTTACCTTACGGCCCCTTCGGAGAACTGTACTGGACTAAACAATGTGAAAACATGGAAATGATAGCTAATCAAGTGCGAAGTTTACGTTTAGGCGAAACTTTCAATCTTGAGATTAACTTGTCACTCGGGAAGATTATGTTTTTTGGTCGGTTATCACAAGTGCAAAAAAATGGTATTCTACGTTGGCGTCCCACGATATTATCAGCCTGCGACGGTCTCTCACTATGGATAGAACATTTAACATACTGCGCTATGGGAGGCAAAGGTGAAAGTAGAATGTTTGGCATTAATAGCAAGTGGCATTTTGGAGCAATCTCCTCAGACCAAGCTAAAAATTTTTTACTATTGCTAACTTCCGGTTACTATCAAGGAATGAAACGTCCTCTTCTATTATTATTTCGATCAGGAGAAGCATGGCTAAAGCACTGCTATAACAAAACAACAAAACGGATTGATTATTTAGATGAGAGTCGACAAAAAAAGGCGCATAACATGCTCCTTAAAGCCTGGATGGGGACTCTCTACACTTTTGGTGAAAATAAAGATCCTTATCTGAGAAGATTAATGCCCCAATTAAATGCGCAACACATTGAAGAAATTATCTTAGCTAGCGAACGGTATTTACTACCACTATTTGTATTCAATCTATCGAAGACTACAATGATAAAAAATAATTAGAAACTTCATACTAAAATTCGATTTTGATTTAACGTTAAATACGTTATACATTCTCAATGTTTATGCTTGTACAATGATATTTTTACAGATTTATTATCGGATTAAATATCAATTTAAATTGATATATTATATTTTTATATACAGATTTTTTGTTTAAAATTATTATGATTTTAATAAATAAACTTTATCGGAATATTGGATATGATTGACATTTTAATAATGATAAAAATTAAATAAAGATATCATCACCTTAAACCAATAAATATCTATATACATAATAACTTTAAAAAAAAATAAATTAAATTGATGAGTATATATCGCTTAAATAACTTCGTTCTCTATAGGAAAAACAAAACTAAAAAGTTAAATGTTTTAGTGATCAGATAAAGTACCATTGAATTTTTCTGTTTAAGTAATCGCTTATCTTAAAGATTCTAGATTTTTTATATACTTTATTAACTTTTTAAGATTTTAAATATCTTATTAAGAATTTTCATATCATTTTCTAATAAAATATACATAAGAATTATATAATTCGCAGAAAAAGCACACTAATATTTTTCTATAAAATAGTGATTATAATATACTATACCTAACTACAGATAACCTCATCAATATAAGATATTTTTAACCAACACAGTTCTTGACTTGACAGAACTTCATTCAAACCAAAACCTACATTCATACCGAAAATTTATAAAAATATCACAATCTATAATTTAAAATAGATTATATATATAAATAATATTTGTATCTTATATTAAAATAATATACTTTCTTTTTCTAAAAATAAAAAACAAACTTAATTAAAATACAAAAAATATCAACAAGAATTATGTTATCTTAAACAAGATATTTGTTTAACATTAAAAACTGAATTGTTAATTTAGCTATCTTGTCATAACCTTATAAACAAAAAAATATCTTTATTCTTAAAATAGACTTTCTATTTAATGATAGATATCATATCTTTTATTTAAGAAAAATAGTAAGAAAACTACCATATATAATATAAAGACTAATTATTCATAATCTATGAATATAGAAAGTTTCTATTAGGCATATCGTACACTCTTTCTAGAAACGAAGGATAGTGCAATGAAATTAGCACTTGGTGTTGAATATAATGGTAAAGCTTATCACGGCTGGCAACGCCAGCGAGGTTTGGCGACAATACAAGGTTGTTTAGAGCGCGCCTTATCAACAATTGCAGAAGAAATTATTACAGTTTATTGCGCTGGTCGTACCGATACTGGAGTACATGCCATAGAACAAGTTGTTCATTTTACAACTAGATCGCAACGATCTGATGATGCTTGGACAATCGGCGTTAATTCTCATTTACCGACTGATATTGCTGTACGTTGGGTAGCAAAAGTAACAGATGATTTTCATGCACGTTTTAGCGCTTTATCTAGACATTACCGTTATATTATATATAATCATCAATTGCGTTCAGCTCTACATAATTGCAGCGTAACTCACTATTCTTTCGAGCTTAATACATTGACAATGGCACGAGCTGCTCATTCTTTATTAGGGATGAATAATTTTACATCTTTTCGTGCTCATGATTGCCAGTCAAAAAACCCATGGCGCAATATATATTATATTCAAGTAATTCGTCAGGGACGTTACGTAATTATTGATATAAAAGCAAATGCTTTTTTACATCATATGGTCCGTAATATTGTGGGTAGTCTTATTGAAGTAGGATCTGGATATAAAGAAGAAAATTGGATTAGCGAATTATTAAAATGTTGCGATAGAAAAAAGGCGGGTCCAACCGCTAGTGCGGCAGGACTATACTTAATAGGAGTAGATTACCCTATGCATTTTTCTCTACCTTTATCTTCACCATGGTCATTTTACTTGTTAAATTAACGATTAGTTTAACGATAATGTTTAGTAAATAAATTTTACAAATAGTTATTTATATAGAGATTAAACTCTGGTAACAATTTTATTAAAAAAAAACAAATTCAGTTTTAATTAGCTATCTTTTTAGATGAGATTTAATAATCTGCGCCTAGTTTTATTAAATACTTTTTTATAAGCATTTAGTAGAGATTAAGACATTTCCAATCATTATTGTTGTAATGCCTTCTTTTCAATACCGTATATTTAATTGATTTATGACATAGTCATAAAAACTTGAATACTTTTTTTCATTTAAGTATTAAAATGAATCTATGATTTTCAGAAACTGCACTATGAACAACAATTCATCTTTACTTATTAACTTATATTTAATATATTTTTTGTTTTTTTTGAAAAACACTAAATAATGACAACCTAGTTAACTATAGGTAACATTTTATAAAAAAAAGATGATAATGATTTAGATATAAATATAAAAAAAATAATCTGGTTTTTATCACAATTTTATCTCATATATATCAAGCATATAACTTATTTATAATAATATGCATGATATAATTTTTCTTTAAAATTGAAAATTAATTAGTTTTCAACTATAAATAAAATAAAAATTAAATTAAGATCGATATTTTAATGAAATTTTTATAAAACTATTTTATTATTAATCTAAATAGTTAATATTTATTTCTTTTTTAAAAAATATTAAAAATAAAGTAGATCTAGGAAAGATCTTTAATAAGTATAGAGATAGTCTCTAAATTTAAAAAATTACTAATCTAATAAAGTTCGTTATTTATTCACGATGTTTTTATGAATTTCTTTATTTTAAATAACCAATATCTTCTAGTACTGGATATGCAGCTGCAATTCGAGCAAGTTCATCACAACGTTCATTTTCTAAATTTCCAGTATGTCCTTTAATCCAATTCCATTGAATAAAATGACACTGAACAACTTTGTCAAGACGTAACCATAAATCAATATTTTTTATGGGTTTCTTATTAGAACTCTTCCAATTTTCTTTTTTCCATTTATATATCCATTTCGTTATCCCCAAGCGGAGATATTGGCTATCGCTCATCAAAACCACTTCACAACTATACTTCAACGATTCTAATGCTATAATTGCAGCCATAAGCTCCATACGATTATTTGTAGTTAAGCAATAACCAGCACTAAATGTTTTTTCATATTTTTTATGACGCAATATGGCACTATATCCACCAGAACCTGGATTACCAAAGCATGAACCATCTGTAAAAATTATAACCTTTTTTCGCATTTCTAACAAACTTATTCTATAAAAACTTGTTTTATGACTTATGCTTTTAAATTAATTATACATAAGTATTCTGCCATTATATAATCTCAACCATCTTAAAAGATGGGCATTATCATTCAATACAACAATTAAATATTATGTATTTTTTTAATAAACATTTTTTAAAAAACGTATATATGTAACTGAACTCAACAAATGTGTTTTTAAAATAAAATATCTATTTTATTCAAAATTACATATTTTAGGATAGTTGATATAATGATATTTAATTTTATTAGGATCAGAACAAGTAAAAAAGTATGAAAAGATGATATAAAAAAAACAAATATATTAAAATATAAAAAAGAAGAATAACTTAAATAATTATTTAAACTTATATTTCATTTAAAAAAATAAGATTTTATTTAATAAAAAACTAAAGAAACTATTATAAAGGAATTTTACAGTCTATTTTATAAAGCATAAAATTATACGAATTGTACTATTTTTTAAAAATGATATTTTTATATATTCAATATTATTGAAGTTATTCGAACGTTACAACTAACCCATTCAAAATAAGTAAAATGTTTAAAAAAATAGTTGACTATTATTTTAATTAAAACAATAGTCAAAAATTTATAAATAGCGGAGCGTACGGACCACAACGCCTCCGCTTATTATCATTTTATTTCTTTTTTATTACATTATAAAAGTATATTAGAACATGTAAGTCATGCCCATTGATAAAATGTTATCAGTAGAAATTTGTGTGTTACGAATAAAGTTTTTCTTATCTAAAAGATTAATTCGATAGTCAACAAAAGTCAACATATTTTTGTTGAAGTTATAAGTAGCCCCCACTTCAATATATTTTTTAATGGTCTGGCTTCTACCTTGATCATCTCCGTCAATTCGTGACTGTAGATAACCTATTGAAGGACGAAGACCAAAATCAAGAGCATATTGCGCAACAAACTCGAAATTATAAGCCATGTCAGCAAAACCACCACTACCACTTTTTTCTTTTTCGCCAACAATTCCATAAGGCGTCATATTGTGTGTTTCGCTATATAATGCTGCAAGATAACAGTTGTTAGCATCATACTTAACACCAAAAGAATAAGCTTCAGCTCTTTTATCTTTATTATCTTTTTTACTATCCAAACGGTTTAATGAATACTGTTGCTGACTTAACGTACGATTACTACTCGTGTAAGCAGTGCCAGCAGAAAGTCCGTTAGAAAAATTATAAGTTACAGATAGGCCATAACCATCGCCATTTGCTTCACTAATACTACGCCCTATTTCATTTTTACCCTGATACTGTAGCGCAAAATTTAGACCATCAAGCATTCCAAAAAAATTAGAATTGCGATAAGTAAATACACTATTAGCTCGCCCTGTCATAAAATTATCAGAAATCGTAGTATCTCCTCCAAATTGCGGCATTACATCTGTCCAAGCACCTATGTCATATAGAACTCCAGAGTTACGGCCATAGTCAATAGTACTTGAATCAGAAAATTTAAGACCAGCAAAATCTAATCCGGAAAAACTGTTTTTTATACCCCCCTTACCCCCTTGGTTTAATCCAATTTCTTGCTTCCAAGAACCAAATCCGATAATACCATCGCCAAGGCGCGCTTCTCCGTTAAATCCATAATGAAAAGAGGAGCGATCTCCATTTTTAGAATCATCACTGGACATATGTCGAATACCATTAAGTTTTCCAAGAAGTTCTAGCTTATTTCCATCTTTATTATAAAGCTCTGCTCCAATAGCGTTACCGGCTATCACCATAGCCGAAACTAGAACAGAAAGATATTGTAGTTTCATTTTAATACCCTTTGTGTGTTTTATTGCTAACAATTGAATACTTGAAAATACTCAAATAAACAAACTAATACTTAAGATTAATATTGAGATCCTTGCTTAATATTGCAGATATTAAACTAACAATAGAATCATACGCGATGCATTTTAACCTTTCAAGCTGTTAAATAGTAACAACTACAAAATAAACATCATAATAACATAAAAAAATAAAACAATTTAATATTCAACTTATTAATGATAAAAGCAACATAAATAAAAAAAATAAAAATAAATAATCCTTCATCAAAAAAACTTTATAATTCTTATAAAACGTAACAAATGAAAATTATTATCTTTTTCATAGAAAACTTACTAGTAACATTTTGATTTTATTCTACATTTTACCAGTTTACAAAATATGAAGAAACTTTTATACTTTATAAAATGTAAAATTTCTCTTACATAAGTTATAACTAAAATATAAATAGTTTAATAACTAGTGAGTTATAAAATCTGCAGTTTTATAACTTTGATTATTTCTTTAAAATATCTTGGAAATTCAATCATACGATGACACGCACATGTTGCTTTAATCATCCTTGATTTTTAAATCAAAGATATATAAATAAGATTAATCTTTTTTAACAATAATAGTAAAGATCAAAAATCTCTTAGACAGTAAAAATCCTTTTTCAGTGATATTAAACTTTTTAAATTTAAACAAATATTTAGAAAAAATTGGTTAGTAAAATTTTCAAGAAAATAAAAGAAAAAAAATAATAAACATGAACCTTACAATGACAAAATTGGTGTAATTTTGATCTACTTAAATAATAAAAATAATAATTGTCTATTAAAGGTTTCTTTCTTTATCTATGCAAAAAAACTATCACGGCATCGAAGCGTATCTCATTAATTCAATCTATATTAGTCATAATAAATTACTCTTCCTTTTCAATACTACCACTCTTTGTTATCCAAGACCGGTGTTCCTCTTATTTGCGAAGGGTAGTGCTATAAGGTACCATCAATTATCATTTATTATACTTAAAAAAAGCTTATACCTATTATGAATCAAGTAACAAAAAAAATCTTGGTAACTTGTGCATTACCTTATGCTAACGGTTCTATCCATCTCGGTCATATGCTGGAACATATTCAAGCAGACATATGGGTTCGTTATCACAAAATGCGGGGGTATCAAGTTTACTTTATTTGTGCCGACGATACACACGGAACAGCAATTATGCTTCAAGCAAAGAAATTAGGAATAAAACCGGAAAGCATGATTAGTAAGATTCTTCTAGAACATCAGACAGATTTTTCTAGTTTTGGTATAAGTTATGATAACTATCATTCAACTCATAGCAAAGAAAATCATAAATTATCAATTTTAATTTACCAACATCTAAAAAAAAATGGCTTTATTAAATCAAAAATTATTTTTCAGTTTTTTGACTCTAAAGAAGGCATATTTTTACCTGATCGGTTCGTAAAAGGAATTTGTCCACAATGTCATTCAATCGAACAATACGGTGATAACTGCGAAGTCTGCGGCGCAACCTACAATCCAACAGATCTCATCAATCCAAAGTCAATCTTATCAGATAGCGTGCCTATTTTACGAGAAACAGAACATTTTTTCTTCGATTTGCCAGTATTTAGTCAAATGCTATCTTCTTGGATCCGTTCGGCTATACTACAAGATGAAGTAAAAAACAAAATGCAGGAATGGTTTGAAGCAGGCTTAAAACAGTGGGATATTTCCCGTGATGCACCTTACTTTGGATTTGAAATACCAGATACTGTAGGAAAATATTTCTATGTTTGGCTAGATGCACCTATTGGCTATATGGGAAGTTTTCAAAACTTGTGCAAAAAGCGTGGAGATCTTTGCTTTGAAGATTTTTGGAAAACTGATTCTCATGCCGATCTATATCATTTTATTGGTAAAGATATTATGTATTTTCACAGTCTTTTTTGGCCAGCAATTCTCGAGGGATGTAATTTTCGAAAACCCAGTAATTTATTTGTTCATGGACATCTAACTATTAATGGTGCTAAAATGTCTAAATCGCGTGGCACTTTTATCACAGCGCGTAGCTATCTTGAACATCTTGATGCAGACTGCCTTCGTTATTATTATGCAACAAAACTATCTTCACGTATCGATGATATCGACCTTAATTTTCAGGATTTTATCCAGCGAGTTAATGCTGATATCGTTAATAAAGTCATTAATTTAGCCTCACGAAATGCTAGTTTTATCAATAAACGATTTGATGGAAAATTAGCAAACACAATAGCTGATCCTCTTTTGTATAGTACTTTTATTAATGCTCAAATGTTTATAGGTGACGCTTTTAGTTCACGTGAAACTAGCCGCGCAATGCGAAAAATTATGACGCTGGCAGATCTGGCAAATCGCTATGTTGATAAAAAAGCTCCATGGGTTATAGCAAAAGAGAAAAACCGAGAAGCAGAGTTGCATGCTATCTGTTCAATGGGTATCCAACTTTTTCGAGTATTAATGATTTACTTAAAACCTGTTCTACCTGGATTAGCAAAACGATCTGAAATATTTCTTGGTGGCCATTTTCTTGAGTGGAATCAACTTTCATCTCCACTTTTATCACATCGCATAAAACCATTCAAAACGCTCTTTACTCGTATTACGATAGAACAAGTGGAAGCTATTATAAAAGCATCACACCTTTAAAATCTATGCCGATTTTAAAAATCGGCGATTCTGAATTAATGGTAATTTTATCAATTTTAATGTAATATTTATATTCTTTGATTATTAATAATTATAGATAAACCTTTTCACGTTAAAATTTCTGTCACATATAGATGAAACAAAGTTTATAAAAAAAACAAACCTCTAGAATTAAAATTCTATTATGATGTATTTATAAAAATTAAATTAATGTTTTTAATAATCTACTTGCTAATTTATTACTTTGATTCTTTATTAAGAAAACTATTTTTTTAAAATAATTTAAATATCATACGTTTTAAAAAAACTCATGAATTTCAAAATAAATCTGAATAAACATATAGGTAATAACATCTTTAAAAAAATATGATGTATTAATTTATAAAAAAACTTAAAATATTTAAATAATGAATAATTTATATAAAACTAGTTTTTTTACTATAGATACATCTAAATATTGTTTAATCTTTTAATAAACAATTATTTTATTTGTAATTTCTATTATTTAAACAAAATTAAATACTTATCTATGATAAACAAATTAAATATTGTATAAAAAATTATCTATCTTAATATAATATGTTGTTTATATGTTAACATGGTTTTGTTACTTAAATGTAATACTGATTAAGCTTTTATATAAATTCAATGTATTAAAGAAGATAAAAAATTTAAAAAAATCCAAAATAAAATTTAATTAATAAAAACAATCATAATATTCCGTATTATCCAAAGCTATGTACATATAACATCACATTTTTACTTTATGGTGGATAAAAGAGACTAAATATGCTAATCAAAGCACTTTACAGATATTTCATCTTTTATCTCAAAAAAATTTTTCTCAGAATATTAACATTTAAACTATTAATATTATATAAAAAAATAATTTACATTTAAATTAATATTGATTTTAGATTTAAAATATATTTCGTGAACTTTTCTTAAAAACACGCAAATCACATGTATTTTACGATTATTTATTACTTAACATATTATTTTATTGTAAAAAATAATTATTTTATGTTAAGGGGATTTTATTTTTAAATGTTTACATTACTAAATAATAAAATCACGTTACTGTAATGATGCTCTTATAAAATAAGCAAATTTTAAAAATTTAATCATGAAATAAATTTTTGTTAAAATATAACTTGTATCCATAATTTTTATCTCACCATCAATAATTTAGTCAATGATAAAATCATCTTTTATCACTTATTTATAAAACATTCAAGGAAGATATGCATCCAAACTTAAAGAACATACCCGACTAAACTTAAAAAAAATCTGTTGTTTTTGTTAAAAAACAAAAAATTTTTGTTATCAAACTAATTACTTTAATTAAAATTAACCTGCTCGTATTCAGAAATTACTAGATAATCCAAGTTGTTAGAAAATCACTGTCCTTATTATTTACGTCACTTATAAATTGCAAATTATTATCTATTGCCTCTATAAATGATTATAAAACTCGCTATTTTGATTGGTAAATAAAATGGTAAACTTTTTGACTACAAGTAACCCAAACAGCTCTAATAATCGTTTAAACATCACAAGTATAAATAAATCACTACCCTAAATATCAATAAATTCTTTTACTATTTAACTAACTAAAATTCATTTAACTCTAATCTTCAGCTAATTTAATAAGTACTCACAAACACATCTCAACTATCAGAGAAAAAAATCACATCTTCAAAAATATATTTTTAATCAGAATATGATTGATATCATCCATATTTAAAAAGAAATGCAACACCTTATAAGAATCATATTCTATAACATGATAAGTTATTTTTTAATCAGGTTTTAAAATGTTTTTATAAGGAAGTACAAGTAAATTCACATATGAACTATTCTTTTCTCTATCATAAAACGCATACAGCCATACATAATAATATTATAGAAAACATAATAATTTTATAATTAGAAAGCAAATTATTTATAAGAATATAACGCTCTATATATGTTATTTTATCCTATAAATAGCAGGATAGTTGATCTAAAATAAATCTGTTAACCTATTTTGTTTTCATATAAATAATTTTAATAAAAAAATTAATCATATATCGAAAGATAGTATACAATAAAAATATTTTTATCTATTAAAATTGCTGGTCTTAGATTAAAGTAAAATGCTCATATCTAGTTTAAGTCTAATGAAATTCACTTAAATTCATAAATAACTTATTTATTATAAATAAAGATAAGAACAAACCAATCAACAAAAAAATATTAACTCATTAATAATATACGCAATATTTTAGTTAAAACAACTAAAGTAGTTTATATTCAATAAAAGCATAAAATTTTTTAAATTAAAATTATAAAGAAAGATTCTTCTTAAATTAGATATAAACGTAAAAACTTGATCTATATAAGAGTATCGTTAATAACGATAATTAATATTAATTCTATTTTTTCAAAAAAATTAGATCCAAAAGAAAATAAAAAAACGCATTTATCTATCATATAAAAAAAAATAAAAAAAGATAAGGAATTTCGTTCTAAGTAACATTAATACTGATCATTTTTGTATTATTAATCTTATTAATTAAACTTGCCTATTAATCTTACGTTGTTTACCTAGTCATTTTCTTTTAACTTACAAATTTATCGAAAAATTACTATTCAGCAATTTATGCTAAAGCAATAGTTAAAATTTAATAAAATAGTTTAACTAAAAACTTGAATTTAAATGAGAAAAAATTTTTATAAAAAAAAGAACGAATTTTCTTCGAAAAAACATCAATTTACTATTTTAAATAGGTAAATATGTGATTGTGATGCTTACTATAAAAGTAGTCTTATTTTAAAGAATTGCAAAAATTTAAAAATTTACGCAACTATTTTATTGATTTCAATTTTTTATTAATAAATTTTAATTCCTTAAATAGTGTTTGTAAAACAGTTATACTTTTAAAGCATTTTTTTAGATAAAAAGTCGTTTTTTTATTCTATAAAATAACAAAATTGTAAAAAAAGAGAGATTTTCAAATAAATAAAAACTAATAGAACTAATAATCTTTTTATATATATAGAAGTTTTTAAACTTTAAAACCACAACTATATATTAATTCATTAATTTATAACGAATTATTATTAATATGTAAAAAACACTTTAGTTTTAAATAAAATTAATATGATTATATTTTTTTTGAATTATTTTTTTTTAAATATACTAGTTGCTCAGTTCTACTGAGCATCTTAGAGAATCTTATTCATATGTTATCTTGTATTAACTTTTTACGAAAGCTATCACTATCTCACGTTAAAATCAAATTTTAAGTTTGAGAAAAGCAAAGGAAGAGATTTATCAATTTTTTTATATATTTAACCCTACTTCATTCAACTACACGTTATATCTCAAAATACTTTTATTTATGAATTTATTGAGAATAATATTTTATTATATAAAAAATTTATATAATATACTGATCTACATGAAGATCATCTGCTAGATCAAGGTCCGATAACCTATCAAAAATATCTTCTCTATTCCCTAATATAGCAACAATATTAAGCATACGATAGATATTATAAATCTATCAATCACTTCACTTTTTATTTTTTGTTAAAAAGATATTACTAAAAACGCATATTTTATATATATTGTTGTTTTAATAAATAACTACTAATAAAATTTACTATATTTTCAATATATTACTACTTTTTAGTAAAAAAATGATCTACATAAAATAGTCTTACAATCATATTTTCGACATAGCAATATTAAGTTTTAACGTAAAAAATAATCGATTATTTTTTTTTGGATAAAGATTAATAATATATAAGATACTTATATTGGAAAATTTACTTCCATTGTTTTTGTAAAACAAAAAACCTATAAAAGTTCTTATATAAACACTATTAAATATATTTAAGTATTACACAAAACTAATTAAAAATAAATATTTAATAAAAATGATATTATTAACTATATTTTTTTTAAATATCTATATTACTTTATTGATAATTTATATTACTTGCTTAATATATAAATAATGAACTAATTTATTAGTTGTATTCTTTTTTTTAATAAATTCTAATTGTTTGTCTCACACGCGCCTTAAAAATTTCAAAAAAAAGAAATTTTATCTCTACTAGAAAATCTTATTTATTTTGATGATAAAAAATAAAAATTTAAATTTGTTCTATATTGTAGTATATAGTAATTATGAATTAATAATATCTATATAAATAATTGTATTTTTTATTAGAATAATAAAAGTTAAAAATACTATACTGTATTTAAATATTTTTTAAATAAAAAATATTTAAATTTCAACTAAAATTAGTTTATCTAAATAATCCAAAAAAAATTAAAACATCTGATTAAATTGAAAATCAATAATATTTTAAACGCAGAAAAACCATATATGCATTTTTATAATTATCTATTGATAATAGATATCTTGATATAAATCAAGTTGATAACTTTTAATAAAATTATGTAGATAAATTTAATTAAGTATGTATATTTTTTATTTAAAAAGTAAAAATCGTTAGTGATGCATTTTTTTAGAGAGTGGTAACCAACAGATAAGAATCATTACACTCATAATGAATGTTATAATTCCTAAGGTAAATTGACCATTATGTGATAATAACGAAGAAAACGCAGCAACAACACCTGAACCAATGTTTTGAAGACCTCCAACTAAAGCACCCGCAGTACCCGAAAGATGTGGATGAGGTTCCATTGCACCAGTCGTAGCTAATGGAAATAACATTCCAGCACCAAAAAAAAACAAGCAAGCAGGAGACAACAAAGTCCAAAGCGTCATAATACCCAACCAGGATGGTAACCACATTAACATTCCTGCAACCAAGCAGCTAATTACTGCTCGCCACATTAGATTACTAAAATGCTTTCTTGCACGACCTGCATACCAGGCCCCCAAAAATGTAAAAGGTAGTGGTAAAATAAAAAGGAGACTAACTTCTCGCGCTGTCATACCCATATTTCCTAGTAATACGCCACTAATAGCTTCAAAAGCTACAATGCCTGAAAGACCACCAACCAACATCATTAGATAATGATTAAATGCTTTTTCTCTTAACAAAAACCAAAAACCAAAGTTACGATTACTTTCAAGTGCACAGATTGGTCGAGTCTCTGGTAATCGTTTCCACACCAAAAAACCAACACTACCACTTAATAGTAACAAAAACATAAAGCAAGAACGCCAACCTAAGCAATCAACAAGTAATCCCCCTATTAAAGGAGCTAGTAATGGACTAATTAAAATTCCCATATTAAGTAACCCGTTAATCTGTCGTAAAGTACTTGAATTGCAAATATCTCTAGGAAGAGTTCGGGCCATCACTCCTCCAACACCAGTACCAATTCCTTGAATACCACAAGAAATTGTAAGAATTAATAAAGAGGAACTTAACATAGCTAATAACGTTCCAATAGAAAAAATGGCCATGCCGATTAATATTATGGGGCGACGTCCAATACGATCAGAAACTGGACCATAAATAAGTTGCGACCCCCCGTAGCACAAAAGATAAGCGGCCATCAAACGTTGTATGGATCCTTCGCATACCATAAGTTCATGAGCAATTAGAGGAATTCCTGGTATATAAATAGTTTGCGCCATCTGTCCAACGGCAACCAGAATAATCAATAAAAACAACACAGATAATGTATGTCGGTTTATCATATAATATTAATTTAGAAAACTCATTAGTTTTTTATGTGTATTAAGTGCGATATAGAGTAAGGTATACTCATAGTTTACATTATAGCATATTTAAGTTTTAAGTCTAACTTAATAATTTAAAAATCTAGAAGGATTCAAGAGATTTGAAGTTTAAATTTATAAATTAAATTACACAATAATATTGTAGTTATTTAGGACATTAAGTTTTCAGAAACATGAAAACGTTAAAAAAACTATACACATCATAACAAATAATAATCTGTATCATGTTGTAATCAGAATACAATATTTAAACAATAAAACCTATCAAGTTAATATTCAAACTTAATATACAAAGAAAACCTATCAACAATCTTTTTAAAAACATATTAAAGTATTTAATAATTTCTTTATGTCATGTTAAATAAATCTTCAATGGTTGCACCTCTTTCCATCTAATGTGAACACTCAATAATGTACTACAAGTCTTAATTCATTATTAAATAATAAAGAATTAAAAAAAATGAAATATTTCTCTTCACAAAAAAATATATCTCATTAATTAATAATGATAAATATTAAAAAAAATAGAAAAGTAATCAGAAGATTTTGATTAATAAACAGACCCCTTGTTTTAATAAAGTTTATTATACGAATATTTTGAAAATATATAAATTAATATTACCACTTATGTTCATTAACAGCTCAATCATTAAAAACAATTATTATATTTAATAAATCACAATATTATACAAATAATATGTTTTACGTCACAATCTAGTTAACTAGATAATTAAAAATTTTAAAATTAGTTTTTCTACCGGAAAATAAATATAGATAAAAAATAATGATTATAATCATTTAAGAGCTAACATACCCACGTGTTCGCATAAACAACATCCTACTAAAAATCAAAACTATTTTTCATGATTATAAAAAACTTAATTAAACATACAAGATCGAACTTAAGAGGATATTTTATCAAAATACACTTTTATTGCTTCCCTTTTTTTTCTAATTAAAACAACTAGTTTTACCACAATTATGCCAAATTTAAAATAAAAGTAACACAGCACCACCAAAACATTCAGAAAAATACAAATATAAACTTTTATCAAAAAAAAAGACGGATAAACCTAAATAATAAAAAATCTAATCATCTCACTGTAAGTATTCTTTATAAAGAAAAAAGAATAACTTTTATGATGTTAAATTAAAAATATAAATTTATTTGTTAGAACATATAGTTCTATAATATTTTTTTATTATTTTTAATATACTTCAACATAGTTAAATTGTATGATAACAGTATCGTCACTATTGTTATGATTCTTTAAAAGCTTCAATTTATAAAAAGCTGTCCTAAAATCTTATTAAAAGGTCAGTCGACTGACAGTTTAATGAGCTTTTATGCTTTCCGAACAGAACCAGTATGCTTAAAATAAAAATAAAAAAACCTAACTTTTAATAATAGTCTTCAATATAATAGTTAATACATTTTACGAAATAAAACCACACATCTATCTAACCTTTAACCTCAATTTCTAGAAGATACATTAAAAAAATTATCTTACCTTAAATGAACTTAGTTTAAATTGAAATGAAGCTATCAACCCTCACTAATTTAAATATCTTCGCGATCTGCTAATATACGTTCTACAGTCTGGACAATTGCTTGAATTTGTGAATCTATTTCAATATTAACGTAATCACCAATACGTTTTTTTCCAAGAGTGGTGCGTATTAATGTTTCAGGTATTAAGTGTGCACAAAATTGATTTCCTACTACTTCACCCACAGTTAGACTAATACCATCGATCCCAATATAACCCTTGTAAAGAATGAATTTCATTATATCTAATTTTGATAATCTAAACCAAATCTGGCGATTATTTTCTGAATCAACAATTTTTGTAATCACAGCAGTACAAATAATGTGACCTGACATTAAATGTCCTCCAATTTCTGTTTGCAAAGTTGGCGCTCGTTCTAAATTAATTTCATCGCCTACTATAAGCTCTCCTAAATTAGTTAAATTTAACGTTTCTTTAATTATGTCGAAGCTCAACAAGTCATTTACAACACTAGTTACTGTCAAACAACAACCATTATGTGCCATTGAAGCACCAACAGCTACGTCACCTAATAGGGGTTTAGGTAAACAAATGTAATGCGTACGAAAATGTTTTTTTTCTTCAATCTTGATAATTGGCACAATACCTTGAATAATTCCTGTAAACATGATTTTCCCTTACTTTATTTATACAAAATATTCCACAACCCACTTTACTACATAAGCCGATTAATAACAGATCATGAAACATAGTAATAAACTCAGAATATTTTTACTAAAATCTCTATAACCTGCAAGTATGACTTATCTGAATAGCCTTACTTTTTATAGATACATCAAACTAACTATCATACTAAAAATATTTAATTAGATTTTTGCAATATCCTTAAATTTGATTCACACTGTATAAAAACAGAAAAGATCTTTACTGTTCTTCATATCATATAGAAGAAAATAGTGATAAATGGACAACTTGAAAGCAATCAACGCAATTAGATACTTAAACATTCTAAAATTAACAATGTATAATTTCTAAATTAAAAGAATTTACTAACTAGCAAAATTAATAGTTAATGTAAATATCTTGTGTTTTAAAATGTAATTAAAAATAGTTACAAATCCATATAACTATTTTAATGCCTAAAGTCATCTCACGATACTTATATGCTTGAAATACGTCATAATAGTTATTAAAAACATTATCCAATAACCACAACAACTGAAAAATTTAATAATTTTCTGTTATTTTTTATAGAAAAAGACCTTATCTATAAAATACACAGAATAAGTTTCTAGTTCGTATTAAATAATCTATATATCTTTTAAAGATAAAGATCTTCTTTCAGAAAAAATTTATATTTTTTAGCTAAAACATTATCTAAAAAATTTATAAAAAAATATTTTTTTAGAAATATTTTTCTACTTAAAAAACTAATTGTTTTCCTAAAATTTAAAATTTACACCTAAGACTACTACAGCTCGTCCAAAAGATTCACCCGAAACGTATACAAGATTGAAATCCCAACTTCTTTAGCATATCGGAAGTGACAGTATTGTCAGTTTCCACAACAACAGATGACCACTCTCGACGTGGATAGTAATTTTTTCGTAAGCTATCAAATTTTCCTGATAAGTTAGCTACGCGCCGTAAATTTGTATCATCTCTACCAATATCATAAACAAGGTACGATAAAAAGCGTATTGCCTCTTCATCAAGAATTCTATGAAAGGAAATATACTCTGATAGCAGTGAAGGTAAAAGTTCTGTCAAGATTACTCGTTCTTTACTACCAAGATAAGAACTATAAGCATTAAAAACTTGCATAGTACCACGAGCCTTTCCCTCTAAACTATAACCTGCGATATGAGGAGTGCCTATATCAACAAGAGATAATAGCGGTAAAGATATTTTAGGTTCTGATTCCCATACATCCAGTATAACTTTAAGAGATTTTCCTTTCTCCAATGCACGCAATAAAGCTGCATTATCTACCACTTCACCTCGACAAGTATTAATAATAATGCGACCGGCGGGTAGTGCTTCTAACAAAGCATCATCTACCTGATGCCAAGTAGTATGTCGACCTGAACGTATAAGCGGTGTATGAAACGTTAGTATATCTGCTTCAGCCACTAACCTTTCTAGAGATTGCCAGTCTCCCATGACTTCTGACTCCGCTAAAGGCGGATCACAAAGCAAAGTTTGTACACCTAAAGCATTTAAACGATGTTTCAGTAAGTTACCAATATTTCCAACACCCACAATACCGACAATCTTGTCGCGCAGAAAAAAACTGTCTCGTTTTGCTATCCACAATAAGGCAGAAAAGACATACTCTACTACCGCGGCTGCATTGCATCCAGGAGCTGAAGCAAACGTGATCCCCATTTTTTCCAACCAACTTGTATCTATATGGTCGCTACCTGCGGTAGCGGTCCCGACAAATTTCACTGAGGTATCATTTAATAAATCGGAATCAATACGGGTTGTAGAGCGTACCATTAACGCATCGATTGTTTTTAGGGATATCATCGGAATATCTCTACCCGACACCGTTTTTACCTGACCAAAACGGCTAAATAATTCTTCAGCATAAGGCATATGATCATCAACCAAAATTTTCAAAATTAGACTCCAGCAGTCTAGTGTTTTTTTTAGTATTAAAAATATTGTTCTAAATTTATTTTGAAAAATGTTTTTAAAAGTTTTATCACCTTAATTTTTTAATAAAATTAAATAAAAAACTCCCATATAATTCAGAATTATCGAAGCATGAAAATACTATTCTATCATAAAAATAGTATCATTTCTTTTGACTCTTACTTTTAAGCCTATTGCTCTCTTTAATAAAGAAATACTACTTTTAGAGTAGATGAGCTTACTAAAAAATCTTTTAACCTAAAGCATAACTCATTTAAAAATTAACTAATATAATGAAACTAATTATTTGGTTTTTTTTCAATAGAATTGATTTCCCACCAGACTCTTCTCTTCAAGAAGAAAGTCAAGATATACCGATAAATATACTAATATTGCATCCTAATCATGATAGAAATCCGCTATCTTTTCCATGTGGATTAAATTAGCTTATACAGATGATTGTGAAATAAAAAAAACATGGTATTATCTTATTCATCCAACATATTACTGTTGGATAAATCTACTTAATTAAACTAAACAAAATTTAAATGAGACATATAAATAAATTTTTAAATAAATATTTTTATATTATGTTATTCTGATTTTGAATGTTAGCAAATTACTTATATAATATAATTAATCATTTTAATATTTTTTATCTTTAAATACTATTTACTAGAATTACATTTATCAGAGAGATACATTAAATAATTTTATTTCTTTCAGAAAAAAATCTCTATATTTTAATCAAAATTTTTATTAAAAAAAATAAATATATTTTTTATAGATATATCTATTTGAATAAAATATAATAATTATTATTTATTAATTGAAGTACATTGTTGAATACACACTAATTAAAAATTTATTTTTTAATAAGATCTATAATCTTAAATTATTTATAAGGTTTTAGTCATTAGTAATGTCAACATGAAAATTTTTACTATAGTAAAAGGTGCTAACTGTTACTTATTCTCTTAAATACCTAGTTTTTTACTAATAACCTTTTTAACACCCTCTTTACTACTAATAAGCGCTATATCTGCACTACGATGAGCGAAAAGACCAACAGTAACAACACCTGCTATGTTATTAATTTTATTTTCTAACATTAATGCATCCATAATCACTAAATTATGAACATCTAGGATAACATTACCGTTATCCGTTATAACACCATGACGATAAACAGCTTTACCGCCGAGACGATTTATTTCGAAACTTACCCATCTACGAGCCATAGGAATCACTTCTACTGGTAACGGAAAAGTTCCAAGAATATTCACTAGCTTACTAAAATCAACAATACAAACAAACTTATCTGCTGCAGCAGCAATTATTTTTTCTCGAGTTAAAGCTCCTCCACCTCCTTTGATCATATGCATACTACTATTAATTTCATCCGCACCATCAATATAAATATCTAGCTTGTCTATTTTATTTAGATCAAATAATGGAATTTTTAATTTTTGTAATTTAATAGACGATTCTTCCGAACTAGACACCGCACCTTTAATTTCATGTTTGATAGAAGAAAGAGCCTCGATAAAATATCCAACAGTAGAACCAGTCCCAACTCCGATAACACTACCACGAGATATATATTTTAATGCAGCCCATCCTACAGCTCTTTTCAATTCATTTTGTCTCATAATCGTTTTTCCTTAATTCAGTATTTTTATCCTTAGCATAAAATTACAAGATCTTGAATAAATAATAACTTTATTATAAAAAAAATTTTAATTCTTATGATATCTAAATCTTATTTAGTGCTTTAAGAAAATTACTTTATTGATTTATTCATCATTGATATGCAGTTAAATTATTGAGAATCATACTCACAATGACGTGATATTGTTTCTTTATAGACAAAAAGTGTTTTATACAATTATATTTAATAATACCTAATTTATATATTAGTATCATAATCAAGAAGTTTTATATAAATACTTTAATCATAAATATGGTATTCTGTTAAATAATAATTCGACATTTCTCATAGAGAAACAATTCTCTGTGTCATTTTTTATTTATTATCATGTTATTATGGTTTTCTAAATTTCAAATGAAATTAAACGGTAACGCCAAGATATCCATATTAAAATTTAATCTATACAATTAATGCGACATCCTTAATATAATTCAGACTACCACTTAAAAAGTAAAAAAATACCCGAATAAATCATATTACTTACTTTTATATACTAATTACTCGAAAATTTTTCTGTAACTTCAAAATATTGCTCTATTGTATACTGTTATTCTTTTCATACAAGACAAATTCAGATGGTGTAACCAATAAAAAATTAACAAATCACTATCTTTAAATTTAAATAATTCTTGTATTTATTTTTATCCTATTTAAATAATTTTCTTTTGTTTATTAAACAATTACTTATTCAAAGTAATATCCTTTTTAATACTTGCAAATGTTTTTTATCACATTAGAAGTAAACTATTTATATTACTTATTATTTCTTAAAATTTTTTAATGCGATTTTTTCTACTTCAAATAACAGTTTTTTTATAAAACATCAATTAAAAATCTAGATCATAAAATAATCTCAACCTTTTAGAATCATACTCGCTTAACAAAAAAAAAGGATATACATACTTGATCTACAAAATAGAATATAACTCTTAATTATAATTGACAAATTAAATAGCTATATTTTTAGTTAAAAACGCTTATGCAAAATCATATAACCGATTTTTAAGCAAAGTTTAAAGAAATTTAAAATAAAAATCAAATAACAACAATATTTTATAATATTTAATTTTTTTATTGAGATAAATTCTTAATTTTAGAGACTAATAGTATTAACTAATAAACAAACTTTAATTTGTAGGTAATGCTTATAAAAATAAAATTAATATTATATTTTTATATAGAACTAATAAAATTTTAACAAAAAAATACACCCATACTAGAAAAACAGATTAAGAGTTATTAGTAGCATCTAGTGCTTTTCCTGCTTGATGCAATCGATACATTTGATAGTAACGACCTTGCGTTTCCAGTAAAGAAGAATGGGTTCCTCTTTCTACCACTTGTCCAGAATGTAAAACTAAGATTTCATCTGCATCAACAATTGTAGATAATCGATGAGCAATAAGTAACAAAGTCGTATTCTGGCGTATTTCTTGTAAAACTTGAGCAATCGCCTGTTCAGTGCCAGAATCAACATGAGCTGTAGCTTCATCTAGAATCAATATTGCTGGCGTAGATACTAGCACTCGAGCTAAAGCTAGTAGTTGCTTTTGTCCAGCTGATAAAGTATTACCTTGCTCACCAAGTTCAGCATATAACCCTCTAGATAATCCACGCACTAAAGTTGCTAATTGAACTTTTTCAAGAGCAGACCAAACCTGGTGTTCTTCGATTCCTCGCCCAAGAGAAACGTTTTCGTAAATTGTGTCAGCTATGATAACTGGATCTTGCTGCACCATAGCAACCCCCTGGCGCAACACTTGTTGGCTCAGAGTTTCAATCGATCGACCATCTAAAAATAGCGTTCCCTCACTTACTGGATAGTATCCCATTATTAAATTGGCCAGAGTGCTTTTTCCACTACCAGTATGCCCTACAAAAGCAATGAAACTTTTGGCTGGAGCTGTTAAGGAAATATACTGCAAAACTGGCGCTCCATATTGCTCATAAGAAAACGCAAGTTCACGTAGTACAATACTACCATTTTTCAAATAACGATTATCAGAACCATAACCCTGCATAGGACCACGCATCAATTCAAAGATCCTCTCACCTGCAACGACAGCCTGCTGAATAATAGATTGCTGTGATGTTAATTCAATTAGTGGTTCATGTAATCTTCTGAGATAGTTTATAAAGGCATAAAGTACCCCAACGCTAACAACTCCATTCGGACTACTGCTAAAAAATACAAGTATACCGCATAAAATTAGCGCGAATATCAAACTAATCATGGGTCGTAACAAGTAACCCTCTAATCGTAGTGTCGCCATACGAGTTTGAAAGTGAGAATGGCTTGCCCGTTGTAATTTAATGGCAAAACGCTGCTGCTGACGAAACTGCTGAATGACGCTCATACCACTAATAACCTCATTAAAAAGATCATTTATATCAGCTATATAAGATCTAAGTTTTCGGATAATTGGCGTAGTATAATGTTGATATAACCACATCACCATAATCGTCGCTGGAAATAAAAAAAGAGAAATATATGCTAATCGGTAGCTTAATAAAAACATTGCTATTATCATGGCACTAATCAAAGCAATGTTACGCAAAACTGAAGCGAACACTGTTACATAGAGATCTTTTACTGCTTCAGTATCGTTTGTAACCCTAGAAATTAATTGTCCTACAGGTTGTCGATCAAAAAAACTTAACCGTTGACACAATGTCACATACATTACTTCTGTACGCAATTGTTGAACAACAGATAATGCTACGCGATTAAATCGTAACGCCTGATAATAACGCAGTGTAACTGATAATACTTGGAGAAGAAGAAAAACTACTATTAGGCCAACTACTAACGAAAACGGAAACTTTTTCTCAGATAAAACATGATCAATAAAATAACGTATCAATACAGGTCCAGCAACTTCTGCGGCTGCTGCTAACCACAGCATCATAACCGTCAACATGAGAGGGCGAGAATATGGCTGACTATAGGCAAGTAGCTTCTTGAGGGTAGGCCAAAGATTAGTCCAAGTTTGCATTACTCAGACTCCTTGCAATGATTATTTTCCTGCTCCAAACTAGCCTGTAGCTGCTGATAACAGTACATGTCACGATACCACCCAAATTCTTTTAGTAATGCTTTATGATCGCCACGCTGGGCAATGCGGCCTTCTTTTAAAACCAAGATTTCATTAGCTTCTTGCAACGCAGAAAGCCGATGTGCAGTAATAATCACGGTACGTTGAGCACTAAAAATCCGTAAGTTTTGCAAAATACTGTATTCTGTTTTCGAGTCAACTGCTGACAGAGCATCGTCTAAAACAAGAATATCTGTTTCTAGCAACAATGCACGAGCAATAGCCAATCTCTGTTTTTGCCCTCCCGATAACATAACACCGCGCTCTCCAATTTCTGTTGCATATCCGTCAGGAAAAGATAGTATATCTTCATGTATACAGGCTAATCGAGCAGCTTTTTCAATTTGTTGCTCTGTAGCCTCTGGACGACCAAAAGCGATATTTTTAGCAATACTGTCAGAAAATAAAAAAAGCATTTGAGTCACTACTGCTATTTGGCTGCGCCAATAATCAAGAGTTAAAGCTCTTAAAGGAAAATCTTGAAAACGTATCTCCCCTTTTGTAACTTCAAACTGTCGGAGTATTAGTGATAACAGTGTAGTTTTACCAGAACCTGTAGGTCCACACACTCCAAGCATCTGACCAGGAAACAATGTTAAATAAATATCTTGAAGGGCTAAATTGCAAGCATTAGGGTAACTAAACGCCTCTATTGTCACCTTTATCACCCCTCCATCCGTAGGAAGTGATAAAGTACCGTCTACCACATCAATTCTTTCTTCTAAAATTTTCCGAATTCGACTATAAGCTGCGCTACCGCGCTCAACAATATTTAACATCCAAGCTAAAGCAAGCATAGGCCAAATCATTAACCCAATATACATAATAAAACTGGTCAGCTGTCCAAGCGTAATAGCATTACACATTACCAGCCAAGCTCCCCCACTAACTGCTAATAAGTTCGAAAGACCTACTGCTAAATAGATTGTCGGATCAAGACGTGCTTCTATTTTAGCAACATGCATATTTTTTTTACTAGCTTCTAAAGCGACCGATGAAAAACGCAATGACTGATGCTTTTCTAGCCCAAACGATTTAATCATTCTAATACTAGTAAGATTTTCCTCTGCTTGATTATTTAAGTCAGAAAATGCTGCTTGCGCCAAACGAAAACACTGATTCAATCGCTGCCCATCGCGATTGATTAACATAGCCATTATCGGCATCGGAATCAAGGAAAGTAAAGTTAATTTCCAACTTACTTGTAAACTCATCACTATAAAAACAGAACATCCCATGACTAGCGAATCAACTAACGTTAAAACACCTTCTCCCGCAGCAAACACTACTCGATCAATATCATTAGTAGCAAGTGCCATGAGATCTCCGGTACGATATCGAAGATAAAAACTAGGAAGCTGCTGACTAAGTCGATGATACAACTGATCACGTAAGTCTACCGCTAACCGATAAGCAGCTCCAAATAATAAAATACGCCATACACAACGAAGTCCGTAAACCAACAAAGATGTCATAGCTATTAAAGCTATATAAAATGCTAAATTTTCTCTTCTACCATTCCCTGCCACCACTACGGAATCAATAATTATACCTACAAGACGTGGTGGCACTAACTGTAAGAGTGCTATAATTATTAATAGGATAACAGCACCTAAATAATGATGCCACTTTTGACGAAAAAACCATCCTAATTGTGTAAATAATCTCACGAGGCGTTATTCCAAAAAAAATATGTAAAATATCAGCGATACATCAACAACAGGAACTGTTATATTGTAACATAACTAGGAAATCAATGTTGGTTTCACGCCTCAGCAAGGAGATTCCCTCTATACTAGTATTATTAAAACACAAATAATAAATTTGCAAAATTAAGAGAATTTGAATTCATGGTCTTTCATTAATGAATATTTTTAAATACCAATCTTCTTATCTGATCGATTTTATTTACTTTCCTTAAAAGCATTAACAGCTAATTTTTTTTGTAAGATCCGTTCACTAATCTGTCTGTTATTAACAATTAGCTATTACTATCAACTGATGATCTTTTCTATAAGACATATCGATAGAAATACAAACTGAGCTAGTTTTTAGATATGACTATTATATCTACTATAAACCAACATATGAAAACTATTATTTTTTAAATGTATTGATCACTTTTAAGAAAATTAATCTGCTATAGCAACGCTACTACCAATACATTTTTATACAACAATCCTATAATCCTAATTAATAACAAGTAAAGTCATTTTGATATATTTTATATTTTACTACTTCGTGAGATTGAATAGGATATTTTATACATATTCAACGAATATCGCGTTGAAAGGATATAATGAGGCTTCATTTCGTGATTCATGCTTATGCTGTAATATTAATTATACATCTGATGTCACAAATATCTCTAAATACCGAGCATATTACATATTAATTCGATATATCTGACACACACATGTAACACATAGACATGTATGTGAATTTTTATAAATCTAAACTAAAACATTAATTCTTCTTTATCTTTATCACTCAGAATATACTTTAACATCGTTTTATTGATTTTTTTTACTTGATCGATAATAGTTCAATATTATTAATAATATATTAAATTGTAATAACATTAAAAGTATCAATTAAAAATACCTAAAAAACTTTAAATTCAAAATAGAACACACACTACATGTTAAAAACAAAAAATATGCTCATTACGTTATACAGCTACTAACTTTGTTGTTTTATAGCATTTATTATATTCTTAATTCTTGAGATCAATAAACTTATGTGTATATAGTTCCCTAGAAATATAAATTATAAAACAAACATTTTTATTTATTATAATTAAAATTAATATAATTTATATACTATTTTTTTTAATATATAATTTTATAAAACTTGAAAAGTTTAACTTAAATTAATTATCAGATGCTGAAATCCAGCACACTAGAAAAAATAAAAATCCACTCAGAAAATTGTATATATATCTTTTATCTAATATTAAATCCAACACCTGTAATCTACTATCCATAAAACTTCCAATAACATGTTAATGTTAACAAAAATCAACATTAAAGTAAGTACAGAAATCCCCAAGAAGTATAGTATCTTCTACTGAAGATTTAACTTCATTACTTTTAAGTGTAAAGTTTATTTTTAGAATAAAATAAAACTATCTCAATATTAAAAAACAGCTTAATTATTAAAGGTATAATTGATAAGAAAAACGTGTCATCATACAAAAACAAAAAAAAGATAAAAATTATTTTTTTTAACAAATAGACAGCGAGATGCCATAAAAAACGAAGCTACCGTAAGATCGTGGCGTTAAAATTAAGAAATAATCTACACACAGCACAAGATCTATCACAACAATCAGTCGTTAATAACTCTGTGTAACTAAGTCGATCTATTCTAGATAATAAATTTTAAAAAAAACAGTATTGTAAAAATGCTGCAAAAGATCTAAATCTCACTATAACTTATCTGGTTAAGTAGAAAAAAAGCATTACACATAAATTAAAAAAATAAATAAACCACAAGTTATTAACTTACACACTTTAAAGATAAAAATAAATATCATGAACACTGAAAATATACGACAAGTTGTTATGGACACCGAAACCACTGGTATGAACAAATCTGGTCCTCATTATAAAGACCACCGCATTATCGAGATCGGCGCAGTAGAGGTTATAAATCGTCGATTAAGCGGGCAATACTTTCATGTTTATTTACAACCAGATCGTCTTATAGAGCAAGAAGCGTTTACCATACACGGTATCAGCGATAAATTTTTAGCAGATAAACCTACCTTTAGTGATATTGCAGATAAATTTCTAGACTTTATTCATGGAGCCGAACTAATTATTCATAATGCTCCATTTGATGTCGGTTTTATAGACTATGAGTTTTCTCTTCTAAATCGAGGAATTCCTAAAATACATACTTATTGTAAAATAACTGATAGCTTGCTCATAGCACGAAAAATATTTCCTGGAAAACGAAATAATTTAGATGCGTTATGCGACCGATATTTAATCAACAAAAGCAAGCGTGCCCACCATGGAGCATTGCTTGATGCCGAAATTCTCGCCGATATTTTCCTTCTCATGACAGGAGGGCAAACAACCATGTTGTTCACGGAAGATAAAACACTTCTAAATATAGAAGAAAAAACAAAAGAAAAACCAGTCTTCCGCCATCTGGAAGCATTAAAAGTAATCTATCCTACTAAAGAGGAACTCTTTCTTCATGAGCAAAAGTTAAATCAATTGCAAAAAAAAGCAGGAAAATGTATTTGGCGTATAGAGAAACCTAAAAAAAACAATATGTAATTTTACACTATTGATAATTTTATTATATGTAATAAAATTATCAATAGCCAACGTAAAAATTTATAAGTATACGCTTACACACTGTTCGATATCTCCAACTTTCAATGTCTCAATGCAATATTAACATAAACAGCATCATTATTAAGTTTTTAAGATTGTAACATTGCGTATGCGTTTGTAGCATTGATGTTATTTAAATATACTTAATTGTATAATATATAATTATGTTTAGTAAAACATATCAATTTAATCTTGATATTACTCTTTTAAAATATTAGAATATAGGATTGATCTTACATCGTCATATATTTCTACAATAAATAGAAATATGCAATGTTTTGTCACCAATAAAACAAATCCAAAAAAATTGTTGTAAATTATGGCATTTCTATAAAGAAAAATTTTATTTAAAAAAAAGATGCTTATTTATTTTATCTATAAAAATTTTATAATACCAATCGATTTTACCTACATTTTAATAAATATTTTATTTAAAAATGTATAGATTCTTAATAAAATCCAATTTTTAAAAATAAAGAATAACTTATATTTTAAGAAAAACAACTACAAGGATATTTGGTAACACGACTAAAAAAAAGATAGCATTGAAGTGTCATCAACAAAGAGATCACATACAACGATTAATCATAAGATTATATTTCGTGTATGCACTAAGATCTAATTTTTAAGTACATCTAATAAATTAGAGTTTCTAAAAAAAATTAAGAATCATTAATCAATTTTACTTACTATTTGTATAAAGATCATACATCCCTAAGGCAAGGTATATCAAATTATGAATTATTTCATAAAAAAAAGAAATATATGTAGTTTACTTGAAAATACTTAGTTCTTAATTTGAAATTAAATAAAAAATCACTAAAGCAAATACGCCATTCATTAATATTATTACAACATTGATATATTTTTGGGTAAAAATAATACTTTATCTTTTCATTAAAGTGAACATAATCGGAACAATACATAATATGAATAAAAAATTCATGTAACTATATATCTTTAATTTATAAGAATTATAAATTTTATAAAAATTATCACGGTTGATTAATTTTTTTTAAATTTATTTAGTTAAAGGAAATACAGTGGTTACTACATTATATAAAGATTTTACATTTGAGTCTGCACATCATTTACCTTATGTCCCTTTAGGACATAAATGTGCACGACTTCATGGACATTCTTTTCGAGTGCGATTGGAAGTTACTGGACCAATAGATCCTCATAAAGGTTGGATTATAGATTTTTCTGATTTAAAAATCGCCTTCCAGCCGATTTTAAATCGACTAGATCATTATTATTTAAACGATATACCCGGCCTGGAAAATCCCACTAGCGAAGTTTTAGCAAGATGGATCTGGGAACAACTCAAACCACAATTTTCGTTGCTAAAATCCGTCTCTCTCAAAGAGACTTGTACTTCAGGTTGCATTTATCAAGGTTCATAAAAAGCTATTGCATAGTTATTTTATATAATCTATTCTTTAAAACATTTTCTTTAATATTTAAAAAAAACAAATAAATATAACATTACATATATCCTATAAAATATATTATTTAAAATAAAAAACGTCATTAATTAAAATTTTGTCGATATCTATCAAATAATTTTAAGATACTTTTGAGTTTGGATTGATAAACGCCAATTCCGAAGTATACAGGTTTCTATACATAAATTCGTAGCTCTCTCCTTCTGACTTACCGGTTGTAGAGCAATTACTCGCTTCTTTATGTCTTTCAAACTTGCCAATAAAATATCTAACTTATTGATGTCACTTTTTTTTTCTATTGGATATTTGATTTCATCACTTCGAATCAATGCTTTAGGCACTATTGGGAGCTTATGATACATATCAATCTTAGGCGATAAAGTGACCCAAGTACGGGAGGTGCAATGTATTTCTTGAGTCCCGCTAGTTTCAATCTGGCAAGTAAAACCCTGCTTCTCTAGAACCTCAGTGAGAGGTATCAAATTATACAAACAAGGCTCCCCGCCTGTTATTACTATATGACAAGCTGTCCAATCCTGATTTAATATTAATGCAAGTATATCTTCTTCCGTACAACTAGCCCATCGACTATTGTCGATGGTTTTGACAAGGATATCTCTTGATGGCACCCGTTCAAATTCATCCTGTTTCCAAGTGTATTTCGTATCACACCAACTACACATGACAGAACAACCTTGTAGACGAATAAAAATCGCCGGTACACCAGTAAAACACCCCTCTCCTTGAATAGTCTGAAAAATTCTATTTACAGGATACTTCATACTTTTCTCATCATCTCTACTACACATAATGACATTATAAGTAAAGCGTTATGTCTGTCCTTTCACTTCACGCAAACCGTTAAAGGGTGCACGTATACCTAAAATTTCTTCTATTCGAATTAGCTGATTATATTTCGCCACCCGATCGGAACGACTCATAGAACCAGTTTTTATTTGCCCTGCTGCAGTTCCTACAGCAAGATCCGCAATAGTAGCATCTTCTGTCTCACCAGAACGATGAGAAATAATCGTGGTATAACCTGCATCTTTTGCCATTCTAATGGCTAATAAGGTTTCAGTTAAGGTTCCAATTTGGTTAAATTTAATTAAAATTGAATTACCCAACTCTTTTTCTATACCGTTTTTTAATATTCTGGTGTTGGTAACAAAGACATCATCTCCAACTAATTGAATCTTATCACCTAATATTTTTGTTTGGTAATGAAAACCTTCCCAATCAGATTCATGTACTCCATCTTCAATTGATACGATAGGATATTGTTTTACAAGATCTTTAAGGTAATGAGTAAATTCTTTAGATGTAAAGCTTTTCCCTTCTCCTTTTAAATTATAGTAACCTGTGCTTTCTTCGAAAAGCTCAGAAGCTGCACAGTCAATAGCTAAAGTAATATCTTTTCCAAGAAGATAACCAGCTTTTTCAACAGCTTCTCGGATAATAAATAGAGCTGCAGCATTAGATTCTAAATTCGGAGCATAACCACCTTCATCTCCTACAGCAGTACTCATACCCTTCTTTTTCAAGACTGTAGCCAACGAATAAAATACTTCGGCACCAATACGCACAGCTTCTTTAATATTATTTGCACTAACTGGTTGGATCATAAATTCTTGAATATCGACGTTGTTATTCGCATGTTTACCTCCATTGAGGATATTCATCATCGGAAGTGGCATAGAGAATTTATTAGGTGTACCATTCAAGTCTGCTATATGAGCATACAAAGGAAGCCCTTTAGAAACAGCAGCAGCTTTAGCGCTAGCTAAAGAGACTGCTATAGTAGCATTTGCGCCAAATTTAGATTTATTTTCAGTTCCATCTAACTCGATTATAAGTGTGTCCAGCGTTGATTGATCTTTGGCATCTTTACCAAAAAGAGCTTTAGCTATGGGGCCATTAATAGCCTCGACTGCTTTAATGACACCTTTTCCTAAAAACCTTGATTTATCTCCGTCACGCAACTCTAATGCTTCACGTGAACCGGTTGAAGCACCTGAAGGAGAAGCAGCTAATCCGACAAAACCATTTTCTAGATGCACTTCTGCTTCTACCGTAGGATTTCCTCGGGAATCTATGATTTCACGGCCAATGATTTTAACAATTTTCGACATTCATGTTTCCTCTCTAATAATTTAAAAACTTCTTGTTAAGTTAGGAATGATTAAACATGCTTTCTATGCTCTATCTTTTTGTTTCTGCAACTTTTTTGATAATCACCAGCAGCTTTAATAAAACCAGAAAATAAGGGATGTCCGTCACGTGGAGTTGAAGTAAACTCTGGATGGAACTGGCTAGCCACAAACCAGGGATGATCAGGATATTCAATGATTTCTACTAACTTATTATCTCCTGACCAACCAGCAATACGTAATCGTTCAGATTTAAGATGTTTTAATAGCATATTATTGACTTCATAACGATGACGGTGCCGTTCTATAATAGGAGTTTCACCATACAGTGATCGTGACAAGCTATCGTCTGCTAAATGGCAAGGTTGACTACCAAGACGCATGGTACCACCAAGATCACCTCTTTCAGTACGAATTTCTAGATTACCCTCTTCATCCCGCCATTCCGTAATAAGTGCGACTACTGGATATTTACAATTTGGAACAAACTCAGTAGAGTTAGCATCTTCCATGCCCGCCACATGACGAGCAAATTCTATTAATGCTACCTGCATTCCCAAACAAATACCTAGATAAGGAATTTTTTGTTTACGCGCATACTGAGCTGTTAGAATTTTACCTTCTACACCGCGATAACCAAAACCACCTGGAATTAAAATAGCGTCTAGATCTTTCAGCATTTCAACGCCGCAAGTTTCTACGTATTGAGAATCGATTAAACGAATATTTACCGTAAGACGATTTTTTAAACCAGCATGTTTTAATGCTTCGATTACAGATTTATAAGCATCCGGTAAAGCGATATACTTTCCAACCATACCTATAGTTACTTCACCAACAGGATTTGCTTGTTGGTAAATTACCTGTTCCCACTCAGACAAATCTGCTTCAGGACAATATAGACTAAAGCGATTACAAATGTACTCATCTAGTTCTTGTGATTTTAAGAGTGCAGGAATTTTATAAATTGAATCAACATCTTTTAATGAAATCACTGCCTTTTCTGGAACGTTGCAAAATAAAGCAATTTTTGCTCTTTCATTATTTGGTAGTGAATGATGAGAACGGCAAATCAGCACATCGGGTTGAATACCAATAGAAAGTAGTTCTTTCACCGAGTGTTGAGTAGGTTTAGTTTTTACTTCCTTAGAAGCTATTATATACGGTACGAGAGTTAAATGCATATAAAGAGTATGGTCACGTCCAACATCTACTGCCATCTGACGGATAGCTTCTAAAAATGGCAGGGATTCAATATCTCCAACTGTTCCACCAATTTCCACTAACACTACATTATGCCCTTCGCCTCCTGCAATAATACGCTCTTTTATAGCATTAGTGATATGAGGAATAACCTGAATGGTAGCACCTAAATAAGCACCACGACGCTCTTTACGCAACACGTCGGAATAAATACGACCAGTCGTAAAGTTGTTATAACGTGACATTTTAGTGCGGATGAAACGCTCGTAATGCCCTAAATCTAAATCTGTTTCAGCCCCATCTTCCGTTACAAAAACTTCACCGTGCTGTATCGGGCTCATTGTACCAGGATCTACATTGATGTAAGGATCCAATTTCATAATAGTAACATGAAGGCCACGTGCTTCAAGGATAGCAGCTAAAGAAGCGGCTGCAATACCTTTACCTAAAGAAGAAACAACACCTCCAGTGATAAAAATATAATTTGTTCTCATACTAAACCTAAAAATGCGACATTAAAGAGATTTTTATGTAAATATCAAAATTACTAATTTCTTCCCTAAACAAATTAATCTTTGTCAAGTTAAGAGCTTATTTTTCATTTTTAAACAAAGTATTATAAATTACTAGTTAATTTTACAGTTACTTGTTCCTCTAAATTGAATATGACCTTTATTCACATTTAAATTAAGATCTACTTCTAAAAAGAAAGAATAAAATTTTATCCATTTAAAAGGAAGATAGTATCTGATCTCTATCGAGAAATATTTGATTTCTAACTACGAATCTTGTATAAAATACAATTTTATATATTAACTAAATGAATCTAACTAATTTAAACCATATCTGTTCAAAAAAAACTAGCACATTACCTAAAATCATTCTATATCAAAATAGAATAAAACTAATAGATATAATACCTTTAACTCAGTCGAAAACTTTTAGATAATTGATTTTTTAGTTATACTCATGAGATGAATCGAAATTTACTTGCATTATAGAGTTGACGTTTTAAGTAATGATTTAAATAATATTATTTTATAATACTTACTAAACATTACTGTTTATAATAATACTATTAAATTTTTAATTAATAGTATTAAAATTAATAAATTTATGATAAAGTTAATAAAAATTAACTTGTAAAACAATAATATTAATTAACTTTAACTATAATAACTTGATCATGCAACTTAACATCGTTCTTAACTATATCTAAATTATTAATTATTATAACATAAATCTTGATAACGCGTAACATGATAAAAACGATCTTTAATTCTTCTTAATACACAGTTAATGTTTAAATTGGAAAAAAATATTTTTATAAAGTTAACTATTTAGTTACTGTTAGCATAAAGTTACTTTAACTATAACAAATACTTATAATCAAACATTATAAATTAAAAAAATTACTTCTAAGTATATCGCTATAATAATAAAGATAAAGTGTATTTGATATTAACAGTAATAATATCTCTCACGATAAAAAATGAAACCGGAAAAATCTTTAAGTTAGATAATTCAAGGAACTTTTTCTTGCCAATTAAACATAACAATATCATTGTTGTATTTTTCTAATTAACAAAGAATGTTTTCTTTGAAAAGAAGATTTTGATTAACCTAGTTTTTAACTAAAAAGTAATCTTCGTTGCTGAATCTCTTAGTAACCTAAAGTTAAAAAATTATCAATAAAATTAGTAAAAACATCTACTTACTAATTAAAATAATAATATTTAATTTTAAGGTAGCTAACTAATTAAGAATTATAAAAAATTCAAAAAAAAGATTATACTAAACTAAAATTATCATTCTTTACATTTTTATTGATCTTGCAAGTTTCAAGCTCCACTTATCCTAAATATATATATTCATAGTAAACGCATATTTAAAAAAAAAGAATAATGCCGTATGTCACAGTCAATTTGTATTATATATTTTAACCAAACATAACAATATAACTATATTATTTTCTAATATATTAAAGATAGAATATTAATCAGGTATTTATATTTGAATAAATATAAATTGTTAAAATAACACAATTAGAAAGAAAAAAGTTCACTTTAATAAATAATATAATCTATATATCGACATTCAATCTTTAAAAGCGATATTCCTACCTTAAAAAATCTTAAAGACAATTCAGGCTGTTAAAAAATTTAGACAATTATAACCCATAAAAACTTAAATATAAATTTAACAATATTAAATATTAAAATAAAATTACTTTATCATTATATGTACTAAAAAATATTTTTTTCTTCAAACGGGATGTCGTGAAGAGCAGTAATCAAAATTTTAACTTTAATGGGCTACATCACAAAATATGATTGATTTTCATATGTTGTTTTAGGAAAAAAAATAAAATATTTTACTATGAAAATGAAAAAAAATATATTTAAAAAACTTCCGTTAGGAAAAAAAACATCTTATATACAAAAATACTCACCTGCTCTCTTAAAGGGTATTCCAAGAAATCTTAATTACAATAAACTTGATTTATCTCGAGATAAGCAATTCTTTCATGGAAAGGATATATGGACATTATATGAATTGTCATGGCTCAATAAAAATGGCATACCACAAATAGCAATAGGTGATGTCCAGTTTAATTGTAAAAATAAAAATATTGCAGAATCAAAAAGTGTTAAACTGTATCTTAACAGCTTTAATCAATCTATATTTAATGATTGGAATGAAGTAAAATATATTATAAAAAATGATTTATCAAAAATATCCAAAGGCAACGTTGATGTTGCATTATATAAAATAGAAGAATTAGAAAAAAAAGCAATTGGGACATTATTAGGATTTTGTATTGATGATCAAGACATAATAATAAGAAATTTTGAATTTAATAACAAATATCTTTTACATTCTACTCGTGATGTTTTAGTTGAAGAAACATTAGTGAGTCACATACTAAAATCTAATTGTCTTATAACAAACCAACCAGATTGGGGTTCTGTTCAGATAAAATATTCAGGAAAAAAAATAGACCATGCAGCATTATTAAGATATTTAGTGTCATTTAGACAGCATAATGAATTTCATGAACAGTGCGTAGAAAGAATTTTTCATGATATCATGCAGTATTGCAATCCAAAAAAACTAAGTGTTTATGCCAGATACACAAGGCGAGGTGGTATTGATATTAATCCATGGCGTAGCAATACACATTTTATCCCAACAAAAGAACGTCTCAGTAGACAATAAAAATCTTTATATGTTTTATTATTTTGTTAAAATAATAAAGTACTTTTTTAAAGATACATTTTTTAGGAAAAACACATTACTGCTTATAGATAAGAAAAAATTTAAAATCAAGTATACAGGTTAACATGTATTATTGATTATATTTAGTAATACTTTTCATGCTCAATTTCTATATCGTATCGATATGTCAATGACGTTATAAAATAATCACAAAGCACCGAAAGATATTTTTATATCATCTATATATATTATATTAATCATCGTAATATATTAAAAACAAGTAGCTATCTTTGTGTCTAAAAAGATGTAGAATAAAGATTCTCAGATTAATACTATAAAACTTAATTGAATTTTAAAATTTATATATTTAATATATAAAATATTTTTTTTTCTATTCTAGATAATCAATTCCATCTTGGTAATAGTTAATTAAAACTATTGCATTTCTCTTTTCAATTTTATGAAAATTAAATTTCAATGATTTAAAAAAATAAGAAAGATGGTAAGCATGATAATGCCAAGTATACTTTGGCACTTTAGACAAATCATCAGTAACGCTAATAAATAAAATTTTTAATCATTAATGAATATAAAAAATCTGTAATCATAAATCATAAAATTATATAACTAACTGAAATTTTAAATACACTAAACAGTAATTAACTATAAAAAACACTATCTATTGAGTAATAAATTATATACTTTTAACACTTTTTAATTTATTAAAGGAAAATAATGAAACTATCACAACTAAAAAATCGTATTGATTTCTTAGAAGGACAAATCTCTTTTCAGGAGATTACAATTGAAGCTCTAAATCAAAGCATACTTACGTATCAACACGATATCCGCCAACTACAAAAGCAGTGTCGCTTCTTATTCGATAATTTGTGCAAACAAAATCCTTCACTTCTCGATTGTCAGTTCGAAGAAATTTCACCTCCGCATTATTAGTGCGTTAATCTTGAAGAAAATTCACTTTGAATTTTAATTTCAATAACTTTTTATCTTACAAAAATAAAATTATTGCCAATACATTAAAGAATGTGCAAAAAAAAGATAAAGCAACAATCATAAACAAATATTAAAAATACTTTTCTTTTAAAAACACTCTAAAACTTTAAAAGAGAATATAAAAACACTTTATCCCAGCACCGTAAGATATATTCATAATCAACTGTTATCTATTTCTCTCCATCATTCCTCGAAGGTAGCAAGTATACTAATTTTTAGTTCATTAATGCCTAGATCTTTCAATTTAATTTTCTAAAATTACTGTATTTTACAAAATACTATTTTTTTGAAACAATAAAATATTTTGATATGAAAAATCTTATGATAAAATTTAATGATTATGATAAATTGTTATAATGCAATAAATAATTAAAAAATAATTAAGTAAATTGTTTGTTAACTGTGTTCACTAAAAATAAGAATTGATTTATTGTAAATAAACATACTGATCTACTAAAACTCTAAGTAGAACATCTCTAAACTATTACCTAAGTTTTACTCATAAAATGCATTTTATCCTTAAATTCCAAAGATGATAGAAATGATCAATTAAATTTATTTACATTTAATATAGATTATAGTGAAAAAAATCAAATTCTTTTGTTATCATAAAAAATACCTCACCAACGTAAAATACCCAATTTTAACAATAAAGACCTTACTTCTTTTAATATAAAAAAACCTTCTAAACTAGAAGATGTATATGTCGATATATATCAGGATTAATAATCCTGAAAATCTCTCACGATTTAGTCATAAACAAGCTACTTTGTTAACATGAAAGTTTTTACTTATCTCATCCCGCATTTTGTCGATCAAAAATCTTAACAACTTTAACAAATAAAACTTAAAGCAATTAAAGAAAAATTACCTAAAAAAAACAATTATACTATAAGCGATTTTTAGTTTATTAATAACAATTAACGATAAATTAAACCATTCCTTTTTTATAAAACTTTAAAATAAATATTGATGTTTCGTGCTCACTATAATCATTTTATTAAATGACCGTATCTCAAAAGCAAAGAATTTATTTACTTAATATATTTTTACTAAAATTAATCAGACTCTAAGTCTTAAAAACTAATTTAAAAAAAATAATTTATATCTACTTTTTATAAAAAAATAATAATTAAAAAATTATATTATATTAAAGCTATAAAGAGAGAAAATTTATGCCTGGTGTTGTGTATTCTGTAGTAGTTAGTTATAGTGTAGAAAAAATGTTCACTTTGATAAACAATATTAAAGATTACACAGAATTTATTCTAGGATGTATAAATAGTCGAATAATTAAACAAAATGGAAATGAAATAACTGCGGAAATTTATCTCTCACAAGCAAGAATCAATAAATCTTTTATTGACAGGAATCCTGTTAATGAAAATCACAGCATTATTATACTCTTAGTTAAAATAGTTAAAGGTCCTTATTGAATTCTTGTCTAATCACTGGACTTTCATCTCTCTATAATCAAAACACCAGTAAAGTTATATTTTTCTTCGATCTTATATGTAAAAATAAGCTCACTGAATTAACATTCAACTGTTTTTTTTAATGCAATAATAAACAATACAATCAATATATTTACTAAAAGGGCTCAAGCAATTTATCAAAGTTAAGATATAAAATAAATTGAAGTAGTATAGATGTCATTTAAGTACTAATATTTGCATACAAACCAAACCAAGTGTCTGGTTATACCGTAAAGATATATTTGCAAGTCTAACTTTTCCAGGATTATCGAGGATGTCTATCCCACAGTAAACAAAAGAGTTATTTTTTTTATAAAACTAGAATTTTAGTTAGGGTAATTGTAGAAATAAATAGGTATTGTATATCATAATATTACTTTGAAATTTCTAAAACAACAAATCGTCAAATCGAACGAAATAAAAAAAAGAATATAGTTTTTAGCGCGAAAGTACTACATATACAATATAGATATTTTTAAAAACATACTATTCATCGGTAATGAAAAAATATTCAGACATCGCGTTTAGTAAATATTACCCTAGATTTTTAGACTTTTTAAATGCAGTTCTATAGTTAATGTCTATAAGAACATCGTGATCATTAAAAGTCAGAATCAATGTTTCTTGCGAAATATTTTTATATCCTGATGCACGGCGAAAAATATAATACCACGTATTTGAATCAAACGGATCATGCATAATGGTCCTGCCAAGAATATAAACTACCTGCTGTTTTGTCATACCAATACGAACGCGAGAAACATTAGATAAGATCAAATAATTACCCTGGTTAATATCAGGATGATAAATTATGTTTTTAAACATTGAACAACCAGAAATTAATATGACAACAAAAACAGTAGAAATTATTTTTTTATCAGTCATAATATTCATAACTCTATTATCTAAGTTTTCTAATAAAAATGAATCTTTTTTCTAGAGAGATAATTCACTTATATAAACAGAATTTATAATAATATTTTACTTATAAAAATGTCATTACAAATATTAAGTATCATAAACTATATAAACGAATGTTTTGTAGATTCATCTTTATCCTAAATTTATTAAATATTATAAATAATAAATATTAATAATCACTACTTTAAAATATTCATTAGTATTAATAAGATAGATACATTTGATATTTTCTGCTTCGCCAATAAATCGCAAGAAAGATTCTATTGACAACCAAAAAGTTTACTTGTTTCGTACAATGTCGTCTATACGACAATGTTTAGTTTTATATTTTATCATTAATAATATGATTTTTATAAAAAAAATCGTATTTTTCACTGATATTCATTATTTCTATGTTCCTAGTTATAGTTAGAACAATTATTTTTTTATAATTTAAATTATAATTGATTATCTGTTGATATATATGTACGATTATCTTAAATACAAACTTTATGAAAAATTTTATAATCAATATACAAAATAATTATAAAACAACGATCAAACAATTTGTTTTTTTATTACTCAATAGATTTGATAAACATGTCAATTAACATATAAAAAACTTACTTCAAACGCTTACTCAGTAAAATACTCATTCAAAAAACAATCAATAAACAATTTCATTGTAAAAAAATAAATATAATTTTTTGTCTATTTTTTATACCGTAAATCCTCTTACGAAAGTGTTATCTGTTTACAGATTAAATCTAAGTAGATTCTCTATTAAGACCTCTAGATTCACACTGAATTGTTGAATTAAAAAACAACTTAAATCCATAAAAACATATACTCATAACAAAATATACAGCTACTGAACTTACAAAGCAACGAAAATAGAGATTTTAAAATAAGTAAAAATAAAAAAATGCTATTTACCATTTAAAGTAAATGTTTCATTAAATTTATATGTTATAATATAATGATATTCTCTAACACAAACAATATCTTAAATGATAAGAATTATATTGAACATGCTAAATTCTTTAATAAATTACAGTTATTCAAAATAACAGGAGGGGGGATAGAACAAGGTTAGATAAGAATTCTTATCTATGACCTTAAACTTTTATTATTCACTAGTAAAAAAAAGATCAATCCTTTTCATTCCCAGATAAATTATAAAATACAGCATTTATAAAATAGACCTTGTTCACTAAGAAAGCCTCTGGAAGTTAATAGCAAAATGATTTTAAAAGAATTAATTAGATTATCAGTCTAATTATTTAACAAACTATACTTTTTGCGAGCGAAAATAGATGATAAAATCTAATTTTGCATGATTATTTTCGCAACTTACCAATACAAGGTGCAATACTTAATAAAACAGAATTTTAGGAATGTTGAATGAGATCTAAATCTTAGAACAATTAATTCGCTTAGGGCCGAGTATAGTTACTAATTTTTAGTTTTCATAATAATTATAGAAATAATATAAACAGTTTACGTTTATCCTCTTAATTTCTGGCTTTCAAAAAATTTTCGCTTTTCCCAATCTTCACCACACTCTTTAGAGCAAAAATTACCCTCTGTCAGTTCTCCGCAGTTATAGCACCGACCAGTAATAGGTAGAGGCTCACCACGATGATTCGCAATTACATGTTGACGAAATGCTTCTTCATTCTGACTGGCTATATCAATACTATCAACCATAAATCATCACCTTAGTTATGTGCTATTAATTTTTAAAAATGAAATTAAATAGTCTAATACCCAACCTGACTACCCCTCCACTTGATTTCAATTTTTAATTTACTAATCATAAATCTAAAGTAAAATATTGCTTACTAACTCAAATCATAGCTTTTATTATACTCTGAGTTTTATGTAGATTTTCTGAATATTGTAGAGTTATAGATTTCTTTAATATTAATGAAAGTTTTAATTTTATATCTCCAAAGAGGAGATGCCTATATATTTGATGCAACGGAAATATTCTGAACAATCTGACATTAAGACCTATAGAAACAACGAATATTTTGATATCAGAGGAGACATATGTCCTCTCCCTTGAATCTAAGACATTCATCCCCATTATAGCCAAATAAAACGTTGATAACGCATTGTGGAGCAAACTTTATGAGTAATATTAACAAAGAACAAGAAAAAAACACCCCTGATAATCTTTTTTTAGAAGAAGATCCAATAGAAATAGAACAGAAAGTAGAAACAGCGACTGAAACAGAAGATCTATTAGAGAAAAAAAATATACGCATTATCGAATTAGAATCTGAATTAAAGCAGATTCAACAACGTGAGCGCGACACTGCACTACGCGCTAAAGCAGAAATAGAAAACATGCGTCGACGCAATGAATTAGATATTGAAAAAGCTCATAAATTTGCACTAGAACGTTTTTCTTTTGATCTATTGCCTGTTATTGATAATCTAGAACGAGCAATAGACATGTCAGATAGAAACAATGTTGAATTAAATGCAACAATTGAGGGTATTGAATTAACACTTAAATCATTGCTAGATGTGATAAAAAAATTCGGTTTAGATGTTATCGCTGATATAGGCGTTCCTTTTAATCCTGAATTACATCAAGCAATGACAATGTTACCATCAGACGAACATAAACCAAACCATGTAATAATGGTAATGCAAAAAGGCTACATTTTAAATGGTAGACTTCTTCGCCCAGCAATGGTTTCTGTATCAAAATCTACAGCTTAATTGTTATATAAAAGATTATTTTATCTAAAATGCGCTAAATAATATTCGCTTCATTTATAAGTTTACTTGATCAAGTATAGATCAAGCCGAATAAAACATATATTAATACAGTATATATTGTATGAATAAATACTTAAAAGATGACATCTTTAACAAGATTAATTAATAGAATTTACCGATTGAATTTACTTTTGCTAAAT
Source organism: secondary endosymbiont of Heteropsylla cubana (assembly GCF_000287355.1). Lineage (GTDB taxonomy): Bacteria > Pseudomonadota > Gammaproteobacteria > Enterobacterales > Enterobacteriaceae. Next base: position 723,204 of record NC_018420.1, on the reverse strand, counting down.
AAAATCTTTTTGAATTGCTTTATAAATAATATTGCTTTTCATAATGCAATATAACTAAACACTTAAAACTAAAACAACACGTAGATATTATTATTTAAAAGATTTACTTTATAAATTTTTATTATAAATTTATCTAAAAGATAATAGCGATGTGAGACACATTTAATAAATGTGTAGAGAATTGTTAATTTAATCTGGTAAAATTTTTACAATGGTATGATTTTTATTAATATAAAATTATCAAACAATAGCATCATAACATTTTTAACTAAAAGATTTTTAATCCAAAAAAAACAATATAAAATTATGATAATTCAAACTAGTAAATAATATAATATATTAACTAGATTCCAATTAAAGACTTAAATCAAATGTTTTCTAATAATTTGTTTTTAAAAATATTTAATAAAATTAAAATTTTTTATAAAAATCTATTAAACAACTCTATATAGATAATTATATTATGTATAACTCAAATAACATTCAGTGTTTTTAAAATAGTGTTTTTTACTAAAATTTGCTTGATATCTATAATTTTCAGCTCTTATTTATTAACATAATTATTGCCTTTAATGTGTACTGGATGAAAATTGAAATAGATTCATTTTATGAAATTATATGAAATGTTCTATTTTCATTAGAATGACTAAAAAAAGAAATCCATATAATCCAACATACAACTTATAGAATTTTTTCACACAAGTTTATTTTATATTTTTTTTTAATTTTATTACTATACATTCTCAAATATAAATCTCTCACTACCAATATTTAGAGTTTATTGTATAAAAAATATATTAATAGTCACTGTAGCTCAATGGTGTTTAATGAAACTAGGTTGTATTCCAGGTTTATCATTAATCAATAATCTGATTTACACAAAACTGACACTTTTGAATATTTATCTTTTGCCAAGTCCAGATTAATATGAAAAAATTTATTTTTCTTAAAAATACAGCTTAAAATTAAATCTTAGTAGTAAGAGTACTATTTTAGTGTATAATCAGATAACCATTTAAAATATAAAATTAATATGTTTATATTAAAAATATTTTAATATAAATAATATTTTGTAAATTTCTGCTTCTGATGAAACTATAAAAAATAATTTTTTGAAATTATGATGAAAAAACATAATGCGTCATTATTATAGCAATGATGTCAATTTATGTAATTAAATTATTTAAAAAATTATTATTTTTAATTTTATTAAAAATATTTGTTCATTCCTAAAGTAAAATTTAACTATATTCGAAATAATCGTTTTATTATATCAAGAAAATAAAGAACAATTAAGTGGTGAGATGTCTGAGTGGTTTAAGGAGCATGCCTGGAAAGTGTGTATATACAAATGTATATCGAGGGTTCGAATCCCTCTCTCACCGCCAAAAAAAACATAGTTGCTATATAAAACAAGAACCTTGTTCTCATAAATAAAAATTTTTAATTTAAAAAGTGCCTACATATTTTTTACTTAATATTTTTTTTAAAAATGTTTATTAATTTAATAATGTTTTATTAATTTATTTTTTCGTTTATCTGACAGATATATTAATATGCTAACACAATCTCAACTACATTCTGATTTCAGAAAGAAAAAGAGATCTTAATATCTTCTCTACCAGATAATTAATATATTTTAGGCATTCTAAGAAAAATTAAAAATTCTTCTTCAGTTCTATTAGAAACTATATATGCGCGCCAGTAAATTTCTTACTTGTAATTATACTGAATTAGAGCAACAAAAAAATAATTTTTCATGAAAAACACTCAACAAGTTTTTCTGTTTTAAAGAAAAAACACTAATCGTATTAGTCAGATTTTCCTCACCGCAAATAAATTTTAATCTTTTTTTTGCGACCCAATTAAAAAAGTAATATCTCACCGATACGGCGTTTTCGTATCAATATTGCACTGTTTTTTTCAATTTACACACTGTCTATAGATGATAACAGACACTAAATAGCCTATAAATCTTAATCCGCCAGAATGCGTATTCATAACTTCTAGAGCACATTTAACTCAAATCAAAAGATAGGTTTAAAGAGTGAGGAGCACTGGTATTTAAATGCCTCCCCCTCTATAATCACCTTTCACCTTTTAAGACTATTTAGATTGATCACAAGCAACTAGAGCTAAATTTATGAAAAATAAATACGTCGCGACATGGGACATGTTACAAATATATGCACGAACTATGGCTGAACGTCTTCTCCCTGCGGAACAATGGGAAGGAATTATAGCTGTTAGTCGAGGAGGACTAGTACCAGGTACATTATTAGCTCGTGAACTAGGAATCCGACATGTGGATACTATATGTATCGCTAGTTATGATCACGACAATCAAGGAAATCTGAGCATATTAAAGCGTGCCGAAGGAAACGGACAAGGATTTATCGTAGTTGACGACTTAGTTGATACAGGTAGCACCGCTAAAACTATTCGATCAATATACCCTAAGGCACATTTCGTTACTATTTTTGCTAAACCAGCTGGTCATCTACTAGTAGATGATTATATTATTGATATACCTCAAAATACCTGGATTGAGCAACCATGGGATATGGGAGTAATTTTTGTACCACCTCTAGCAGGAAAATAGCTTTATAAGATTTAAAAAAAATTTGCTTATCATTATAACTATTATTTTTTATAGCTATCCTATTTTTATGCAACTATCTTTAACCTTTAACTAATTAAAAAAAAATTAGATTTTTTTTCTTTAATTCTTAACTATTTATAAAAAATATATTAAATATCATTAATTTATGCTGATAAATATATATTTTATTAGTTTATCTCTAAAATATTAGAGACTTTTCTATTAAGTCATAGTATAAATATTAAAAACTTTATTTATTTTTAATATATCTTACTTCAATCAATTCTATTAGGATCAGTAATCATTTTTTTTAAACATGTCATACTTACTGTAAGCAAAGTGATTAATTTTAATAAAATGGTTTAGAGATTACTTTTCAAGTTTTTAAAAAAACTAATAACCCGAAGAAAAATGTGATTTCCTATTATGTTGAATATATAAAGCAAATTAAAATAACTATCAAAACCCCATAGCATATTAGGAATATTAATGCTAATTCACTCCTAAACAAGTGAAATTAGCTGATTGATGCAATAAAGTGATGTTTTAAAAAAAAGACTTAAACGATATTATATTTAAAACGTTGATTTTATTGAAAAGAAAATGAATAATATTTTTTTATTTTTTTTCAAAAATACAAGTAAAAAAATAAATCAAATTAAAATGTTCTAGCAATCAGCTGTTTTAAATGTATCTACCACAATAGATATTGTGGTAGTATATATTAATCAGCCTAAAAAAGAGATTATTATGCTATAAAATTTTATAAACAGTGAGATTTTTATTACTGTAAAATTAAAAAAAAGTAAAAGAGTTATTTTTTTATAGATTACTTGCGCAAAAAATTTAAATTAACATTCAAAAACGTTATCTTCCTTTCTACAATATTATTGTTTAATAATTTGACGGTTTGATAAAAAAAATAAAGTTCTTCTTTTTCTATTATAAACAATTAAAGCAAGTTATTTAACATTGTTTTTATCATTATCAATCACTTGATTTGAGATAAAATTTTTATAAAAACCAAATTCCGTTATTACTACGTAAGATATATCTCTTATGAGATAACAATAGCTCTAACATTGCTCTTTTATCATCTTGGCATAAAAAAAACCATCACCAGAATCAGGTTGAGGAAACAACTGGAGGCCAACTTCAGAAAACTTGCTGATTTTCTGAAGCAGAGCATTTGGATTGCTATCTAAAAACGCAGCAATTTGGTCACAATTCTCTTCTGGTAAAATAGAACACGTGGTATACAAAAATACACCACCAGGCTTTAAGAGCTTCCACGCGGAACATAGTATTTTTTTTTGTAACTTAGCTAACTTAGCAATATCACTATCACGACGAAGCCATTTAACATCTGGATGCCTACGTATAACGCCAGTGGCTGAACAAGGAGGATCCAGAAGGATCCGATCAAAGACTATTCCAGAAGACCAGGTATTTGGTTTACATCCATCTCCAATCACCACATTTGCTTGCATTTTAAGTCGAGTTAAATTTTCATAAATTCGTATTACGCGTTTTATGTCTATATCTACAGCTACAACTTGCGCTGCTGGTGCGATTTCTAGTATATGAGTTGTCTTGCATCCTGGTGCTGCACATAAATCTAGAATTTTCTCACCATTTTTCGGAGCAAGCAATACAACGGCGCCTTGTGATGAAGCATCTTGTACACTTACCCAACCCTCATAGAAACCCGGGAGAATCCTAGCAGTATAAGGCGTTTCTAGTCTAATGGCATATGGTAACGTTTTATGTCCTACAGCCGCAATACCTAAATCAGTTAATAGGCTTAAGTAAGAATCACGATTATGATACTGCTGATTAACGCGTAACCACATAGGTGGATGTTGATTATTTGCGTTCATTATCTGTTCATAATGCATGGGCCAAGCCATATAAAATCTTTCTTTTAACCATTTTGGATGAAGATGACAAACATCCTGATTATTTTTAACCTCGAGCAAAAGGTCTCTTTTTTGACGTTGAAATTGACGTAAAACGGCATTAATTAACTGTTTGAGGTGTTGACATTTCATTGTTGCCGCACCTTCAACAGTTTCTGACAACACAGCGTAAGGAGGAATACGCGTATATATTAGCTGATATAGCCCAACCATCAACAAATAATGCACCTCGCGTCGTTTTCCCCTTAACTCTCTTTTCATTAGTCGTGATAACAACCATTGTAATTGCGGTAAAAAACGCATGATCCCAAAAGATATCTCCTGCAATAATGCAGCATCTTTTTGAGCTAAAGAAGCTTGGATTGACGGTAACAATATACTAAGAGATTGTTTTTTTTCTAATACTTGCGCTACTACTCTTGCAGCAATGACGCGTAGGTTACAATATTTGTTCATAACCACTCAGAGTGATAAATACACATTTTGAACACAATTAATACAAACTAGTAATATATCTACAGATACGACATAGATTTACTATGCATCATTAAACAATTAATATGCATTAAATTTATTTTTTTATCTAAATGTTTTATAAACACTGATCAACGCTTCGTTTTAAACAATTAATGCTTCTGAATAATGATATACTTATACTACCTGGTTAGATTTCTTAATTTTTAATGTGAAATTCCCATTATATCAAATATTTATACCGCATAAGACTTAGAAGTAAATTCTTTAAATAATAAATAAATTTTTACATATAAACATATAAGTATTTTATATGATAGAAATCTCTAAATATCTAACCTAATTTTTATAGCATAAAATTGTTCTTTTTATAACAAAAAAAATTAATAGACTAATTATATAGAAAATTAATCTAGATAACATCAATTGTTTTTAGATAAAAATAATAATCTGTATTCATTAATAAGTTAATGTGCGGAATTTAAAATCTATAGATATGATCTATATCATAAATTAACCATTTATCATTTTTCAACAAATCTAATTTTATTAGAATTCATAAAACTTTTATTGTGTTGATTTTACTACGATAGTATTTTCTATAAATAATTCTAGACAATTAATTTTAAATTATATACTTACACTTGACACACTACCTTATATGAAACGACATTATACAATTTTTCAATATCGGTTATTAATAATCTCAAATTAATTTTTGATTAATAATTCAAAATATAATTTATTAATAATAATATTGACATAATTTTTTATTGCATTGAAATTAATGTGTTAATTATATTTTTAATTAAAATTATCATAGGATTAAGTATTTCTTATACCTACACGCTACAAACATCATATATAAAATTTAAAAAAATATACATTCAATAAAACATATTATTAATAAAAACATCAAAGAAACATAAGCGTGTTATTTATAAGATAAGGTAGCAATACTTTTATTGTTAAATTGTTTTTACGTTCTTTTTTATTAAAAAGCTTCTCAATTGCTGATAAACATCTCTATATTTTTAATGTTTTTGTAATAGATATTTTTATTTTTTTTAAATTAATGCTTTCGTATATAAATAACATTTAATTCATATAAATACGTAATGCAGAGAAATTTAGAATTATAGTTACTAATTTTAACATTTAACTACTTTAATGTTCGTTAAGAATCTGATCAAAAAGACTCCGAGGGATAATTCATTACATACCCTTAGTGAGTTATATTTATAAATACTAACACTATAGTAAAATTTTGAAAAAAATAATTAAATAATATTATTTAAAATGCAAAATAAATCTAAGCTACATATGAAAAATTTAATTAAATAAATCTTTAAGAAAAATTTGTAAGATATGTAAAATAATTAAACTAGAAAAATGCAAATGCATACAAGTATATTATTTTTTTATAAAATTATACTATATTTAATGATTAATGTGATTAAGTCGCAAACTGGATATAAAAAATATATTAAGACTTTTCGAAAAAGACAAAAAAATAAAAAATGGTTTAATTATACTAAACTACTAAACAAAGAAGTTATAACGTAGATTAGAAATACACTTACATTAACATAATAAATGAAAACAAGCTTCTTATTCCTCTCTTGTGAAAAGAGATTATTTGAAACTATTTTTTTTAGATATAAATTAAAATTATGGGAAATCTTAATCAGCTATAATTAAGACTTATTAAAATGTATATAATTTTAATAAAAACTAATTTATTAATAATATAGAAAGTAAGTTCTACTATTCTAAAAATGAGGTTAATGTCGCAACTATAGTATGTAAGTATTTTAGATACTGATTATTACTTAGTCGATAGACAATATTTCATTCCCATGAGCTATTTTTATTAGCAATAATAATTTATAAGGTTAAATACAATAAAAAACATATTTTAATGTCGTTATAAGTAAATATTAATAATAAAATCTAGACACCCTTGTCACTCATATCATTCATAAAAGTTAAAAAGAATTAAAATTTGATATTTTACATACAGTAATATTTGTGGTCATATATATCTTCTAGTATGTCTCTATCAATACTAGATAGACCATATAAATCAAACATTACTTTTGATTGCTCTAAAGGTAGAGATACAGGCTACTCGAAAGTAATAAAATTGATTAGGTGCTGATTTGATAAATAAGATAAACAACCCTGATATTAATTTCTCAAGGAGAAACTCTAATCTAAATTATCGAAAAAAATTACCGATAATCACTAGCTAAAGAATTTTCGCTACAACCATGTTAAAAAAATATCTACATACAAGCGTTTTACTAAATGAAGCGATACAGAGTCTGCATATTCGAGAAAATGGTATCTACCTTGATGGAACATTCGGACGCGGGGGGCATTCACGCTTGATTTTATCAAAGTTGGGATCACAAGGACAGCTTTTTGCCATAGACCGAGATCTTTCAGCTATAAAATCCGCGGAAACTATCACAGATTCTCGGTTTAAGATTATTCATGGATCGTTTTCCAACATCAAACAATACATGGATCAATTTTCCTTAATAGGTAAGATTGATGGAATATTGCTAGATCTTGGCGTTTCCTCACCACAACTCGACAATCCTGAACGCGGATTTTCATTTATGCGTAACGGACCTCTAGATATGAGAATGGATAATACACGCGGACAATCTGCTGCCCAGTGGCTAGAACAGGCTACAGAAGAAGAAATTATGCGCGTTTTAAAGATCTTTGGGGAGGAACGCTTTGCTAAGCGTATCGCTCAAACTATCGTTGACTATAAACAACAAAAATCAATAACCCACACTTCTGAACTAGCTTCACTAATTTTAGGAGCTGTGCCTTTCCGACGTAAACATCGACACCCTGCAACAAAGAGTTTTCAAGCAATTAGGATTTACATTAATAACGAACTAGAAGAGGTTAAACGTGCACTTGATAGCACCTTAACAGTTTTAAGCTCCGGTGGCCGATTGTCTATTATAAGCTTTCATTCTCTAGAAGATCGATTAATTAAAAAATTTATTCATTACTACAGCCGAAAACCACAATTACCAAAAGGGTTTCCCTTAAAAGAGGAACAAATCTGTATGAAATTTAAGGATCATAATAAATTAGATGCAACTGGAAAAATACATCCTTCAAAACAAGAAATACAAAATAATCCACGCTCGCGCAGTGCAATACTGCGATTTGCTAGGAAATCGACAACATGAATGATCATAAAATACAGCATAATTTATTTAAAATAATCATGAAAAAGTTGCTAGTTCATTTCAAGCTGCAATTTTTTACTTCTGATCAATGTCTTGATTTCAGCCACTATGGTAGTCACAATCACTTATAAAACACGCTAAATAATAGTAAAACATGAACAGACATTAATAAAAAAAATATACACTAGATAACGAATGGCTCAATCTGATTTTAGAAAAAAATTCACTAGCAGATCATGACCAAATAGCTCGACTTGCTATCGAGAAGATTCAGATGCAACATGTTGTTCCATTGCAAGAACAGATGATATTTTATCGATATTCTACTACATGGATCGATGAAGATAGATGAAAACCATTGAGCACATAATAATACTAAACCAAGAAAAAACAAAACACTGCAATTAACTGGCGTTTACCCTTTCTGTATGATTGTATCCTATTAGCACTATCTAGCCTAACACTACAATTGGGGTACTTGCAAATAATCAATCCAGAAAAATTAATGCACGAAGGAGATGTGCGTTCACTGCGCATACAACCAATTCCTATTGAACGCGGTATCATAAGCGACCGGGCAGAGCATCTAATCGCAATTAACGTTCCCGTTAAAGCTGTTTTGGCTGATCCAAAAGAATTACATAATCATAATGGAATTGCCCCCACCAATAACCGATTGGGAGTTTTATCTAATATACTTTCAATCCCTATTGATCAAATATCTTCTCTAATTAACAAACATAAAAAACGTTTTGCCTATCTAGCCCGCCAGGTTAATCCTGCTATAGGTGATTATATCCACACACTGAAACTACCTGGAATTTACCTTCTCCAAGAATCGCGACGCTATTATCCCACTAGTCATGTTACCGCACATCTCGTTGGAATTACTAATATTGACAGTCAAGGAATTGAAGGTGTTGAAAAAAAGTTTTGATAACTGGTTAACAGACCATCCTGGTAAACTCAAGGTGCGCAAAGATCGGTGTGGTCAGATTATTGAAAATATTTCTTCGGTAGGTAGCCAACAAAATCCGAATAATTTATTTCTAAGTATCGATAAACACTTACAAGCGCTAGTTTATCGCAAGTTACACAATTTAGTAGTATCCAACAAAGCCGAGTCGGAAACAACTATAATGCTAGATATTAACACCGGTAAAGTACTAGCTATGGCTAACAGCCCTTCTTACAACCTAAACAAACTTAATCCTACTAATATCGACGTAATGCGTAACCGAGCAATTACATATATTTTCGAGCCAGGTTCAACTGTTAAACCAATGGTAATAATGACGGCGCTGCAACGTCGAATAATTCAAAAAAACAATATTCTAAATACGATGCCTTATACAATAAATGGACACACCATTAAAGATGTGGCGCAATACCCCAAATTAACGCTTACTGGTGTTTTACAAAAATCAAGTAATGCAGGTGTATCTAAGCTAGCGTTAGCCATGTCACCTTCAGCGTTAGTAGAAACTTACTCGCGCTTTGGGTTAGGTAAAGCAACCAGATTAGGACTTATCGGAGAAAGCCGAGGCTTATATACTCAAAAACAATACTGGTCTAAAATAGAAAGAACAGCTTTCTCTTGCGGTTATGTTCTTATGGTGAAACCTTTGCAATTAGCTCGAGTTTACGCCACTATCGGCGGTATGGGTGTTATACGATCTTTATCCATAATCCGAATAGTGAACCTATCAGTAATAGGAAAAAGAGTTTTTCCCGAATCACTTGTACGCACTATTCTTAATATGATGGAAAGCGTCGCACTACCGGGTGGTGGAGGAAGCAAAGCGGCTATCAAGGGCTACCGAATAGCTGTTAAAACTGGAACTTCTAAACAAGTTGGATCCAAGGGTACCTATATTAATAAATATATCACTTATACCACTAGGGTTTCTCCGATCAGTAATCCGTGTTTTTCACTAGTAGTGGTTATTAACGACCCTATGGGAAAAGAATACTACGGTGGTGCAGTCTCAGCACCCGTATTTAGCAGCATCATGAGTGGAGTACTTCGCGCTATGAATATCGAGCCAGACGCATTGCCGAAACTTAACAAAGAATACAATAGAGTTATTGATAATAAAGCAGAGGCATGTGGTGGCTAATTATAACTTACGGACACTACTCCACCCTTGGGTGCCTTGTGTCCCAAAATGTATTTTAAAAGGAATTACACTCGATAGCCGCACTGTAATTGAAGGGTATCTTTTTATTGCTATAATAGGCCATAAGATCGATGCACGACGGTATATTCCCCAGGCTATTACACAAGGTGCAATAGCCGTTTTATCGGAAACCGAAAGCAAAGACAAAGAAGGTGAAATCCATGAACTACACGGCGTCCCAATTATCTATCTCTATCAACTCAAAACCCGATTATCACTTTTAGCTGGACGCTTTTATAAAAATCCATCGCACTTTCTTTCTTTGGTAGCGGTTACTGGCACTAATGGAAAAACAAGTACTAGTCATCTTCTTGCCCAGTGGGTACAGTTATTAGGCAATAAGACTGGCGTAATGGGAACTATCGGTAACGGTGCACTTGGTAACATCCATCCATCTAAAAACACTACTGAGTCTCCTTTTGAAATTCAAAAAACTTTATCTAATTTAAAACTCCAGGGCGTCCGTTTCGCAGCGATGGAAGTATCTTCTCATGCCCTAGTTCAAGATCGGGTTAACAATGTATTTTTTTCTGCTGCAGTATTTACTAATTTAAGTCGCGACCACCTTGACTATCACAAAGATATGGAAAAGTATGAATCCGCTAAATGGACGTTGTTCAACAAACTAGCTGTCAATCAGCATATTATTAATGCCGATGATGCTACCGGAAGGCGTTGGCTCAAAACATTGAAAAAAGCAATCGCAGTTACACTTAACAAATCACTTCCAATAAAGTGGAAGGGTAGATGGCTATCCGCTGGCAAGGTCCGTTATCATGCAGAAGGAACGGAAATCCCATTTCGATCTACCTGGGGAAATGGAACAATTCAAAGTCCACTAGTAGGAAAAATAAATACAAGTAATATTTTACTAGCTCTCACTACCCTTCTAGCGCTTGGATATCCATTACTAGAGCTAGTAAAGAGTACCAGCTATCTGCAACCTGTCTGCGGTCGCATGGAAGTCTTTCGAATTCAAAATCGCCCTATGGTTATGTTAGATTATGCTCATAACCCAGATGCACTTAAAAAAATTTTAATAGATGCAAGATTATATTGCGAAGGTAAATTATGGTGCATATTTGGCTGTGGTGGAGAACGAGATAAAGGTAAAAGACCTATCATGGGGGCCATCGCTGAACAGTACGCAGATCAGGTAATCATTACTGATGATAACCCACGTAATGAAAAAGCTTTAGATATCATTAATGATATTCAGCGTGGCCTGCTAGATAAGAGAAAAATTCAGGTAATTTCTAATCGAACACACGCGATCACCATGGCCATTATGCAAGCTACAACTTCAGATTTAGTAGTAGTAGCCGGTAAAGGTCATGAAAATTACCAGATTATTGGGCAACATCAATTATATTTTTCAGATCGTATTCTTATTGCCCGATTATTGAAAGGACAAGCAAAGTGATTCCCTTTACTCTAAAAACAATAGCTCGATTCCTTCATGCGGAATGGTTGGGAAATGATTGCACCATCGACACCATTAGTACTGATTCTCGTGTTCTTGCAGGAAAGCAATCTTTATTTGTCGCGTTAAGAGGAAAACAATTTGACGGTCATGATTTCGCCAAAAAATCAAATTCTACTGCGCTATTAGTCAACCGACCACTACCAATTAACGTACCACAACTTATTGTTGCTGACACTCATAGCGCTTTGGGACAGTTAGGTGTTTGGGTCCGTCAGCAAATTACAACTCGTGTTGTAGCACTAACAGGCTCATCAGGAAAAACATTAGTAAAAGAAATGACTAGCGCCATCCTGCAAGAATGCGGACAAGTTCTAAAAACAGACGGTAATTGTAATAACCAAATCGGCGTACCACTGACACTACTTCAACTAACACCGTCACATGATTTTGCAGTTATTGAACTGGGAGCTAATCAACCTACTGAAATTGCTTGGATGATTAAATTAATCCAACCAGAAACTACATTGATCAATAATGTTTCTCCAGCTCACCTCGATGGGTTTAAGTCTTTATCTGGAGTGGCACAAGCTAAAAGTGAAATTTTTACCGGTTTGCCAATTAATGGATGCGCGATTCTTAACGCTGATAGTAATGATTGGTTGCGATGGAAGGAACTATTAAAAGAGAAAGCAGTATGGCGCTTTTCTGTGCATAAATCTGTCGGCGTAGATTTTTTTGCTAGTAATGTTGAACACAAACGCGACAGTCTATGCTTCACGATAACCACCCCACGGGGAAAATGCTCGGTACGTTTAGCTCTGCTAGGGGAGCATAATATCGCAAATGCTTTAGCAGCTTGTGCACTAGCGATATCAGTAGGAGCTGATCTACCTGCAGTGTCTTCTGGTTTAGGAAAGATAAGACCCTTATCTGGGCGAATTAACCCTATTTTACTTAGAAAAAACCAACTGCTTTTAGATGATACCTATAACGCTAATGTCAGCTCCATGAATGCCGCCATACAGGTGTTAAACACAATGACAGGCTACCGAGTAATGGTTGTTGGAGATATGGCGGAACTAGGAGAGCAAGCAATAAAATGGCATCAACTAATCGGAGAAAACATTAGGAAAACCAATATTGACAAAGTATTAAGCGTCGGACGGTTAAGCTATTTTATTAGTCAAACTAGCAGACGCGGCGAACATTTTCAAGATAAAGATCAAATAGTAACTCGATTAACGCAACTGCTATCCGCTAAGAAAACAATCACTATATTAATAAAAGGTTCACGTAGTGCCGGTATGGAAAAAGTAGTGCAAATATTAGAGGAGATAACACGATGCTAGTCTGGTTAGCAGAATATCTTGTTCAGTTTTATTCGGGATTTAATGTATTCTCTTATTTGACATTTCGTGCCATTGTTAGCTTACTAACCGCACTTTTCGTTTCATTGTGGATGGGACCCTATTTAATCGCGTGGCTCCAAAAACTACAGATTGAGCAAGTAGTTCGCGCTAATGGTCCAGAATCACATTTTTCTAAAAGAGGTACTCCCACCATGGGTGGGATATTGATCTTAACCTCAATAATAATTTCCGTGTTGATGTGGGCCTATCCAACAAACCCATATGTATGGTATGTACTTTTTATTTTGATAAGTTATGGCATAGTAGGTTTAATTGATGATTATCGCAAAGTAATAAAAAAAAACACCAAAGGGCTTCTAGCGCGTTCAAAATATTTTTGGCAATCAATTATAGCGCTTGAATTCGCTTTTACCATATTTACAACATCTATAGATACCGCTGCAACAACACTCGTAATTCCATTTTTTAAAGAAATTATGCCACAACTTGGAATATGGTATGTGCTTTTGGCTTATTTTGTCATTGTTGGAACAAGTAATGCCGTCAACTTAACTGATGGCCTAGATGGATTAGCAATTATGCCCGTAGTATTTATTGCCGCCGCTCTGTCGTTAGTAGCTTGGGCAAGTAGTAATATAAATTTTTCTGGATATCTTCATATTCCTTACGTGAAATTTTCAGGTGAGCTAGTTGTCATATGTACGGCTATTGTGGGAGCTGGTCTAGGTTTTTTATGGTTTAATACATACCCCGCGCAACTCTTTATGGGAGATGTTGGTTCACTAGCGTTGGGAGGAGCACTCGGAAGCATCGCTGTGCTTCTTCGACAAGAATTATTGCTTCTGATTATAGGTGGAGTCTTTGTAGTGGAAACACTATCAGTGATTTTACAAGTAACTTCCTTTAAATGGCGCGGCCATCGTATTTTTCGCATGGCACCAATTCATCATCATTATGAATTAAAAGGTTGTCCTGAACCACGCGTCATTGTGCGTTTTTGGATTATTTCACTCGTTCTAGTTCTCATCGGGCTAGCCACTCTAAAGGTTAGATAATAATGAAGAACTATAAAGAGGAAAACGTTGTTATTGTTGGATTAGGAGTAACCGGCTTGTCATGCGTTTATTTCTTTCTACGCCGAGGAATTATACCCCGAGTAATGGATACCAGATTAATTCCTCCGAATCTTAACAGACTACCACCAGAGGTTCCTCGGTGTCTGGGTTTCTTACATATACCGTGGTTATTTGAAGCTACACTTATCGTCACAAGCCCTGGTATTTCTCTATCCCATCCTGCTTTAGCTGCAGTCTCATCATCTGGAATTCCTATCGTTGGAGATATAGAACTATTCGCTCATGAAGTATCGGCACCAGTAATCGCAATCACCGGTTCGAATGGTAAAAGTACTGTTATCCACATGCTAGAAAAAATGATAGGTGTTAATTGGAATGTAGGTGTTGGTGGAAACACAGGAGTTCCTGCGCTAAATTTACTTGATTTACCATTCGAAATTTATCTACTTGAGTTATCGAGCTTTCAACTCGAAACCACCCATAACTTGAAATTAACAGCAGCAACAGTACTTAACATCACTGAAGATCACATGAATCGATATCCGCATGGTTTTCAACAGTACAGAACAACTAAATTAAAAATTTATAAAAATGCCATGATATGCATTGTTAATGCAGAAGATATATTTACTCTTCCAATCAATAAAAACAATTCACGCTATATTAGTTTTGGCAGAAAACAAGGTGACTACTTTCTAAAACAACATAAAGGGCAAATATGGTTAATGGCATATGGTGAGCAAATACTTAACACTGCGGAATTACGCATTGTTGGGCAACATAATTACATGAATGCTCTTGCAGCTCTAGCAATAGCAGATGCAGTAGGAATTTCACGAGAATCAAGCTTATCAGGGTTGCTTCAATGTCAAGGACTAGCACACCGTTTTGAACTAATACATGAACAAAGCGGCGTGCGTTGGATTAATGATTCTAAGGCAACTAATGTAGGTAGTACATTGGCAGCACTAAACGGAGTGGAAGTAACAGGTACGCTCCATCTTATAATGGGTGGCGATAGTAAATGTGCTGATCTCACACCGCTAATACCGTGGTTGAAAAACACGAAAATTCACCTATATTGTTTCGGGCAAGATCGAAAACGATTAAGCGCTCTACGTCTCGATGCTACGACACTCACCAAAACACTTGAAGAGATAATGTATATTGTTGGGTCGCGGGTAAGACAAGGAGATGTAGTATTACTATCTCCAGGGTGCGCCAGTTTAGATCAGTTCACTAATTTTGAAGCACGTGGACAAGTATTTTCGCAGCTAGCAAGAGAGGTAAGCAGATGACACCCTACCGTGATTTAAAATTTATTTCTCAATGGGGAAGCGCTAGGATAATCAATACATATCAGACTACTGCTACTTATCTTCTCTACGATCATACACTACTCTGGCTAATACTAGGACTAATTAGCATCGGTTTTGTAATGGTTACTTCAGCCTCGATGCCAATCGGAATACGTTTATTGAACGATTGTCTTCATTTCGCAAAACATGATGCATTATATATCGATGTGTCGTTTTTATTATCCCTAGTGACACTCAACACCGCAATATCAACCTGGCAACGATATATCTCAATGATGTTACTTGTTAGCATCGTGCTCCTATTAGCAACAATAATAATTAGTAGCTCATCTAATAGAACAATGCATTGGATAACAGTTGGACCAATACGGATTCAACCAGCAAAATTATCTAAGCTTTCTTTTTTTTGCTACTTATCTAGTTATTTAGTAAAAAAAGAAAAAAAAGTATGCACTAAATTTTGGGGGATATGTAAGCCGATATCCGTAATAGTAATAATGGCAATATTACTTCTAGCTCAACCAGATCTTGGTTCAACAGTAATCCTATTTGTTTCCACACTATCTATGTTATTTTTAGCCGGAGCTAAATTATATCCATTCTTCTTTATTATTGTATCAGGAATCTTTTTAATGATATTGCTAATCATTATAAAACCTTATCGAATACAACGCCTGATGTCATTTTGGAATCCCTAGGATGATCCTTTTGGTAGCGCCTACCAACTTACACAATCTCTTGTTGCGTTTGGTCGAGGTCAGTTATGGGGTAAGGATTAATCAATTCAATACAAAAGTTAGAATATATTCCAGAGGCCCATACTGATTTTATCGTTGCCATTCTAGGTGAAGAATTAGGTTGTTTCGGACTAGTAGCAGCAATCCTTGTGATTTTTCTAGTTACATTGCGCTCTATGTGGATTGGCCAAACAGCAATGCTACTTAACCAAAAATTTTCTGCTTTTCTAGCTCATTCTACAGGAATATGGTTTAGTGTTTAGGCTATGATTAATATCGGAGGCGCCACGGGAATTCTTCCAACTAAAGGATTAACCCTACCATTAATTTAGCCACGGTGGTTCAAGTTTAATAATTATGTTAACAGCTATAGTATTACTTCTAAGAGTTGATTTTGAGAGACATCTTTCTCAAATACAGGCTTTTATGAAGGAAAAAAAATGACATTGAAAATAAAAAGATTAATGATCATAGCGGGTGGTACTGGTGGTCATTTGTTTCCTGGACTAGCCGTTGCGCATTCTCTTATGGATAAAAAATGGCAAATTCGCTGGCTTGGAACAGCTAATCACATGGAAGCTACAATCGTCCCACAATATGGTATTGATATTGACTTTATTCAAATTAATGGTTTACGCGGAAAAAGATTAAAAGAAAATTTTTTTTTACCAATTCAAATTTGTCGAGCCTTGTGGAAATCAAAACAAATTATACAAAAATGGAATCCAGATGTAGTTCTCTGCATGGGTGGTTACATTTCTGGGCCTGGTGGTTTAGCGGCTTGGATATGTGGTATTCCAGTTATTCTCCATGAACAAAACAGCATCGCCGGACTCACTAATCGTAGTCTATCAAAAATTGCCACCAAAGTATTACAGGCTTTTCCTAGTGCTTTTTCTCATGCGCAAGTAGTAGGCAACCCAATACGCAATACAGTTCTTTCACTCGCTCCTCCTTATATACGATTTCAAAAGCGTACAGGAAGAATTCGAGTACTAATTATCGGTGGTAGCCAAGGTGCGAAAATACTCAATCAAACTATGCCTGCAGTTTCTGCTCGATTAAAAGGAAAATTAATACTGTGGCATCAAGTAGGTAAAAATAACCTAGAATTGGTTAAAAAAAACTATTTAAAACACGGTGACACCAGTCATAAAATAGAGGAATTTATCGACGATATAGCTTCAGCTTATAATTGGGCAGATGTCGTGGTGTGCCGTGCAGGCGCAATAACCGTAAGCGAAATCGCAACCGTTGGTTTACCAGCTCTATTTATTCCTTTTATGCACAACGATCGACATCAATACTGGAATGCTCGATTTCTGGAACAAGTCGGTGCAGCAAAAATTATTGAGCAAGCAGACTTTAGCATTGCGAAGGTTAGCGCCTTATTAGAAGGATGGGATCGAGCAATATTATTAACTATGGCACAACGTGCTTTATCGATCGCTATACCTAATGCAACAGAGCTCGTAGTTCAAGAAGTGGAAGCTACAGCCAGAAGAGACGGAAACCACTAATCTGCTACGTGATTAATACAAAAAAAAATAAACTTGAACATGCCTTCTTAAGGTTTTTTGACTTAAACGACAAGACTGTGGATAGTAAAAAACTCGCTAAACTAAAAACTTTTATACCGACAATGGGTGGTATCAAAAAAATTCATTTCGTTGGAATTGGTGGTGCAGGAATGGGAGGCGTCGCAAAAGTGCTAGCAGATGAGGGATATCAAATCAGCGGTTCTGATCTAGCACCGAATGTAGTTACGAAAGAATTAATATCTCTTGGTGCTAAAATCTATTTTAACCACCACCCGGGAAATATTCTTAATGCAAGCGTCGTAGTGCTTTCAAGTAGCATTTCATCCGAAAACCCAGAAATTATAGCAGCCAAAGCAGCACACATCCCTGTTGTTCACCGTGCAGAAATGCTTGCGGAGCTGATGCGTTTTCGTCACGGTATAGCTATTGCCGGAACACACGGCAAGACTACGACAACAGCGATGGTTTCTAGTATTTATCTCGAAGCTGGACTAGATCCAACCTTCGTAAATGGTGGCTTATTAAAATCAAGTGGAATACACGCCCGTCTAGGGTTTAGTCGCCATATAATTGTTGAAGCTGATGAAAGTGATGCTTCATTTCTACATTTATACCCAATAGTAGCCATTATCACCAACATTGAAGCCGACCATATGGATACTTATGGAAATCTTGAAAACCTTAAACAAACTTTTATTAATTTTTTGCACAACCTTCCATTTTACGGATGTGCCGTAATGTGTATCGATGATAAGGTAATTCGTGAACTTCTACCATACATTAAACGGAGAATTACTACTTATGGTTTTAGTGATGATGCTGACTTTCATCTCAGTAATTACTATCAAGAAGGTACTTTTGGAAGCTTTACCCTTACTCGAAAAGCAATACAAGAAAAAAATATATTAAAAATAAAACTTAATGCGCCAGGCCGACACAATGCACTAAATGCAGTAGCAGCAATTGCCGTAGCAACTGAAGAAGGCATTAATGATACGAGTATTTTTCAGGCTATGTTGAAATTTCAGGGAACCAGTCGCCGATTCGATAATTTAGGGAATTATGATTTAAACAAGATTAATGGAAAAAAAGGGAAAGTTATGCTAATCGACGATTACGGCCATCATCCAACTGAACTAGATGCGACAATTAAATCAGTACGTTCCGGCTGGCCAAAAAAACGATTAGTCATGGTTTTTCAACCACACCGTTATACACGAACACGAGATTTATACGAAGATTTTATTAACGTTCTTTCTAACGTGGATATTCTACTAATACTAGATGTATATCCTGCTGGAGAAGACGCAATTTTAGGTGCTGACAGCCACTCATTATGCTTCAGCATTCAAAAAAACGGAAAGGTAAATCCCATTTTCGTTTCGGATATAAACTCTTTACCAGATATATTGTCTGATATATTAAAAGATGATGACCTTTTGCTTATGCAAGGAGCTGGAACAATAGGCAATATTGCTAGAAAACTAGCTGATACCAGTTTAAAACCATGCGCTATTAAAAATGTTTATGATAAAAAATTTAACGAAATATAATGATGTTTTCTATGCTAATTCCATGAGAATCCTGACATGTCCCAGGAAGTAATCAATACTTATCAAAACAGTAATATCGAAAACAATACACCGAGCAATACTAGCCATGTTATAGGGATTGTTTTGCTGATTATTTTAACCATCAATATAATAATCAAAGGGTGGGTATGCTTAGAATGGATGAAAAATGATGATCACTTAGGATTACCTAAACTCATAATTACAGAAGAAAGTTTTTATACCACTAAAAATGATATTCACCAGGCAATCCTAACACTAGGAAAACCAGATAATTTTATTTCACAAAACCTGAATCAGATTGATGAACAAATTAAATACATCCCTTGGATAAAACAAGTAAATATAAGTAAAAAATGGCCAAATGAGTTAAAAATTCACTTAGTGGAATATATGCCGATTTGTCGCTGGAGCGATAAATATCTACTTGATTAATCAGGAGAAACATTTATTTTGCCGGAAGCACGTATCGGAAAAAAATTATATCCATGTTATATGAACCACAAGGCAGCGAAAAAGATGTATTGAGCGCTTATTACATTATAAATGCAATATTATTATCTGATTTTCATCTGAAAGATATACGTATGACAAACCGTCGTGCATGGAAACTAACATTACAAGACGATATTCAGTTGGAACTTGATCGGAAATAAAGTAGTAACCGTCTTCAACGCTTTATCGACATTTATCCTACTCTTCGCGAAGAAGCTCGATACCGTAAAAAACGTATTAGTTATGTAGATTTACGATATAAATCCGGCTTAGCTGTGGGATGGACTAGAACTCATATCCAATCGAAATAATAGTATTCACCAGCAAGAACAGGCATAAAATAAAATAATTATGATCAATTCGATGGACAGGAAACTAGTAGTAGGACTCGAAATAGGTACAGCCAAGGTCGCTACCCTGGTAGGAGAAGTACTGCCCGATGGTATGCTTAACATTATAGGAGTTGGAAGTTGCCCATCGCGAGGGGTGGATAAGGGTGGCGTTAACGACCTAGAATCAGTTTTAAACTGTATAAAACGCGCTGTTGATCAAGCAGAGCTAATGGCGGAATGCCAGATCTCGTCAGTATATCTTTCTTTATCCGGTAAACATATTAGCTGTCAAAATGAAATTGGGATGGTACCAATTACTGACGAAGAAGTTACACAAGAAGATATTGAAAATGTAGTACATACCGCAAAATCAGTGCGTGTCTGTGATGAGCATCGTATTTTACACGTCATTCCCCAAGAATATGCAATTGACTATCAAAAAGGTATAAAAAATCCTATTGGTTTGTCCGGCATGCGCATGCAAGCCAAAGTTCATCTAATTACTTGCCATAATGACATGGCGAAAAATATTGTTAAAGCCGTTGAACGTTGTGGATTAAAAGTTGATAAACCTATTTTTTCTGGTTTGGCGTCAAGTTACGCAGTTTTAACTGAAGACGAACGCGAACTCGGTGTTTGCGTAGTTGATATTGGTGGCGGAACGATGGACGTCGCGATATATACTGCTGGAGCACTTCGTTATATCAAAGTGATTCCTTATGCTGGTAATGTAGTTACTAGCGATATTGCATATGCTTTTAGCATCCCTCCTAGCGATGCTGAATCACTCAAAATCCGATATGGATGCGCACTGGGATCTATGCTTACTAAAAACGAAAGCGTAGAGGTACCAAGCGTTGGAGGAAGGCCACCCCGCACTCTACAACGATACATCTTAGCTGAAGTAATTGAACCACGTTATACCGAACTATTGTATCTAGTTAAAGACGAGATCCTACAAGTTCAAGAACAACTAAGAAGGCAGGGAGTACAACACCATATAGCTGCGGGCATTATCCTCACCGGTGGAGCCGCGCAAATTTATGGCTTATCAGCATGCGCTCAACGCGTATTTCATGCCCAAGTACGTATTGGTCAACCTATAAATATCATCGGCTTAACAGATTACGCACAAAATCCTTGTTATTCTACTGCGGTAGGACTTTTACATTATGGGAAAGACTCACATTTAAATAAGGAGGTAGGTGTGGAAAAAAAAATATCGGTAAAAAAATGGTTTCAGTGGTTTAGTAAATGGTTACAAAAAGAATTTTAACAACTTTCGAAACAGTATCTAGCTGTACAGAAAGCTATTTCTGAATAAAGAACAAGGTAAAAAACGGAGAGAAATTATGTTTGAACCTGTAGAATCAACCAACGATGCAGTAATTAAAGTTATCGGAGTTGGAGGCGGTGGAGGTAACGCTGTCGAACATATGGTAAGAGAACGCATCGAAGGCGTTGATTTTTTTGCGGTCAATACAGATGCGCAAGCATTGCGTAAAACCGCAGTCGGCCAAACGATTCAAATCGGTAGTGGTATTACGAAAGGGTTAGGAGCTGGTGCTAATCCAGAAGTAGGACGAAATTCTGCCGAAGAAGATCGTGAAACTCTAGAGACCGCACTTGAAGGAGCTGATATGGTATTTATCGCTGCTGGCATGGGTGGGGGTACGGGTACTGGTGCCGCACCTGTTGTCGCAGAAGTTGCTAAAAATCTAGGGATATTAACTGTAGCTGTAGTGACAAAACCGTTTAATTTTGAAGGAAAAAAACGTATGTCATTTGCTGAACAAGGTATTGCTGCACTCTCAAAACATGTTGATTCGCTGATTATCATCCCAAATGATAAGCTATTAAAAGTATTAGGACGTGGAATTTCGCTACTTGATGCTTTTGGTGCCGCTAACAATGTCTTAAAAGGCGCAGTTCAAGGTATTGCTGAACTTATTACTCGTCCAGGGTTGATGAACGTTGATTTTGCCGACGTACGAACTGTAATGTCAGAAATGGGTTATGCCATGATGGGTTCCGGAATGGCGGGGGGTGAAGATCGAGCAGAAGAAGCAGCAGAAATCGCTATTTCTAGTCCACTTTTAGAAGATATCGATCTATCGGGTGCGCGAGGGGTTTTAGTAAATATCACTGCCGGATTTGATTTACGATTAGACGAATTTGAAACTGTAGGTAACACCATCCGCGCTTTTGCCTCTGATAACGCTACAGTAGTCATCGGCACATCTCTTGATCCAGATATGAATAATGAATTAAGGGTTACCGTAGTAGCAACAGGTATTGGTATAGATAAACGACCAGAAATTACATTGTTAAACACAAAACAATCTAATACACGCCTAATAGATCACTGTTATCGAAATCACCCTGAAAGCATATCTTCTTTCAATCAGGAACAAAAAATAGGAAAAAAAATTATTGGTGAGAAAAACATACAAGAAAATAAAGAACTTGATTATCTTGACATCCCAGCCTTCTTGCGCAAACAAGCTGATTAGCTACCACATTTTTTGGAAACGTTGGTCTTTGTGCTACACTTAAAAATTACCATTGCTTAGGTATTACAGAGTAGAAAGCACGGTTAAACATTGCGAGAAAAAAGAGATGATCAAACAGCGGACATTAAAACGTATTGTGCAAGCTACCGGTGTCGGATTACATACGGGGAAAAGAGTTACACTGACATTACGCCCTGCACCGGAAAAAACTGGGGTCATCTATCGTCGGTGCGATTTAAATCCACCAGTAGATTTCCGAGTAGATCCGACCTCAGTACGCGATACCATGCTATGCACTTGTCTTATTAATGAACATAATATACGTCTTTCCACTGTAGAACATTTAAATGCTGCCTTAGCCGGATTAGGAATTGATAATGTTATTCTTGAAGTAGATGCGCCTGAAGTGCCAATTATGGACGGCAGCGCTTTTCCCTTCGTATACCTTCTCCTCAACGCTGGTATTAAAGAACTTAACAGCCAAAAAAAATTTTTACGCCTCAAGGAATCAGTACAAGTTGCAGAGGGAGATAAATGGGCTGAATTAGCTCCATATGACGGTTTTACACTCGATTTTACTATTGATTTTAAACATCCGGCGATTAACACCAGTTTACAGCATTATTTTCTAGATTTCTCTGCTGAATCGTTCGTGCGCCAAATAAGTCGCGCACGTACTTTTGGGTTTATGCGTGATATTGAACATTTGCAATATCAAGGGCTAGCATTGGGAGGTAGCGTTGACTGTGCTATAGTAATTGATGATTATCGAGTGCTAAATGAAGACGGTTTACGTTTTGAAAATGAATTTGTCCGGCATAAAATGCTTGATGCGATTGGTGACCTATTCATGTGTGGTCATAATATCATTGGTGCCTTTAGTGCAAAAAAATCAGGCCACACTATAAACAACAAGTTACTAAAAGCTGTTTTGGCGCGTCAAGAAGCATGGGAATTAGTATCCTTCAAGGATAAAGAAGAACTGCCTCCAGCGTTTCAGGCGCCCTCCCTCGTTATAGCTTAAACTTGTTTAAATATTGTTAAAAAAATCACGTTTATTTCATATTTATTAAAGTCTTCTTATCAAGAAGAATGGTTTTTTATTCATATTCTCACGATGGTTAAGCGCTATATTTTTACCGATAATGCGGCTAATCTTTCTAGTATCTTTTTTAATTTTCCTTCACTGCATGCTGCTACATGACGAATAGACGCTGCACTCTGTTTGCTTAAACATTTAGGTTTTATTTTAAAAGGGCAGGTTCCATCGTTATTGTGTGCATTCCATTCCTGTTTTTTTGCTAAGGAAGGATTAATCCTGATCTCCATAGACAATAATGATGGTAAAATCTGCTTTTTTAAGGAAGAGAATAATTGAGGTTTTTCGTAAGATAATAACATTTTCCAGTTGGCGTTTGCCGTTTCCAAAACTAGCACACCTTCTCTAAAATTAGCAACCCGACACCGAAGCGCAAGTTGTTTTGGCAACAATCTATGAACCACTCGGTTAATATTTAGAAGCAGGATGCCGCGCTGCGGAATCGTTAAAAGAAAATTGGGATTCCTTTTGTTAGGATTGTTAAATAAGAGATCAATCATATGTGGATAACTTTTACGCACAAAAACACTCCGCTAGAACCTATTATAAAATAATAAATATTATAAAACAATCGTTGGAATAATAATATTGGCAGACTTTATTTCTACACAAACATTCTAATAATGAGACTCATAATTGAAGTGAAGGGCTATATATCTAAAAACTCCATTTTAAAAATCCAGATCAGGATGCTTGTTAATCAATAAGTTGTTATTCAAATCACCTTTATAAAACTAATAGTACTAATGAATGCTTTCTTCTGTTGTTCGTGTTGTTCTTGATTATCACTATACAGGATTCTATCTCTAAGTAATATTAGGTGTAATCTATTCCTTTCGACTCGTATTATTATATATCAGATATAAAAATTTTAAATATGTTGCTTAATCCGTTAGGACGAGGGCTTATAGATCCTATATCAATTTATAGAAATTAGCACAAGTTATATCTCTTTCCCAAAAAAAACGTAATTAGTACTCCTTTAAGTTAACATAAGGCAATACAATATAACCTGCACTACTGAATTTAAATCTAAACAAGTGTATATTTTAATATGTCTTTTATTCCCCAAAAAAAATGGGGCCATGATGAGATATGACTAACTATGCTAGCAAAATTACTTACCAAAATTCTTGGTACCCGTAACGATCGCGTCTTGAAACGCATGCGAAAAATGGTAAACGCTATTAATCAAATAGAACCAACTCTAGAGAAAT
The DNA here is from genome assembly GCF_000287355.1 of secondary endosymbiont of Heteropsylla cubana. Taxonomy (GTDB): domain Bacteria; phylum Pseudomonadota; class Gammaproteobacteria; order Enterobacterales; family Enterobacteriaceae. The sequence goes on along the minus strand of NC_018420.1, from coordinate 698,112 downwards.
TAAACAATAAAGAACTTTCCCTTAAAACTCTTGAATTCCGTCAACGTATCTCTGAAGGAATCACCGTTGACATTCTTTTACCAGAAGCTTTTGCTGTGGTAAGAGAAGCCAGTAAACGAGTATCTGGAATGCGACATTTTGATGTACAACTGCTAGGAGGCATCGTTCTTCATGAAGGGCGTATTGCTGAGATGCGCACTGGTGAAGGAAAAACTCTAACTGCTACATTACCAGCATACCTAAATGCCTTAACTGGAGATGGTGTACACATTGTTACAGTAAATGATTATTTGGCTCAGCGAGATGCAAAAAATAACCGTTCGCTATTTGAATTTTTAGAACTAAGTGTAGGAATTAATTTACCAGGACTTGAACTAAAACATAAACGCGCTGCTTATAACGCTGATATCACATACGGGACCAACAACGAATACGGTTTTGATTATCTTCGTGATAATATGGCATTCAGTCCGGAAGAACGAGTTCAACGCACGCTTCATTATGCGCTTGTTGATGAAGTGGACTCCATCCTCATAGATGAAGCACGCACACCACTGATCATCTCTGGTTCGACTGAAGATCGTTCAGATATGTATCGACGAATCAATAAACTAATTCCCTATCTAGTTCCTCAAGAAAAAGAAGATTCTGATAGTTTTCAAGGACAAGGACATTTCTCAATAGATGAGAAATCTCATCAAGTACATTTAACAGAAAGAGGTTTAGTGTTACTTGAAAAACTTCTAGTACAATCTGGTATTATGCAAGATGGAAAATCACTCTATGCACCAAATAATATTATGCTGATGCAGCATGTAACCACCGCCTTGCAAGCTCATGTTTTATTTTCTCGCAATGTAGATTACATTATTAAAAATGATGAAGCCATTATTGTTGATGAACATACGGGTCGTACTATGCCTGGACGCCGCTGGTCTGACGGACTTCATCAAGCGGTTGAGGCTAAAGAAAATATCACGATACAAAATGAAAACCAAACACTTGCCTCAATTACTTTCCAAAACTACTTTCGCCTCTATAAAAAGCTTTCTGGGATGACAGGTACCGCCGAAACAGAAGCCTGTGAATTCAAATCTATTTATAATCTTGACACCGTTGTAGTACCAACAAACCGCCCTATGAAGCGTAAAGATTTTTCTGATTTAGTTTATATGACAGAAAAAGAAAAAATTAACGCTATCATCACAGATATTAAAAATTGCACAGAGCGCGGTCAACCAGTCTTGGTTGGAACTATTTCTATTGAAAAGTCAGAACTGCTTTCTAAAAAGCTAGAACAAGACCGAATTGTTCATAAAGTGCTAAATGCAAAATTTCATGCCATGGAAGCCGACATTATCGCTCAAGCAGGAAAAGCTGGAGCTGTCACTATTGCTACTAATATGGCTGGCCGTGGTACGGATATCGTACTTGGTGGCAGTTGGCAAGCGGAAGTTTTAGCTCTTAAGTCTGCAGACAAGAAAAAAATCGCTCTTATACAACGTGCATGGCAACAGCGCCATGAAGCGGTATTAAATACCGGTGGATTGCACATTATTGGGACCGAACGCCATGAATCACGGCGAATAGATAATCAGCTCCGAGGCCGAGCCGGTCGCCAAGGTGATCCAGGTTCTTCTCGTTTTTATCTTTCAATGGAAGATTCTTTAATGCGTATCTTTGCATCTGATCGCGTCTCTCGCATGATGTGTAAACTCGGAATGAAGCAAGGCGAAGCTATTGAACACCCCTGGGTTACTAAAGCAATTGCTAATGCTCAACGTAAAGTAGAAAGTCGAAATTTTGATATTCGCAAGCAATTACTCGAATATGATGATGTAGCTAATGATCACCGTCGCGTAATTTATGCCCAACGAAATGAACTACTAGAAGTTGCGGATATTAGAAAAACAATCAATAGTATGCGAGATAGTGTATTAAAAACTATCCTCAATCGCTATATTCCACCAAATTCTCTAAAAGAGAGATGGGACATCATAGGTCTAGAAAGATGCCTTAAAGAAGATTTAAATTTAAATATTCCCGTCTCTCAATGGTTGCATGATACACCAAATATTAATGAAAAAGCTTTACATGATCAAGTTTTAAAAGAAATTTCAATAACACATCAGCGCACCGAAGAAATTGTTGGTATCGAGACCATGCGCACTTTCGAAAAAAACGTCATGCTACAAACTTTAGATTTTCTTTGGAAAGAACATCTAGCAGGAATGGATTATCTTCGTCAAGGAATCCATCTTCGGGGATATGCGCAAAAAGATCCAAAACAAGAGTATAAACGCGAATCTTTTAATATGTTTTCTTCCATGTTAGAGTCGTTGAAATATGAAGTTATTTTCACAATTAGCAAAATCCAAATATCTATGCCAGAAGAATTAGAAAAAATGAACCAACAAAAAGAAAAAGATCTAATTAAACAACATCAATTAAACCATAATCCTGTATTTAAAAAAATATTTCACAAAAATGTAATTGTTAATCAAGAAAATCGAAAGGTTGGAAGGAACGATTTATGTCCATGTAATTCTGGAAGAAAGTTTAAGCATTGCCACGGTAAACTATAAAAAATTATGTAGTAGTTTTTATTATTTAAAGAGAGTATTTCTTTCGTTAGGGAGCCCTACTCTCTACTTAAATAAAAATAAAATACGGAAAAATATTATTAGAGGTAATGCTTAAGGCATTAACATGATTATAGTCAGATGTGGTTAAGAGAAACCTTAATCTCTTATCACTATTATGAATAAAAAAATATTTAGTCTCAATTTTGAGATTCTCCTATATTTTTGTTTATAATGAACTTTTTCATAAAAAACATAAGTGTTTAATTTCTATAGCCTTGTCTTTCTATAAAACTCAATAAAAGTAGCAGTTTTTTTATCGCCTATAAGAAGCAATTGAGGATTAATAATATTTATTAACGAAAAACTTTAGTCATGAATTTCTTAAATGTATTCGTGAAAAATATGAAAGAACTAAATATAGTTTAGTGTTTAATTTATAAAATTATAACTACTATCACATAGTACTAGTAGTATGTGTTTGCATCTTTTATCGCTGTTTTTGTTAATTGTCTTCTACTCTATTTTTATATTATTAGTCGTATTGAAATTGATTTTTTTTTTAGAAAAATTATAAAAATTGTTTAGGGATACATTATTTAACTAATTGTGTCTTGTATTTCTTATTTAAATAAAATATAATTCTTAGAATTCACTTTCTACTGGAGAAAAAAATAAAGAGATTTTTCCTCTACTCGCTATTAGCATATCAAAAAAAAGTAAAACGAAGCTAATCAATATTTCTCTATCAAATATTTAAAAAACTTTTACATGTCTAGTATAGTTAGAATGCTTAATTTTCTAAAATTACCTATACTAAATCAAAAAAATAAGATTTACATATCTAATGTAGATTAGTTGTATTCTTTATGGAAAATATAAATTATATACCAATCTTTTGGTAAAAAAATATCTTATTTTCTTGTTATTAAAGATTTTTTTAAGATTAAAGAACTATTTCTTATTAAAAATGAATTTAAAAAGCTTCAAAAAGATTAAATCTATGGTAATAGATAAAGACATCAACAGTAAAAAGAAGTTGATCTACGAAATCTTATTTGTCGTAAGATAATGTCGAGCTAAAGATGATCTAATTTTAACGCTCTATTACTCTTATCAAGATAACTTATATTAAAACTAAGTTATTTTCTATTAATTGAATATTATCAAACAATTTAAACGATTTTATTTACTTAACTAGTTTTTTAAATAGAAAAATTAAAACATAAAAAAATCATAATGTTTATTACAATTTAATTAATATTAAAACACTTTAAATACTTTTTAACATAAAGCTGTGATTCTATTTTTATATGCATTTCTTATTACAAAGAAAGCATGTTATGTGATAAATATCATAATTATATTAAATACTTTAAGTCTTACTATCTAATAATACCTTTATTCCGTTATTAGACTAACATTATAGGTTTAGAGATATATGCTCATGTAAAATATAAAACCTAAGGATAAATATATTGTAAGTACTAAACTCTAAGACAATATATAATGTTTTTTTGATATTATCATACTAGCTCTTTTACTTTCTTTGTAAGTATCTAGCGCACTTCAGAAAAATTAATCTAAATAAAATTAAATCTATTACGCTTTATAAAAATATAATTTATAATTTTTATTATAAAATCTTTAACTTAACTTGCAATCAACGATATCATAAGTGAGGGTTTTAAGCTAAAATATAACTACATCTTATAATAACTTTAGTTTCTCTTCATACTAAACAGTTCTTATCCAACTTCCACCTACTAAAAAATTAATTAAGAAAACCTTCTACTATATTAAGTCTTCCACAGAAGATGTCTACTTATGTTAAGATATCAGTAGAGTTATATCTCTACATTAAGAAAAGAGTATTATTGTAATGATTAGAAAATTTCTTTTCTATAAAGGAAAAATTTAGTGGCTTCATTTTGACAAATCACTAAATATCTATTTTACTTAAAGACTTTTGTTATAAATAAACCTTATTTATTATTATGATCTTTTTTTTGCCATACTTATATAATCAATACCATTGAAATCTTATTTATATCTTAATCAAAGAAAATATATAGAGATTACAGTAAAGAGTGAACATGCTTAATAAAGTTGACGTTATTATACACAATATACCACATTAAGATCTAAATATGGTCAATCTTGTAAATTAGAGATTCAAAAGTTAATTTTTAACTAAAATTAATCATGATCTAAAAGATCATATTATTTAATATGTCTAACATCACCAATTCGTAAGCAAGTTATCTTTTTAATGAATTCATTTTATATATAAATTCATAAAATAGATAGCCTAAAGAATTTTAATTTACAGTAAAGAAGATCTTTATATTCTCTTTAAGGATTTCTCGTTCACTAAACATATTATAATAAGTCTCTTGTTTAAAAATATTCAACATTTTTAATAATTCCAGGATACCTATGGGCAAAAATATTTCTGAGATTCGTCATGCATTTCTAGATTTTTTTCACCGAAAAGGACATGAAGTAATCTCAAGTAGTTCACTTATACCTACTAACGATCCATCATTACTATTTACTAATGCTGGAATGAATCAATTTAAAGATGTCTTTTTGGGGTTAGAAAAACGCCCCTATCAGCGAGCTACCACATCACAATTCTGTATACGTACGGGAGGAAAACATAATGATTTAGAGCATGTTGGGTATACAGAGCGACATCATACTTTTTTTGAGATGTTAGGTAACTTTAGCTTCGGCAACTATTTCAAAAAAGAGGCTATACGATTTGCCTGGGAACTGCTAACTGAAAAAAAATGGTTTAATCTACCTAAAGAAAATCTTTTAGTTACAGTTTATGCTAATGATCATGAAGCTTATAATATTTGGAGAGACGAAATAGGGATGTCTTCAGATCGTATTATCCGAATTGGCGACAATAAAGATATACCTTACCTCTCCGATAATTTTTGGCAAATGGGAACGACTGGCCCTTGCGGTCCTTGTTCAGAAATATTCTATGATCACGGCGAACATTTTTTTGGTAATCTCCCTGGTAGCACAGAAGAAGAAGGCAATCGTTATATCGAGATATGGAATTTAGTATTTATGCAGTTTAACAGAGAGATTGATGGTACCCTATCCCCACTACCACAACCCTCCGTTGATACCGGAATGGGGTTAGAACGTATTTCTGCTGTATTGCAAAAGGTCAATTCAATTTATGATACCGACCTTTTTAAAACTTTGATTTCTTCTTCGGCAAAAATCATAGGTACTAGCAATCTTAAAAGTAGATCACTTCGGGTTATTGCTGATCATATACGAACATGCGCTTTTCTGATTAGCGAAGGCATTCTTCCATCTAATGAAGAAAGAGGATATGTCCTTCGTCGTATTATTCGTCGTGGCGTACGTCATGGAAATATGATAGGCGCTAAAACTCCTTTTTTTTACAAGTTAGTCAAGCCACTAATCAATGTAATGGGTATTAGTGCAAGCCAAATAGATGTAGAAAAAGAAACAATAGAAAAAGTACTTTATGTTGAAGAAGAACAGTTCTATCGTACACTAGAACGCGGTCTGATTCTCTTGAATGACGAGCTGAAAACAGTATCTAATAATCAGCTAGATGGAAAAACTGCTTTTCGTCTTTATGATACTTATGGTTTTCCCATAGACTTAACTACTGATATCTGTCGAGAACGAAATATGCGTGTTGATCTCGAAGGATTTAACCGCGCCATGGCTGATCAACGTAAACAAGCGCGTCTGTCTCATGCTTTTATTGCTAACAACAATCATATTCCATATATTTATAATGCTACCTGTTTTTTCGGTTACGAACAACTTGAAGGTGAGGGAAAAATAATCTCTCTGTTTTATAAAAACAAGCCTGTAGATATTATCTGTTGTGGAGAACATGCGATGATCGTACTAGATAAAACACCCTTTTATGCTGAATCAGGGGGACAGGTAGGAGATCATGGTACATTAAAAACACTTTCCGCTCAATTCGAGGTAACAAATACGAAAAAACAGGGAAATGTTGTTTACCATATAGGAAAACTTAATTACGGAAAACTAAAAGTAGGTTCATACGTAACTACAGAAGTTAATAGCAAACGCCGAAAATACATCTCCCTGAATCACTCCGCTACTCACTTATTACATTCGGCATTACGGAAGATGCTAGGTAACCATATAAAACAAAAAGGATTTCAAGTAAATGAACACTATCTTCGTTTTGACTTCTCCTATCATCAATCTATAACAGTTGAACAAATTTATCAACTAGAAGAGATTGTAAATGAGCAAATCCGTCGTAATTTATTTATACAAACCGAAATCATGCCATTAGAAGATGCTCGGAATAAAGGAGCTATCGCGCTATTTGGAGAAAAATACGATACAAAAGTAAGAGTGTTAATCATGGAGGATTTTTCTATCGAATTATGCGGCGGAACTCATGCACGTCATACTGGAAACATTGGCCTATTTCGAATCATTTCTGAATCATGCAGTGCTGCTCATGTTCGCCGCATTGAGGCTATTACTGGTGCAACGGCTTTAAAAGCCCTACATAACCAAAACAATCTAGTACGTCAAATAAGCCAATTAGTAAAAAGCGATACCAAAACACTAATAAATAAAGTAAAGATAATACAAGAACGTCATAAACAGTTAGAAAAAAAAATTCAAAAATTACAAGATCAACAAGCAGATCAGTTAATAACCTCACTTTCTTATAAAGCACGAAACATCAAAGGCGCTAACGTTTTAATTACCCAACTAGAACGTTTAGATTCAAACATCATCCGAAGAATGGTAGAAAAGCTAAAAAACCGATTAAAATCAGCGATTATTGTTTTTGCTATAGTAATAGAAGGGGATATTAACTTGATAGCCGGAGTAACTGAAAATTTAAATGTTCGTATTAAAGCAGATGATATCATCACTTATCTTACACTACAAGTGGGAGGAAAAGGGGGTGGTCGTCCCGGTTTCGCACAAGCAGGCGGTGGTAACAATGTCTCTGCCTTACCAAAGGCTCTAAAAAATTTAAATACAATGCTATATGATAAAATTTAAATAATAACATACGAATATTTTAAAATAAAGTATTCTATATTTTTAGAAATACAGGGTATTTTTAATATATCAACTATATAAAAATAATATTTAGATCTAATTCTCACTAACATCTATTACAATGATACCAATAAAAGTTAACGTTGATCCCTACTCAAGACAGAATGTATCTAGTAAATATTAAGCCGATTACAATTCTAAGCGATATGACAAATAATGGTGAAAAACTGAGATATCTGACTCTTTTACTCTTGCAAGGAAACAAGAATGCTTATTCTGACTCGTCGAGTTGGTGAAACCCTCATAATTGGCGATGAGGTTACGGTTACTGTGTTAGGCGTGAAAGGTAACCAAGTTCGTATCGGTGTAAATGCGCCTAAAATAATTTCTGTACATCGTGAAGAAATATACGATCGTATCCAGGCGGAGAAATTACAAGACACTCCTTACTGATCTTTTTTTCTTCTGCGCCTTCTTACTCTTTAGGAGGCGTATCCAATTACATTATCCTATACCTATACCCACACCTCCTAACGTTAATATCTTTCTTTGGATTAAATTGTATAGGTTTCAAGCCTACTATAATGGTTTTAATAAAAACTAAATCATACTTATTAGCTTATCCGGTAGGATAATTAACCTTATCTAATAATACTTTGTTAAAAACTTTGAGTGAAACATATAAAAGTTATTATTTACTAATATAAATAGATAATTAATCTGGTCTTAAAAAAGTTGCTATGATGAAATCTATTTCATTTTGATTTTTTTTATAAAAGAAATATTATATTTAATAATTTTATTATAAATGTTCTGTCACTTATTTGATAAACCATTTAGAACTGAAGCAATTTTTACGTTATTGTATTGATAATAATTAATTTAAACTATCTATCGTTCAATAAAATTATTTGTTACGATTTTTGTGAATTTCCACCAAGATCTAATATAGGGTATAATATATAATTATGTATACTGCTCAAAACAATATAAAATGTTTTCCCTATTTATAGAAATAAAATACATGCCTTATGTACTTAGTCATATTGATTGGATCATCAGAATCCTAAACTTCATTTCATAGTAGTATTATTTTATATTTAATTAAATATTTTTATAAATCCAATCATATACAATAAATTAAATTTTAATTTGAGTTGTACTAAAAAAATAAAAAATATTTTTTAATGTATTCTACTATAGAAGATGTATTCTATTTTTACAGATATTATCTAATGTTGTTATGACATAACAATATATCTTAATCTCTATTGATTATTTTTAATAATCTCAAATCATGTTTTTATATACATAAATATTCAATGCAAATTACAATAAATATTGTACGTTAATTTATAACATTGACAAGTTAATTTCTTATCAAATTTTCTTAAGAAGATTGCTTTTATCCTGAAAAATAAATGTACTTTAGTAAATAAAATATCATTTGAAAAAATGTTCATCATACTTTGATAAAATCAACTACATTTAACTCATACATCATATAACTATGCTATGTTATTTTATCTATCAATAGATCTCTATAAACATATCTTTAATAAAATGTGGTTATTTAAGATATACTTTATTAGTAAAAACGCTTTAAAGTTTTATTTTTTAAAGTCGTTGTAACTCGCTTTAATGAATCTATTTGATTATGTATAGAAAAATCTAAAAGTAAATATATTTAATATTTTTTTCTAAAAGAGTTTTTTAAAATTTTACTATTAATATAGTCCAATCTATTTGCATATTTTTTTATAGAAAAATTAAATAATCTTTAATCAATGTGACATTTATATATATTTAGAGAAATACCATAATTCTCACAAACTTTCTTTTATTCGAATTTATTACCTCTTCTTATTTATCTACAAAGTAAAGAGAAATCATCATTAAAAACATGGTAATAACAGTAATCATCGAAATTTTTAAATATCTTTAAATAATCTAAACATTTCGATAAAAGATATCAATTATAAAAAACGCTAAATAATTTAAAAACATCTATTTAATTTAAAGTTTATATTAATTCAAATTTAGAGCTGTTTGAAAGATGATACACAATTAAATAATATTGTCTCTACAATCAAAAAACTCAAAATTTATATAAGATTTCATCCGATTAAAGAATAAAATGTTGTTAATTTCAAGATATAAAAATATAAAAAAAGACCCGCTAAAAGCGGGTTTAAAAGTTCATAGGCTTTTAAAAAGAATCTGCTATATTAGGACGACTTACAGGTGCTATAGCCTGATGGTCTGCAGCATGACCACCTGCAGCAGGTCGGTCTATACAACGATCATATACAGGTCGCTGTCTCTCACTACACGGTAGAGGTGAAAAGATATATGGTGGCATAGGTACTTTTGTTATTGGTGCACTAGCATAATTCTTATCACTCATACTAGAAAATTTAGATTTCTCCTGCAACATCTCTATTTTTTTTAGTAATGGAAAACTATTAATTTGAAGAATGGTATCAGAAGTAGCAAAGATCTCATAAAATTTGATAGATTCTTGTGTTAAATTCTCAAGATTTAAAGTAACAATACTGTTATTTACATTTAGATATCGTTTTTCTAGTTTTAAATCATCTGACAAAATTATCCCTAGAACACGAAGGGGAAGAGCAAACGTTTCTTTTAAAGGAGCGCAAGAAACTATTTTTTTATTGAAGTTTTGTTCATTGAGCTCAATTGTCGGTCTTTTTAAGATTGAAGAATATAGCATATTTAATTGTTTCTCTTCAATATGAAATACCTCATTACTATGAATGTGTTTGTTCATTTCAGTAATTACATTTTCTTTAGGATGCTCAATACGTATGAGAGGATATCTAGCCCAAACTTTACCATAAGCTAATTCTAACGAAACCACTGCATTTGTTAGTAGTGTCGGTGATGATAAACAAAGAGGATAACGTTCATCGCGATAACGACGACGACGTTGACCACTTACTCGAAGATGACGAGGTGAACGTCGTGATCGACGAGGTAATCCCCCGCCTATCTCATAAAGAGAATCTGAGGAAACAGACGAACTCTTGATAGTATCGGGCGGATTGTCTTCTTCTCTTTTTGGTAAATACTTACCATGATTAATATCATTCTGATTTTCTACTGCAGCATTAAAGGTGGTCATTGCAGCTTCTGAGTCAGGAAAATGAAGGATAGTCCTATTTTTATTCTGTTTTTTTCGATTCAATATTCTACGATAACGTCGAGGGAAAATCCGTATTCGATTTTCTTCGTTAAAAATATTTTTGTAATGTACATCAATTTCAGAAATAATTGTTTTTTTTATTTCTAAGGATTCAACTTTAGATTTTGTCCTTTGTGGGTCTCTTCGAGAATGATCTTTATACTCTTTAATATGTATTTGGTTGTCTTCTTCTGGCGATATTTCTTTAAAAATTGTACTTGATACACCTATTTCGTTATGGATCGTCATAGATTGTGGTTTCGAAAGGCAAGAAGTATTGTAAGATTGATTATTGTTGTCCTTTTTCATGGAAGAAGAAAATGAAGTGTTGAAATTATTTTTAATACTCTGAGCTTGATCTTTTAAATAAACAGACTCTTGATAAAATTGGGCTATTTTCTTTTTTACCATATCACCCGGTGATATAGAACCATCTGATTTTTTCAGATTCGATATTACTTTATCAAAAATAAATTTAATTCTTCTGATTGGCATAGAAAGTAAAAAACATATTTTTTTAGTCAAAAGAGTGGCCCTTAGACTAAGAAACATTGTTATAATCGTTCTAGTTTTTGAGCAATGAGAGAAAATAGATAATTTTTTGGTAACTAGGTTCGACGATGACGTCGTAAACCCCTCTAATGCTGGTTGTTCTCGACATTTTTTCTCGGAAATAGACTCCTCTGATAATTGAGCTATTTCTGCTTCATGAAGCTGCGGTAAAAGATAGCTGAGAGTTGAAACTTCTTCACCTTTACGTAACCGTGATACCGTATAATGCGGAGTCTGCATTTGAACGTTTGGTACGATAATTGCTTTAACACCACCTTGACGTTTTTCAATAGCATTTACAGCTATACGTTTTTCATTTAGTAAGTAAGAAGCAATAGGTACTGGAACGATAGCATGTACTTCGTAAGTGTTTTCTTTTAAAGCCTCCTCTTCAATAAGCCGTAATATAGATAAAGAAAGAGATTCGTTATCACGAATAGTACCTGCCCCACTACAACGAGAACAAATTTGATGACTAGACTCACCTAATGATGGACTCAAGCGTTGACGAGATAACTCCAGTAAGCCAAACCGGGAAATACGTCCAATTTGAATTCTAGCTCGATCTTTACGAACCGATTCTCGCAAACAGTTTTCCACTTCTCTCTGATGACGTATCGCCATCATATCAATAAAGTCAATAACAATCAAACCTCCTAAATCACGCAATCGAAGCTGTCGTGCAATTTCATCTGCCGCTTCAAGATTTGTATTAACAGCAGTTTCTTCAATGTCTCCTCCGCGCGTTGATCGTGCAGAGTTGATATCTATAGCGGTTAAGGCCTCTGTAGTGTCTATGACTATAGAGCCCCCTGAGGGGAGTCGTACTTCACGTTGAAATGCAGATTCAATTTGTGATTCAATCTGATAATGGCTAAAAAGAGGTATCTCTCCACCATAAAACTTAATTTTATTGACAAAATCAGGTCGACCTAGCGAAGAAATATGTTTTTTAGCTAGATCCAACACTTTTGGGTCATCAATGAGAATTTCTCCAATATCAGGACGCAAATAATCCCGGAAGGCACGAACAATAACATCACTTTCTTGATGAATTAAAAAGGGAGCAGACCGTTCTTCAGCAGCTTTTTTAATTGCTTTCCAGTGTTTGAGGCGAAACGCAAGATCCCACTGCAAATCATCAACTGACTTGCCGACCCCAGCAGTACGTACAATCAACCCCATACCAGTAGGAAGTGTAAGAGAAGATAAAGCTTTTTTGAGCTCATTACGGTCATCACCTTCGATACGACGCGATATTCCTCCAGCACGAGGATTATTAGGCATTAGAACTAAATAACTACCAGCCAAACTCAGAAAGGTAGTTAATGCTGCACCTTTATTTCCCCGCTCTTCTTTGTCAACCTGAACGATGACTTCCTGCCCTTCATGCAAAACATCTTTTAGGTTAGGCCTGCTATAATAGGTAAGATATTGAGCAGGAAAATATTCCCGAGAAATTTCTTTAAGAGCAAGAAAACCATGACGATCTGCCCCATAATCTACAAATACTGCTTCTAAACTAGGTTCAATACGAGTGATTTTTCCTTTATAAATATTGGATTTTTTTTGTTCGTATCTAGGCCTTTCAATATCTAGATCGTATAATCGCTGACCATCTACCAGCGCGACGCGTAACTCTTCCTGTTGAGTTGCGTTAATTAACATTCTTTTCATCGTAACATACTCATTTTTATGCATTGGCATCAGAGGCGAAACTAAAAGAGCATGGCAAGGTAATTAGTTACTTTTTTTGTTAGAACCAAGAAAAATCAATAATAGTAACCTTATATAATAATTAAAAATTATATGCTGTCGTTAGGTTTCTACCCAACATAATAAATAGTACTTATAAGGAAACATAACCTCTGATGAATATTTTAAAAACAGGTTCCTTTTTTTCTGTTTGAGTGGCAGTCTTCAGGACACTTACTGTTTTATTGGCCGTTAAATCTAGCGCTATTACCGGTAAAAGAGGAATATAAAATCTTTCGATTAGTTTTTTTAACTATAAATAAGGTAGAAAACAAATGTAGCATTTTTTAATAATGAGGACGGATAACAAGACGACTTTAAATATCGATGAATATCGATAAAAAAAATAAACCAGATAGCTAGCTTGAATATTAATTATTAAATATGAGTAATTTTTTAGTTCTTTTTATCAACACTACAAGCATAAATTTAGTTCTTTACATATCATTATTAATATAGATTTAACTTTTTTTAAAATAAAACTTTAAGGATACCTATTGTAGATAACAAATATCTTTAAATAAATAAGCTTTTATAAACATTATTGCTCCCAACAATTTTAAAAAAACATCATCACGATTATAATGTTAATTTAAATAATATTGCGTTTTTATAGTTGAAGAAGAAGAAGAAAAACGAATTGATCTATTTTGTATTAACGCATTATAAGAGTGCCGGATATAATTAAGTGTTATTTTCTAAAACTTTTTTATTTTTAATTAGTCTTAATTTATAGAAGTAAAGCATCTAATTTTAAATCCTCCAACTAAAAAAATGAGGCATTAAAAAATAAATCTTATACGTTATGTTACTCATGACATGCAACTTATATTGACTCTCTCTTTCGAGACACCTGTGAAATTAGTGTTTTTGTAGTGTTTTACTCAACTAAACTTTTTTCGCTATATCAAAAAGAAACACGTTCTTATAACAATGCTTTACTAGTATCAAATTAATTTAAATTGTATTGTGTATTTCTCAACTGAATAAGTTTTTCAAAATATTTTTTTTATAAAATCTCCCATTGTTATTAAAAATTAAAGATAAAAATACCTTCTAAATCTAACAAAATGTAAATATGAAGTTCATTACTTAAAAACTTACAATATTTTTTATGTTTAAAAAAAAAGTTTAAATAATATTATATAAATATTCTTTTCTAAATTCTTTTAAAACTTATAATTTAGCAAACCATGTTATAAAAAAATCATTTAATCTCTATTTTTTTAACTAAACTAAATTTATAATTTTAAATTTTTCATAAATTGTAAAGATTAAAATAATACTGATCTAATGATCAAATCGTTATCTAAAATATTAGACAGAAAATAAGTTTTTATTAATAGTTATTTATATTGTTATGTTAAAACTCTTATCGTTATAAATAGATACTATGGTAAAGTTATTTTATTATAATCCAGATCAGATTATATCTAAGAATAGTTGTTGAAAATATCCATACTGTTACTAAACAATCAGTTTATCGAATCAACTTCGGGATTTTTTTAAGAAAATGGTCCGAGAAATCAAAAGTAACACCGCATGCCTCAACAACATACTTAACGACTTTTCTAGGAAAAAATAGTTCTTCTTAAATCAGATTTCTAGTCACATATTTAATGTTTAAAATTTATTTTTTTTAACTGTAAAATTACGTTATTTGATTTTTACCTCATTTATTTATTTCAAATAAATCCAACTTCTTTTATTTATAAAACTGATTGGTATACTAATAAAAAAAACAATTCGGATCTATATGAACATCTTAATGTTAATCTGGTGTATTTTCTCTTAGATATAATAAAATTAAGAATTTGTCGTCGAAGGAAAAAAATAAAAAACTACAAAAATAACGGCTCTATATAATTATAGAATTGAGCGTACAATCTGAATAGATAAATATTGTATAATCCATAATATTATCTATACCGACTGATCTCTTAGAGAGAGACCCAACTAAAAAAACCTTATCTAATTTAACAAATTAAACTTACTAAAAATGCAGAAATCATACGCTTTATAAATCTATTAATTTTTATAAAATTATAGTATAAAATAATCTAATAATTTAATAGGTAAATCCTCTCTAAATTAATACCTTCTAACAAATAACGGTGATCAAGATTGATAAAAAAATAAAATATGTAAAATCACTCAGCATAAATATTTTAGTTAATTATATTCTAGTTAAAAACTATTAACATGTTTAATTTTTACGTTTTTTCTTGCAATTTAAAACAACTAATACAAAAAAAATAATAACGAAATGATTTTATGCAATTAAATTAAAAGAAATTTAAAAACTTATCAATTCTTCGAAACTGATAGTTTTTTATAACAAAAATGACCAAGCTTTAGAGCTTAAATTACTTAATTAAAATGATAGAATTTCGTATACTAAAATAAATTTTTAACAAATTCAAAATTAATATGTTGTGAAAAATTAATTTTTCTTACAGGAAGATTTTTTATTTATACGAATCTTAGGCACTATTTTATCTAAAACACCGTTAATGAATTTATAACTATCTACTGCACCAAAAGTTTTTGCTAACTCAACAGCTTCATTAATCGCTACTTTATAAGGAACATCATAACGCTTACTTAGCTCAAAAAGTGCAATACGTAACACAGCACGCTCAACGTACCCAAGTTCTGTTAGTCGACGCGAAAGGTAAGGTTCCATTAGTTTATCTAATTCCCCAGCATTCTTTGCTGTACCTTCATGTAACTCATAAAAATAAGAAATATCTATATCTGACGTATCTAATTCCTCTAAAAACTGCACTGCAATATCAGTAATATCATTATGTGATATTTGCCATGAGTAAAGAGTTTGCACAGCGCATTCACGAGCTCTTCGACGAGCGGCAGGTTTCACAAAGTTGCCCCTTTTATCTTTTAATTTCTAGAAGAATATTAATCATTTCGAGAACGCTCAATGCGGTTTCTGCTCCCTTGTTTCCTGCTTTAATTCCAGCACGATCAATAGCTTGTTCAATGCTTTCGGTAGTTAACACTCCAAAACCTACCGGTAATGCACAACGTGATGCAACAGAAGAAAGACCAGCACTACAATCTCCTGCAACTAAGTCGAAATGAGCGGTCCCACCACGGATCACTGTACCTAGCGCCACAATACCGTCGTATTTTTTACTGTCCGCTAACACATTAACTATTAATGGTAATTCATATGCTCCTGGGACCCATATCACTGTAATATTTTCGTCTTTAACTTGACCAATACGCTTTAAAACATCAACAGCACCGTTAAGTAAGCTATCATTTACAAAATGATTAAAACGGGCAATTGCAATTGCAACACGCGCATCAGGAGCAGAAACAACACCTGCAATAATGTTCATAGTTCTCCGTTGATAGAATAGAATATAGTTAAACTATTTTAAATTACATCTTAACATAATTTTTCATACTGCTAAAAACAATTAAGAATTTTTTATTGGTTTCAAGCAGAATCGAATATCGGGTCCTAACTGTTTCATGTCTAGAATCGTAAAAGCTGGTGCCTCACTAAGATCTATAGGCTTAGAAAGGAAAAAGAGTGGACGCGCGTTAGAACCTAGCAATTTAGGTGCCTGATAGAGTATCAACTCATCTATCAACTCCAAACTTAACAAGGCACCGGCAAGACTGGGACCAGCTTCTACCCATAAACTGTTAATCTGATAGTGACCTAAATAAGTCATCAGTGAAATTAAATCAAGAGACTGAATATGTGTTCCATGAAAAGTTGGAAATAAAAGCTGTTTTACCGAAGATGACCATGTTAAATCATCTGGAACAATACGTGCTAGCCATGTCAAACCCTCTTCTTTAATAACGCGACAGAATGGTTTCACTCGGTTCGCTGTATCAATAATCACTCGCAAAGGTTGACGCAATCGTTTTTCAGGATAAAGAAATTTAACACTTTTAGGTAATGAAGCCCAACGTACAGTCAAAGCGGGATTGTCTGCCAAAACTGTAGCAGCGGTTGAAAGAATAGCATCGCTTTCAGCACGCCAGCATTGAACATCTTGCCGAGACTCTAAAGAAGTAATCCATTGGCTTGCCCCGGATTCCATGGCAGTCCGACCATCAATAGATGCTGCCAGCTTAAGTCTGATCCATGGAAAACCAGTGCGCATACGTTTAAGAAATCCAGGATTCAAAGCCTCTGCTTCCGATTGCATGAGACCATATCGTACTTTTACCCCCGCCTCTTGTAATCGACGAAAACCAGAGCCGGCGACTTGAGGGTTTGGATCAGGTATCGTAGATATAACTTCTTTCACTCCAGCATTTATTAAAGCATGGGTGCAAGATGGAGTACGGCCTTGGTGGTTACAAGGTTCAAGGGTAACATAAGCAGTGGCACCACGCGAATCATCTTTGGCCTGACGCAAAGCATGCACTTCAGCATGCTCAGTACCAGCGCACTGATGGTAACCTTCACCAACAATGTATCCATTGCGGACAATAACGCAACCAACATTAGGATTTGGAGATGTAGTAAAACGTCCCTTGCGAGCAAGTAAAAAAGCACGCGTAAGATAGAACTCATCGTGATTCACGGTATATAGTCCTCCTTAGTCGAGTTTATCTAAAATGAATATAGCTATATTATAGCTAAGCTAGTTTAAAAAAACTCAAGGATATCTTGATATCGTATCTAAAATCACAATACAATAACAAAAATAAGATATAAGTAACTTTTTTGAAAGTGGTAACTGTAATAAAAAATTACTTATTAATCTGCTCTCTACTTAAATAAGGAGCTTTAATTACCTCAAATGTTTTATCATACAAAAAAAACACTCCCATATTCATGCTAAAAAAGTCCTTTAAAATAAACTAATCATTTATTTGTTACTACTAAAAAATTTTTATTACCTTTCCCAAGTAGTATGGACAAGATTTTTTATCAAAAAACAATAAATAAAATTCTTTCATTAAGCTATCATTAAATTGTAAAAATTAATCCTTTAATACAGACTTTCTCTATACATCAAATAATCTGTTTTCTTCTTGCATTCAGTAATTTGTTTTTTTAACCTAGTTATTATAAAAAGTTTATTATACAAATGTTACATGAGGACACTAATTAATGTTAAAAGAAGAAATGGCTAAAAAACTTAATGAACAATTAAATCTTGAATTATTTTCTGCAAACCTATATCTGCAAATGAGCGCTTGGTGCAATGATAAAGGGTTAGAAGGTGCTAACTATTTTTTTAAAATGCAGTCCAATGAGGAAATGGATCATATGCGCCGCTTATTCGATTATCTTGGCGATAGCGGTATTATGCCAACACTAACAGCTCTTGACGCTCCCCTTGTTAATTTTTCTTCTCTATCTAAACTGATTAAGAGTGCCTACGAACATGAACAAATGATTACAATAAAAATTAACAATTTAGTTCATGTAGCTTTGACATTACAAGACTATTCTACTTTTCACTTCTTGCAATGGTATATTGCTGAACAACACGAAGAAGAGAAAATGTTTAAATCTGTCATTGATAAACTAGCTCTAGTAAACAATAATTCTAGTGGACTGATGTTCATAGATCAAGACATGAAGAAAATGAGCATGAATAACAACACAACAATTTAGTTTTTAAATAATTAAAAAAAATAAAGGGTTTTTTTACTTATTAGTAACTAACCCTTCTACAATTAAACTTGATTAAACGAATTCTGATAACGTCTCAAAACGTTTTTTTTAAAATCTCGCCTGTTATGCATATTGTTATTGTTGACTACGAAAATTTAATTCTATGTAAATGTCAATTTATTCATAAAATTCTTCATAACTTCAGATCAACGTTCTAAGTTTTATAAGAGTAAAGTTACAGCATGCATTAAAATTTTATTTTTACCACATTGGTATTAAATATTTTTTATGATCTTTGCTAATACATACAGAGATGTGTCTATTGACGTCTAGAGCGCAATTTTTATCACTTTTACTTTTAAAGTGATCTATACATTCACGAAAAAAATAACTATAAAAATAGTCACAAATAACATTTGTGAACACAAAAAAAAAAGCGATTTTATATAGTATTGTTTATATTAATAAAATTATTATGAGATAATATTTTATCTTTTTTAATTTATATATAAAGGTGGTCGTGCTTTTTCTTAGACTAAGGGTCTTAATATTAATTTAAACTATCAATTAAGAATCTCTAATATATAACTTCTTCTAATTTTTTAAAAATAAAATAATTTATAAAAATTATTTTATTTTCATCTTTATTGAATTATCACCCAATGTAAAACAACTCTTACAAAAAAATATAGAATATGATTAAGCATATAGATTTTCATTAGGGTTAAGAAATAATCTTAATTTATCTCTAAAAAAAAAGAAACTGAGCAACCATAGATCACATGTTGACTATTTCTATAAATTCATTTATTATCTATCTCAATAAGATTGAGTAGTAAACTAACTCTACAATGCATAATAAAACACTAGAAAAAGTTATTAACGAAAAACTCAGAAGCAATAGTTTGGAAGATTATGCTCCTAACGGCTTACAAGTAGAAGGGCGTGAAGAAATACATCGTATTGTCACTGGTGTCACTGCATGTCAAGCACTACTAGAAAGTGCTATTACATATTGTGCTGATGCAGTTATTGTACATCATGGTTTTTTTTGGAAAAACGAATCGCAGATTATTAGCGGAATGAAACGTCAACGGTTGAAAATGCTCCTAGCTAACGATATAAACTTATACGCTTGGCATATCCCGCTAGATATCCACATGGAAATAGGCAATAACGCGCAGCTTGCAAAAGACCTGAACATTAAGGTGAAAAAAAAACTAAACTCTCCTTTTGTATTTTTCGGAACACTCGAACAACCTATTAGTGGGAACAATCTACGAGTACTTCTTGAAAAGCGATTAGGGCGTCATGTGTTGCATTCCTGGAACAACAAGTCACCAAAAAAAATCTCAGAAGTAGCCTGGTGTACCGGTGCGGGTCAAAATCTTATTGAGTTAGCAGTATTAGCAGGTGGTATTGATGCATTTATTACCGGAGAAGTTTCTGAAAAAACAATTCATGTAGCCCGAGAAGAATGTCTGCATTTTTATGCCGCAGGACACCACGCTACCGAACGTGGAGGAGTTCGTGCATTAGGTAACTGGTTGCGGGATGAACATGGATTAGATACAAATTTTATCGACATTCCTAATCCGGCTTAATGCGATGTTTATAACCATCGTTATTTCGTTAAAAATTGAATAGATAAATTAGGTGTTTAATAATTTTTATCTAAGTTTCATAAATTAAGTATGAGTTAATATCACAACATTAAGATTATTTAAAATGCGCCAGAATTTGTTTTTACTTTATATCATTGTATGATATATGTGTCTAATTTGTCGATCTGCATTTTTATTATATAATGCATATGTTAATTACTCTTTATTTTTAGATGTGTTTAGGTTTTTTCTAAATCAATTTTACACATCTTAACTAGTTGTGACCCTAAACACCCAGACCTATAATAAATATATATTATTAGACCATAATAATAGTTAAAAACCTGACTAAAATTTAAATAAATTATTTTAATCCCAATCTAAAGAAATATGTAACTAGCCTTATTAACCCTAAATAATATGCATAATTGTACTACTTGTCAATACAAATCGAGTATAAACTAAATAAATCTCCTAAAACGAAGTTCAATTAAAAGCATTTTTAAGATTTATGGTTATTACTTAATTCTATAACAATGCTTAAATTCGAGCCTTATTTTAAATCAAGTTTATTAGAACAATTAAAAACTTTAATATAATAACATGTATTCTACCTAAAAAATCAACTACCAAAGAAACTAAAGGTGTTTGTATTGCTATGAAATTATTTTAATTAATAATTAATGTTAAAATATTTCAAATAACACATGCATAAAATATCTAATAAAGTTTTTTTATCTAATAAAAACACCTTAAAATCTATATTTGTCCATATAACACTTCCTTAAAAAAAATTAAATGATACCTGATTAATATAAAAGTGGCACTTTAAAAGTATTTAATAAATTTAAAAAAAATAAACTAATAATCATTATTTCTTCAAGCCTATAATAATTTTGAAAAATTACTATAACGAACACTGGCAAGCTCATCAGTATAATACACTAACGAATTTTATCCACAGAACAATTTCTCTAACTCATAAAACTATAATATTTATAGAATATTTTAAAATTTTTATTAATTTAAATTACCAATTTAAACAAATAAATCAACCCAAGATATTTTTTATGAAGATAGCATCGAAAATATTCATTTTTAAAAAAATAATATTTAGACATACTCAAATTAGTGTAATAATATAAACCTGATATTAAAAAAAATATTTTTTTAGATAGATCGCAAGAAAATTATGTTTTATAACTTCAAAAACTAGAGTATAATTAAGTAAATTATAAAAAACTATAGATTAACGAAGAGTTTTCACATAGCATTGAGGTAAGAGTACATGCCAGTAATTAAACTCCGTGATAATGAACCCTTTGACGTAGCACTCCGTCGTTTTAAGCGTTCCTGCGAAAAAGCCGGGGTTCTTGCTGAAATTCGACGACGCGAGTTCTATGAAAAACCAACAACGGAGCGTAAGCGAGCAAAAGCTTCTGCGATTAAACGTCATGCAAAAAAATTAGCTAGAGAAAATGCACGACGTGTTCGTCTTTACTAAATTATCAGTAATCTGACAAATCTTGTCAACATGAATAACAAACAACCTACATGTTGCAAACAAAATCAAGCTGTCCATTTTAGATGGATTGGCATTTATTTTTTAAATGCTGAATGTACATAGCTTATGGTTAGAAAAATCCCACGTGTTTTTATTAATGAATTGTTAGCTAAAACCGATATTGTCGATTTAATTAACGCACGAGTAAAGCTTAAAAAGCAGGGAAAAAACTTTCAGGCATGCTGTCCGTTTCATCATGAAAAAACACCGTCGTTTACTGTAAAAAGAGAAAAACAATTTTACTATTGTTTTGGCTGCGGTGCTCATGGTAATGCCATTGATTTCCTTATGCATTATGAAAAATTAAAATTTATAGATTCTATTGAAGAGCTAGCTACCCAACAAGGACTAGAAGTTCCTTATGAAGGAAATGTTGAATCGAATCAAGAAAAACTCTATCGAAGAAAAAATCTATACGATCTGATGGATAAATTTAATCAATTTTACCAACAATCTTTACAGACACAAACGGCATCAGATGCACGTCACTATTTAAAACAACGAGGAATAAGTGAAAAAATAATTAACTATTTTTCTATCGGATATGCACCGCCAGGCTGGAATAATCTCTACAAACATTTTATCTGTTTAGGTGAAGACAAGGATTTACTCCAGCATACCGGAATGCTAGTGGTAAATCACCATGGACATACCTATGATCGATTTCGTAATCGCATCATGTTTCCTATCCGAGATAAACGTGGGCGAGTTATTGCTTTTGGAGGAAGAATTTTCGACAAAACAAGGCAACCGAAATATTTAAACTCCACCGAAAGTGATATTTTTCATAAAGGACACGAACTCTATGGACTATATGAAACACAACAAAAAAATCAAAAATTATCGCGTCTACTTGTAGTTGAAGGATATATAGATGTAGTGTCTCTAACACAATTTGGCATTAACTACGCGGTAGCGTTATTAGGAACCTCGACTACTAAGGAGCATATCCAACTACTTTATCGTGTCACTGATCAAGTAATCTGTTGTTATGACGGTGATGAAGCTGGGCAAAAAGCGGCATGGCGTGCGTTAAAATATGCACTACCATCATTAACTGATGGCCGTCAATTACGATTTATGTTTTTACCGAGAGGAGAAGATCCCGACACGCTAGTACGTAAAATTGGTAAAAACGCTTTTCAGCAATATATTGAAAAAGCCAAATCACTCTCGACCTTCTTATTTGAAACTCTCATGCGACAAATAGATTTAAGCAGCCAAGAAGGCCGAGCTAAATTAAGTACACTAGCACTACCACTAATAAAACAAGTTCCAGGTAATACGTTACGGCTTTACCTACGCCAACAGTTAGGATATAAACTTGGAATCCTTGATGATGCTCGACTGGAAAAGTTACTACCCAAATCCACTATTCAGGTAAATAACTTCCAGCAACCAAAAATAAAACGCACAACTATGCGTACTTTAATAGCGTTGCTACTGCAAAATCCACAACTTTCTACCTTAGTTCCTAGCGTAGAAGGGCTAGATAGGATAGATATACCCGGCATTGCGCTATTTATTAGTTTAGTAAACATATGCCAGTCTCAACCAAAATTAACAAACGGTCAACTACTAGAATGCTATCGAGGATATAGAACCTACTCCCAACTTGAAACCTTGGCAACTTGGAACCACTTAATTATAGATGAAATGATTGAAACAACATTTGTCGATACCCTAAAAAATTTTTACGATTCTATACTTGAACACCATCAAGAAACGCTGATTGCTCGCGATAGAACACGAGGATTAACAACTAACGAACGTCTAGAACTCTGGTCGCTAAACCAAGAATTAGCAAAAAAACATTAAAAAAAACAAGTTACATTACCTATATTTAATGGAATAAAAACCTGAAAAATGCCATATTGATCTTCGGCTAGAAAAACGTGTCGTTCTCTTAATGATGGTTCGTTATAATAGATGAACTAATACAGAATATTACTCTGAAGTGTGGATACTGTCTTATGGAGCAAAACCCGCAGTCACAGCTCAAACTACTTGTCACGCGTGGTAAGGAGCAAGGGTATTTAACCTTTTCGGAAGTCAATGACCATCTTCCCGAAGATATCGTCGATTCCGATCAGATTGAAGATATCATACAAATGATAAATGACATGGGCATCCAGGTAATGGAAGAAGCACCTGATGCTGATGATCTTTTATTAGCTGAAACTACATCTGATGCAGACGAAGATGCAGCAGAAGCTGCCGCGCAGGTTTTATCTAGCGTAGAAGCCGAACTTGGGCGAACAACTGATCCCATACGTATGTACATGCGCGAAATGGGTACTGTAGAACTTCTGACTCGAGAGGGTGAGATCGATATTGCTAAACGCATTGAAGATGGAATCAATCAGGTACAGTGCTCCGTAGCAGAGTATCCTGAGGCTATCACATATTTACTCGATCAGTACGATCGTGTCGAATCTGGCGACGCACGGCTATCTGATCTGATTATTGGATTTGTAGACCCTAATGCAAAAGAAGATATCCCCTCTATTGTAGATCAGATCGCAAATGAACTTTCACCTGATTCACTTTCTAATCACAGTGAAGAGGATGAAGAAGATAACGAAGATGAAAATACAGACGATGATAATAGTATTGATCCAATATTAGCGCAAAAAAAATTTGTTGCATTACGAAAACAATATGAAATTACTTGTCACGTCATCAAAACTAGAGGACGAAGCCATCCTAAATCTGCTTCTGAAATTTTGAATCTTTCCGAAGTATTTAAAGAGTTTCGCTTGGTACCGAAACAATTTGAACACCTAGTAAATAAAATGCGCAGCATGATGGATCGCGTCCGTATTCAAGAACGCTTAATTATGAAATCTTGCGTAGAAATAAGCAAGATGCCAAAGAAAAATTTTATCATGTTGTTTTCTGGACATGAAACAAGCACAAGTTGGTTTCAATCTGCTTTGATGATGAATAAGCCTTGGTCTAAAAATCTACATGAAGTTGATGCAGACGTACTAAAAAGAATGAAAAAATTGCGCCAAATTGAAGAAGAAACAGGTTTAAGTATTGGGCAAGTCAAAGATATTAACCGCCGCATGTCAATTGGAGAAGCCAAAGCACGACGAGCAAAAAAAGAAATGGTCGAAGCAAATCTACGTTTGGTTATTTCTATCGCTAAAAAATATACCAACCGTGGTCTCCAGTTTTTAGACTTGATTCAAGAAGGCAATATTGGTTTGATGAAAGCTGTAGATAAGTTTGAATATCGTCGTGGTTACAAGTTTTCTACTTATGCCACCTGGTGGATCCGTCAAGCCATTACTCGATCTATCGCTGATCAAGCCCGTACTATCCGCATTCCAGTACATATGATAGAAACAATCAACAAACTTAATCGCATATCTAGACAAATGTTGCAAGAAATGGGGCGTGAAGCAACGCCAGAAGAACTCGCAGAACGTATGCTTATGCCAGAAGAGAAAATTCGGAAAGTGCTTAAGATTGCTAAAGAACCTATCTCGATGGAAACGCCTATCGGCGATGATGAAGATTCACATCTAGGAGATTTTATCGAGGACACCTCTCTTGAATTACCGTTAGATTCTGCTACGTCAGACAGTCTTCGTTCAGCTACACATGACGTACTTGCCGGTCTGACTACGCGTGAAGCAAAAGTTTTACGCATGCGATTCGGAATTGATATGAATACTGACCATACTTTAGAAGAAGTAGGAAAACAGTTTGACGTTACGCGAGAACGTATTCGTCAAATCGAAGCAAAAGCACTCCGCAAGTTACGTCATCCAAGCCGTTCTGAAGTTCTTCGCAGTTTCTTAGATGATTAAAAATTCTATTTTGGTTGTTCTGAGCCATACTGATAAAAAAAGAAATTTACTTCTAAATTAAGTTTTACTATAAAATAGCGACCTTACAACATCGAAGATATAATAATTTTTCCAGATTGTTCTATATATAATGATATATTCCTGAATATACCTACAATTTAAGTTATGAGCATATTATTGTAAATGATATTATCATTTATAATAATATTATTTACGTTAAAAATATTTATAAAAAAATACATTATTAATTGTTATTTTTTAATATATTAAAATAAGAATTATTAAAAATATATTTTAATATTTATTATATTATATAATTTACTATATATTTTTTCTTATAAAAAGTTAATAACTACTATCTACTAATGAATTAGTATTCAATACACATCTCTCATCTAGTGCGTATTTTTATAAAAATATTTTTTTTAAAAGCATTTATATCAATTAAAAATACAAGTTTCTTATTAGTTTAGATTCATTAAAGTGCAGACCCTCTTCTTAAGGATTTTTTAAATATATATTTCACCTACTATATACTGAATCGTAATAGACTTTTTTTATATAAATGTTATTATTCATCTTTAATATCTTCGATATTAAAAAAAATGATTCAATTAATTGAATATAACTTATAATCAATATAACCATTAAATAGTAGAGCTTAAAGTTTGATCTATGTTTATCAACAAGCGATCATACAAAAAAAAACGCTGATATAATAATCACTATCAACTAATTAGTTGTTAATAATTACTACAATAAATAGTTAATAAAAACAAAGTAATCTTTACTATTAATTTTACTACTAATATAAATTAGGATAAGTAATCTTATCTACCGAACTAAACAGTACTTTTTTCTAAAAACTCAAGTATATTCTTATGTACTAATAAATACGTTGTTGATTTTTTTTTGTGCTGTCTTTACAAAAAGAGCTATAATCTTAGTTATACTGTTTATTTAGAGATCTCTCAAAGTCTGAAATCAAATATTCTGACAATTTATAAATATCATAAACATCTACTAAAATTATTTATTAATATCTATATGAAAATCAGCAATGTGAAAAAAAATTTTAAACTAACAAAAAAACTACCTGAATATTAAAAATATAAATATATCTAGTAGCAAGATACTGCTGTATAGTTACAGTTAAAAAAGTTTAATAGTTTTTTCTATCTATAATATTTAACATCTAAACAACATAAGACACACAATTCAGTATCAGTTTTATTTAAAATAATTCCTTAGTTAGTAAAACAATCTTTATTGTTCTAGTTTCTTCTTTGTCTATTTGATGTTAGATTTTAAAAGTAACAAAAAATATTCATATAAAATAACTTTTATAATATATATAAAACAGCTCAACGAATACGTAGATACCTCAAATCCTTTATTGTATGTATTCTGGTATATTACATATCGCTTGATATAGCTACTATTTTAGCCTTTTTCATGCGATAAAAACTGTTCTGAAATTCTTTTTAATCTAGATAAAATTTTATTAAAATGTCGTGATTATTTTCTTTTTATCAGTAAAACTGATAAGTTTACATTAAAACAATATCTATATTATATTAAGCTTACATTTCATGCTCATTAACTATAAAATTAAACATCTGTAGTGGTAACCAGTAAAAATGTACCAATATAAAACATCATGAGGAGAATTGCGCTTAAATGGATCTTAGAGTTAATTGAAATCAAACTAACTTTTCTTACTTTTATCAAAAAAATCGATAGTAACAATACTAAAACCATAATATTTTAAGAAATCAAGCTAATTAAAATTAAAAAATTATTACCATAAAGACATTATCTATAATGCCGTAAAACATATTAAATAAATATATGTTCTTTAAATAAAGATAAAATACAACATTAATAAATGTAATATCATAGAGTAGATGAACTGATTTTTTTATAAATAATCAAGGTAAAATAACTATTTCTAAAAAAACGAAACAAAGAGTTTTTAGTAGATATACAAAGTATTTTCTACCTCACAACTCTTATCGAACTATGTTTCAGTTCGCATAACTAAAACATAGTGGTACTATCTATAATAATAGCAAGGGTATGATTTCTAAAAAAAACAACGTCATTAAAAATATTGATGACTTTTCAACCTTTGAATAAACATAAAAAACAGGAGGATATTTTTTTTACTCATAATAGTAATATAAACAATAATATGAAGAATTTTATTTATCGTATGGATATCGATTTAATCGATTGCCAAATAACCCGAAGTATTGAGATAATTTTCACTTAATTCTTGCATTAATGCTTATGCGAATTCACTTTAGGTCCCGCTGCTAATTTGATTGGCGGGGCGGGTTGTCATTAACAAATCATTTTAGTAAAAAGAACATGGCAGAAAAACGTAACATCTTTCTGATTGGACCTATAGGAGCAGGTAAAAGCACTATTGGTCGTCAATTAGCTCAACAACTTAATGTAGACTTTATCGATTCAGATCAAGAGATTGAGAGACGCACTGGAGCTGATATAAGCTGGGTATTTGATGTGGAAGGAGAAGACGGGTTCCGTAGTCGAGAAGAAAAAATCATTAATGAGATTACCACGAAACAAGGAATTGTATTAGCGACGGGAGGTGGTTCTATAAGCTCTAAGATCACACGTAATCGCCTTTCAGCTCGAGGAGTTGTTGTTTATCTTGAAACTACCATTGAAAAACAGTTGGCTCGTACACAGCGAGATAAAAAACGTCCTCTATTGCAATTTGAAACACCAGCACGTTCAGTCCTTACAACCTTAGCTTCTGTACGTAATCCTTTGTATGAAGAAATCGCAGACATCACTATCCGAACTGATGAACAAAGCGCTAAAATTGTTGTTAACCAAATTATTCATCTATTAGAAAATATATAATAAACGTTACGATATGATCGTGAAATCATTTGTTCTTTTAAAAAGAACGATATAACTCATATTATAAATTAGTTGCATCACGCTAATTTCTAGAAAATTGTTTACTTATAATGCTAATATCACTTTAAAGTCGAGTGTTCTATAGCACGCACACGTCTATTGATAATATATGGATGTGTTTATAATAAACTCTTGAAGAAAATAACTCTTTGAGAGAAATATTTGGTCGCTTAAAAAGCTTATATAGACATCTATCAAAAATATATACTATAGTCATCATCTGTTTTTTTACAATAAAGACATATATCTTACTGATATTTTAATGATAAAATTTCTATTTAGCTTATCTTTTAAGATTAAGAACCACTTTTAACTTTGCACTTAAATATATAATAATACTGCAATTTAAGTAATTTAAATAAGGTTATTAACTAAGTTCATAAGAAAATCAAACAGTTTAGAATAATACAAGAAATCTCATTATAAAAAAATTACATCATTACTTATATTTTACACAAGATACGATGTCTTTTTTAAGGTTGAATTAAAATAAAAGATTTTTCTCCACTTTAATAAAAATTGTGTATAGGATACTATAATATAGGCAGATCGTTTTATGTAGAAAATATTGTATTTTTTTATTTTTTTTATCTCTATTAAATTTAATAACTGATATTCAGACTACACCTAAACCAATAAAGTAGGTTATTGAAAAACCTATACAGTATAAAAGGAAGGAGGTTAATATATCCGGAACAATTATAATTAATGAGTTAAAAATATTAAAGAAAAGCTTTTCATAGCTCTATGATCAGTTCAATAATCCAAAAAATTACTACTTTTATCATGATAAAATTTTAAAAAAAAATAAATCATTATTGCAACTCAGTGATTTATACTACTATAATCTAATTAACACTTTTATGAATATATTTAAGTTCATATGACATATAAACTTCAAATAACTAAAACTATAGCAATAATAACACCTAAAATAAAAAAATATTATTAGAAAAAAGAAGCAGTATGCAGATAAAAACATTGCTTATTAAGGGAAAGATTGTTGCTATTTTATGCAACAAATTTTATATATAAAGGAAACCAATCATGCCTATTATAACTTTTCCTGACGGAAGTCAACAATATTTTTCTAATCCTATCTCTCCCCTTGATATCGCTTCTAAGATAAAACCTACTCTAGCCAAAATCTGTATTGCTGGCCGAATTAATGGAACTTTTATTGATGCTGTTGATCTAATTAATCAAGATTCTAGACTGACTCTCATTACCAGCAAAGATGAAGAAGCTCTCAACATTATTCGTCATTCTTGTGCACACTTACTTGGACATGCCATAAAACAACTGTGGCCCCAAACGAAAATGGCTATTGGTCCAGTGACTAATAAAGGCTTTTTCTATGATGTCGATCTTGACCATATTTTAACGAAAGATGATCTTAAAATCCTCGAGAAACGAATGCATGAACTAGCCGAAAAAAATTACGATGTTATTAAAGAGATAGTAACTTGGAAAAAAGCCAGAGATATTTTTATAGAACGAGGTGAAGACTATAAAGTTGCTTTACTTGATGAAAATATTTGCATGAAAGAACATCCTGGGCTATATCACCATGAAGAATATATTGATATGTGTCGAGGACCCCATGTACCTAACATGCGCTTTTGTCATCACTTCAATCTTCAAAAAGTTTCCGGTGCTTACTGGCGAGGCGATAAAAATAACAAAATGCTACAGCGTATTTACGGTACTGCGTGGCAAGACAAACAACATCTTGATATATACATAAAACATTTAGCAGAAGCAGAAAAACGCGATCATCGTAAAATAGGTAAGCAACTTGACTTGTATCATATACAAGAAGAATCTCCTGGAATGATATTTTGGCATAATAACGGTTGGACCCTGTTTCGAGAACTAAAAAAATTTATTCGTATGAAATTTACAGCTTACCACTATGAGGAAGTAAAGAGCCCTTTTTTGATAGACTGTTCTCTCTGGAAAAAAACCGGACATTGGGAAAACTATAGCGAACATATTTTTACCACATCATCTGAAAATAAAGAATACTGTATCAAACCAATGAACTGTCCTGGACACGTACAAATTTTCAATCAAGGTCTAAAATCTTATCGCGATCTTCCTTTTCGAATTGCCGAATTTGGTAGTTGTCACCGTAACGAACCATCTGGTTCATTGCATGGTTTAATGCGAGTGCGCGAATTTACACAAGATGATGCTCATATATTTTGCAGTGAAGACCAAGTACCTACGGAAATAAATGGCTGTATTAAAATGGTCTATGATGTGTACAGCGTATTTGGCTTTAAAAATATTGCAGTAAAATTATCTACTCGACCAAAAAAACGCATCGGAAGTGATAATATCTGGGATAGAGCTGAAAAAGATTTAGCGACAGCTTTAACAAACAACAATATTCCATTCAAATACCAACCAGGAGAAGGAGCGTTTTACGGACCTAAAATAGAATTTATACTTCTTGATTCTCTCGAACGTGCTTGGCAATGTGGTACAGTACAACTCGACTTCTCACTACCTAATCGCTTAAATGCTTTTTTTGTCTCTGAAAATAACAAATGGCTCGTACCAGTCATGATTCACCGTGCTATTTTAGGTTCTATGGAACGATTTATTGGTATTCTCACAGAAGAATATGAAGGATTTTATCCAACCTGGTTATCTCCAATACAGGTTGTAGTAATTAACATAACTAAAAATCAATCTAAATATGTCGAAAAAGTGACAGAAAAGCTATTCACAGCTAATATTAGAGTAAAAGCAGACTTGAGAAATGAAACAATAGGTTTTAAAATCAGGGAACATACTCTTCGTCGTATACCTTACATTTTTATTTGTGGGGATAAAGAAATGCAAACCGAAAAAGTATCCGTACGTACCCGTCGAGGTATAGACCTTGGTAGTATCAATGTTCACGAAATTATAGCTAAACTGAAGAAAGAAATTCACAGCCGTAATCTTCATCAACTGGAGGGATAAAGTATTAAAGGTGGAAAACGAGTTCAATCAACACGACCCAATCGAATCAACAAAGAAATCCGAGCCTCAGAAGTTCGACTCACAGGTATTAACGGAGAACCAATTAGTATTGTCAGCTTAAAAGAAGCACTCGAAAAAGCAGAAGCAGCTGGCATCGATTTAGTGGAAATTAGCCCTAACGCCGAACCACCAGTTTGCCGAATAATGGATTATGGAAAGTTCCTGTATCAAAAGAGTAAATCAAGTAAAGAACAGAAAAAAAAGCAAAAAATAATTCAAGTGAAAGAAATTAAATTCCGTCCTGGTACCGATGAAAACGACTACCAAGTAAAACTACGCAACCTTGTTCGTTTTTTAAAAGACGGCGATAAAACTAAAATTACCCTCCGGTTCCGAGGGCGTGAAATGGCGCATCAACAAAGTGGTATCGAAATGCTAAAACGCGTTCGCGATGATCTGAGTGAACTAGCAATAATTGAATCTTTCCCCTCTAAAATTGAAGGTCGACAGATGATCATGGTTCTCGTACCTAAAAAACACACTAAGGCATGAACATTCGATGTTGTTTAAAGCTAATTAGTTTTCCTCACTGATTCATATTATTTATAATTCGGAGTAAAGATCACTCATGCCAAAAGTTAAGACAATACGTAGTGCTTCAAAGCGCTTTAAGAAAACATCTTCAAGCGGATTTAAATATAAGCACGCTAATCTGCGTCATATTTTGACCAAAAAATCCTCCAAGCGAAAGCGGCATCTTCGTCCAAAATCTATTGTTTCAAAATGTGATATAGGGTTAGTTATTCGTTGCCTTCCCTACGCATAAGGATCATTTAAATTCGGTTTGGATAAGACTTTAGGAGAAACTATATGGCGCGCGTAAAACGCGGTGTTGTAGCACATGCACGTCACAAAAAGATATTGAAAAAAGCGAAAGGTTATTATGGAGCTCGTTCACGTGTTTACCGCGTTGCCTTCCAAGCGATTATCAAAGCAGGTCAATACGCTTATCGTGATCGTCGTCAAAAGAAACGTCAGTTCCGTCAACTGTGGATTACTCGTATTAATGCTGCAGCCCATAAAAACAATATTTCTTACAGTCAATTTATTAATGGCTTAAAAAAAGCTTCTATTAAAATAGACCGTAAAGTACTTTCTGATATAGCTATATCTGACACACTTGCTTTTTCTGTTTTAACAGATACAGCTAAAAGTGCCTTGGCATAAGAAAACATTTCAAAAATTAGAAATTTAATTCCTTTTGTTTATCGATTTCAATACTATCTAAATTGCTTACTATACTGCAAAAGGTAATAAAAATATACGTATGCCACTCTCTATGTATCGTTTTAGAAGTTATATCTCTGCATGTTTTCGATATATTAACAAAAAGGAAAAAACTAGTAAGCCTCCTTAATTGGAGGCTTACTAGTTAATAAAACTAAAAAACCTCTCTCTTTTAATATAGATTGAGGTTTTTTCATAGAAATAAAGTTATAAACAACAAGGTCTTTTTAAATAATTCACTTTTTAGAAAATTAGAAACTAATTACATCAAGCAATTTCACAGTATATTTTATAAAAGAATAGAGGAATCAAGTAGTCTAATTAACATCTAGAAGATTTTATAAAAATCTATCTGTAATTGACTATGACGCTTAAATTGATCAACCCTACGTGAAATAAAAAGAAGAAACCCTTACACAAAAAAAATGACTCGTTAGTCTATCGAATGCAAATTTCGAGTACTATTTTATTGATTAAACAAGTATTTAATTCTAATTTTATCTATGTAATTTTATTAATTAATTTGTTTAAATATAAAATAATTATTAATAAAATATTTAGATTACTTTATGACATAATACCTTATTTAAACAATTGAAATAATTATAAACATAATAACTACAATAATCCTATCGAACAAATTGTTAAAAACAAACAACAAATTAAAAAATCTTTAACAAAATATGCAAAAAAAATTCAAATTAAAATAATTCTAAAGATAGGATAAAAAAACTGTAAATTATATGCAGTTTATAGCTCTATATAATATAACTTATGAGATTTAACTTACACCTCTTCATCTGAAGCTATAACGGAAATCAAAACCATGCACCGATCTAATCTATAAGATTAATATAACGAATTAAACACCTCAAATTAGTAATGCTTGCTATACCTGTTATATATTAGGATATATTGCCGACATACAAAGCAAACTACTTCTATTTTTTTGATAAGAAAAAGGTCAATATTTTTAAGAATCAATATAATAAAAATAGACCAGTTAATAATCAACATTGTTAAAATATACATAAAATTAACAAGAAAAACTGCATATCATTAAAGATTCTAAAGATAAAATATTTAACATACATAGCATATATATAAAAAAAATATAAGAGCATAACATGTCAAAATAAATCTTTTAAGAGGAACTGCTTAATAGTGTTTTTTTATATAATGAAATTAATTAATCAATGTTCCTCTTACCCAATTCTTGAGATGTTATCTGCGATAAAAATAAGAGGGAAATAATGCCACATCTTACAGATTTTATTATGAAGGCTAAGATAGATATCGAAAGATCCAATGATCTTGAAACTTTAGACCTAATTCGAATTGCATATTTAGGAAAAAAAGGGTTGCTTAATAAAAAAATTAAAATATTAAAAAATGTTAAAGCAAACGAACGAGCACCATTAGGTCTTATCATTAACAAAGCAAAAGAAACGATTCAAAAAGCATTAACCGATCGAAAACAAACAATAGAAAAATTAACTCTACAAAAACGACTTTCTGTTGAAATGTTAGATGTTTCACTACCAGGACGCTTCATCGGAAATGGAAGTTTTCATCCAGTGTCGACAAGTATTTCACGCATTGAATGTTTTTTCGAAAAATTAGGTTTTGCAGTAATAACTGGGCCAGAAATTGAAAACAACTACCATAATTTTGATGCGCTCAATATTCCTCCTTATCATCCCGCGCGGACGGATAATGATACCTTTTGGTTTGATACTAATCGGCTGTTGCGAACTCAGACTTCAGGAGTACAGATTCGTACTATGAAGGAACAAAAGCCTCCAATTCGAATTATTTCACCAGGTCGAGTATATCGAAACGATTACGATCAAACACACACACCAATGTTCCATCAGGTGGAAGGTCTTATGGTTGATAACCATATTAGTTTCAGCGCCCTAAAAGGAATATTACATGATTTTCTGCATATTTTTTTTGAAAAAAAACTAAAGATACGTTTCCGTCCGTCTTATTTCCCATTTACCGAACCCTCTGCCGAAGTAGACATATTAGGAGAAGATGGTCGTTGGCTAGAAGTGTTGGGATGTGGGATGGTACATCCAACTGTCTTACGCAATGTTAGTATAGATCCAGATATCTACTCTGGCTTCGCGTTTGGTATGGGAGTCGAACGACTAACCATGCTACGTCACGGTATTACTGATTTGCGTGCTTTTTTTGAAAATGATTTGCGTTTCCTTAAGCAATTTAAATAAAAGTGGGATTAATAAATGAAAGTCAGTGAACGTTGGCTACGTGAATGGATAAATCCAGATATAAACAGCGAGGAATTAGTTGATCAAATAACAATGTTAGGACTAGAAGTAGAAAGTGTTGAACCAGTTTCTGGTTACTTTTCTAACGTAGTGATCGGTCGTATTGTTGGATGCCAACAACATCCTACAGCAGATAAGTTACGCATTACTAAAGTAGACATCGGAAAAAAAAATTTGTTAAACATCGTCTGTGGTGCGAAGAATTGCTGCCTTTACCTTCATGTGGCAGTTGCTATTCCGGGCGCTATTTTACCTGGAAATGTGAAAATTAAGTCTACTATAATACGTGGTGAGCTATCAGAAGGCATGCTTTGCTCATTTTCAGAACTAGGTATTAATTATAATCATCATCCTAATAATGTGATTATTGAACTTCCAGATGCAGCACCTATAGGACAAGATATACATACTTATTTACAACTTAACGATAAATCTATCAATATTAATGTTACACCAAATCGTGCAGATTGTCTAGGATTACTAGGGATTGCTCGTGATGTTGCATCATATAATCATCTCCCTATTCAAATGCCAACAATCAAAATGATTCCTCCAGAAGTTATTGATACACTCCCTATCCAAGTCGATGCAATCAAGGCTTGCCCACAATATTTAAGTAGGATTATAAAAAACATTGATATACATGTTAAAACACCACTCTGGATGCAAGAGAAACTACGTCGATGTGGCATTTTTATCGTAGATGTTATAACAGACATTATGAATTATGTACTTCTTGAACTAGGACAACCTTTTCATGTTTTTGATTTAGCACATGTCGAACAACGCATTGTGGTCCGTCATGCTAAAGATGGTGAAACAATGAAGTTGCTTGATGGGAAAGAACTGAAACTTTTACCAGATACCTTAGTAATTACTGATTACAGCCAAGTTATATCAATAGCAGGAATTTTCAGCGGATCTGCTGCAACAATATCCGAAAATACTATTGACATAATCTTAGAATGTGCTTTTTTTAACCCATCAGCTATTATAGGATATGCTCGCCATTATGGACTTCATACATATTCATCTCAACGATACGAACGGGGTGTAGACCCAACTCTACAGCCGCATGCTATGGAACGAGTAACGGATCTATTAATTAGTATTTGTGGTGGTCAACCAGGTCCAGTTATCAACATAACTTCATTATCTACCTATCCTCAATTAACCAATATCACTTTGCGTCGAGCTACTCTTGATCGCTTAATTGGTCATGTAATTTCAGATGAAGATGTAATAAAAATCCTCAAACATCTTGGTTGTCAGGTAAGTTATGTCTCTGAAGGTTGGCAAATTATCGGGCCAAGCTGGCGTTTTGATTTGTCTATCGAAGAAGATTTAATAGAAGAGATTGCTCGAATATACGGTTACGAAGCAATTCCTATCATAAAGGTAAACACAGAACAACTAAACTCAAAAAACAAGTGTGATAATGTTCTTCCAATGGCGCGAGTTAAAACGTTGCTGGTAGATCGTGACTATCAAGAAGCTATTACTTATAGTTTTGTCGATCCAAAAATTCAGTCGTTACTACATTTTCAGCAAAAGCAATTAATAGTCGCTAATCCAATATCTCAAGATATGTCAGCTATGCGTTTATCACTCTGGACTGGACTAATCGGAGCTCTTCTCTATAACCAGAATCGACAGCAACATCGTATTCGCTTATTTGAAACAGGTTTTTGCTTTATTCCCGATGATGCAGAAGATTTTGGTATTCGTCAAGATTTGATGGTAGGAGCTGTTATTTCTGGCTCTCGATTTAATAATCATTGGGATCAACCACATCAAAATTTAGATTTTTATGACGCTAAAGGTGATCTAGAAGCGATACTTGATCTTACTTGCAAAGTAGATGATATTGATTTCAAAATCACAAAACATTCAGCGCTTCATCCAGGACAAAGCGCTGAAATTTATTTAAATAACGAATCTATTGGATTTATCGGAGTTATTCATCCTGAGCTGGAGAAAAGACTAAATTTAAATAATCCTACAATAGTTTTCGAACTTATATGGAAGAAACTTACTACATATAAATTGACTATGGCGAACAAAATTTCACGCTTTCCTGCTAATCGACGAGATATTTCTTTATTAGTTCCTGATGATGTAACTGCAGCTGCGATTATAAAAGAATGCAAAAAAATAATAAAAAATCAATTAGTTAATATAAATATATTTGATGTATATAGAGGTCCGGGTGTGCAAGTCGGATTTAAGAGTGTAGGTGTTAGCTTAATCTTACAAGATATCACTCGTACACTTAAAGAAAAGGAAATTAGCAGTATAGTTACAAAATGCATCTCAATATTAAAACAGCGATTTGCTGCATCTTTAAGGAGTTAAATTTATGACACTCACAAAAGCTAAGATATCAGAATATCTTTTTAAAAAACTTAAATTTAGTAAACGGAACGCAAAAACAATTGTAGAGCTTTTTTTTGAAGAAATGCGCAAGGCCTTAGAAAGCGGCGAACAGATAAAATTATCAGGATTTGGTAATTTTGATGTCCGTGATAAAAACCAGCGACCAGGACGAAATCCAAAAACAGGTGAAAAGGTTCTAATCACTGCACGTCGGGTAGTAACATTTCGTTCAGGTCAAAAACTAAAAAAACGAATCGAAAATACTTTTCAAAAAAAATAAAAATAACAAGCTTTTGAGACATTACCTTTACTAAATAATTTTAATATCTAACCTTACTTAATAGAATTCTGATTTCATGATCAGAATTCTAACTTAAAATATCTAAACAAGTTATTTACACTGCAAATAATCATTGTTTTTTTACATATTATTTCTTACTAATATAAATATTATATACAATAAGTTTTAATAAAAATTATATAAAATAGATTTTATCATTAACAATAGTATTGTTATTAAAATATTTATATTTTTATTACAATCTCTGCCTAATTGCTATAAATAGCACCAGCTATACTGAAAAATGATAATATCAGAATATTAATTAATAAGATTTTAACATTTGACTATTTATTTAAATATTATTTTTAGGTAATTGTAATGACTTAATAGAGATAATAGCTATTGATATGCCTTCTAAATTATATAAAATAATAAGCGATTTTTATCTCTTTACTTTATGAGACATACCATAAATATGGTGCGCATGTTTAATTAATACATGCTAAATATTTTAATAAATCTAATATATATAAAATATAACGTTAACAAATTTATTATCTAGAACAGCATTCAAAAAAAAGTTAATACTATTATTATAGTACATTTTAAGTTATATCTTCTATAGCATGGCCTCTTAAGATCTTTTTATTTAGTTATCAACCCATATTTTTATTAAATTAATTTAAATCTAAATTTAATAAAAATAGCTGATAATCATTTTAATACTAAATAAAAATTTTTTTATTTTTTTTTACTTGAAACATTTATAGACTACTATTAACTAACTTTGATTTAATCTTAATTAAATACAAAATATAACTAACTACTTAAAAAAATTAAAAAAATAATTTACATCGTTATAAAAACATCTATTTTAAATCAATTATAACAATTACCTGTCAAAAATATCCGACTAGAGATCCTCATTGAGGATACATTAAAATGTTGCATTTGATTTTAATAATCACAACCTCCAGTACCTTGTATATAAATATAACTAATAACACATAAAATTATATCAGGTTAATTTTACAACATCATATTAATGATTAATATGTAGTCTCTATTTGTTCTAGTAACTTACATTAGAAAACAATTAAAACTTTTAAACAAACTGCTTAATGCTCATAAATTTATTCTTTAATTATACAAACTGATTTCCTGTTTAAAATAATGATCAATCAGGTTGATATTTTCAATATAATATTGATTGTTAAGGTATCTTAGGTGTAATAACATCTAAATAAAAATTTAAAGTCTATGTTTACTTAACAAACACAAGTTATGCTTTCATTTTTATTATTTATATAGATAATATAAAGCTATATAACTATATTAAAAAATAAGTTAATAGACTAGAATAATAAAATATTTTTAATAAAAATTAATACTTTATTAATTTTTTTATAATCCAGTATATGTGTGATTATTGATTTAAGTAATACAACTTAGGTGGATAAGATCTAATCTTATACAATCAACCCGTAAAATATTAAAGCTATTTTTAGTTACTATACATTCTAAAAGAATATGATGGAATAATTTTAGAAAGAATTAAGGAAAACTATGCACAAACTGACGTTATTATTAATATCCATGTTTGGATGGACATAATATTCACCATGGCAAGGTAAAAATGGTATAAACGACTTATTACCTATAAAAAAGATGTTGCAATACAAACACATTGCAATGAAAAACTCAAAAAAACCTTAACAATCAACTTTTTATAGAAATTGCAAATTTAAATGATAACAAAGAAGCTATAGAAGAACGTGCACGAAACATACTTTGCATGATTAAACAAGAAGAGAGCTCCTATCGCCTATTACTAAAAAATTCAAAAAATAAAAAATAGCAACATAAAACAATAAGAAAATCATATGACAAGTACATCAATAACACATAATCCAGATGTGATTGGTATATTGCCGGCAGCCGGAATAGGAAGACGCATGCAAACTGCTTTGCCAAAACAATATTTTATTATTGATAACAAAACTTTAGTTGAACATGCTATTGATTCACTGCTTTATCATCCCTCTATTCGTGAAGTTGTTGTTGTAATCAGTGTATCAGATCGATGGTTTCATAAATTACCAGTTGCTTGCAATTCACGCGTAAGCATTGTAACAGGTGGGTCAATACGGGCCGAATCAGTTATGGCTGCTTTGAATTACGTTAAAAATAGTTCAGTATCATGGGTATTAATACATGATGCTGTACGCCCTTGCCTACATCAAGACGATCTCTGTCGACTACTCTCGATAACTGCATATACCGAAATAGGTGGACTCCTAGCAATACCGGTGCGTGATACTATGAAGCGCTCTCATCCTGGATCAAAAATTATTTCTAATACAGTTAAACGTGAGGATTTATGGCATGCATTAACTCCACAAATTTTTATGCGAGACTTACTAATAAATTGTCTTAAAAGAGGATTATTAGAGCGAGCATATCTTACAGACGAAGCCTCAGCTTTAGAGTATTGTGGTTATTCGCCTCTACTTATACCAGGGCGCTCAGATAACATTAAAGTAACCTACCCGGAAGATTTAGCTCTCGCTCGTTTTTTTTTCAATCAACTAATCAGGAGTAGGTTTACATGCGTATCGGACACGGTTTTGATGTACATAAATTCGGTGGAGACAATCCACTGATCATTTGTGGAGTTCACATTTCTGAAAGTCATGGCCTACTAGCTCATTCTGACGGAGATATTGCGTTACATGCTACTATTGATGCTCTTCTTGGTGCTGCTGCGTTGGGTGACATAGGAACACATTTCTCAGACAATAATCCTGCTTTTAAAGGATCTAATAGTCGTATGCTTCTGCGAAAAATCTGGAAAAAAATTTCTGATAAAGATTATCATCTAGGTAATCTTGACATTACCCTGATTGCTCAGTTTCCAAAAATAACACCATACATTCATCAAATGCGATTAAATGTCTCACAAGATCTCAATTGTCACATAACTAATATTAATATTAAAGCGACAACTACTGAGCAATTAGGTTTTATCGGTCGAGGTGAAGGAATTGCTTGCGAAGCTGTTACATTGCTGTTAAAAGCTTATAATAATAAAATAGTAGACAAATTGATATAAAAAAAATAGTTGAAACTTTTTTTAATATGCAAATCTAGTTTTATTATTATAATAATATATTTGTATTCAAGAAATACAAAGAAAAACAAAAATAACTATTTATCGCTATTCATGCTAAAAATAAATAAAAAATTCGTTCATATAAATTTTATATACTATTTTGTTTTCACAGAATCTTAATAAGAAAATTAATACTTTTAATAAGCTTGAAATTTTCACAAAAAAAATAAGTTAGATTAAAGCTAATTATGCAATTATCTAATTTACATAAACGATATCTTTTGTTAATAAACGTTAAAATACAAAAAAATTTTCTTTTATAATATTATCGATAATAAAAGATGATAAATATTATAAAATGTCTATAATAAATAGTGAAGTTAACCAGACAGTCGCTGCTTTTTATATTCATTAAATAGAACAATATATCAAGGGGAGGAAAGTCCGGGCTCCACAGGGTATGGGTGCCAGGTAACACCTGGGGGGTGAAAATCCACGACAAGTGCAACAGAAAAAAAACCGCCTTAGCCAAACGGCGTAATGAGGTAAGGGTGAAAAGGTGCGGTAAGAGCGCACCGCGCAACTGGTAACAGTTCTCGCGGCATGGTAAACTCCACTCGGAGCAAGGCCAAATAGGAGTTCACATAGTGCGGCCCGCACTGAACTCGGGTAGGTCGCTTGAGCCACTACGTGAGTAGTGGTCTAGATGAATGACTGTCCACGACAGAACCCGGCTTACGGTTAACTTCAGAAGTTTAATTTTTCTATAATCTAAGTATATTATTTGTATTAGTATATAATCTTAAAAAAAAGAATTTTAGATAGAATTAAAATTCTACATTCTATAGAAACTTAAAATATAGTTAAAAAAAGATTAACCATATTTTACAAAATTAGGTTTTTAGCTAACATTATTAGGGTATATGGCTATCATTTGAAAATTTAAACCAAAAAAATTAGCTTTTTACAAAATTACGTTTAATTAAATATTATTTTTATCAATAACCCACACAACTTCTTTCTATGAAAACATATAAAATAATGCTTAATCTATTGAACAAGCAATATATTATTAATAATTCTAATTACCACCTTATTAATCTTCAAAACATTTAATTTTGTTACAACACTTCAAAAACCCCATAAATTTAATTGAATGTCTTAAGATGACTACTATTTAATATAGTAAAATTACTAAACCGTTGAAAATTAAAAATATACACAATCTGAAATTAATAATATAAAAATATTATTTTTATTTATTACTATAATCAATAGTAAAACAATTAATAAAAGCATCAAATATAGGAAAAACTGTTCTAACAAACCTATTTTTGTGAACTAAATTATGTAAAAATAACACATAGTATTGTTTGTAAAAATCACGATTAATACTTTAAACTCAATATAATACATTTCTTTCAAAAAAAAAGAATAAAAATTATCGGTTAACAATATTTATAATATATATCGTCGTGATTTCCGAAAAAAAATAAGATCACTAATTTATTTATAGTAAATATAAAATTTTAATCATGGAAAATTGACATATCAACAAAGAAAAAGAAGATCTTTATTATCTAAACCCAATTTATTATGATTGCTTTCTCGCTAGAAAGCGTTTCGGTTTAGATAACTAAAAAAATACATCGCCTCAAATAACAAAGATCATTAAAAAAGAATTATTCAATACAGATTGATAGAATTATCTATACTTATTCTAAAATAATATAAAAATTAATTTATAGCACAAATAAAAACATAATGACTTAATTTTACATTTCTGATGTTAATATTTATTGAAATTTATTATTTATGTTAATTGTAATTGTAGGAAAAATATGTTAAAGTCTAATAAAGGTATTGAGTATTATGATCCTGAATTATGGCGGGTTATGAAACTAGAGTTTACACGCCAAGAAGAGCATATTGAACTTATCGCATCTGAAAATTATACCAGTTCACATGTTATGCAAGCACAGGGATCACAGCTCACCAACAAATACGCTGAAGGTTACCCTGGATATCGTTACTACGGTGGATGCGAATATGTTGATATAATAGAGCAACTAGCTATCAACCGCGCAAAAATTCTTTTCGGATCCGATTATGCAAATGTACAACCTCATTCAGGATCTCAGGCTAACTTTGCTGTTTATGCTGCTTTATTAAAACCAGGAGATACCGTACTTGGGATGAGTCTGTCTCACGGGGGCCACTTAACTCATGGATCCCCAATTAACTTTTCCGGGCAACTATATAATATAGTATCTTATGGAACAAATAAATCTGGTCAAATTAATTATGATCAACTAGAAGACCTCGCTATACTCCATAGACCAAAAATGATTATTGCTGGTTTTTCAGCCTATTCTGGCGTAGCTGATTGGGCTAAAATACGCTTGATTGCTGATAACATTAATGCATATTTCTTTGTAGATATGGCGCATGTAGCAGGTCTGGTCGCTGCAGGAATATATCCGAATCCAGTTCTACATGCCCATGTTGTCACTACTACTACTCACAAAACGTTAGCTGGTCCACGCGGTGGCTTGATTTTAGCTAATGGTGGCAATAAAGCTCTATATAAAAAACTTGATTCTAGTGTATTTCCTGGTACACAAGGTGGTCCTTTGATGCATATTATTGCTGCGAAAGCTATTGCATTAAAAGAAGCAACAGAGCCAAGTTTTAAACTTTATCAACAGCAAGTAATTAAAAATTCCACAGAAATGGTAAAAGTTTTTTTATCACGAAAATTTAATATTGTTTCTGGAAACACTTTTAATCATATGTTTCTCCTAAACTTTATAGGTAAAAATTTAACCGG
This sequence comes from secondary endosymbiont of Heteropsylla cubana, assembly GCF_000287355.1. GTDB lineage: Bacteria > Pseudomonadota > Gammaproteobacteria > Enterobacterales > Enterobacteriaceae. Next base: position 654,226 of record NC_018420.1, on the reverse strand, counting down.
AAAAACAGCTGATGCGGCTCTTGGTCGAGCCAATATTACCGTAAATAAAAATAGCATACCTAATGATCCGCAAAGTCCATTTATTACTTCTGGTTTACGTATAGGCACACCAGCTGTAACTCGACGAGGATTCAACGAATCTGAAGTAAGTGATGTAGCACAATGGATTTGTGATATATTAGATAATATAGACGATGATGCTTTAATCCAAAGCATTAAAAATAAAGTGTTAGACATATGTGCACATCACCCTGTATACTAACGATAGTATATACTTTAAGCATTAAAAAAATTTTCACTAAAACTATTATGAAAAAACATCACTATTAATAGATTACTTTCTATTTTTCTAATATTTATTTTTCATTTTTTTATTTCCCGCCTGATACGATATATATTCTCTTTAATATATAAAAAAATAGAAAACGATATTTTATCAGTCTATCGAAAACAATCACTTTTTAACAAAAGTGAAACTATTTTAGTATGTTAATTAATATTTACTCTATTTTATTCTTAATGTTTAATATTTTATTGCTAGAAAAAAAATATTTCGTCACATTGTTTATATAAAGAAAAATAAACACTTTTATTGAACTATTAGTTACAAATTGTAAATCTTCTCTAATTTTATAAAGAACTTTACTTTTAAAGATCTTTTAAAAAAAATATTTCAAATACTACATAAACTAATCATATATTATATCAACTAATTTTATTATATAAAAACATTACAATTCAAATTCAATTTGAACAACTTGTTTATAATAGTATAAGAAATATTACAATATTTGCTTAAATAAGCAAGCTATTTTATTTTTTTACTTGTATAATACACCACATTAATCATTGTTATTATTTTCAACATGTTTGTTTAAAATAGATTAAATAATCTTTAGAAGATTGCTTTTTCGTATAAATTTTATCTTTTGATAACAAAAAAGTAAATGATTCTATTTTAAACCTGATACACAATAATAAAATTGTTTAATAAAAAATAAAATGAACGATATATTCATAAAAACTAAAAAAGATTCAATATATTTCTTTCCTTAAATTTTTAATAATTAAACATTTCATAATATTCTTTTTATATAGAGATGAAAGATATATCCTTGCATTCATTTTAATCCTTTAAAATTTATTCTACTAATCAGATGTTTTATTAAATATTCGGAACAAAAAGTATATTTTTGTAAAAATCGTATTTTAAATAAAAATTATTCGTTTTTTCTAAAAAAAACGTAATGATAACTTAAAAAATATCTAAAACATATCAGATAGTTTATCTGAAAACATGGTATGCATAAGATAATGATAAATTATAATAAAAATAACGCTTTAAAGAATACCAATGAAAAACCCAGATCTTATATTACCCTCCAAACCCCATCATAATAATCTACTTTAACGAGCCTATTAAATATTTTTTAGCATCTTTATATTGATCAACCAAAAATATCGCAAGGGTTTCAAGTATCATTAACTCATCTTCCTTTTTGTTTTAATTAATTTAATTCTTAATTAATATAAAAAATCTTGTAAATTTACATTTACACCAAAAAAAACATTTGGTTTGCAACTAAGGTTGAAAAACAGCATTTATATTCACAACTTCTTAAGAATATACATTCTATTATTATTGAGTAATGATATTTTATCTTATTTTACGTTAATTAAAAAAAATAATTTTAAATATGTTCAATTAACATTAAAAATCTTATTTGTTAATATAAAATAGATATTTTTATGTCAAATTGTTTCTCTATTTAAGTATCTAGTTATCTTAATAACTTAGTGAACAAGATATTTAATAATAAACAAGGGAACTATATCAAACTAAAAATAAAGTATAGATTTTACTGTTCACAGTGGCTCATAATTATCTTTAAACACCAATATGGTTTTTATCTTCTCAAATTCTTTTTATCTAGCAAAAAAATTTTAAATACTAATTCATCAAATTATTTTTTTATTAAAATCCAACTAATAAAATTATATATCATATAAATAAACTGTTTTTTTTGTTATTTTAAACTTTTTCTCTGTTCTAAAATTTTAAGTGTTACACTTACATTAATAATAAATATATAGTTGCTTAAAAACTCAATGCATAATATAACACTATAGTTATATAACTATTTGATTAATATAATTAATTTTGTATTATTTTAACTATATCAATAATTTATGTTACAAATTTGAATTCACATGTACCCATGATGCAACAGCACAGCATCCAGATATATTAATATTCTATCGAATGGGACATTTTTATGAACTATTTTATGATGATGTCAAGACGTGCATCACAACTCATGGATATTTATCTAACTCAACGAAAAACTTCCGCCGGAAAACCAATTCCAATGGCTGGAGTTCCATAGAATTCAGTAGACAATTATTTAGCTAATCTAGTTGCATATGAACAATCAATCGCCATTTGTGAACAAACAAAAGATGCAAAAAAAAAACAAGACTCTTAGAGTTTTGTGTAGTACGAATCGTAACCTTGGGTGCTTTCAGTGAAGAATCTTTATTAAATGAAAGATAAGATAATCTCTTAGCTGCTTTTTGGGGATCACAATAAAGATTTGGTTACACTACATTAGATCTTACCTCAGGTCGTTTTTTATATCTAAACCTGCCAACCGTGAAACTATGGCAAAAGAATTAGAACATATTGATCCCTCTGAACTTTTGTGCCCAAAAAAAAAACCCTACAAGATATAACACTCATTATAGATCGTCGAGGATTACGACGTCGACCTACTTAGGAATTTAATCTCGACACATTCTATTATCAGCTTGTTTTACAGTTTGGTACTAAAGATCTCACCGGATTTTCCGTTGAAAAATCTTGACTAGCACTGCGCGCTGCTGGCAATGTAGTACAATACGCTAAAAATACTCAAAAAAAATCTCTTATTCATATTCAAACTATTGTCTTACAGAACTCAAAGGACGTTATAATCATAGATTCCGCAACACAGAAAAATTTAGAATTAACGAAAAATCTAAGTGAAAATCAAAAACATACCCTAATAAATATTTTAGGTCACACAGAAACCCCGATGGGAAGCCGGATGCTAAAACACTAGCTACAAAACCCGACACGAGACATTAAGATCTTAACAAATCGTCAAGAGATTATTATTTTACTATACGATTATACATTTGCATTATAATCTCTCCTTCATCAAGTTGGTAATCTCGAGCAAATATGTTCTCGTTTAGCACTCTGCTCATCAACTCCTCCAGATCTAGCGAAGATACCGAATGTTTTTCTACAATTACCACGCATTCATTTTCTCCTTCGCAAAGAAAAAGGCTTTATTTAAAAAAATTGTTAGATAGAATAAGCTTATTTGGAATGCTGCATAGCCTATTAGTTCAAGCTATCACAGATACACCACCAATTCTACTACTCGATGGAGGGTCTTATTGCTCCTAGTTATAACTATAAACTAGATAAGTGACGCACCTTGTCTTCGGAAGCTAGCGATTATCTAAATCATCTAGAAATTCGAGAACGAAAAACAACTCAATTATAGAAATACTTAAAGTTCGATTTAATTCAATACATAAATATTTTATTGAACTTAATCGAACTCAAAGCCACCTAGCACCCATCTATTATACTTATTGTCAGGCTTTAAAACATTCTGAACGATGTATTGTTTCAGAATTGAAAGAATTTGAAGGTAAAGTTTTTATGTCGAAACATAAATCATTAGTACTGGAAAAGTGCTATACACAGAACTGCTTTAGCTATTTTTGCCACATATAAGAACGTTATAAAAAAAGTTCTTCTGCACTAGAAGCACTAGATGCACTAACTAATTTAGTCGAGTGCGCAGAAACAATGAACTATGTCTGTCCAACCATTGTCAGCAATCCAGGAATACATATTAAAAAATGGTCGCCATCCAGTTGTGGAAAAATTTTTAATAACACCTTTTATACCCAATCCATTGTTTTTATCAGATACGCGACGTATGTTTATTTTATCAGTAGCCCTAACATAAACGGTAAAAGCACCTATGTGCGACAAATAGTTTTAATTGTTATTCTTGCATATATAGAAAGTTTTATCCCAGCTGATGAAGAATCTATTGGACTAATAGATTAAATTTTTATATGGATTAGCGCTACTGATAATCTCAGTTCTAGTCGCTCTACATGTATGGTTGAGATGACTTAAACTTCTAATATTTCACACAATGCAATAAACCAAAGCGCAGTACTAATAGATGAATAGGACGAAATATATCGACTTATGATGGTTTATCATTAGCCTGGGCTTGCACTCAAAACACCTTACTATGCATATTAAATCCATGACTTTATTTGCTACACATTACTTTGAGATAACTACTTTATCGGAAAAAGCAAAAAGTGTAAGTAATTTATACTTAAACGCAGTAGAATATGATAGCAAAATAGATTTTATGCATAACATAGAAGGGGTAGGTAGTTAATAAAAACTATGGAATATCAGTGGCAACTTTAGCCGGAATACCCACTGAAGTAATTAAACTCTTGCTAAAACAAAACTCAACCAACCAGAAAAACCATCTATATAGAATTGCAAGTAAAGATTCACATACCTTCCAAGAGTCATCACTTATTTCACAAAAAAAAATAAATTTATAATACCGGTAATCGAGTTATTGAATACACTAGAACCTGATACTATTTCTTCAAATCAAGCCCTAATTTAGCTTTATGAGCTAAAAATATTATAAATAAATTAGTAATTTATAAACAATAAACCTGATGATAAGATTATTATCTTAAATGTTACTCATTATCGATAATAATGCCGATATATTTTACTAAAGCTATACGTTTATTGAGTATCGTTTTCATTAAAAAAACATATTTCTAGCAGTTGATTTTATATAAAAACCATTATTTTCTTACAACGTCTAATATTTATTAGACATTATGAGTACGCTTATTAAATATTAATGTTAACAGAAATAAAGTTATATTTCATTAAAAATATATTTAAATCATATTAAATACACGGCAGTATATATTGTTAAATATTCTATGATAAAAATCTACCGAATAAAAAAATCTACTTAATAGCACAATTTTTATATAAAATAAATTTTTTAATATATAAATTTAATAACCTTACTATATTTATTAATAAAATATAAAATATATCTAAAAACTTTAATTATTTTTTTTCAGATAAAGTTTTTATATCAGCTCTCTAAAACTAAAAGACTTATTTGATGTTTTTATGTTCTAAAAAATATGAAAACAAAATCAAAAGCAAACAACAAAATACTTAAAAAGTATATATTCTTAGTGATCAAAGTATTAAGAATGTTGATTATATTAAACATTGATAAAATTTTACTTGGATAGATAAATAATTAAATAGAATTGATTAAAAAAAACAACTTCACTATAAATTAGTGTGTAAATATAAGAAGTCTAAAAAAATGAAGTTATTTATGTTAATTAATCGTCTATTCATAAAATTCACATTACGCTGTTATCTAATTTAATAATTTATTCTACTCGAAAAATTCGAAATAAAACAGATTAATAGCCAATATGTTAAACTGCATTTTTTCGATAATAAAAAAATAGATAGACATCTTTTATTATTCAATAATATATATACAATTTCAATGAGTTTAAAAAAAATAATTTAACTTATGGCACATAAAGAAAACATATAAAAACTTAAATGATTTAAAAAAATAATTGTCATATCGTTCTTAATTTAAATCACATAACTAATTGATAACTTAAAAGTTCTATTCTAAAAAAAACATCATTTAAACCTTATATCTATGAATAAACATAGACTATATGACATTTATCATAAAATATTATTTTAAATCAACAAGAACAATTTAATTCTTAAACACACTGAATAAATCTAGCTTGATGTAATCATTTAGCGATTTTTTTTTGAAATATGGATCCATGCAATCATGAATCTATTATAAAATGATTTAAGTAAGAAGATTATAAAAACAATATAACAACCTTATCTCTAACTAAAACAATGCAGTGAAATAGAATATGTTAGTTATGTTATAAACATAATAATTTTAATATACATTAATTATTATACTTTTTCATTATTCGTCGTGTTAAATAAATTAATCTTTATTCTTGACTGTTAACTATTTAGAAAATAAAAACAATTTGGCTAAAATCTCTATTAAAAAAACAAAGCTTTTCTAGCAAAAAAAACAAAAAAAAATCATGACAAGGAATATAATGTTCTTAATTACGATAATTTTTATAAATATAGGAAGAATACAATTACTTCTCATCTAATATAAATTAGTAAAGTATAGATAAAGATATACCTAACGGTCTAGTGATTTAAGTTATAAAAAAATACCTCAACACCACTGATCAAAATCTCTTATTTTTTGAGGAAAAATAAATGACATTTGAAGTATTTGAAAAATTAGAAATTAAAGTTCAGCAAGCAATTGACACAATAACGCTTTTACAAATGGAGATAGAAGATCTAAAAGAAAAAAATAAGTGTCTAAACAAAGAGATGGAATGGTTAAAAACAAACCAAGAAACGCTAGTTAGCGAAAATGAACAACTTAGAGAAGAACAAAACATCTGGCAAGATCGTCTACGTTGCCTATTAAATAAGATGGATGAAGTTTGAGTTTTGATAAAACTTTTATTTGTAGGCCGCTGTATCCTAGCTATTAAAGTTGAACGCCATTCAATTGCAAACAAATGCAATTTTAAAGTAAAAGAAAGTAAAATCTAAACAAATAATGTAATTTACTAAATTAATGCTACTAATCAAATAACTTATTATCTAATAAACATTATGGAAAACTAATGTCGCCACTTCAGTGGCGATATTGTTAAGTGATTTTAATTTACAACATTTCTTAATATAAGAAAGTTTTTAAAAAGTTTATAGTATAAAGCATGTTATGATTACGACCATAATGTTTTTATGCTATAAAAACAATTATTGTTGTACCCATTCCTAAAATATGCTCAAAGAATCCTTAACATTAATCTTTTTTTAAAAAGTGGTTATTTTGGTCATTCATTACTCACTTTCTTAATTTTAAACTAAAAACAATTGTATATGTTCTTAGAACAACTTATTTTTACTTTAGATTAATTTTGTGGTATTATTATATCATAAAATAATAAATTTATTTATGTATGAAATGGATCAATAGTATATTGATAATCGGTTTTTATTAAAAAAACAATAACAATATCATTAATGTTTATTTGTAAAAATCTGAATCAATAAAACCTAAGTAAAAAAATAATCATCCTCTAAAAATAAGATGATATAACATAATAATTTTAAATTCAGACCAAGGGGTTTTAAATAAAATTATCATCAAAATTAACGACAATTCAAATTTTTATTTATTTTATGTCCAAAGATAAAGAAAAGTCGTTGTATTTTTTATCGCTTTTAACAAATCTATGCAATTATCGTCATATGATAAGTTAGAAGAAACATAAAAACTTTATATAAAAATACTGTTAAGACTTACTATGAGCAACTCTATCTTTAGAAAAAATTCATGTCAATTTTCTATCATAAATAATTATTTTTAAAATGAATCTAATTTTAGATAAACATATTCCTCTAAACATTAGAGCATAGTTGTATAGATAAATCTATCTCAATGCAGCAATTACACTTACATTAAAAAATTAAGTTAAAGAAAAAAATCAAAAAAGCTTTTTTGCTATTTTTAGGATGTCTTTACGGAAAGGACGTTTCATTTTTTTTAAAGCATCAACAATATTATGATGCACTAATTGCTCATTTTGCACCCCAACACACCGACCACCGTAACCCTGTAATAACAATTCAATAGAATATGCACCCATACGAGATGCTAAAATACGATCATAAGCGACTGGGCTACCACCGCGTTGGATATGACCTAATACGGTTGCACGTGTTTCCCGCCCTGTTTTTTGTTCAAGATATTGTGCTAATTTGGAAACATCACAGATATGCTCAGTAATAGCAACAATAGCATGTTTTTTACCCTTAGCGATACCCGCCTTAATTTCGTATACTAAGTTTTCTGGTTTAAATTCTTCTTCAGGCAAAATAATAAATTCGCATCCGCCTGCAATAGCTGCCGCCATTGTTAGGTCCCCACAATGCCGCCCCATAACTTCGACTATAGAAATACGTTGATGTGATGTAGACGTATCACGAAGTCGATCTATCGCTTCAACGACAGTTTCTAAAGCAGTGAAATAACCAATAGTATAATCGGTACCAGCTACATCATTATCAATTGTACCCGGCAATCCAATACAAGGAAAACCCATTTCCGTCAATCGTTTAGCCCCCATATAAGATCCATCTCCCCCAATGACAACCAACGCATCTAGACCACGTTTTCTCATATTTTGAATAGCAACAAGTCGAATTTTTTCTTCTTTAAATTCTGGAAACCGCGCAGAACCGAGAAAAGTGCCACCACGGTTAATCATATCTGAGACACTATAACGATCTAATTTTTCCATACGATCTTGAAAAAGACCTAAATAGCCATCGTAAATGCCGTAAACTTCTAAACCTTCAGATAGCCATGCCCGTACAACTCCTCGGATAGCTGCATTCATTCCCGGTGAATCACCACCACTTGTCAGTATACCAATTTTTTTAATCATATTTACCTCTTAACTTAAAATACCGATCTTTAGAATACAGCACGTTTTTCAGTATCTGTTTTTCCAAAAAAAATACCGGAACTTCAAAAGAAAGAGTATAATAAATACCCGAAATTAAATAGATTTAGATAAAAGAATTTTTTATTCTTCAATTGGAAAATAAAAATGTTAAATATATTTCAATGTAAGAGAGCTATTTCAATTTGTTGCATAAAGAAATATAGTAATCACGCTCTTCTGTTAGTAGATAAATTATTATATTCAATTTTGTTTATTGGTTATATGATTGTTATTCATATTAAGTGATTTTATTATTTTCATAACCTTAATATTTAATATATGTAATTAAATAAATGTAGTTATACCTATTATCAGTAAAATAAAATATATCTATTACAGCTATTACTCATACAATATTCAATTTATCTAAATTTCTTATTTTTAATTAAAACTTAACTCTGATTTAGATTGATTAGAATCATCATTCTATTTTAATTCATATTAATGCGTACCTTATCAATGAACACTAGGTCAATTTTATTAATTCATAGGCACACCATTGCAGCCAAAAATAGAATCAATATGTTTAGCTAAAGTTACTTAAACATTTAAATAAAAAAATAAAACTATACACCTAAAAAATATTAAGAGAATATAATTCTCTTATTTTACGTAGAAGCAAGTATATACCTTGTTTTGAAAATATCGGTTTAAATAAAATCCCCTCATCGATCTGTTCATTTATTTGCATAAATAATTATAAATATTGCATCTAAGTGGTTAAATAGATAATATTTATTTAGAAAAAAAAGCATTTCTAAATTAACTTACACTATTTTTAATTAATTATTAATGAGTGATCTAAAGATTTTTTAATAAAATCTCTGTCATGTCCTAAACAATCTGTAATAATCTTTCTAGAACATCTAAAATAGATAAACATAGGTCTTCTTTTAAAGAAGACAAATTATAATTTTTATTCAAGTTATTAATTAATAAACTAAATAATAAAGATATCTTTTTATATATATGGCGATAATCATTAAATCATCTGAACATGATATATAACACCCATCCTTACTTAAACTTTACATTGAAAGTAAAACAATTTTTTATTTTTTAAAGACTTCAGATAATACAACATTATAAATATTGATCTTTTAAAAAAATATGAAATATTTTTATTTGATATCTTAATGCTCTAGTGCTCCCTTCAAGGAAGCAGTTAATAAAAAAAATCCTAATATTAATTTAATTTTCCCTGCATGGAAACAATTATTTATATGAATAGCTTTAATTTTTATATATACCTCTACAATAAGTTATCCTACTCCCTAAGAGGGTAAATCTTATATTTGATAAAACTTTCTATTTGATTAAAATATAAAAAATTTATTTTTTTAAAGTTGTCGTCATTCTATAAACGTTATATATACAGCGTAGTTACATAAAATAATAAAAAATAAGTAAATTAATTTTCTTTTATAACGGAATATTATCGCTTATTAATACGCTTACTTGCAAAAATTTGTTTACTATTGCAGTAATAAATTATATTATTTTTTAAGTGACATTTCTTACAAGAAATTAGATTTTTCTATTTAATGATTAATTCAGGATAACAGACAATATTAAATATTTTTATTTAATTTCATTCAACTATTTTACCAAATACTGACGTATTAGGGCTTATGCTCTGGTAGAGAGTCAACATTCCAGTAGCAGAGAAACACATTAATACACGTTAATCTTATAAATTATAATTTATATATAAACATATATCACTTAATTGTATATCCCACTCTTATGATAAAAACATAAATATTAATTTTTATACTAATTTCTAAAAATTTTTATTTTTTCCAACTTTAATCTTCTAAAAAAAACAATTAATTGTACATCTATTTTTACGATTTTAATCGCTCTCATTCTGATCTAACAAAAAATATTATTAAAAACTATTAGTTTAATGTGAATTAAATACAATTTAAAAAAATTAACACATCTTCCAATACTTAAAAAGAAAAAAAAGACTAAAGTTATAATAAACTTTAAAGCAATATCTATATACATAAAAATATTAAGATTATATTTAAATTATTTAACGATTTTTAAATTTTATATAAAAATAAATTAAATAAAAAAATATTTTATAAGAAAAAGTACTCTACTAATTTAAAAATATCAAATCAATAAACTTATCGTCTTAATTCTCAACATTACTTCTAAATTTTAAATGAAAAAATAATAATATTATTAAAAATTAGTTTTTATTAAAAAAATATAATTTTTAAGAAAAAAATTAAAACAGTTACTATTAGCAGGTAATATCTTTATTTAAAAAAATATAAAAGAACTATCAATGACTAAATTCTTTTTTTAGTTGTTTAATTTAAATAAAATATTTTATTAATATAAAGGTGTTTATTTTAAAAAAAATAATATTGATAACATATCATATTATATATTTCGATTATCTATATTAACTAATCGCTAAATGATGCGCCATAGAAATAAAAAAAATAGAGATTTAATTAAAATTTAAAAGATAACTGACCAATAAATTTAAATTTACATCTCTCATTATCACAATTTAGTTATTAGAAAAACAAAAAAAATTATTTTTTTAAAAAAGCGCCATAAGAATGAAATCAATACCCTTTAAAAAAAAACCATTTCCTTATTATTTAAAATAATCAGAAAAAAAAGAATAGTCATAAAAAAAATACGTCAAAGGTTTAATGACGATATAAGAAATAAGCATAATTTTTAATTAATACTGACGAAAAACGCATAATCAATTCACATAATAGATATTGAAAACGTTAATATTTTGTTAAAAATAAAACTATAAATGTATGACATTCTTTAATAAATTGATCAAGTCAGATACATCTGAAAAAGAACAACTGGTACATCCGAGTGGATTTGAACCACCGCCCTCTACCATGTCAAGATAGCACTCTAACCAACTGAGCTACGGATGTATATTTACATGCTACTTAAATAAATTCTTATTAATATACTCTTATATTTTTAATAATGGAATAGATATATTTTTTTTCTGATTGGTAATTTATTTTAGTAAATCCTATCTATTAAATAGACTTTTATTTATATATTAAAAATATGTAAACAGCCATATAAAATATATTGTCGAACGACATATCGTCTCTTTTCTTGTCTATAAGATAAATCGTAAGAAAATTTAGCAATAAACTAACTTAAAACATATTTTTATGTAAAAAAACACATTTTTAAAGAAAAATTCATTGAAAGTAATTACTATCTAATAGTTTTTTAAAAAAAATATCCATCTTGCTATATTTTTACAAAAACAGTGTTTTTTTTAATGAAGTTAATTATTTCACTAATTTATTTTTTTATAGCATAAAATCTACTTTTGTTTATAATAACGATATTTAATAAACATATATCTGTTTTTAAAATAAATCCTCATATCATTGATGATAATTCGATTTTATTCTGAATGTTATTATTTCCGAATATTCTTGTATCAATGCTAAAACCATTAATATACATTTTGACCCTTATTCAGAAAAATAATCCGCATTAACAGTCGTATTTATTTTACAATATCTTTATATTAGTATTATAACATTTTTAATTTAATGTATTATATCAACCTAAAAAATAAGAACTATCACAATAAATAATTTGATTATTTAATATTTCTTAAAATGATATTTTACTTTATTTTGTTTTTTTAAATAAAACTGTACTATTACCTTTTATTTATTTACTTCTTAATTCTTCTAATGAAGAAAGTAACTTTAATCTTCTACATAAAAATTAATTTTTATTTAAAAGTAAAATTTTTATTTGCATTCTCATTAATTAGAAATCTAAATTTTTAGTACCAGTTTAAGTATTATTAAAAATAACGTCAATCAACATGTCTAAATTATAAAAAAATAAACCATTCAACATTATTTAGATCAATAGTTTTATAAATATAAAAACGATAAAACAAGAAATTTTTCCGTATATTTTTTTATATCTATTTAAAAAATTAACATTTTTTCAAAATCATCTAAACGTCTCTACAAGAAAAATCACCGTATTTATAATTAGAAATATAAATTATACTCTATTATCTTATTCAAATCCAATAGAATATAATTTATATTTATTAAAAAAAAAGAAACGTTGTCATTTCTAATGGTTTTTAAGTCCATGCTAATTAGCATTCGACTCAAATATATCAATTATTTTTAATAATCCTATCAAGTACTTTTTATATCAATTTAATCTTCCAAGAAGGAGATACATTAGTATAAATGAGCCCGATCACTTCCGGAAACAATTTACTCTTACATGTCTTTAGTTTGCTAAAAATCCCCAACAGCAATGAACTAAAAATTAGAATACTAATAAGTATTTCAATTTTAACCTTACCCCCCCCCTCGATTTTAAATTTATCCGCAAACACTACGCAAAATTATTAAAATAGTATTTCAACAGATGCTATTTATGGACCATTTTAATAATTCGCCATAATTTTTATTACCACATCTTGATAAGATTGTGGACTAAAACGTTACAAAGCTAACATATTCGCAAACAAATTGCTGAAAGGTCTTTATCTAATCAATTATACTAAATGTTTTTCATTACATCCATCTGGATAGAGAAATAACGATTAGCTATTGCTAAGGAAGTCATGATAGAACCAAAATTTTATTATTTAATGAACTAACATTAACTCTGAAACCGACTATACTAGTTAAAATGGTCAACATCATGCATAAGATTTAGAATATGCATCACTTAAATAATTGTTGCTCATTAAGCAGAGGGTCAAATGCAAGTAATTATCCGAGTAAGTATATAAAAAATAAATCCATTATAGAATAAGATGATAAAGATCTTTTTAATAGTAATAAACATTAGTGATTATCAGTAGTCACCTAATTAATCTTTTCTAGAAAAAATGTCAAAAATAAATAAATCTTCTTTAGTATATTATTGATTACTATGTGTATGAAGACTAACAGCTCCACAAAAAAACTCTACGTTTTTCTTTCTGAAGCAATTCATAAACCATTTGAGTCTATAGGTTTTAATAATAGAACCATGGTTTTAGTATTAAGCTAAGCTAAATGCCTATATAAAAAACACAAACAAATTACACTTTCAGTAATCAGGTATTTATTTATTAAATTCTAGTTTCTACTTTTATCGATATGACAATATAATTTCTGATAGAGATATTACTTTAGATAGGCTGAAACAAATAACCTTTATAGACCTACACCATAAAAACTCAGCACCTTTCATCACCAAGAAAGATGCATTAAGAAACAGTCATCTCTATCTGGTTAAAGTTTCGAAACACAAAACAACTCCACCATTCAGAAACACCCAATATAAAAAAAACATCCTGAAAATTATTTTGATATCATATGATATAGTTAATAAAATTCTATTTTAGTTTATGAAATAGGCGGATATAAAGCGTATTTAAAGACATTGCTGTTATCAATGAAGATTTAATCAAACATCACAACTTTATAACCTTTTCAGAAAGAGTAAAAAATAAAGATTATTTTTAGATAGGATCTTAGTATCTAAGTTTAACTTAATAATATAACGTTGCTAAATAATTTTAACAGAATATGTTAGAACACCTAAAAAAATAACATTGGTTATTATACCTTTAAAATATGGTCTACTAAATAAATTATCTTGATAAAAACTCATTACTATCACTACTAGAAATAACTAATTTGCTAGCTATAAATTCAATGGTAATCAGACTTATTTTAGTTATTAAAATCCTACCTCTAGAATTGATATAATATTTTTTAGATTAAAACTAGAACATTTATAATGATACCATAAGACTTTATATAAAGTATTATTAATAATATTTATTTATTTTGTAATATTAAAATTATTAATTATTTTAGTAATAAACATAATAACAAAATTAAGATTTATTTATTATGATTTCGTTATTCAGTTAAAATTTTTGATACTAGTCATTTTTTTAAATTTGTCACATTAACATTATTATATGGATCTTAGGCGCCTATCAAATATGGCTATAAAATCTATTGAAAAGTAGATAAAAGTGATGGAAATCAAAAAAAAAATAAGCGATTAAAAAAATAACTAATGTTGCAACGTACTTCTAAATAACTTTACTATAAAAATATGATATAACATTATTATCTATTTCGAGGACCAATAGATTACTTCATTGATAAATATTGATTTTATATTATTAATTGGCGTCAGCGAAGTAATGTTTTAAATAAAAAAACTATTATTATAGTAACCCAATAATCTTTTAATTGGTATGTGAACAATGGTTGATATTTATTTACTTATTATTCTTTGTTACCACGTGTTATTAAAAACTCAAATTGAAGAACCAATCGCTTTAAAAGTATTTAAATAATTTATTATTCATTAAAAATATTATCTTAAATCCCTATCAACTTGTCTCTCTCGATTATGATTTTATAGTAATGTCATTACTATTAATGATATTTTTATCATTATTCGAATAATGCGCATGTTTTTGTTGTCAAAGCTCATCACTATCTATATCGCAATCTTCACTAAAACCCTATAATTAATATAAAACAAATCGTTAATATACTACGAACATAGCCAATTTTTGGCTCATATAAAATTCCTTAATTCTAAAGATTACTTTATCAAAATTAGATATGTGCAACACAATCACGTTATCATTAAACATTGATTTTTATAGAACCTAACTATTTTTTTCGTATAATGAGCACTATTCCACCTGAACAATGGTAATCTTACGCTGAACTACGAAAAAAGTGCATGTCAACCGGTATATCTTCTACCGCCACTTATTATTAAACGTATTTTTCAGATTTCTTTAATAAAAATATGGTGATAATCTTTTAAAATACTGTATTGTTCTACATTATTACTCTCATAGATATTATTTGACAAAGTCAAATCCTGTATGATCGCACTTATGATGGAATAATTTTCTACATCACGGTCATTCTTTATTTGTTTATTAACAGTCTATTGACTTTATTTATAAAAACAATAAATTTCCAAGTAAATCGATCAATTTAAATAAAATAACATATTATAACATTTCTATTGAAAATGCCTAATATAATAAATCTATTTTATTAATTGATATTTTCAACTCATATTAAATTAATGATTACGTTGAACTCAAAAATAGTTAAAAATATTTTTATATATTTGATGCATACAGATCGTACAAGTGATATGGAAAATATCCAGTAAAAATTAACAAACAATTGCACAAATATGCTAGAATAAAAAAAATAAAAACTTCTTAATAGAAAGTAGATTTACTATCTACTAAATCCTTTCAATATTAGCCCCCATACTTCGTAATTTTTCTTCAATACAGGCATACCCGCGATCAATATGATAAATTCGATCTACTATGGTTATTCCCTTAGCTATACAACCCGCTAATACTAAACTGACTGATGCACGCAAATCACTTGCTATTACTTTTGCTCCTGATAATGTCTCTACACCACGACAAATAATAGTATTACTTTTTATTTCTGCTTGTGCTCCCATGCGAATTAATTGAGGAACGTGCATAAATCGATTTTCAAAGATCGTTTCTGTAATACAACCAGTTCCCTTGGCTACTAAATTTAGCAAACTAAACTGTGCTTGCATATCGGTAGGAAACCCAGGATGTGGAGCAGTGTGCACCATAACTGCTTTTGGTCTCTGAGAGTGCATATCTAAACTTATCCAATCTTTTCCAACACTAATATCAGCACCTGCTTCTCGTAATTTTAGTAACACAGGTTCTACTATATTAGGGCAGGTATTATGACAAATCACTCTTCCGCGAGAAACAGCTGCTGCTGCCAAAAATGTACCTGTTTCTATACGATCTGGTAAGACACGATAAACACCACCTCCAAGACGTGTAACCCCTTTTATTATAATTGTATCGGTCCCAGCACCACTGATTTTCGCTCCTAAAGTAATGAGAAAATTAGCGGTATCAACAATTTCTGGCTCTCTAGCTGCATTTTTTATAACTGTAGTACCTGTAGCTAATGTCGCCGCACCCATAATTGTTACTGTCGCCCCTACACTTATTTTATCCATAACAATATGCGCACAATGTAAACCATCATTTACTGATGCTTTAATATAACCCTTTTCTAATTGAACAGTAGCACCTAACTGCTCTAACCCACGAATATGCAAATCTACAGGACGTGTACCGATAGGACACCCACCAGGTAAAGATACTTTTCCTTGACCAAAGCGCGCCACTAAAGGTCCTAATGCCCAAATAGATGCACGCATGGTTTTTACTAACTCATAAGGTACAGAGTAAACATTAACGTAACTAGCATCTACATAAACTGATTCATTACGTTTTACTTTTGCACCAAGATGAGCAAGCAATTGCAGAGTGAGATCAATATCTTTTAATTTTGGAACATTTTTGATTTCTACAGGTTTTTCAGTAAGCAAAGCTGAAAAAAGGATAGGCAAAGCGGCATTTTTAGCACCAGAAATAGTAATTTCACCGCTTAACTGAGTAGGACCCTGGATCCTAAATTTATCCATCAAGATTTCTCTCTGTATTACACGAAAAGGCAGTTAATTAAAAAAAAGATTGCATTTAAAAACTATTTCGATTATTACTATCACCCTTCCACTCATTAGGAGTACATGCCTTAATTGTTAAAGCATGGATGCGATTATCTAAAATATACTTTACTAATGGTGCATATATTATCTTCTGTTTTTTTACCTCACTCATACCATTAAATTGCTCACTAACAGCGATAACATGAAAATGATTACCATTTCCACTCACATGCACTTCATCTAATACTAAAGCTTTCATTAGTATTAATTTTATTTCACTTTTGTCCATATAATATTTTACAGTTTTAAAAAAAAAGATTAATTAGCCAATTAAGTGGATCACGTTTTAAAAAAAACAATTAACTGTAGTACTAAATAGTAGATAATATGAAACATCATTTATATTTGTTATCTATAGATAAAATACCGACGACTTTTGTGAGATCAGGATATTCAAAGATCAAACAGTATAAATAATAGAAAATATAGGTAACATAACAAATGCACTATGCCTAAATTAAAGTTAATTTATTTTAATTATTAATTATATAAATTAATATTTTTTTGATTAAAAAAACTTATCTAAAAAGAATCAATTTCTCAAAAAAAAAACAATAATTAAAAAAAAATCTTTATCCAGTTATATTGATCACAATTTCACTTCCGCTAATTATAACATTTTTTAGCAATAGTTTTTATTCTTACCAATGTAAGAATAAATTATTAACATGATATTAAGCATTTTTTTCTTTATTATAGAAGAGATCTTCTATAAAAATTTTAAAAATTAAATATAACAAAAATTTAAAAAAAATATACTTTTCTTTGTTGTATATTCAATCTTTTTATTAATTTATTAAAATTAATAACTTTTTTATTTAAAGCATTATTTTTATCAAAAATTATACTAATTATCTTAAATATAAGAAAAAATAACTTTCTTCTTCTTAATTAAAAAACATTTTCTTAAAAAGAACTATAAATACTAATTAATTCTTTTCAAATCATTCTCTGAAGCCAATAAAAAATCTCATGTTTTATATTATCTTCTACTTCTATGTGATTACGATCTGATTTTAGATCCGTCAATTAATCTTTTGATAAATTCTCTCTTATTACCTTCATAAAACAATTTAAATTATGATATAATCGACATAAAAGATCGGGTTTATTACAGCTACATTTTTATACCTAAATGTTATA
Source organism: secondary endosymbiont of Heteropsylla cubana (assembly GCF_000287355.1). GTDB lineage: Bacteria > Pseudomonadota > Gammaproteobacteria > Enterobacterales > Enterobacteriaceae. The sequence goes on along the minus strand of NC_018420.1, from coordinate 635,719 downwards.
ATATAAACTTTATCTGCTTAAAACAAATTCAATAGAACTATTTTAAACTTATATAAGCACTATAGTATTCACATACTTATTTATCAATACATTTAATTAGAAAAATCGACAAGTATCTCATTTGGAGATTTTAGTTAACTAATATAATTTTGAAATTATTAAAAAATATTATAAAAATGTTTTACTTAAACAGATATTTTATAAATAAAGCACTGTTACAATAAAAAAAAGTATTGTATTCAGATAATAATCTCTAAAAATTACAAGAATCATATGGTTGCCATAAAATAAAAATTATTTAGTTAATTCAATCAAACAAACATTAATCTCATTCGCTAATTTATTCGATATTATTTATCATTATTTAAATTAATAGCGAATGTAGGTCTTTATTATGGCTATTTCTATAAAAACAACACATGATATCGAAAAAATGCGCGTTGCTGGCCAACTAGCTGCTGAAGTATTAGATATGATTAAACCTTATATCAAACCTAATATTAGTACTGGAGAATTAGATCGTTTATGTCATCAATATATTACTGAGAAACAACATGCTATTTCCGCTTCGCTGGGCTATCACTCTTTTCCAAAATCAGTTTGTATTTCGGTTAATGAAGTTGTTTGTCACGGAATTCCCAGTGATAAAAAAAAACTTAAAGAAGGTGATATTCTTAATATTGATGTCACCGTTATAAAAGACGGGTTTCATGGAGACGCATCTCGAATGTTCTTTGTAGGGAGACCAACTATCATGGGAAAACGTTTATGCCAGGTAACCAAAGATAGTCTTTATCTTGCAATTCGTATGATTAAACCAGGTATCCGATTGCGATCATTAGGTAAAGCTATACAAAAATTTGTTGAAGAAAGAAATTTCTCACTAGTTCGGGAGTACTGTGGCCATGGTATTGGAAAAAAATTTCATGAAGAGCCGCAGGTGTTGCATTATGATGCAGAAGACGGTGGCGTGATATTAGAACCCGGCATGGCTTTTACTATTGAACCTATGGTAAATGCAGGTGATCGCCGTATTCGTATCATGAAAGATGGCTGGACTGTCAAAACCAAGGATCATAGTTTATCGGCACAGTATGAGCATACAGTCGTAGTAATAAAAAATGGTTGTGAAATCATGACAATAAGCACTGATGACACCTTACCATCAGTAATTTATCATTCTATCTAAAAGTTTTATAAATCTATTTTTAGTGTGTTTTTCTCTTAGAGAGAACATGCTAAGTCATTTTTTTATCCATGCAGGACAAAACTGCTAAATAGTCTCAGTTTTTAAAACCAAGAACAAGCACTTTAGTGCTCTTTTAAAAAAAATTTTAATGCTTCTTTTTTATAGGAAAAATTAATACTTCCCCCACATGAACCTACTTTTGTTATCAGAAATAACATTATCAAGAAGAATGCAAGAAAAATTAATATCAAAATTATTATATGGTTGAATAGAAGAAGTACTTTTGCTAAAAAGCATCTTTATATGGACAGATGCACAAATTTAATTAACAAAGCATGTAAGGTAAGGTCTGAACGAAGAGGGTACAGGCATTGTCGCCAACTACCCTTAAAATGCTATCGTATAATAATGTATTATTTAATACAACTTGCACATAGATTATATTATTTTTTAATCGACAAGCTGCCAACACCTTACCCGTAGGTTTCCAATTGTTTCCTATTTTAAGTTCTAAACTGTCACCAATATCAGGAAGATAGCTAGAAACACCTGAACACCAATAAAGAGCGCGATTATTAGCTCCACGATATTTAGCTCTTGCGACTATTTCTTGTCCTATATAACACCCCTTTGTAAAGCTGATACCACCAAGTGCTTGTATATTAACCGCTTGAGGAATAAATTCTTCGACATTAGCACTATCGATTATTGGATAACCTGCTTCTATTTCTAAAGATAACCATTGTTGACTATTATTCAGTTGAACTTGCCCCATCAGTATTTTTTGAAACATATCACATATAGTTGGCGTTGTTATTAATAAAAAACGCGGCTTTGGAAGATTAAAATAAAGAACTGTTGTATTCTGATGATATACAACAGGACAACTGATATCGGGTAAAACAGTAAACAATTTATTCATTGCAACCCTTGCTTGAAAACCAGCTAAACCTAATAATACAACACTATCATTAACAATGATTCTAGTTTTAGAAAAAACGGCATATTTTTTCATTTCTTTTAACTGAAAGTCTAGTACACTACGTCGTTCAAATAATCCAATTCCATCATAATAATGAAATACACATAGATAACTTAACATTTTACCTTTAGGGTTACAGTGAGCTGAAAAACAAAATTGGTTGCCTTTTAATGAACAAACATCACAGGTCAACTGCCCTTGAAGATACTTAATAGTATCTTTACCATTCAACATAACTAATACCCAATCTTCTAGAGAAATTAGAGTTAATGGAAGCTCGGCAGAATGCGAAGGTAAACGTGAAGGAAAAGGAGGTTGATATAACATGAAGTAATCTCCTAATAAGAAAAAAAATACTATCCTGGCAGTAAAAAAACTTTAGATAAAAAGGAAAAATTAAAACACTTAGATAAAATTTAAGCGATAGACGCTACAAAAAAAAGAATGTAGCTAAAGTTATTTTATTTTTCTGAAAACAGAAAAAAATAATACATTTATATATTAGTGATATTTTTATTTTTAAAAAATAAAAATTATTTTTTTATAAAAAAATCGTAATTGGAATTAGACTATATCTATATAGTTGAATTGATAAAAAAAGCTATCACTTTTCTATTAAAAATCAACATCTAACTTATAAAGTTTTTCTTCTATTAATTGAATCACATAAATTACTTTACTATACCAAGTAAAAATATTTTTCCCCTGTTAACCTTATAAAGTAGAAATTACATTCCTTCTTTTATATTTATTTTAAGTTCTAGGGTGATTTTTTTAAGAAAATATCTAGCAACTCTCTCATCAAAGAACTCGGTAGATTAAATTAATTAGTAACCCTTTTCACATATAAAAAGAAATTTGTAAAAATATACTTTTTAATGTCAATTCAGTTGATATTTACATTAGTATATGAACAATAAGTATCAGCATTGAGTATTTATGCAAATAGAAAAATAATAAAATTTATTAAATAAGAACATTGAGAAAAACTTAATTCTTTTAAGAATTTTATCCTTAATCAATGTATTGATTTCTAAAAATTCATGCTGTAATTTAAAATTAAACTCTTAAAATAACAATATTATTATGATACTAATGTTATGAAAAACAAACAACATATCTAGTATAAATGCTTGAATTATTATTTTAGAAAATACAGCGATTATTTTAAATAATAAGGATTTTGATAACCAAGCTCATTCATTATCTTAATTTCCAATGATTCCATATTGTATGCTTCTTTAATCTTAACGTGATCATATCCTAATAAATGAAGCGAACCATGAATAACCATATGAGCCCAATGCGATTCTAGCAATTTTTCTTGCTGATATGCTTGGCGTTCTACTATTTGACGACAAATCACTAGATCTCCTAACAACGGCAGTTTAATTTCTTCAAATACATTACATGGAAAGGATAACACATTAGTTGTCTGATTTTTACCACGATACATCATATTTAACGCGTAGATTTCAGGTTCATCTACAACCCGAATTGTAATTTCAACCTGTTTTTTGAATAATGAAAGCATTCCATAAAGCCAGCGAAGAAAATCTCTTTTTTTAGGCACACCATTAACTTCCTCACAAGCCATTTGTAAATTTAGTCTTATGTAGTTCATATATTCAAGTCTTTAGGGTATAGTAAAATATATCCACTTAACTGGATATCCTTATTTGAACCTATAACTTTTTTTAATTGTTTTATTGAAAAACACTTAATTAATTATTAGCATTCTTAATAACATTAAAATTAGATTTTAATTCTTTCTATATGGTAGAGAGAAGGGTATTTCCTATACATAACATCAAAATTAAAATACAATTCTTTATACAGGTTCCACTGAATATTATAATTTCACCACTATTTCTTAAAATCTAACCGAAGAATGGGATATAAATAGCAACACATCTACTACTATAATTTAAAATTATAAGCTATATTAGGCTTATAGCCTATAGACCAACTACAACCCCATCTTTTTAAGAAATTATTTTTATTAGTAATTTCTTATGAATTACGGCACCTTCACACATTCGTTTTTAATAAACGTGCTTTTATAACATACTAATTAATCAATTTTTCAAATCAAGAAAAACACGGCATATATTTATATGTTATATAAAAAATCAAAAACAACTGAAATTTAATCAGTTAACTTTTATAAAGTTTATAACATTCATTGTTTTACTGTATTTTAAACAATCATTTTCATAACCCATCCTCCATAAATAATTAGAGTTAGCTCATCAGATCATTATTATAATGATGTTATTTTTTTATAAAGTATCTAAAGACATATAATCTATTAATTTTTATGTACTATATATTATTATATCTAATTTAAAAAGATTACTCGCCTGATAATAACCATTGCGTATGAAAATCTCCTTCTTGATCAATACGCTTATATGTATGAGAACCAAAATAGTCTCGTTGAGCCTGAATAAGATTAGCAGGCAAGATTGCAGATCTATAACTATCATAATAAGCAATAGCTGAAGAAAAAGTCGGCATTGGTATACCATTTTCAATGGCATAGATTACTACATCACGTAATGCCTTCTGATAGTCATTAGTAATTTTTTTAAAGTAGGGAGCCAAAATTAAGTTACTAGTTTCCGGATCTACGATATAGACATCAACAATTTTTTGAAGAAACTGAGCCTGAATAATGCAACCAGATCGAAATATTCTCGCAATATTTGCGTAATTTACATTCCAACTATTTTTTTCAGAAGCTGATTTTAGTTGAGAAAAACCTTGAGAATAAGAAACAATTTTTCCTAAATAAAGCGCACGACGCACTTTTTCAATAAATGATGACTTTTCACCGAAAAATACTTTTTTCTTAGGACCGATCAGGACTTTAGAAGCAGTGATCCGCTGCTGTTTAAATAAAGAGAGATGACGAGCAAATACTGATTCCGTAATCAAACTTAATGGTTCCTCTAATTCTAAAGCGCTTTGAGAAATCCATTGTCCAGTACCTTTATTTTCTGCTTCGTCTCGAATAAAGTCGAGCAGATAACATCCATATTTATCTTTCTTTATAAGAATATTTTTTGTAATACCTATTAGATAACTGTTCAACTCTCCTTCATTCCACTTATTAAATATACTTGATAACTCATCATTATTTAACTCTAATCCATTTTTTAAAACCGAATAAGATTCGGCAATTAATTGCATATCCCCATACTCAATACCATTATGCACCATTTTTACATAATGACCAGAACCAGCGGAACCAATATATGTAACACAAGGTTCCCCATTGAATCGTGCAGCGATTTTTTTTAAAATGGGTGATATATGCTCATAAGCTTGTTTTGAACCACTTGGCATTAAAGAAGGTCCTTTCAAGGCGCCCTCTTCACCTCCAGAAATACCCATGCCAATCAGGTACACTCCTTCTTTTAACAAAGTCTTAGTACGACTAATGGTATCTTTATAAAATGTATTACCACCATCTATTAGTATATCACCTCTTTCCAAGAAAGGTCTTAATGAGTCAATACTTTTATCTGTATCTTTACCCGCTGGTACCATTAATAGAATGCAGCGCGGTTTTTCTAGTGAACTTACAAATTCTTTTAAGTTATAATAAGGTATTAATTTTTTTCCTAAATTACTCGCTACCACATCATCTGTCTTTTTTTTAGAACGATTGAAAATCGATACACTGTAACCACGACTCTCAATATTAATTGCTAAGTTTCTCCCCATCACTCCCATACCGATGACGCCTATTTTCTGTAAAAACATTAAAATACTCCCGCAGGTAGTAAGAATTGTTGTACCTTCTAATAAAAACTGTTACTTATATTGCATTAATATTTAAATAATATTTATCTATAATATTATTAATCTAATGGTCATTAATACAATCATAAATAACACTCTACTAATCTTCTTATAATTTCAGAATGATTAAATGTCATTTATAAACTTTCTTTCATTGTTTCGAACAGATATATCTTAAAAAACTAATTTTTCTCTATAAATTAATTCTATTGTATAAATAAAATAATTACATATTTTTATAAAAAATTAGATTATTTTTATATTTTAGAAATTAATCTGTTATAAAATCTCCAAAAAAATAAAGTTATTAACTATTTTTTTAATAGTTCATTATTTTACTATCATTATTTAGTTAGACTAAAAGATTTATGAATGAATCTAGTTCATAGAAATAAACTACACGCGAATTTAATTATCAATAAAAAATAATTTTTATCTAAATATTACTGTTTTTGGTAAACTTTTAATTATTAACTAACTGATAATAGGCAACTTACTTTTATCAAGATTTTTCTATAATGGTAAGTAAGTGACTTGTTTATTTCTACCATTTGTGTAAAATAAAACAATCCTCATCTTTTTAACTAAATTAATATTAATTATAAATTATGTGATGCTAAATTTTTTATTCAGTCTATGACTATTACAAAAGATGATGAATATCTTGCTTCCTAAGATTTCACTATTTCCCTGAAATCTTTAAGTGGTTTATGCTACATATGTATAATATAATTTTTATATCTTTAAATTTAGTGAAGTCTATTTTGTGTTTAATTTTAGACAAGGATATAGTTATATTTTTTATAATTCACTTATTAAAAACTTTTAAATTAAATTATTTATATTTATAGAATATAATTCTATTCGCGTGAGCAAATACGTGATACTATATCCAACTACCGATCTAGATTACTTACTAGAGCACTTATGTTAGTGTTAAAAAAATTAAAAAACTTTTATTTATAATAAAAAAGTAAATAACAAAATAATTTATTTTCTCTATGAGCGCGATGACTCTGATGATTCTGTAATATATTTAATTCATAAATCTAATAATTACGCTAATCCCGGCTCTCCCTTACGATGAGAAGACAACAAACTACCTCCTATATCGACGAGAAAAATTATACATAAAATTTACTAGTGCCTGAACACCTTCTAGTGGAAGAGCATTATAAAGAGACGCACGCATACCACCTGCCACTCTATGTCCTTTTAACGCACGTAAACCAACATTAAAGGACTCATCTAAAAAAAGTTTTTCTTGTTCTTGGTATTCTAATTGAAATGGTACATTAGTTCGAGAACGATTAGCTGGTGCAACAGTATTGCGATAAAAATTACTTTCATCAATTGCACGATATAATAGAGATGACTTAACCTGATTACGTTTGTCCATTTCTTCTAGACCTCCTTGAAGTTTTAACCATTTAAACACTAAACCCGACAAATACCATGAAAATGTTGGAGGAGTGTTAAACATAGAATGATTTTTAGCTAAAACTGTATAATCTAGAATAGATGGAGTTGCTCTATTAGCTCGACCCAATAGATCTTCACGCACGATAACTAACGCAAGACCAGCAGGACCAATATTTTTCTGAGCTCCAGCATAAATTATTCCAAATCGACGGACATCTAATGGATGAGATAAAATCGTGGAGGAAAAATCACCTACAATCACCTTATCCCGAAAATTCGGAACTTCATGGATAGCAATACCATCAATGGTTTCATTAGGACAATAATGTACATAGGCGCTATTAGGAGACAATTTCCATTCGCACATTGGTTTAATTGCCCGAAGACCATCTATTTTTGTAACAACATTAATAACTTTTGGATTACAATATTTTTTTGCTTCTTTTATAGCACTTCGCCCCCAATAACCACTATCGATATAATCAGCACACGTAGCTTTCCCAAGCAAATTCATTGGTACCGCAGAAAATTGTGCACGTGCTCCCCCGTGACAAAATAAGACTTTATAATTATCTGGAATTGCTAATAATTCACGTATATCTTCTTCGGAAGACTGAGCTACTTCTTGAAACTCTTTACTACGATGACTAACTTCCATCACAGATGTTCCCAGACCACACCAATTACATAAATCTCGCTTTGCTTGATGCAAAACCTCTATAGGCAACATTGATGGACCGGCGCTAAAATTAAACACCTGAATCATTTTCCCTCACAAAAATTTAGAAGTATAATTCAGCATTATAATAACTAATGATTACTATTCTCTACAGCTTGTTTTGTTTAATAAGTTAAATTTATAAGCAAGAATCTCTAAAAAAATCCCATGCTTGTTTTTAAGATTGGTCCTACGAAAACAGCAATATTTTACAACAATTGATTTATTTAATTGTAACATAGTTTAACTACGATAATATCGCAAAAAAATGTATTCATCAATGTTGTCTAAATATAATAAAACAAACTAAACGCTACGAAAAATTTGCTTCATAAACATAATCATACTTGTATTATATTGTTATAAATAATTTATATTAAAGTCATTTTCTTATTCCTATTTTTAATAGGATACCAGTTTCACTTAAAAAAACCCTAAATTGTGCTATCTAGAAATCCATTCACTAAAAAAACAACTCCCATTGCACAAAAAATATGCTTTTAAATAAAACTTACATCCCTATATCATTGCCAAAACGGTATTAACAATCTACAGTATGAAGATAAGAGAAAAGCTTTCAATCAATTATTATTAAAATAATAATATATTCATCTAGATAATTTATAACATAAAGCATGTCAATTTTTAGTGATTCATACAATACTCAATGTTATTTGAACCCTAATAATTTTTTCTCCTAAAAAAGATAATATCTATTGATATTCTTACTCAAGAATAAAATTATTTAATGCGCTATAAATCAAAAAAATATTATCGATTCCTTCTTCATTTTTAAAAAATATTCAAACTAAATTAACAAGATACTTTAAATATATCTAAGTATTTATAGTAAAGAAAAATTAATTAAAATCCAGTTAAATAAATTACCCCTAATTCACAATACTCATCGTTTAATTTTAAAAAATAGATAATTTTTAATAAATATTAAATATCCTGTGATCTGAAAAAGTTATTGGTTTTTTTAGATCGCTCAAAACACTAAAAAATAAATTTATTAAAATTTATATAACGTACTTATAAATATTTTATTTATAATATAGTTAATAACTATTTTTTTTAAAAGACACTATATAAAAAATGAGCTAAATTAAACCTCGTTTTTAATTTATTATTAAGTCTGTATAGATGAGTTCATTAATAGTCAATATTAAATTAACTATATTAAAATCTTTAAATTATTTAATTGAACCTCCTAACCAACATAAGATGCATATATTTTTAAATTTAAATTAAGACAGAAAATACTATTTACATTATTGCGCTGCACAATAAAATAATATAATTATTTATTAAGTATTTATTATATTAATCAGATTAATAAAATTAAAATGATAACAATTAAAGATTTAATTAACTAAATATTAAAATAATATTTGAGTTTGAAATAATCGAACTAATTTAAGTTAAGCATAAATATAGAGAAAAAACAATTAATAAGCTATGGTAAATTTATATAATATAAGTGAGATATGAATACATTTTAAGTTGCTATTAAATATAAGTAATAAAAATTACACCTTATATAATAACATATATAGACGTATAGATAGATTAAAAAGCTGAAATTAAATTTCTTAATCTATTTAACAATACTGCTAATATAAAAGATCATACTAAATTACATTGAACACCTTAATAAAATACTAGTCCATTGACTAACAATCAAGATAAGAAATATAACAAGCATTTGTAAATAGAGGTTATCTAATACTAAACTAATACTTCATCTTATTGATTTTGTTTTATAAATTTTTTTTAGTGACAATAATTGGCGCAAAAACAAAGACAGCTATAAAGATAGCTAGCATCGTAATCAACACAAACTTCAGTTTGTAACTTATTATGATAAAAAAATAAATAACAAGCACTGTAAATTAGAAATTAATAAACTGATAAAACGAGATATATTAACAGGTTGAAGATTAGAAACATGATGAATAATAACACGCACAACATCAACTAAAAAAACATCATCTATTAAGCTTCCTAAAAACCAGAAAAAGGCCTGTACTAATATTTTTACGGTTCCACAAATATCTGATAGACGAATTGCTGACGACTTGTCGGGGAATACAAAGTACATCAGTAACATTATATAAAATTACTAAATTGTTTACTGTAAAGCAAAAAAAATAAATATTCAATCATTACGTTTATCAAAATACTAAACTCTTAAAAAAAAAGAAAATACCAAATAAATTATTACAAAATAAAATAAAAAATACCCCAATATAAACTACTTACCATATTTGAATTATATAAAATCCTTTAAAACTAAAGATTTAAAAATATTATTTTCTTTTCTACACTAACAACATGAAATATTTTAATAATTATTTTAATGTCGATAAAAATAGAATGTTTTTATAAAAAAAGTAATATTATCATATTAATTAATTATTAAATCATTTAAGATGGTTTTAATATTTTTACGCAAATAATTTTGTTAATTTATTTGCTATAAATTAAGTCCAACTAAATATTTTTTCGCAATTTAAAAAAAATGTTCAATTAAACTTCAACAATTAAATAATAAATATTATTAAAAGTAATTAATAAAAACAGCTGATGCTGTTAAAATTTATTATTTTAATCATTTCTAATGATCTGCGTCTTTTATAAAATTAAGGTGATCAGAGCAATGAACATTCGACTTTATAATAAAAATTATACTTCAAGGTCTATTTAGCTTTTCATAAGATCTAATTTATTAAAATAATGAAAAATTAGCTTTAAATTATATATAAAACAAATCTTATAACAAACCCTCTGTTACAGAGTATATACTATTTAAGTATAAATGCTGACTACTCTTTATTTTCTTAACACAGCATTCTACTATTAGATTTTTACGACTTTATGTCTATATTGTTTATTTTTCAAAAAAAATTAAATATTAGTCTATGGATGATGTTGATAACACAAGTTTCTTTGTTCTGCATACATTTATTAATAAAGAAATGATTTATACAATTTTATTAAATTTTCTGCTTTATGAAAAATTAAAATTAATTAGACCTAATACGCCTCAAATAGAGAAGGATAAAATGACTTTATCATTTATTTAAAATAAATGTAGCTACAACTTAATAATAAAATATTTTATAAATACTTAAAATTTCTCTTTATTTTTTTAATATCAGATGAATCATCTAAGTATCTAACGAAGGATCCATTCTTACTTAAGCATTATCTTATCAGTAAAATATATTTTACTTCCAATGATTGTTTTCATGAATACCAAAGAAAAAACCCTTAAAAGTTAAAATAATAATAGTCTCTAAAAAAAATAAAAATTATCAAATTTTTTTACGCAATAAATCTATCTATAAATTTAATCGCGAAGTAAATTTACTTTATTTATTAAAATACTCACTCGTCATGATAACTAAATTACATTATTCTTGCTATTTATGAATCATTTTATAAATAAGGAGATTCTTATGTCTATCCACAGTTATAAGGTTAACCGTTATAGAGCAAAATTGCTTTCTCGCATTCAAGAAGATATTCCGTTATCTGTTAATATGGCACTAAAAGAAGATCTGGGTGGTAATGTTGACGCCCATGCCGATGTCAGCGCACTTTTACTTCCTGTAGAAAGTAAAGCTAAAGCTATCATTTTCGCACGTGAACATGGTATCTTTTGTGGCCAACTCTGGCTCGAAGAAGTTTTTAAACAATTGGGAGGTGGCGTAGCAATTGAATGGTTTGTAAAAGATGGAGACAAGGTTTTCCCTAATCATTCGCTTTGTCGATTGAGTGGTTCAACTCGACTACTACTTACTGGAGAACGAACTGCCCTTAATTTTATTCAGATGTTATGTGGAGTGGCTAGCGAAGTAAGACGATACGTTGCGGCAATAGCTGATACTACTACAACGGTAGTTGATACACGAAAAACTATACCTGGACTGCGCACAGCTCTAAAATACGCGGTGTTATGCGGTGGGGGCAGTAATCATCGACTTGGACTGGACGATGCATTTCTCATTAAAGAGAATCACATTATTGCTGCAGGCTCAATCAGTAACGCAATCGCTGGTGCCTTAGCATTGAGCAATGATCTACCAGTGGAAGTCGAAGTTGAATCTTTAAATGAACTCGTTCAAGCATTAGATGCTGGCGCTGACATTATTATGCTTGATAACTTTAACTATCACGACATTAGAAAAGCGGTAGAAATAACACGCAAACGCTCAGTGTTAGAGGTTTCCGGAAATATTACGCTAGCTACATTAAGAGATTACGCACTAACTGGTGTTGATTATATTTCTGTTGGTGCGCTAACCAAACATCTACGAGCACTTGATTTATCTATGCGTTTTCATTAAAACCATCATTAATATAATAGCGAGCAATATATTTTAACCTATTGATATCTAATTAATTTTACGTATCAAGTGTCGTTTTTTTTATAAAAAAAATAGTAATAAGGTTAAATATCTAGTGGATGTAATAAAAAAAGGACTACAGGACTACTATTCTACTTAAAACTACACTAATCAGTATAATTTTATAATCTATTAAAATTATTTTTTAGTGATATATTTAGCTCAAGAATGACTAAGTAAAAATTAAAACTAGTCTAATAATTTATAATCCAAAGAGTATGCTTCTTTTATTAACTAGAATTCTCTTGGTATATAAAAAGTTTTCTCTAGATTGAAAATCTTCAATTATCGAATAACACGTTTGTTCCTTATAATAAAACAAGGCTTCTTTAGATATCAATAGGATCTATATCTAATGACCATTTTACTTTATTCCCCAATGGTAGAGCACGTATTTTTGGCAAATTAATAGAAATTAAGCGTTGCAATCTTATACGCGAAGGGTGAAATAAAAATAATTGATATCGAAAAAGCCCCCGACGCTTTGGTGGTAATGCAGGGGTGGGGCCTATAAACCATAAGGTATTATCAAATAAAGAACTATTGATCAACACCTGACGCAATTGCTCTAAAAATAACCCTGCCTGATAATCATCATAAGAATCTGCACGAAACAAGATATTTTTGGTGAAAGGAGGCAAACCAACTTCTCGCCGTTCTTTTAAAATCTCTTGCGCACATTGCATATAACCATAATCCAGCAACATTTTTAGAAAAGGATGTTCTGGATAATATGTTTGCAACAATACTTCTCCTAATTTTTTCGCACGCCCCGCCCGACCTGCAACTTGAGTATATAACTGAGCAAAACGTTCAGTGGCTCTAAAGTCAGAAGAACATAGCACTCCATCTACCTCTAATAAAGCAACAAGTGTAACATCTGGGAAATGATGCCCTTTTGCTAGCATTTGAGTGCCAATTAAAATACGCGCTCCACCTCGTTTTATATTAACTAAAAAATTTTCTAAGGAGTTTTGACGCGCCGTTGTGTCGCGATCAATACGTGTTATTTCTATATTAGGAAATAAAGACGACAATCCTATTTCTAATTGCTCTGTACCTACTCCAAAAGCAACAAGCTGAGTAGAGCCGCATTGAAGACATGAAAATGGTAGAGACTGGTGCGTGCTGCAGTTATGACAACGCAATTGACGACAATGTTGATGTAAGATATGATTCAGATCACATCGTAGACATTTAGCTATCCAACCACATTCATGACAGAGTAATATTGGAGAAAAACCACGTCGGTTAAGAAATAACATAACCTGATTGCCTTGTGATAAATGCATACGCATTTTTTTTAGCAACAACACTGAAAGTCCACATGTTAACTCTAAACCTTTAATATCTATTAGCTTCTGCATCGGTAATTTAGCACTACCGACACGTTTACCTAATGTCAGTTGTCGATATTTTCTTTTATACACATTATACAACGCCTCTAAAGAAGGAGTAGCGGTCCCCAAAACAATTGGTATATTTTCCTCCCGAGCCCGAAAAACTGCCAAATCTCTGGCGTGATATCTCCACCCTACATGTTGTTTGTAAGAGCTATCATGTTCCTCATCAACAATAATCATGCCTAGTTGAAAAAATGAAGTAAACAATGCCGATCGAGTTCCGATAACAATGGCGCATTGACCGTAACGAGCGTGTTTCCAAACAGATAAACGTTTACTATCACTTAACCCGGAGTGTAAAACTTCAATAAGAACATTAAAACGCTTGCGAAACCGAGAAATAGTTTGAGGTATCAAACCGATTTCTGGCACAAGCACTAAAGCTTGCTGACCTTTACTTAAAATTGTTTCGAGTACTTTTAAATAGACTTCAGTTTTTCCAGAACCAGTAACCCCAACTAAGAGCCAGACAAAAAACTTTTTTTCTACACTGCAAATAGCATGTATCGCTTTAGATTGTTCAGCATTTAATTGAAACTGAAAATTTTTGTTATTTACTTGGAAGTCAGAACTCCAATCGCACCCATCTTTTTCTATGAATCGAAAATTACATAAACCTTTGTCACGCAATGACGTTATATTGCTCTTCGCCAATTTTAACTCACATATCTGATGATGATATATTGATTTTTGACAAAGAGCTTTTAGAGCTTTTTTCTGTTTCGGAAGCCCGTTTAAACTATCAAGAGATACGCTTTGTCCTTTTTCTGTAATAAACCACTCCTGAAGTGGTGTTTTTTTTATAGGTTCTCCTTGGCGAAGCAAAACAGGTAAAGTGTGAAATAATACTGCGCCTGGGGGATGATGGTAATAAGTTATAGCCCAAACTAAAGTACGCCAAAGGTTACTGGAAAACAGAGACTCGTTATCAACGATGTCCGTAATAGGTTTTAAGTAAGTCAAAGCTACCTTACTATGATCGGTTAAAGCTATAACAATCCCAATAATCTGACGTTGACCAAATGGAACTAGTACTCTCCCGCCAATCGGCGGTACTATGTTATCTGGTGCAAGATAATCAAAAATCCGGACTACAGGAATAGGTAATACAACTTTAATAAAAGGCATAAATTAATAATCCTAAGCATTGTTTTTATTAATTCTATTTGAATATCTTCTTGCGTTTTTGTATAATATGATGCATTTTATATGCAATTTGATGTTTTTCAGTTTTATAATGGACTCTACTTTTTTATAAAAATCTATAATTATCTATAGACATTAATATCAGTTGACCAAGAGGTTTATATGAAAAAAAACATTCATCCAATTTATAAAAAAATTCTTGCCACTTGTTCTTGCGGCAATATTATAGAGATTCGTTCTACCATCGAACATAATTTGAGCTTAGACGTATGCAGTTCGTGTCATCCGTTTTATACCGGAACGCAACGTGTCATTAATACTGGGGGTCGTATTGACCGATTCAACAAGCGTTTTAAGATACCAAAAGAAAAATAACAAATAGAAGATTAACTTTCCGTATAAAACTATATCTTGATTTTTTTTCTTTTATAAAAAAACAAGTGTATTTTTTAGTTAAAATTAAAAAAAATATATGGTATTATATCATATTTATATAGATATTTACTATAATTAGATCAATTTTAGTTATTAATCGTAAATCTATTTTAAAATAAAACACTTAACGCAAATATAAATTTTTTAGTTGTTTATAACCAATTTTCTTATTTTTAGCTCTGCACTCTAAAGTCAGCAATGAATTTTCAATATTCTTATTGGATTAGTAATATTAACGTTATTTTCTTAGATTGTATTAATTATAAAACTTTTCTTAAAAAATCCTTTTTTATTAATAATTTTTTATATTAACTATTTAACTTCTAATATCATTATTTTTCTTAAATATAGCTATCGCCCAATACGTCAACTGACTAGATTCATAACGAATATTTCCTTAAAATGGTATCGATGAAAAAATCTCTACGAGTAAAACTCGAAACAAAAAAATACACACATGCGCGTAATTTAATTGTAGATAGTTTATTCTGCCCAACAACACCCTGAAAAAGCACATCAAGACTCAATCACAATCTTTAAAAAAAGATCGTCAACAAAAAAAACCAGCTAATATCTCTAAACCTTATAGCAATAAGAAATTTCTTTCTAAAAACATTAATTATTTTATGTTTATTAATTTACGGTTTTTATTTCCACGATTACGTGAACTATTAGCACTCAGTTCTGGAGCTTGTGGTACATTAGCTTTTTCCCCATATGATTTATG
This sequence comes from secondary endosymbiont of Heteropsylla cubana, assembly GCF_000287355.1. Taxonomy (GTDB): domain Bacteria; phylum Pseudomonadota; class Gammaproteobacteria; order Enterobacterales; family Enterobacteriaceae. The sequence goes on along the minus strand of NC_018420.1, from coordinate 619,472 downwards.
GCCCGCTGCCATAGTATCACTCAGTGGTCTACTAGCAATTAATCTGAAGTGTAATGTACGACAAGCCGGATGGTATGGTTTCCTCTGGGGTGTAGGCCTGTTCGGCACAGGTGTTAATTGGATCCATATAAGTATTACACAGTTGAGTGGATCATTCCCTCTACATATCATCCTGATGATAATTTTAACTGCTTATTTAGCACTTTATCCTCTCCTTTTTTCTATACTACTAGTGATATTTTGGCCCCACACCTCTATATGGCGATTAGCATTCGGTACTCCGGTGCTCTGGTCAATTACTGAGTATTTACGCGCGTGGATCTTTACAGGGTTTCCTTGGTTAGAATTTGGCTATAGCCAGATAGATGGTCCATTAAGAGGAATTGCGCCGCTATTTGGTGTACAAGCAATCACTTTTATATTATTGTTAGTAAGTGGACTATTCGTCTATACTTTTACAAAACAGAATTTTTTACCTGCTCTTATCGCAGTAGCTATTCTAGTTTTACTCTACCCTTTATGTTTACTACGTTGGTACAAATCACAACCAAATCGTACAATTAACGTCACACTAGTACAAGGCAACATTTCTCAAGTAGCTAAGGGGCAAGTAAACCAAATAAAACCAATGCTAGACATTTATCTAAAATACACCCTTCCAGCTATTGGTAATGCACAAATAGTAATTTGGCCAGAATCAGCTATACCCGATAATGAACTAACTCACCATACGTTATTAATGGAACTTGATAAACAGTTACGGGCGGGGAACACTCGATTAATTACTGGGATTATTGAGGCGTCTCCTACTACAAACGGCTATAATTACTACAACAGTATTATTGTATTAGGCGAATCTACACCCTATTTTCTTTCTTCAAAGAATCGCTATAAAAAGCATCACTTAGTACCATTTGGTGAAACCGTTTTCTTAAAAAGAATTATTCAATCGCTCTTACGAACTTGCAATCTACAGATGCTATCATTTAGTAAAGGACGTTATTTACAAGACCAACTTCTCGTGTCAGACATGAAAATAACTGCCACAATCTGCTACGAAATTATTTTAGGTACTCAGGTGCGAGATAATTTTCGCTCTGACACTGATTTTCTTTTAACAGTTTCAAATGATGGATGGTTTGGAGATTCTATTGGACCCTGGCAACATTTCCAAATGGCACGTATGCGTTCACTAGAACTTGGACGTCCACTTTTACGTAGTACAAATAATGGAATTACCGCACTTGTTAACGCAGATGGTAAACCAGTAGCTCAATTACCGCAATTTACACGCAATGTGTTAAACATTCGTATAACACCAACAAAAGGTATAACTCCCTACGCTTACCTTGGATCTTGGCCTCTATGGACTGTAGTTTTTCTAATCGGATATATCGCACTATTTTTTAGTCGACAAGATATTTTAAATAAATCTTATATTAAAAAAATTGATAACAAATAAACTCAAACATGTTAACTTTACCTATAATCTTTATTAAATTATTAAATTACTTGATCTTATTAAATTTTCTTCAAGAAAGAAAATCATAAACTTTTTTTTAAAAATCTTGTTTTTTACATTTTTTTATAATTACATGAACTTTATTGCATTCTGTTAGTTTTAAGAATCTAGTTTAATATATTGTGATAATTTTTAAAATTAATTATTTAATAAATAAAAAATAAGAATCTAATGATACATTAATACTAATTCCTTTTTTTTCAAAACAAGTATATATTATTAATGCTATATAGAATAATATTCTTATAAGTTACATACTTTGATTGTGCGCCCTGTAGGACTTGAACCTACGACCTACGGCTTAGAAGGCCGTTGCTCTATCCCGCTAAGCTAAGGGCGCTTATAAAATTATTTTATCTCTTGTCCTTCACGTAGACTGCATTATACTGGAGTAAGTATTTCAGTAAATATTTTTTTTGTCTACTAATAGAAAAAATTACGTTCTTGATAAAATATTATCTCCTAATCTTACTTAAATTAACGAATTGCTCATTTGGATGCTAGCAAAAATAATGGATGGTAAAACTGTTGCAAAACAGATTAGAAACGAAGTAGCTGTGCGAGTTAAAGCGCGAATTAAGGCTTGCAAACGCCCACCAGGGCTAGCAGTAGTACTTGTTGGACACGACCCTGCTTCGGAAATTTATGTCGAAAATAAACGAAAAGCCTGCAAAGACGTCGGATTTTTTTCCCTATTTTATAATCTTCCCAGTACGGTAAAGGAAGAAACATTATTAGTGTTAATTGATCAACTGAATGCTGATCACCGAATTGATGGGATTTTAATACAACTGCCCTTGCCACCAAACATGAACTATCTTAATATAATAGAGCGAATTACCCCTGATAAAGATGTAGATGGTCTCCATCCATATAATATTGGTCGACTTTGCCAACGTTCACCTCGGCTACGTTCTTGTGCTCCCCGCGGCGTTCTTATGTTATTAGAATATTATCACATTAATACTTTTGGTCTTAATGCCGTTGTAGTTGGCGCTTCTAATATCGTTGGCCGACCAATGAGTCTTGAATTATTACTAGCAGGCTGTACGGTAACTATTACTCATCGTTTTACACGTAATTTACAATGGCATATTCAACATGCTGATCTATTAGTTGTAGGAGTAGGCAAAGCAAATTTTATTCCTGGTGAATGGATAAAACCTGGTTCAGTAGTCATCGATGTGGGGATTAATCGTATGAAAGATGGTAAAGTGGTAGGTGATGTAGATTATATTAGTGCCGCACAACACGCGGCTTACATTACACCTGTTCCAGGTGGGACAGGACCAATGACAGTTGCTACGCTTATCCAAAACACTCTACATGCATGTGAGAATTATCATGATATAACACCATCATCCTAATTTTCAATTAAACGATCTCATGAAAATATAATCTATTTATTTTTTTGCATTTATTGAGATTCTAGTCATAAAGTAGCTAACTTTACTCCAAATATCACCCATACATAAGAGTCGCTTAACACCCAATAACATTCATTAAAAAACTTTGAATATGATTAGAAAAAAGTATTTTCTTCTATATAAAATAAACAATTTAAATAATAGAAGAAAATTAGAGATAGCATACTTCCAACACTTTAACTGCTACCGACGCCTCCAAAATGTTTTTTCTTCAGAATCTTCTAAAATAATATCAAGTGCAGTTAGCTTGTTCCGAACTGCATCTGCTACATCCCACTGCTTAACTTTACGCGCTTCATTTCGCTTTTGGATTAGCGCTTCTATTATGATATTTTTTTCTAAATTATCTTCTCTTATTTTTTTTAAAAAAAGATGAGTTGGTTGCTTAAACAAACCTAATATCCCGCCTAAATAGCGTAATGTTGCCGCCATACCTTCTACCTCTTTTGTTAATTTTTTTCTTTTTAAAGAATTGACTACATGTGCAACATTAAAGAGTACAGAGTAAGCTTCTGGCGTATTAAAGTCATCATTCATAGCTTTGATAAACCGTTCAATAAATTCTTCACCTCCCGATGGAAGAGCAGTTGTGCTAGTACCGCGAAGAGCAAGATACAAATGCTCAAGTGCTGAACGAGCCTGTTTAAGGTTAGATTCACTATAATGTATTGGACTTCTGTAATGAGCTGACATTAAAAAATAACGCACAGTTTCAGGATCGTAATCCTGCAACACTTCTCTCACGGTGAAAAAATTATTTGATGATTTTGATATTTTTTCACGATTAAACATAACCATTCCAGCATGCATCCAGATATTTACATAAGGACCATCCTGAGAACAGGTAGACTGAGCAATCTCATTTTCATGGTGAGGAAAAATTAAATCTGATCCACCACCATGAATATCAAAATGATGTCCAAGCTGTTGTCTATTTATAGCTGAACACTCAATATGCCAGCCGGGACGACCAGCACCCCATGGCGACTCCCAACTTGGCTCGTTAGGTTTTGCTTTTTTCCATAAAACAAAATCGCGAAAATCTCTTTTTATGCTCGGAATTTTAGCTCGAGTATCTACTTGAAGTTGATCTAAATCTTGACGTGACAATAATCCATAATTTTTATCAGTATCCACCGAAAACATTACATCACCATTATCGGCTATATAAGCATGATCTCTTCTTATTAGTTTAGCAACAAACTCTATAATTTCAGGTATATGTTGCGTTGCACAGGGTTCTTTGTTTGGAGGTAAAATGTGTAACTTTTCAAAATCACTGCGCATAGAACTAATCATGCGTAAAGTGAGATTATGACATGTCTCTTTATTTTCAGCAGCACGACGAATAATCTTATCTTCAATATCAGTGATATTACGAATGTAATTAACAGTATATCCACAGTGACGAAGATATCTAGTAACCATGTCAAAAACGATGAAAGTTCTTGCATGACCAATATGACAAAAGTCATAAACAGTAACACCGCAAACATATATGCTGACTTTACCAACACAGATAGGTTTAAAAACTTCTTTTTGATGTCGTAAAGTATTGAAAATCTTTAACATCGAAAATTGTCCCATTTATGTTCAAACTATGCATTGAAATCTAATTACCAAAATAATATATTATCCAATAATATCAATTATCACAATAGTTTCATGCAAGTATTGCAAAAAAAACATTGTTTTGATTAGATTTAACCAAATAAAAATGTGGCATTTGTCAATATGCTATACGAGTGTTATTCTTGCGATAATGTTCATAAAAAATCCATATTAGTAAACTCCACACCTAATCAAATAACACCTTAATTCTATTAAATCTTGTGTCATGTATTACTAAACTAACAATAGTGAAGCAATCTTCTTAAACCATTCAACTATCAATCGCACATGAAAAAAGTAAAACATATGTCTTAATAAAGACAGCGATATATGTTATATACAACAATTATATTTGCTAAATCCGCAACTAAATATACTGTAAACAACGAATGATCTTAAATATTTAAGTATTTTACCAAAAAAAACATTGCTTCATTTCTATTGATAAATTTTTTATAAATAGATTTTCTAGCAACATTAAAACATCTCCGTGCAAATAAATTCATTATTATAGCATTTCGATGCTATCCAGATATCTAATAAAAACATTTTATGGTTGACTTTACTATGCTTATGAGCAGATACTGTTCTAATGGTAAAAGCTCCTTTAAAAATGCATATTATTTTATTTATTGACAATTCCAATAACTCAGTAACGCATGATAGATAGAAATTATTAAAAAATTTCATAAAGGAAAATTGATTACTGTGAACAATAAAAAAAAGAGAGACTCTGTTTGATTTTTTTTTACATTGACAATAAGAATATTAAGATAGCCTGTATTTGTAAAATATTTTTACTCTAATATCTGCTACAATATAAAACTAAAAAAAACAGTTAACTAAAATAATTCAAACATGTGAACTATTAAATGAAATCTTTAATAGACAAGCAATTTTTTATTACCAATAAATCTATTGTATCCAGTTTCTCCTATTAAGACAATATTAAGCTTAAAGAGGTAAACATTTACTTGATTTAACTAAATCAACATTTACATGAATTAGTAAGTTTCCTATAAAATAATTACAGTACATGAGATGCTTTCATTTCCAAAACTAAGTAAGAAGGATATAATTATATCTTTTTTTCTAATAAACTTAAAATATGATGTTGGCTACATTAATATTACAAGCATAATAAAAACATCGATAATTAACGTTTCAGTTAGAGCAACAACTAACAGAAGATTCGCTATTATATTTCTTATAAAAAAACTATGTTCCACTTTATAACTTATTAGGTTAAATATTACTTAACTCCTATCAATCATTGTATAAAATCAATATAAAAAATAATAAAAATTCTTTATAAAAAGGCTTACAAACTGCGCTAAAAATACTCTTAACTGAACATTAAGTTATTATTAACACCAAATATCGAACATGAAAACTATTTTTGCATAATAACATCATTTGACATTTTATTTACTAGAATATATTATGATGGAATAAAATCTTTTAGTGTTAGAAAAATATCTAAAAACAGTATCTTTAAGTTTACCTTTATTAAAATCAGACTCGTAATTATCAAAATAACACTACTTAAAAACATACATAAAATGTAATCTAGATTGATTAATAACGATTTGACTATAATCTATCAACTTTGCATAATTAATTTTACGATTTAAGTTAATAAAATATAAAAAATAATTATAGTGTTAAACTTTAAAATTTCGATCCTTTCTAAATATATACGGGAGTGGCGAAATCGGTAGACGCACCAGATTTAGATTCTGGCGCTGCGAAGCATGCGAGTTCAAGTCTCGCCTCCCGTATTATATTTAAAGCACACAACAATGGGGTATAGCCAAGCGGTAAGGCAGCGGGTTTTGATCCCGCCATACCCAGGTTCGAATCCTGGTACCCCAGAATTTTTACACTTTAAATACTAAATATAGTTAGTAAAGAAATACTATAGATTTATAAGTTGTTATTGATAATTTAACTCTAATTGAAGAAAAATTTAAAAATAAATTTCTTTATTAACAAAATCTTTATTAAAAAATCACGCAACAAGGCTACGTAGCTCAGATGGTTAGAGCACAGCACTCATAATGCTGATGTCACAGGTTCAATTCCTGTCGTAGCCACCATTTGTTTTTTTTTGGGGTATGGCCAAGCGGTAAGGCATCGGATTCTGACTCCGATATGCCCAGGTTCGAATCCTGGTACCCCAGATAAATAAAACGTAGCTAAACAGCTATATTTTCTAATTTAATAAAAAAACATTTAAGTTATTTTAGTGTCTTTGAATAATGCAAACAATGACATTTCTAATATTTATCTATACCTGATTTTATTTCATTAGATAACACAAAGTATTCCCTATTTTAAATACACTCACTCTAAGCAAGATCTATGTCTTATCCTGATATTTTTTTAAATGTATTATTTAATATAACAAAATTAAAAAAAAGGTAGCTTGTGCTTAATTACTTTTAAGTAGACTTAAAAATCTTAAAATAAAAATCCCACTTTTTAGTGACTTTAAAAATAACGATCTGCTTGCCAAATTATGATTATTTTCATTTATAAAATAATTTTCATTCTTAACTCATGCTTAGTAGTATAAAATTAATAGATTAATATTTATTAGATAAAAGTGTTTTTATAAACATACAGAAACAATAAAACTCTTAACTTACAAAACAAAAGTGCTCTAGTAGTATAGAAAAACATTTCTAATGTGTTTTTTTTAAAAACCTCAATCAAATTGCTTTGTGAATATAAAATATTTTTATCACTAATTACCTTTTTTCTAAAACTTCAAGATGTAATTTATATTTTTATATTTTAGATTTGACATCTATAATATCTAAACTTATAGATAATAAGTGCGCAGTTCTCTGTTATTACTTTTAGAAGTAATACTTAATTTAAAGTAAATATTTTGTCTTTTTATTATATCTATTGATTTTAATATGCATTAAATTTTAGCTTTTTTCAAAAGAGAGGAAAAATTCTAAACTAGAATTAGTTAAATAATTTATTCTACAAAGCAAAAATTTTTATAACAAATAAAAAAAATCATAATTCAATCACTTCTCAAATAAAAATGATCTTATTCTGAAAAAAAATTTTAACACTTTACTAAAATCTAAAAATTAGATAAAAACACTTTTAAAAAAAAAGACTCAGAAAGACGAATTTTATCTAATTGATAAAACCTTAAAATAGCATAAAAAGATTACCTATTAGAGATGTCTAGCTAATATAATATTATTATATTTATGAAAATTGTAATCAAAAAAAATATCTTAGTGTTCTTAAAAAGAACTAAATATAGTATGATGAAATATGCAAATAAAAAGACCAAAAAAAACCACATCATCTATTATTTTACAAAATAAACGTGTTCGATATGAATATTGTATAGAAAAAGAATTCGAGGCTGGGCTATCTCTACATGGATGGGAAGTAAAATCGCTACGTGCGGGCAAGGCAAGTATAAATGATAGCTATGTTTTACTGAAAAATGGAGAAGCCTATCTTTTTGGTGCAACCTTCTCACCGTTAACAGTAACTTCTTCTCATACAATATGCGATCCAATGCGGATCCGAAAACTTTTACTTAATAAAACTGAACTTAATTTATTAATTAAGCAAAAAAACCACGATGGTTATACTATTTTAGCTCTCTCTCTCTACTGGAAAAAAGTATGGATAAAAGTAAAAATTGGTATAGCAAAAGGTAAAAAAAAGTACGACAAACGCGAAGATCTTAAAAAACGTGACTGGCAACTGGATAAAGCTCGAATTATAAAGTATTATGGAAAATAACATTTACCCTCTAACTATACAATTAATATTATAGTGTGATATAATATTTTTTTTGGGGCTGATTATGGATTCGACGAAATTTACAAAACTCAAGGTGCATGCCGAGGTGAGGTTGGCCTCGTAAAACAACCTCAAAAAAAATAAATGCAAATGATTCACAATTCGAATCTAAAACTGCTTTAGCAGCTTAAAATTAAAGATTCCCTTTCTACCTAGCCTCCGCTCTTAGGACGGGCAAAAAGAAAGGTCAAACCTAAAAAGAGATCGCGTTGTTATCTTGCCTGAGATAACACGTTAAATTCTAATAAGGCTAGTTTATTATTAGCGTGTCTATCCGCTGCTAATAAATAAATATAAAGACTAGACTAAGCATGTAGTACCAACAGGAAAGAAATTTCGGACGCGGGTTCAAATCCCGCCAGCTCCATAAATTTACGCTAAAATACAAGCATAAAAATCTTTATATAATAAAAAATGTTACTATCTACTAAAGTTCTATTATACAAAAAAACTTTTCATTAAATCGATACCTCAATGAAGAAAAATTAACATAAAGAAAATAAAGACGTTTATTTACAAGTTACCACTGTACAAACCATCTTTATAATACCCTAATCACACACTTAGCAATAGAATTAATTAAATTAATTTTTAATACAATAATTAATCTTGTTTTAATTAATAAATAAACTTATGATTAACATGCTAATCTACATTTCTGTGAGTATGATGCATAACTAAATGAAGCGGAAAATAATTTAATCAGCAGTAAATTAGAAATTTATAACAATAAAAAGCAAGCGCCGCATCAACCTAATTTAATTCTTCATTCTATGATTTCAATATAAATGAATAATCCAGAATGAGTGCGTTAAGTACGAAAAATATACGATAAATTATCAACTGTAAAAAAATGACTTTTGATTTTTTTATTTAATTTCCTCTATCCGAGATAATGTGACTTGTTTAGTCTGTTATGAGCAGCATCATAAAAAGCATCATAATTAACATGCTATACAGAAAAACACCTGTTATTTACTCTACTAACTACAGAGTTGCACATTAACCTAGTACTTTTATACCCATAAAAATGCTCATCAAATAATTGGAAAGAAACCTGATATTGAAATCGTCGAAAAAATACGGTTAAATAGAAAAGTATTGTAGATGAATACATTACAATGTTAACTGAATAAGTTTAGTGTAAATTCAAAGATATCTCACGTAAATTCACAAAAAAAAATGACTCTTACTATGTAGAAAAACCGATCCGTTTCTACCATTCTAGGTTACAGTATTATAATCCAGAAAAAAACACTTTCTGCTCCTGTAGTTTTTTTATAGATTCTTGATATGTTTTAAGCTTATCTCGTTCTTTCATCACTACTGCCTCGGGAGCATAACTGATAAAACCCTGGTTTCCGAGTTTGGCTTTAATACGATCAATTTCTTTATTAAGACGCATGAACTCTTGTTCTAAACGATCTAACTCAATGTCCTTGTCAACAGAGCTTTCCATTACAATTAATAATTCAGCACCATCAATAATCTCTATAATAACAGCTGGACATTCATCTTCCGATAAAACAAAAGTTAAAGATTTGAGTTTCGCTAAACTTATAATCAAATCCATGTTTTCATTAACCCTACGCACTACAGAAGTAGAAGCGTTACGCAATAACACTGCTATCGGCTTGGTAGTAGGAATATTCATTTTTACACGAACAGTGCGTATGACAATAACAATTTTTTTAATCCACATAAAATCTACACAGGCATTCGAATCAACCATAGATACATCACAGGATGGAAACGCTTGTAACATTAATGTATCACCATCATGTTTAGTGATATTCTTTACCTGATACCAGATCTTTTCGGTAATAAATGGAATCATTGGATGCGCTAAATGCAAAATCGCATCTAACATTGTAATGAGAGTATAACGAGTACCACGAAGTTTTTTAATATCTATGCTTTCGTTAAGCAATAATTTTGTAGCTTCTAAATACCAACCACAAAACTCATTCCAAATAAATTCATATAAAAGACTAGCCGCTAAATCAAATCGATAATTATCTAATGCTTGACGAAATTCTTTTACTATTTTATTAAATTCGACTTGTATCCAATAATCAGCTAACGATAAAACTTTAGATCCACCCTGAAAACCACAATCCTGTTGTTTTGTATTTAGTAATACAAAACGACTAGCATTCCATAACTTATTGCAAAAATTTCGATAACCTTCCAAACGCTTCATATCCCAATTAATATCGCGACTAGTACTCGCTAATATCAGCATAGTAAAACGAAGCGCATCAGTGCCATATGCTTTTATACCATAGGGAAACTGTTGTGCAGTGAGCTTGCGAATTTTTTTTGCTAACTTCGGCTGCATCATATTTCTGGTTCGTTTCTTTATTAAATCCGTCAAAGAGATGCCATCAACTATGTCTAGTGGATCAATAGTATTTCCTTTAGACTTAGACATTTTTTCTCCAAACTCGTCTCTAATTAAACCAGTAATATAAACTGTTTTAAAAGGAACCTGCGGATTTCCGTCTTCATCCTTAATAAAATGCATGGTTAACATAACCATGCGTGCAATCCAGAAAAAGATAATATCAAAACCACTCACTATTACATTTGTTGGATGGAAATTGCGAAGCGCATTAGTATTTTCTGGCCAACCTAGAGTAGAAAATGTCCATAATCCGGAAGAAAACCAAGTATCTAAAACATCTTTATCTTGACATAACGCTACATCATTTTTTATTTGATGCTGCTTCCGTATTTCTTCTTCGCTACGACCTACATACACTCGCCCCAAGGAATCATACCAGGCCGGTATGCGATGACCCCACCAAAGCTGACGAGAAATACACCAGTCTCGAATATCATACATCCAACGAAAATATATATTTTCATATTGCTTAGGCACGAATTGGATTTCACCCTTTTTAACCGCTTCAAGTGCTACCTTTGCTAGTGGCTCCATACGTATGTACCATTGGATGGTTAACATCGGCTCAATAACTACACCACCACGATCGCTATAAGGAAGCATAACATCATGATCTTTGATATCTAATAGCAATCCAAGACGATTAAACTCTTCTACTATTTCCTTTCGTGCAGAAAAACGATCTAAGCCACGGAAATTCTTTGGAATTTCTCCTGATACTAAATCGCTAGGTTTACCAAAAGAGTCAAATACCTCGCCAGACTCCCGGACAGTACCATTTAAGGTAAATATGTTAATCATCGGCAATAGATGCCGTTTTCCAACCTCATAATCGTTAAAATCATGCGCTGGTGTAATTTTAACACATCCAGTACCTGTTGTTTTAACAACGTATTTATCAGCAATAATCGGAATACGACGACCCACTAAAGGTAAATTAACGAAATTACCTATTAAGTTACTATAACGAGGATCTTCAGGATGAACTGCCACCGCTGTGTCTCCAAGCACCGTTTCAGGTCGTGTAGTGGCAACTACTAAATAATCTAATCCATCCATAGTCTTTACACCATCGGAAAGATAGTAGCGAAGATACCACATTGAACCTTTTGATAAACGGCTCTCCACCTCAAGATCAGAAACTACAGTTCCTAGTTTTGGATCCCAATTCACCAAACGCTGACCACGATAAATCAAATTTTCTTCATATAAGCGCACAAAAACTTCGTTTACAGAATTAGAAAACCTTTCGTCCATAGTAAAGCGCTCACGCTGCCAGTCTATAGAATTACCGAGTCTACGCATTTGATTAGTAATTGTCTTACCAGTTTTCTCTTTCCAACACCAAATCTTTTTGATAAAAGCATCACGACCATAATCGTGGCGAGTTTTTCCTTCTTCATGAGCGATTTTTCTCTCCACTACCATCTGAGTCGCAATACCGGCATGATCAGTGCCCACTTGCCACAAAGTATTTTTACCCTGCATTCGATGATATCGAATCAGGGTATCCATAATAGTTTGTTGGAAAGCATGCCCCATATGTAAACTACCGGTTACATTGGGCGGTGGAATCATGATGCAGTAACTATTTTGCATCCGATGATTATTTGGCTTAAAATAACCTTTTTGCTCCCATTTCTCATACAAGGGCTGTTCGATATTTTTTGGGTTGTATGTTTTATCCATTATGAGAAATTAATCACTATGTTGAAGACTTAGATGTAATCACATGAAACCCGAGGTTTCGATATTGTTTATAACGACAGCGCGCCAATTCTTTTAAAGTATTATCATTTGGAACAAAATCTATTACTGAATTAAAAGAGAAAGGAAAAGTCACATCAGTTTCCAATAGATTGATCAATAAATCTCGGTATATATTGCGACCTTCTAAACGCTGAGGCCAACAAATTTCTATTGGAGACCCGTCAGGGAAACCTTCTCCCACTAAATTGTGCGGTATAAATTCATCAGCAGAACGCCCCCACAAAGCTTCATCAAGTCTAAATGCTTGAGTATCATCTTTACAGAAGATGAGTATTCTTTTTACTTGCCGCCATTGTTTAGCAACGAAATCACAAACAAACTGCTCTATCGCAGCTAGATCATCTATTGTTACATGTTGGTTAAGGACGTAAAACGTTACACTTTTCATGCGAAACCAGATGAAGAAAGAAATAATTAAACAGTAAAAATGTTGTTTTTTTTAAAATCATATTTTTTAAATCAACAGCCACTTCTAAATTTAATAAAAACCACTAAAAACTAATAATGTTGTTTAATAATTAGAAATGTTGAATATGTTTCTCATTAAACTAAATTTTTAAGATAAAAATAAATGATATATAAACTAATTTACTTAATTCGCTAAAAAAACAAACTAGCTATTTTTCCTAGAATTATTTGTAGAATCGAGGTTCTAATCTTAACTAATCAAAAAGAGTATAGATGATTTTTTTTTGAATAAAATTTGATTATTATTGAGCAATAAATTCTATAAAAAAATTTTTAACAATAGTATGCTTGTTAAGCACTTTCACTATACAAACATCATAGCGTTTACTATTTTTATATCAAATGCATATAAATTTCAATTATTTATTTATAGAAAATCAAAAACTTTAAATATAAACATATTATCTACAAGAAAAAGATAAATCAGGATTATTAATAATCATTTTTTTTGATTAATTATTTCTAACCTACACTTACCTAATCAACTAAGTTTATTATACCTAATTTGCTCTTTAACTTTAACTTTCTTAACAATTAACTCCTCCCTAATTATCTAACTATTTAAAAACAATAATCAAGGTGATGTCATCTATTTAACATATGTTAATTTTAGATTTTAATAAATTCATAACTCTTTTCGGGTCTTCCCGATATCTTGATAAACCACACGCACGTAAATGGCAAGCCTGACATTGAGCACAACCATCTCCTTTAACTCCATTATAACAAGTTAAAGTGTCATAACGTATAAGATTAAGCTGATGGTAATAATCTGCTAAAGCCCAAATCTCAGCTTTACTCAACCACATTAATGGCGTAATAAAACTAAGTTCATACTCCATACCAAGATTAATAGCCATATTTAACGCTTTGATGAAATCATTACGACAATCCGGATAACCAGAAAAATCCGTTTCACAAACACCGGTAATCACTACAGTTGATTCAATTTGATAACTATAAATGGCAGCTAAAGTTAAAAATAAGATATTTCTTCCAGGAACAAAAGTGTGTGGAATCTGGCTTGTATCATTTTCATAACTTATTAATGGAATTTTATCTTGAATCAGACTACTTACAGTCATATTATTAAGAATATTCATGTCAAATATTTTATGCGAGGTTATTCCTAATTTAGCTACCAACTTACTCGCAACAACGATTTCCTCGCGATGACGTTGACCATAGTTAAAAGTCACACAATGCACTTCATCATACTGAGTTATTGCCTGGATAAGGCAGGTTGTTGAGTCTTGTCCACCACTAAATACTACCACTGCTCGTTTCATCTATATCTATATACTCTCTCAACGTTACAAGATCGAAAAAACCACAAGCCTCTAACTAAAATTAATTCTATAAAGATCACAATCCATTTTTTCTATTTTTTAAAAACATCTTTTAGTCACAATGAGTTTGTTAATTAATTGCAAATTTCCAAATCTAGATAACTTTAAATTTTAAAATGTTACGGTCAAATCAAAAATAAAAAAAACAAATTAATTTAGCGCATGCTAATAAAACTCCTAAAATAAAAAATTTTTAATATATCAAACATATTAATTAATTATATATTTTTTTATATGAAAAAAAACTACCTCATATAAAAAATCAGCTTAAAGAGATTCAGAAACCAAACTTTAACATTACTTTAGATATTAACTATAAATCAAAAAAAATGATATATGATAAAGAACAACTTCTTTCTTAATTATTATAATTTTAGTAAATTTTGGTCAAGTAACAATGATGTATTTTGATAATAGAAGAACTTTATAAGTTATATATTTGAAAAAGTACTCACACATTACCAAGCAAAATTAAATACCCTTAATGTCGATATAAAAAATACTACTTAAATTACTTTTAAGATAACAAATCTTGATTTTATATTCTAAATATTTAAATATTTCAATAAAATAATAAAATCTTTAAGTCAATTAAAATCAATGATTTAATCATAATGCATATATTTTAAAATCGATATGAAATATAAAAAAATTTATGCCAAACATCTCTTTATTTAGATTTTTTCATAGTAATTAAACAACAAGAATAAAAAAAACAATCAACATTTATAATCTCATAAATTATATTTTTTAACACTAATTATAAGTAAAGTTAATACTACTAGTTTTAGTAAAACACATTAATCAATTACGCCATTATAACACCTTAGATTTAAATGAAAACTGTTAATGTATTAACAATAAAGTAGCGTACAATTTCATCTATAAAGTTTTTGTGTGAATTGATACTAACCAATTACCTTATTCTCAAATTATTTCTTAATAAACACATTAGAACTATTACCCGATTGTCTCACAACTAATACAAGCTCTCTTTAAAACTTTTTTGATTTTTTATTGAAGTATGCTATTTAAAAAAAGTAAAGTCATACTTTAAGTATTATAACCATTATCAACCTAAAAACTTAATTAACATTCTGTCTGTATGTTGTGTAGACATGGTTGGATTATTAAGAATAATATACGAAAACAATCTATTCTAAATTATAACTTTATAATTTTTATTAAGTGTTTGAATGATTAAAAATAAACTAACTGTATTTATAAAAAGACCGCCATAAAATTTACTTTGTTATGCAGACTAAATTAAGGTAACTCTCAAATATGGCTGAGTTAATCAAAAACATCAAAACTTTAATAATTGAGAAAACATCTCAAGGCACTTTACAATTTTTTGTCTCTAAACGAAAATTTCATGTTTATATGAAATTTAAACACTAAAATATTTTTTTCGTACAGCGTAAAAGTTAATTAAATGAACAAGGTTGAAGTTCGTGGTGCTCGTACCCATAACCTAAAAATATTAACTTAACAATACCCCGAAATAAGTTATTTATTATTAAAACCTTATCAGGTTCTGATAAATCATCTTTAGCCTTCGATACACTATACGCTGAAGGCTAGCGTCGCTATGTTAAATCACTTTCTACTTATACACGTCAATTCCTTTAATTAATGGAAAGACTAGATGTAGATCATATAGCAGGATTCTCACCAGCTATTTCGATTGAATAAAAATCCACATCTCAAAATCCGCGTTCAACAGTAGGAACAATAACTGAAATTACCGATTATCTTCGTCTTCTTTTCGCTTGATTAGATGAACCACGATGCCACTACCATAATATGGCACTAACAACAAAAACTATTAGTCAAAATGGTGGACCATGTTCTAGTCCAACCTGGATACAAACAACTTATGTTACTTGCATCTATTATTAAAGAACGCAAGGTCATACATAGCAAAATACTAGCAAATCTGCTAGCGCAAAGCTATGTCCGTTCCCGCATTGACGGAGAAATCTATAATTTATTAAGCACGTCTAAACTAGAACGTCAAAAAATATACTATTGAAGTAATTGTTGATCGTTTCACAGTCCAGGAAGGTCTTTCTCAATGCCTAGCAAAATCTTTTGAATCCGCTTTATCGCTCTCAGGAGGAACTGCAATCGTATTAGAGATGGATAACGCCGCCATAATAGAAAAGAATTGCTCTTCTGTGTGAACTATACCTGCTCTATATGTAATTATAGCACCCCCGGAACTAGAACCCCGCTTTTTTCCTTTAACAATCCACCTAGAGCTTGCCCTGCCAATGATGGCCTCGGTATACAACAATACTTCGACTTTAGTTGAGAGGTGAAAGATGTAAATCTTTTTCTTTTTTATGGTGCTATTTGCGGATAGAATCGTCATAATTTAGACTATTTCCTAACAATACGCTCATTAGCTACATATTATCAGTTTGATATTGAAACACCCTTTAAATCGTTAAAAACTGAAGTACAAAACAACATTCCATTTGGATCCGAAAAAGAAAATATCATTTTTCAACATATCAACAATCGAGGAAACATTCCAGTTCGCCATTATCCTTTTGAGGGAGCGCCCCCTCAACATAGAACGACGTTATAAAGAAACTTCACCTAATATAATACGAAAAACTTTCTCAATATATTAGTAATCGTATTTGCGCTCACCGTAAAGGTGTTCGATTTCAGCATGCAGCCTGTCACGTCGTCTTGCAAGAAATCACCCCCATCAAAAACCTCTGAAATGGGAATTGCTCAGGCGCTATTGTTTTTTTTAAAAATCTTCAATTAATTGAACAACGTGCTAATATTGCAAGAAAAATACTCAAATAAATTCAAGTTAGACTTGAATTTTTAGTCAACATTAGTCTCAATTACCTATCCTCTTATCACGAGCAGCAGAAACTTTATATGGAAGAGAAGCTCAACGTATCCGTTTAGCTAAACAAGTAGGTGTGGGATTAGTCGAAGTTATGTATGTTTTAGATGAACATCTATATGGCTTACACAAATGTGATAAACATCAGTTGCTAAAAACATTAACAGATCTTCGAGATATAGGAAATACTGTGATCGTTGTAAAACATGATGAAAAAGCTATCCGACCTGCTGATCATGTTATTGATATAGGTCCAGGCGCTGGCATGCGGGACGGTGAGTTAGTCGCTAAGGGAACTACCAAAGAAGTTATAACTAATTCACGATCACTCACCGGTCAATTTCTTAGCGGAAAACGCAAAGTTTCTATACCAAAAAAATCGTATTCCACCTAACACCAGTCGAATATTAAAGCTTATCGGGACAACTAGTAATAATTTTAAAGATATAACTTTAACCCTTCCATTAGGATTATTTACATGCATCACTGGTGTTTCTGAATCAGGAAAATCCACTGTTATTGACAACATATTATTTCCAAAAATCTACCAACAACTTACCGATGAACCTTCTATAAACGTGGGTCTTTATCGCGATGCACAGGATCTAGAAACATTTCGATAAATTTGTCAATATTGATCAAAAATCCAATTAGACGAACTCCTCGGTCTAATCCTACCACCTATACTGATGTTTTTATGGCCAATACGTGAGCTATTTTCTAGCGTTCCAGAATCTCGCTCCCGAGGTTATACGCCAAGCCGTTTTAGCTTTAACATCCGAGCCGGACGCTGTGAAGCTTGTCAAGGCGATGGTCGAATTAAATGTAGAAATTCATTTCTTGTCGGGTGCACATGTTTCCTGCGATCCTTGTAAAGGCCAACGCTATAACCGTGACACACTTTCCATATAGTATAAAAAAAGAGTATCTATCAAGTAGTGGAAATGACCACAGAGGAAGCTCCCAATTTTTTATGCATATCCCGCATTAACGCATAAGCCAAAAACACTCATCGATGTCGGATTATCTTATATTCCTTTAGGGTATTCAGCTTCTATGCTATCTGGAGGTAAAACTCAAAAAATAAAATTAGCGCGCGAATTATCTAAACGTGCTACCAGAAAAAACACTGTATATACTTGATGAACCAACAACCGACTTACATTTCGCTGCTATCTAACAATTATTAACAATACTATATAAGTTTCGGGGTTAAGGAAATACAATGGTAATTATCGAGTATAATCTAGATTTGATCAAAACTGCAGATTAAACTATCGATCTCGGTCCAGAAGAAGGTAATGGTGGTGCGCAAATCTTGGTTTCTGGAACCCCAGAAACAGTAATTAGGTCTAACATATCACATACTACTCGCTTTCTACGTCCAATCTTAAATTGTAGCGCTGATCATCACGGAGACAACAAGTAAAATAAAATAAATAATAACATTATCCTATTTACTGTCTTTAATAAAATTAAAGTAGCATATAACTATACTAAACTTTATATATACCATATCACTATAATGATTGTAATCATCAATATAATTTGTAGTGTTTTCAATAATATCTATTTCACATGCTCTCTCATGATCATCTTGTTTACTTAAACAGATCTCATCAAAAAATTTTGATTATAAAAAAGGTTTCATTATGAAATGATAATAGTTATTTAAACTAGTAAATGAATTCTCATAAATAACTTCTTTTATTCTCTAAACTTTAAAAGCTTTATCTGTTATTTCATGAAAAAATGTTATTTTACTAATGATTAGTAAAATGCATTATATTAGAGAGCATCACTAATACCTTTTCTGTAGATCCAACAACTGAATGTCTATACTAGTAATAATAATTACTATGTATCTACATTCTGATATGAAAAAAAAACAAACAACCATACGATTGCATATTTTTTTTAAATCCAGTTAACTTGCAGATTATATCTATAATAATAACTAAAAAATTCTACTAGATTTGATTTGTTTAAGACATATAGTAGTTCACTAGTTAAAAAAAAGAACTATTACAATATTTTATCTCTTTAGTACTTGTGGAATCCCAAGCTGTTTAAAATCTATTCATACTATAAATAAACTTATATTTTACAGAACTATTAAATCAATTTCCCGAAGAATCTAAATAAATATAAATAATCTTAATACAAACTTATTTTACTAAAAATATAACAAAGATAGCATCGGTTAGATGAAAATTAAATAATAATATTAATAATATTTAACCTATTATATAAAAATCGAACTCAAAAAATTTTAGGCGATAAATACTAGAGACGCTTAATAGCGCCTAAACTTTGATAATTTGATAAAATTAAGAAAACATGATAAACAACATGTATTTTCGAGAAGTTAAGACACAATATTAACCAAATTGTGATATATTAATAATTAAAGCTATAAACAATTTAATAAAATTAGCCATCCCAACATTCAGAGTCTACAAAAAGGTCATATTGTCCCTAAAAAATCCACATGGAACAATATCTAGATCTATAATGATTTGGTGAAAAAAATAAAATCATAAAAAATAATAAAATATTTAATTAAAACGTTACCAGTAAAAACTTAAAGAGGATCTAAATCTCATAACACTTCATTTTTTAATGGAGTAATTTGGAGATAATTATCATACTTTTTAATACACGATGCCGAATTAAAGAAGCTAGCCTTTCATTAAAGTTCAGTCATAATCAGTCATTATATACGTTTTACTACGATAAAATAAAAGTTTTAGCTAACACAGCTCAGCTACATTTTGCTTATTAGTGGTACAACTGTACCTAATTAACTGGTTTTTATCCCAATTTATAGGTTTTTTATGCGTATACAGACCCAAGCTTCAAAAAAAATACATAGATTTGAAGTCGTTAAGTGGTTAATTGTTATTATTCTATTAGTGGTCACCATTATCGGCAACCATTATCACCGCAATGCCCCTCTGTTTTTAAGAGTGCTAGGTTTCATATTTATGCTTTCGATTGCAGCCGGTATGGCCATGATTACCGCTAAAGGCAAATCTATCCTTTTATTTGGACGAGAAGCTCGTACCGAAATGCGTAAAGTTATTTGGCCAACTCCACAGGAAACCTTACATACCACGTTCATTGTAACCACAGTAATTGCTGCAATGTCACTGATTTTGTGGAGCCTAGATAGTATTCTTGTCCGTATGATATCGTTTATTACTACGCTGAGGTTTTAACATGTCAGAAACTCTACAAAAACGCTGGTACGTCGTTCAAGCATTTTCCGGTTTCGAAGGACGGGTAGCCCAATCCCTTCGCGAACACATCAAGCTTCACAATATAGAACATCTATTTGGTGAAGTCATGGTGCCAACGGAAGAAGTAGTTGAAATTCGCAGTGGCCAACGTCGCAAAAGTGAACGTAAATTTTTCCCCGGTTATGTTCTCGTGCAGATGTTGATGAATGATGCTAGTTGGCATTTGGTAAGAAACGTGCCTCGTGTGATGGGGTTTATTGGCGGGACGTCTGATCGACCTTTACCTATTAGTGAGAAAGAAGTGAGCGCGATCATGAATCGCTTACAAAAAATTGGCGAAAAACCAAGACCTAAAACTCTTTTTGAACCTGGTGAGCTAGTTCGTGTTAATGACGGTCACTTCTCCGATTTTAATGGAATCGTAGAAGAGGTAGATTACGACAAAAGCCGTCTAAAAGTATCAGTGTCAATTTTCGGTAGAGCTACACCAGTTGAGTTAGATTTTGCTCAAGTTGAAAAAAGTTGATGTTACAAAAAAATAATTTCTTGTCTCAAAAACCAATCTAATATAAAGTTGTCATCTTTTCTTTAAATTTTATTTATTTTTTTCGCATAAACGCTATGCAAGTACGAGCAACCTTAATTAGAATTCAGAACTCGTTAGGAAAAATAACCATGGCCAAGAAAGTAAAAGCCTATGTTAAATTGCAGGTTGCTGCCGGTATGGCAAATCCAAGTCCGCCAGTAGGTCCAGCTCTAGGTCAGCAAGGTGTTAATATTATGGAATTCTGTAAAGCCTTTAATACAAAAACTGAAAATATGGAAAAAGGCCTGCCCATTCCCGTTGTTATTACCGTATATTCTGACCGTTCATTTAATTTTATCACTAAGACCCCACCAGCTGCTATTTTATTAAAAAAAGCTGCAGGAATTAAATGTGGTTCTAGTAAAGCAAAAAAAGATACAGCTGGTAAAGTAAGCAGCCAACAAATCCGTGAGATTGCAAAAATCAAAGCAGCCGACATGACCTGTGCTGATATGGAAGCAATGTATCGTTCTATTTCAGGTACGGCAAGCTCTATGGGACTAGAAGTGGAGGATTCAAGAAATGCCTCAACTGACTAAACGAATGCATATGATTCGTGAAAAAGTTGACTACACCAAACAATACGAAATTAACTCAGCTTTAATGCTTATAAAAAATCTAGCTACCGCTAAATTTATTGAAAGTGTCGACGTTGCTATAAATCTAGGTATCGATCCTCGAAAATCTGATCAAAACATTCGTGGTACTACCCTACTGCCTCATGGTACTGGACGCAATGTACGCGTTGCAGTATTTGCTCAAGGTTCTAATGCAGAAGCAGCGAGAACAGCTGGAGCACATCTGGTTGGTATGGATGACCTAGCTGATCACATAAAAAAAGGTGAAGTCAATTTTGATGTTGTTATTGCATCTCCAGATGCTATGCGTGTCGTCGGTCAGCTAGGCCCGCTCCTCGGGCCACGTGGCTTAATGCCTAACCCAAAAGTTGGAACAATAACTTCAAATATTTCTGAAGCTGTTAAAAATGTAAAAGCAGGTCAGATACGCTATCGAAACGACAAAAATGGAATCGTTCATGCCAGCATTGGAAAAATAAATTTTGACTCTAACAAGCTACGAGAAAATCTAGAAGCTCTTCTTTTTTCGTTAAAAAAAGCCAAACCGCCACAGACTAAAGGTATTTATATTAAAAAAATCACCATTTCTACAACTATGGGTACAGGTGTTTCTTTGGATCTACTTGCTCTATTAACTAAAACTGCTTAATTATTGCTTTACTCGAACGTTCGGTTTGTCTAAGATTTCTAGACAAAGCTTAAACTGAATCTTTTCCTTATATGACTTTAGGTGTTATTCGTATATTTTTAGGTTAAAGGTTGATATTTTTATCTAATAATCTGCCTAAAAACCACAGGTTGTTTTAAAAACTTACTTTTCCTGCTTAGAAAGTGACAGAAACTACATAACAATTTCGTATTCTAGATTTCTGATTACCATATATCAACGCTTAAGATCGCTGCAGTAATATGTAAAATAAGTCCCGGGAGACCTCCGGTTAAATCCAGGAGAAAGCTAATGGCATTAAATCTTCAAGACAAACAAGCGATTGTTGCTGAAGTTAATAAAGCAGCTAGATCTGCATTGTCTGCTGTTGTCGCAGATTCTCGCGGCGTTACAGTAAATCAGATAACTCAGCTTCGCAAAGCAGGTCGTGAAGCTGGTGTTTATATGCGAGTTGTACGCAACACTCTCTTGCGTCGCATCGTTGATGATACTCCTTTTGAATGCCTGAAAAATAGTTTTACCGGCCCAAATCTGATTGCGTTTTCTAATGAACATCCAGGCGCAGCAGCTCGTTTATTTAAAGCCTTTTCTAAAGAAAATAATAATTTCACAATTAAAACCGCAGCTTTTGAGGGAAAAATAATCTCAGCATCACTGATTGATTCCCTCGCTACTTTACCTACTTATAAAGAAGCAATCGCCTACCTCATGTCGACAATCACAACTGTATATGCAGGTAAGCTAGTTCGAACATTAGCCGCACTGCGTGATCGAAAAGCAGCGACTTAATCGCCGGCTTTACTCTAAAGCTATTGTAAATGTATAAGCACTTTCTGAATTGTAGGAATCCTTGTTATGTCTATAACTAAAGAACAAATTCTAGACACAGTAGCCGAAATGTCCGTTATGGATGTAATGCAACTAATCTCCATGATGGAAGAAAAATTCGGAGTTTCTGCCGCTACTGCCGTTCCAACTAGCGCTCCACCTGAACCAGTAGAAGAAAAAACCGAATTTGAAGTAATTCTTAGCGCAATCGGATCAAATAAAATTGCTGTTATCAAGGCCGTTCGTAGCGTGACAGGTTTAGGTCTAAAAGAAGCAAAAGACCTAGTTGAATCTGCGCCTATTGCTTTAAAAGAAGGAGTGAGCAAAGATGACGCTGAAACACTGAAGAAAACACTAGAAGAAGCCGGAGCTTCTATTGAGATTAAATAAATTAACCTTCTACGTTGCCGCCTCCATGAAACTGATGGCTGGTGACTTTTCAGTCACCAGCCTTTTTGCACTGTAGGGAATTAAGTAGAATTTTATCCCATTCATCTACTACATTCAGCTTAATCTGTTTCTTATCTACGACTCAATATATTAAATTTCCTCCCTATATTTCTCGTTAGGAACGTGCAACAAAACAATTAAGAGTGATAGAAAGAAGTATTACATAAGAGGATATCAATCCTATAGACCGTGATAAATAGCGTTGCATGTACTGTCCTTAAAAACAGACAGAGTTGTATCGACTTGTCAGCTAGTTGAGGAACCCTATGGTTTACTCCTATACCGAAAAAAAACGCATTCGTAAAGATTTTGGGAAACGTCCCCAAGTATTAGATATTCCCTATCTCCTATCTATACAGCTTGATTCCTTTCAAAAATTTATCGAGCAAGATCCAGAAGGTCAATGCGGATTAGAATCAGCTTTCCGTTCCGTATTTCCTATTCAAAGCTACAGCGGTAATGCTGAACTACAATATGTTAGTTACCGTCTAGGCGAAACCATCTTTGATGTCAAAGAATGTCAGATTAGAGGAGTAACGTTTTCTGCACCCCTACGAGTTAAACTTCGACTTATTATTTATGAGAGGGAAGCCAAAGAAGGTGCAGTAAAAGACATTAAAGAGCAAGAAGTCTATATGGGTGAAATCCCGATTATGACCGATAACGGTACCTTTATTATCAACGGAACCGAACGTGTTATTGTTTCCCAGTTACACCGTAGTCCTGGTGTATTTTTTGACAGCGATAAAGGCAAGACCCACTCTTCTGGTAAAGTTTTGTATAACGCTCGTATTATTCCTTATCGCGGATCTTGGTTAGATTTCGAGTTCGACCCGAAAGATAACTTATTCGTACGTATTGATCGCCGTCGAAAATTGCCGGCAACTATTATTTTGCGTGCATTGAACTATACCACCACCCAAATATTAGATATATTTTTCGATAAAGTAGTCTATGAAGTTCATGATAAACAATTGAAAATGGAACTAATTCCTGAACGATTACGTGGTGAAACTGCCTCCTTTAATATAGAAATTAATGGTAAAATATACGTTGAAAAAGGGCGTCGTATTACAGCACGTCATATTCGCGAATTAAAAAAAGATCGCGTTGCACATATAGCAGTTCCTCTTGAATATATCATTGGCAAAGTTGTCGGAAAGGACTATATCGATAGTAATACTGGTAAAATTATTGTTACAGCCAACATGGAACTAACGCTAGACCTTTTGGCGGAGCTAACCCAAGCCGGACACAAATGCCTTGAAATACTCTTTACTAATGACTTAGACCATGGCGCTTATATTTCCGAGACTTTGCGAATTGATCCCACTAACGATCGCTTGAGCGCTCTAGTAGAAATCTACCGAATGATGCGTCCTGGAGAACCACCAACGCGAGAAGCGGCTGAAAATCTATTTGAAAACCTCTTTTTTGGAGAAGAGCGCTACGATCTATCCGCCGTAGGGCGAATGAAATTTAACCGTTCACTTCTTCGTGATGAAATTGAAGGACCAGGAATCCTGAGTAACGACGATATTATTTCAGTAATGAAAAAACTCATCGATATTCGTAACGGTAAAGGCGAAGTCGACGATATTGATCATCTAGGAAATCGTCGTATCCGTTCAGTAGGTGAAATGGCAGAGAATCAATTTCGTATAGGCTTAGTGCGTGTCGAACGCGCAGTAAAAGAACGTCTATCTTTAGGTGACTTGGATACACTAATGCCTCAAGATATGATCAATGCAAAACCTATTTCGGCTGCAGTAAAAGAATTTTTTGGATCAAGTCAGTTGTCGCAGTTTATGGATCAGAACAACCCTCTTTCCGAAATTACTCATAAGCGTCGTATCTCCGCATTAGGATCAGGAGGGTTAACCCGCGAACGCGCCGGTTTTGAAGTGCGTGATGTTCATCCCACTCATTACGGGCGTGTATGCCCTATAGAAACTCCCGAGGGACCGAATATTGGTCTTATCAACTCCCTTTCAGTCTACGCTCAAACCAATGAATACGGATTTCTAGAAACACCGTATCGTCGCGTACAAAATAGTGTTGTAACTGACGAAATCCACTATTTATCTGCAATTGAGGAAGGTAAATTTGTCATTGCACAAGCTAATACCAACCTAGATGATAACGGTTTTTTTATTGATGATTTCGTTACCTGTCGCAGCAAAGGAGAAGCTAGTCTATTTAGCCGAGATCAAGTTGATTACATGGACGTATCTACCCAGCAAATAGTCTCAGTTGGTGCTTCGCTAATTCCTTTTTTGGAACATAACGATGCAAATCGTGCTTTAATGGGTGCAAATATGCAACGTCAAGCAGTACCAACTCTTCGTACTGATAAACCACTAGTTGGAACTGGTATGGAACGTGCAGTTGCCGTTGATTCTGGTGTGACTGCTGTAGCTAAACGTGGTGGAAAGGTACAATATGTAGATGCATCTCGAATCGTGATTAACGTCAACTTAAATGAAATGTATCCTGGCGAAGCCGGAATCGATATTTATAATTTAACAAAATATGTTCGCTCTAATCAAAATACCTGTATTAGCCAGACACCATGCGTATCACTAGGTGATCAAATTGAACGTGGTGATGTATTAGCTGATGGTCCGTCTACCGATCTAGGCGAGCTAGCACTAGGTCAGAATATGCGTATTGCGTTTATGCCTTGGAACGGTTATAACTTTGAAGATTCTATGCTGGTATCAGAACGAGTAGTACAGGAAGATCGTTTTACTAGTATTCATATCCAAGAATTGGCCTGCGTTTCCCGTGACACTAAACTCGGTTCTGAAGAAATCACCGCTGATATTCCCAATGTTGGTGAAGCTGCCCTTTCTAAACTAGATGAATCAGGGATCGTCTATATCGGTGCAGAAGTAACCGGTGGAGATATCTTGGTAGGTAAAGTTACTCCAAAAGGGGAAACCCAATTAACACCAGAAGAAAAACTACTACGAGCTATTTTTGGTGAAAAAGCTTCTGATGTAAAAGATTCCTCTCTGCGTGTCCCTAATGGAGTTTCTGGCACTGTTATTGATGTACAGATATTTACCCGAGATGGTTTAGGAAAAGATAAACGCGCGCTAGAAATTGAGGAAATGCAACTTAAAAAAGCTAAGAAAGATCTAACTGAAGAGTTAAAGATATTTGAATCCGGTCTATTTTCCCGCATTCATGAAGTACTAATCTCTGGGGGGATTGAACTAGCACATCTAAATACACTACATCGTACACGATGGTTAGAACTAAATTTATCTGATGAAGATAAGCAAAACCAACTTGAACAACTCGCCGAACAGTATGAAGAACTTAAACATAAATTCGAAAAAAAATTGGAAGAAAAACGACGTAAAATTACTCAAGCTGATGACTTAGCTCCAGGTGTATTAAAAATCGTCAAGGTTTATCTAGCGGTAAAACGTCAAATACAACCGGGTGATAAGATGGCTGGGCGTCATGGTAACAAAGGTGTTATTTCTAAAATCAACCCAATTGAAGATATGCCTGTTGATGAAAATGGCGTTCCAGTAGATATAGTTTTAAATCCTCTAGGTGTACCATCTCGTATGAATATTGGTCAAATTCTAGAAACTCATTTAGGTATGGCATCGAAAGGAATTGGCGATAAGATTAATACTCTACTTAAACAGCATAAAAAAGTAGCTGAGTTGCGCCAGTTTATTCAAAAAGCGTATAACCTAGGTGATGAAGTAAGACAAAAAGTAGATCTTAATACCTTTTCTGATGAGGAGGTGATCCGTTTAGCAGAAAACCTCAAAGAAGGAATGCCAATCGCTACTCCAGTCTTTGATGGAGCAAAAGAAACAGAAATTAAGGAACTACTAAAATTCGGCGATATACCAACATCAGGTCAAATCACTTTATTTGATGGCCGGACCGGTGAAAAATTTGAGAGACAGGTCACTGTTGGTTATATGTACATGTTAAAACTTAATCATCTAGTCGATGATAAAATGCATGCACGTTCTACTGGCTCTTATAGCCTGGTGACTCAACAACCACTGGGAGGAAAAGCACAGTTTGGCGGGCAGCGCTTTGGAGAGATGGAAGTCTGGGCGCTTGAAGCTTACGGTGCATCCTATACACTACAGGAAATGCTGACTGTCAAGTCGGATGATGTTAACGGTCGTACCAAGATGTATAAAAATATCGTAGATGGCAATCACATGATGGAACCAGGAATGCCGGAGTCTTTTAATGTTTTATTAAAGGAAATCCGCTCACTAGGCATCAATATCGAATTGGAAGAAGATTAATATGTTCTTCCCTCCGTATGCGATTCGCATCGCTAACAAAGATACATGAGCGTTTCATAACCTAATAGATCTCACTCCGACAGAGGCTAATCCGTGAAAGATTTACTAAAGTTTCTGAAAACGAAAACTCAGACCGAAGAGTTTGATGCGATTAAAATCGCACTGGCTTCTCCAGACATGATCCGTTCTTGGTCATTTGGTGAAGTAAAAAAACCAGAAACCATTAACTATCGCA
Source organism: secondary endosymbiont of Heteropsylla cubana (assembly GCF_000287355.1). Classification (GTDB taxonomy): domain Bacteria; phylum Pseudomonadota; class Gammaproteobacteria; order Enterobacterales; family Enterobacteriaceae. The sequence continues at coordinate 591,319 of NC_018420.1, read as the reverse complement.
CCTTTAAACCAGAACGAGATGGTCTTTTCTGTGCCCGTATTTTTGGACCGGTGAAAGATTACGAATGTCTATGTGGTAAGTATAAACGCTTAAAACACCGAGGTGTTATTTGTGAAAAATGCGGCGTTGAGGTAACACAAACTAAAGTACGCCGCGAACGCATGGGACATATCGAACTAGCGTCTCCTACTGCTCATATCTGGTTTTTAAAATCGCTTCCATCTCGTATCGGTCTCCTTCTCGATATGCCATTACGTGATATTGAACGCGTATTGTATTTTGAATCTTATGTTGTTGTTGAAAGCGGAATGACTAAACTTGAACAACGTCAAATTTTAACCGAAGAACAGTATCTAGATGCATTAGAGGAATTTGGTGATGAGTTTAATGCTAATATGGGCGCCGAAGCAATTCAAACCCTCTTAAGGAACATCAACCTAGAACAAGAATGCGAACAGCTACGAGAAGAATTAGAAGAAACCAGTTCAGAAACAAAACGTAAAAAATTAACGAAAAGAATTAAACTATTAGATGCTTTCTTACTATCCGGAAATAAACCAGAATGGATGATTTTAACAGTATTACCGATATTACCACCAGACCTTCGACCTCTAGTACCACTAGATGGTGGCCGTTTTGCAACATCAGATCTCAACGACCTGTATCGCCGAGTGATCAACCGTAATAACAGGTTAAAACGTCTGCTAGATCTATCTGCGCCAGATATTATCGTACGAAATGAAAAACGAATGCTACAAGAAGCAGTCGATGCATTGCTAGATAACGGTAGACGGGGTCGTGCCATTACCGGATCCAATAAGCGTCCATTAAAATCTCTTGCGGATATGATTAAAGGTAAACAAGGACGATTTCGCCAAAATTTACTAGGTAAACGTGTTGACTACTCCGGACGCTCTGTGATCACCGTAGGTCCATATTTACATTTACATCAATGCGGCCTACCAAAGAAAATGGCATTAGAGTTGTTTAAGCCTTTCATTTATGGAAAATTGGAGTTACGAGGTCTAGCAACAACTATTAAAGCAGCTAAGAAAATGGTTGAGCGCGAAGAAGCTGTTGTATGGGATATTCTTGACGAAGTTATTCGAGAACATCCTGTTATGCTAAATAGAGCACCAACGCTACATCGTTTAGGAATTCAAGCTTTTGAGCCAGTATTAATTGAAGGTAAAGCAATTCAGTTACATCCTCTAGTATGTGCCGCTTACAATGCCGATTTCGATGGTGATCAAATGGCGGTCCATGTCCCATTAACGCTAGAAGCTCAGCTAGAAGCACGCGCACTAATGATGTCGACAAACAATATTTTATCCCCCGCTAACGGAGAACCAATTATTGTTCCATCCCAAGACGTTGTATTAGGTCTGTATTATATGACTCGTGACAGCGTGAATGCTAGAGGAGAGGGAATGGTCTTAACCGGACCAAAAGAAGCAGAACGTATTTATCGGGCTGGTATAGCGGAGCTACATGCGCGCGTTAAAGTAAGAATTACAGAATATGAGAAACTTAACAACACATGGATAGAAAAAACCTATCTAGTTGATACTACAGTTGGCCGAGCCATTTTATGGATGATAGTTCCTAAAGGACTGACCTTTGCACTTGTCAATGAGACACTAGGTAAAAAAGCTATTTCGAAAATGCTTAATAATTGCTATCGCCTTCTCGGTTTAGAGCCAACTGTCGTCTTCGCTGATCAGATTATGTATACTGGATTCGCTTATGCAGCCCGATCCGGTTCCTCTGTTGGTATTGATGACATGGTCATTCCAATGAAAAAGGCGGAAATTATTGATGAAGCAGAAACTGAAGTTGCTGAAATCCAAGAACAATTTCAATCAGGTCTAGTCACCGCAGGTGAACGTTATAATAAAGTTATTGATATCTGGGCCGCAGCTAACGAACGTGTCGCTAAAGCGATGATGGACAATTTATCCACCGAAACTGTTATTAACAGTAATGGAAAAGAAGAGCGTCAAGTCTCTTTTAATAGTATCTTTATGATGGCTGATTCCGGAGCACGAGGTTCAGCAGCACAGATTCGCCAACTAGCTGGTATGCGTGGTCTAATGGCGAAACCTGATGGATCAATCATCGAAACGCCAATTACAGCAAACTTCCGTGAAGGGTTAAACGTACTTCAATATTTTATCTCTACCCATGGTGCTCGTAAAGGTCTAGCGGACACCGCACTAAAAACTGCAAATTCTGGTTACCTAACACGTCGTCTGGTTGACGTTGCACAAGATTTGGTCATCACTCAAGATGATTGCGATACTTTTTCAGGTATCTTAATGACACCCCTAATTGAAGGAGGTGACGTAAAAGAAGCGCTCCGCGAACGGGTTTTAGGACGCGTAACTGCAGAAAACATCCTGAAACCAGGAACTGACGATATTTTAATAAAACGCAATACTTTGATAAATGAACAGTGGTGTGATGTATTAGAAAAAAATTCTATCGATAGTGTCAAAGCCCGATCTGTTGTAACATGCGATACTGACTTTGGAGTGTGCGCTAACTGCTATGGACGCGATTTAGCACGAGGACACCTGGTCAATAAAGGTGAAGCTATTGGTGTTATTGCTGCACAATCTATCGGTGAACCAGGTACACAGCTAACCATGCGCACTTTTCATATAGGAGGAGCTGCATCTCGCGCAGCGGCAGAATCCAGCATTCAGGTAAAAAATAAAGGAACTCTATATCTTAACAATGCTAAATTTGTGATCAATAGTAGCGGCAAGCTTGTTATTACTTCACGTAATACTGAGTTGAAGTTAATTGACGAATACGGACGTACAAAAGAAAACTATAAAATACCTTATGGTGCGGTGATGGCCAAAGGAAACGGTGTACAAGTTATGGGTGGAGATACAGTTGCAAACTGGGATCCGCATACCATGCCAGTAATAACTGAAGTTGATGGATTCCTTCGATTCACGGATATGGTTGATGGGCAAACTATTACTCGTCAGACAGATGAATTAACCGGGTTATCATCTATTGTTATACTAGATACTGCCGAGTGTACAGGTAGCGCTAAAGATCTTCGTCCAGCACTACGCATTGTTGATTCTCATAATAATGATGTTTTTTTACCTGGTACTGATATACCTGCTCAGTATTTCCTACCTGGAAAAACAATTGTTCAACTAGAAGATGGCGCTAAAATAACCGCTGGTGACACACTTGCTCGTCTTCCACAAGAAACCAGTGGAATCAAAGATATCACAGGTGGTTTACCTCGTGTTGCTGATCTCTTTGAAGCCCGACGTCCTAAAGAACCTGCTATTTTAGCTGAAATAAGTGGCATCGTTTCTTTTGGTAAAGAAACTAAAGGAAAGCGTCGCTTAGTCATCTCTCCATTAGACGGTAACGACGTATATGAAGAAATGATCCCTAAATGGCGTCAACTTAACGTATTTGAAGGAGAACGAGTCGAACGAGGAGATGTAATTTCCGATGGCCCAGAATCTCCTCATGATATTTTAAGGCTACGAGGCGTCCATGCAGTTACTCGTTATATCGTCAATGAAGTTCAGGATGTCTACCGTCTTCAAGGAGTAAAAATTAACGATAAACATATTGAAGTTATTGTTCGTCAGATGCTACGAAAAGCAACAATTACTAGTAGCGGAAAATCTGAATTTTTAGAAGGTGAACAAGCTGAATATTCTCGGATAAAGATTGCAAATCGTCAATTAGAAAACGACCCTAAGATAAAAATCCACTATGTTCGTGATCTACTTGGTATTACAAAGGCCTCTTTAGCTACGGAATCGTTTATCTCTGCGGCATCTTTCCAAGAAACCACTCGAGTACTAACAGAAGCTGCTGTGGCTGGAAAGCGCGATGAATTACGTGGACTTAAAGAAAATGTAATTGTAGGACGCTTAATCCCAGCTGGAACTGGCTATGCCTATCATCAAGAACGAGCACGTTATCGTCAAACCGACGTTTCAGTATTTCCAACACCAATTACTGCTGATGAAGCTTCTGCTAACCTTACTGAACTACTTAATTCGGATCTAGGAAGAAGCAAAAATCAAGAATGATCTTTTCATGCCTTTATCGTTTTTATGAAAATAAAAAACCTCCTCTAAAGAGGCGGTTTTTTATATATTAAAAATAATAAAATAGGCAATGGTCGCAAATTGTTATTTTATTTATTGCTACATTGACAATAAAAATAAAATTAATAGTTGTATGTAAAAATATAAAAGTGATTTGCTATTAAACGTAAAAATCTAATAACAATTAGTTAAAACTAACATCATAGAAATATGCTACATAGTATGTATAGCTACATATATTTACAAGCAAAATTATCATATTAATTACTATGCATGTTAACAAATTAATTTTACATATATATACAATTAAATATTTGACCTAAACGTTCGTATTTTTATTAATTTAACTTATTTTTAAATATTGTAAGAATAGATAGCAGTCTGACAGTATTAATAAACTAATATAATAATACGGTAAAATCATAAATCTATGTATAAAAAATTTATTCCAAAGTATACTTTTTATAAGTTATTAATGTGTATATCACTCTATTTTTTAATATATGAGATTATATAGAGCAGCAACATCTAACAATAAAAATTGTCTTTTTTATAAATTAAATATATAATTCATCATAGCCTTGTAATGTAATGTAATGTATTTTTCAGATATTATTTTTACTATACTGATAACAATAGTTATTCAGTTTTTTTTAAAAAGTTATATAAGAATATATTCTTTTTAATTTATTAATTAAAAAAAATACAATAATGTGTTAAATTAATATTTTATGTATAAGTAATGATTGATGTTACAATATTTATCAACAAAAACTATAAAAAAATAAAATTAGCTATAGGTCATGTAAAATTATATATACTTATTTATCTTTTTTCTACCATTCATCACCCCCGTAAATTAAAATGAATTAACTGATTTTTATTGCTATATTTATAATAAAAAATCTTATATTAATAACTTAAAATTACTTTTTCGTAAAAAACTATAGTATCGCAATCATTACAGACCATTATCTATAATAGTTTTTTTTATAAAAAAATGTATTTAAAATAAAAATAAACTAGTAATTCACATAACCATCAATAGAATTTAATTTAATATTTTATTTAACGTTAAAATTTAAATTAGATATAAAGTGCTATCTTATAACTAACAATTTTCATATGAATAAAATTTGTTCAAAAGTCTTTCTAAAAATATCACACAATAGATTAGTGTGCTTGAGTTTACTAGTTTCTTAGAAAGTTCTATCTTTTTTTTCTTAAAAAGACGAACTTTATAATATAACCACAAAAATTCTTTTTTAAATAAAAAATATTAAATGTCGAATAAATAAATCTAAATAAAATTCAATTTTTTAATTTTGATAAGGTTGCTATTGACCAACGCGGATTCACAAAAATAGGACCGGTAGATTTTAAACTTTCATCTATCCGAATTAAACCTGCATAAGCGATCATTGCGCCATTATCCGTACAAAATTCAGGTCGAGCATAAAAAATTTCTCTACCATTTTGATGAATAATATCGTTCATACTTGCACGTAAAAATTTATTTGCACTAACACCACCCCCTATCACTAACCGATTGAAACCCGTCAGTTCAAGTGCGCGTTGGCATTTAATGATTAAGGTGTCAACTACTGCCTCTTCAAAAGCTCGTGCAATATCTGCTCGAATTTGCAAATTATTGATACTAGTGCGTACTGTATTTGCTGCAAAAGTTTTTAATCCAGAAAAACTAAATTCTAATCCTTGACAAGAAGTCATTGGACGAGGAAACCTATAACGTCCCGATAAACCACTTTTTGCTAGTTTTTCTAGCTTTGGACCACCAGGATAGCCAAGTCCTAATATTTTAGCTGTTTTATCAAAAGCTTCTCCAGCTGCATCATCGATAGATTCCCCCAACAATCGATATTCACCGACATTGGTAACAGAAAGTAATTGCGTGTGGCCACCGGAAACCAATAAAGCTACAAACGGACATGACGGCGGATTTTTTTCAAGCATCGGAGCTAATAAATGTCCTTCCATATGATTAACGGGAACTACTGGTATTCCTCTAGCATAAGCGAATGCGCAAGCAACTGTAGCTCCAACTATTAATGGTCCTACCAAACCCGGACCAGCAGTGTAAGCCACCCCATCAATATCAGAAGCCTGCAAACCAATTTTAGTTAATGTCGATAAGATTAGTGGAACAATTTTACGAATATGATCACGAGAAGCTAATTCTGGAACCACTCCACCATAATCAGCATGTAGATTTACTTGGCTATAAACCTGGTTAGCCAAAAGACCTTTTTTTTTATCATAAATCGCTATACCAGTTTCATCGCACGAAGTCTCAATCCCTAATATACGCATATCATCAAACATCCTTTTTAATTTACAAAGGAATAGTTTATTAAAAAGCTAATAATAACCACACATCTAAAAAGATAGTTACCTGTTAACTTTCACAATACTACTCAGTATTTTTTTTAAATATGTTTATTTCAGTAATTTCCACAAGATTAGAGTCTATATTACAATTTTTTTAATTAACCAATATCGATCTCATCTCCCTTTCTTATTTTTCTTCATTTTCCACTAATAGAATAGCATGAAATAAAGTTACACAATACGAAGCAGATGTCTTAATTAAGACTAACTTTTCTTTGAAAAGAATAAAGACTTTTAATTTTTCTACTTACTTAGTAGAGATAAGATTTACTTATATCACAATTTCTTCACACGAAACTATACACTTTTGATCAGAATTCACGATCAACACTATCATTAAATCTTAACTTTAATAATATAATCTAAAACACAGAAGATGATTATAAGATCATACTTTCATTTATTTAAAATTATATACGATTAAAAACAAACTTTTTACACTATAATTATAATTTTTTTGATTTATTTTCTATGAAAATCTTTCCTGATGGTTTATTAAAAAAAATTTTAATCTCACAATAAATAAACATTTTATATCATTTCACAATTTTTACTCTTAATTTGTAAAAACCTATTTTAAAAAAATAATCCCATTTATATTAAAAATATAAATCAATTAAAGCTACATTACACCCACATAACTATACGATTTTAATTAAATAATTCACATCTTTTGACAAAGAGTCTTTAAATAATAATTTAGAGGCTTCCTGTATAAATACAAGAAATCAATAAGTTAATTTATTATATTTATAATTTTATAACATGTTTATAACTACTTAATGAGTTAAGTATGACATCAAAAATTAAAATTTAAGAAATAATCGTTTTATATATTAAAGTATGTTATTTTAAATTTCTGAATTCTGTAAATAGTTCAATGAAAGTCATGTTATAAACACATATTGTCCAAAATGAATACAATAAAAGTTATCGATATTTCACTAAAATCGCTATTTAAAAAAAATCAATATAAATTCACTGGTTGATTCACTTTAATCATCTAATTCAAAATTTTCTAAAAAATATTAAAAAAAAAGAACAATATTAATCATATGCTTTATTATATTAATATATTATAAACACTACATAATCCCACGTGAGATTCTACTGAGATAAACTTTTTGTTCTTTAAGTAAAAAATGTTTTACATTACAGGAAGACCTACTTTATGACCACGATTTCTCATTTACAAACATGGAAACAACAAAAGCGAAAATTTGCTTCTATTACCGCTTACGACGCTGCATTTTCTCGACTCTTTTCTAAAGAAGGAATTGAAGTTATGTTAGTCGGAGATTCTTTGGGTATGGTCATCCAAGGATACAACTCAACCTTACCCGTTACTTTAGAGGACATGGTTTATCATACTCGCTGTGTACGACGTGGCGCTCCATCATGCTTCCTTCTTGCTGATCTTCCATTTATGAACTACTCAACGCCAATAGAAGCCTGTAAAAATGCAGCTGCGTTAATCCGAGCTGGAGCCAACATAGTTAAAGTTGAAGGCGGCGGTACATGGCTAGTTGATACCATTCATTATCTAACCGAAAGGGCCGTACCCGTTTGTGCGCATTTAGGACTAACTCCCCAATCAGTGAATATTTTTGGCGGCTATAAAGTTCAGGGGAGAGATCCAGCCGGAGCAGAAAAATTATTAGCTAACGCACAAGCAGTTGAAAAATCTGGCGCAGAACTACTAGTGCTAGAATGTGTACCAATTGCGTTAGCAGAAAGTATAACACAAACACTTACCATTCCAGTTATCGGAATTGGGGCTGGTTCCGCAACTGATGGTCAAATACTAGTCATGCATGACGCTTTTGGTATTACGAACGAGAAAGCACCTTCTTTTACTAAAGATTTTCTTGCAGAAAGTAAAAACATTACTGAAGCAATACGCCGCTACGTGAAAGAAGTTGAGTCGGGTGAATTTCCCTCAATGACACATAGCTTTATTTAAAAAAAATAAAGGAAATTACTGTGTTAATTATCGAAAAACCATTAAAGTTGCGTAAAATTGTAAAACAGTGGTCTCAAGAAAAACAACGTATTGCTTTAGTACCCACAATGGGAAATTTACACAAAGGACATATGCGTCTCATTGATAGAGGACGCGCGCTTTCCGATAAAGTTATCGTTAGCATTTTTGTAAATCCAATGCAATTTGAAAATCAAGAAGATTTAGAAAATTACCCTCGTACTCTAGAAGAAGACTATAAAAAATTGAGTAATCGCGGAATAGACGCTGTATTCACACCAGACACAACAGCAATCTACCCTGGCACTCTCACCAACCAAACTTATGTTGATGTGCCTAGTTTTAACAATATTTTAGAAGGTAAAAGTCGTCCTGGACATTTTCGAGGCGTAGCCACTATAATTTGTAAACTTTTTAATTTAGTTCAACCAGATCTAGCTTGTTTTGGTGAAAAAGATTTTCAACAATTGATGTTAATTCGTCAACTTGTACATGACATGAATTATGATATAGAGATTGTTAGCGTACCAACAGTACGCAGCTATGATGGACTTGCACTTAGCTCGAGAAATAAACATCTTAGCGATAAAGAACGTTGTCAAGCACCGAAACTGTATCAAGTACTTATGCAAGTTACAGTAGAATTGCAAGAAAGGAAATATCATATTGATGAATTATTAAATAAAGCAAAAAGAGAACTTTTAGAAGCTGGCTGGAAGCCAGATACTCTTGTTGTTCAAGATGCAGAAACATTAGGCGAATTAACAAAAAACACCCGACGAGCAGTAGTCCTCTTTAGTGCTTGGTTAGGCAAAACCCGATTAATTGATAATGCGCATGTTGATCTTATTTTATAATAGTTAAAACATAAAATTTTATTAATAATCGATAGCTAATTTAAACTAGACATCTTTTTATTAATTATAATCCTGTTATTATAATACATAAACTGCGCTAAGACTTCTAAAAATCTTAATAATTTACCAAAAAATAGAAATATTACCGACTATCGCATACTAAATCCAGAATAAACAAATACTATTTTAATAGATTTTGAGATATAAAATATATAATATTTTCTAGAATTTTTAAGAAACTATTATTTTTACACCACATATTTTAACGATTAGTTACACTTAAAATCAACTATCTAAATTTTTAGATTTTTCAAAAAAAGAGATATTATTCATTTAATTATTATGCCATCAATAAAATTGATGTCATAGATATTTAACACTTAATATTAATACTATTAATAAATTAATAACAATAAACATTATATCTTTAAGTTTTTTTTAAAATATAAAATCACCAATATTTTTAACAAGTAATAATAATATATTATTATCCTTTTATATATCTTTAAAAAATTTATTTCTATAATATTAATAAATAACAACATTATCCTTCCAATAAATTGATATTTGAATATCCGTTAAAAACATTTATACAAATTAAAAATAATTAAAAAGTGCAATAGAAGATTTAAATAAAGCTAAATAAGTCTTGCTTCTTATCTAAAAAAATCTAAATCTACTCTCTATCATTAAAAAGTTACTAACCGATTATATAAATTATAGAAAAAAAATGATTAAGATATTTTAAAAAAAAATCTTTATCTTCTCCTTTCATAAATAGAAGAACTTGAAAATTTACTTATGAAATAACTAAAAAATAGTGAAAAATTATTCCATGCCAAACCAGCTTTGTTATATAAAGTAACAATTAATATTAAATTCAATGAATTTCTAATAAACTTTATTAAAAAACTATGTGGTTAATTATTGATAACAAAAAAAAACACTATAGTTTTTTCATCCTATTTGTTTAATATTCAAAGAAAAAGAATAACTTTACATCAATAGATTTTTATGAGAGACAGTTATCAATCAACAAACTTGATAAGTTGAAATTTCTTTCTAGAAATTTTTTCAACTTAATAAATTAATGCACTTATAGTGCACACTTCAATTTAACCATCATCGCTCACAGCAACTGATAAATTTAAGCTTTACCGCTAACAATTTCATAAGAATAGAATTAAATTCTTGTCTCAAAGTTAACAACTAAATAAATTGACCAAGGATTTTATTAAAAAAATATTTTTTATCACTTTGAAAAGTGCTAATATAGATCATAACACCTTTTAAAGGTAATCTTAATGATGGTAGTTTTATACAAAAGTAAAAAAGTTTAAATAAAAAAACGAGAAATGCTAATTATCGCACAAATCCATAGATTTTCGTGTAATAAGCGACTTCTAATCTAGTATCTAGAAAATTTTACAGATATATTATGACAATGCGCTTAGAGAAATGAAAACTATAAATTAATCCTAAATTATTATTGTTTATAGCTTTTATCAAAAAAAACTAGGAATAGATTAAATTACTAATAGTTTTTAACGAAAAAAATATTATCAAGAAAACTAATCATATTTAACCTAATTTTGATAAATAAACACATTAATATTAACAAAGATAAATCATTACTATAAAAATATGATGAATTGACATTGTTACTTAATGTTAAAATAAATCATATAACAACGTATCTGAAAAACTGAGTTATAAACAAATTAAAAAGCCAGGAAAATACTATTAGGTTATAATAAATATTTACTACTTAAATTGTTTTTAGTTAATTGCGGTTTAATAGATATTACAACTAACTTTCTAACATTAAGTTAAAGTTTTCAAAAAAATAACGTTTTTATTAAAAAAATTACAACAATCTTGATTTATATATATAAAATATGATGATTTAATAAAATTAAACACTATTTAACTGAATACTTTAAAAAACTATACTTTCCTAAAGTACAATAATTAATTATCTATTTGATAAATAAAATTAATACATAAAAACATTATTACGCCTTAAGATCACTTGCACTAAATTATCTATTCAAAACACATACGATAAAAGTATAGCCTTATTTCTGTAACATAGAAATATAAAAAATTTAGAAGATGTTACCTCATATTAGATGTGAAAGTTAAATACTGTGTAGATTCAATAAAATTAATATTTTCAGAAAATCGAAAATCAGTATATTAACAATACATTATAATATAATAATTGTTAAAAACTAATAATTTAGTAGTTAAACAATTTTCAGTTACAATCTCTATATAAGAAAAGATCAAGAGTTGTGTAAAATATTCAACAAAACTAATCAAGCATATTATATTTTTTTCAATTAAAATTAAATATAACGAAAAAATCTTGATTCCTTGTCATCTCCCTATTTAATTTTTTTCGTAGAAGATTTATTAAGTTTTAAAATAATAAAATTTTTTACCCTATCTTGATTAATCATTTCAATTATTGTTTGTTTTATTTTATATTAATCTTGCTCAGGTAGTAATGTTCAATGGGCTTCATGTTCTCACTAAATTCGTAGATTAATGGTATTCCTGTTGGAACGTTCAATTCTAGCAATTCTCCTTCACTCAAGTTATCAAGAAATTGCCTTATCGCACGAATTGTGTTACCATGTGCTGCGATAATTATTCGATTACCAAGCTTAATGCGAGGAAAAATTACTTTATTCCAATAATGAAAAACTCGATTAATAGTTAAAGCTAAACTTTCAGTTGTTGGGAGGTCAGCAGGACTAATATTAGCATAACGTGGATCATTTCCTGAAAAACGTCCATCTTCACGACTAAGTGCTGGTGGAGTTATTCCAAAACTGCGACGCCACTGCTTTACTTGCTCGTTACCGTATTGTTGTACTGTCTCAGTTTTATTCAGTCCTTGTAATGCTCCATAATGACGCTCATTTAAATACCAAGATTTTTCCACCGGAAGCCAGGTTTGATCTAATTCGTCTAAAATGACCCATAAAGTATGGATAGCACGCTTTAGTACTGATGTGTATGAAAAATCAAAAAAATAACCTTCTTGTTTAAGAATCTGACCTGCTTTTTTTGCTTCTCTGCGACCCTGAATAGACAAATCTATATCTGTCCAGCCTGTAAAACGATTTTCTCGATTCCACTGACTTTCACCGTGACGAATCAATACAACTTTGGTTACATTCATAATATTGATTTCCTCTTCTAAAATTATAAATTATAACTTTATATTACATAGTTAATTTATATTGAACAACACTTCTCTCACTACTAATAAAAAGACAACTTTCTTTATAAAACCTTTAAAGATCAAAACTATTAAAAAATATTTTAATAAGTTTATATTAAAAAATAGAATTTATTTCTATAATCTTTCTTGGAAAATATTTCAAGTTTTAATTGGTTAAAAATAGATCAAGATAGATTAAAAAAATTACTTAATCGCTATTGTTTCCAATGGTGAGCAAATATACTCTTCCTATCAATAAGAAAATAAACAAAAATATAAAAATAACGACGCCTCAATCACTTAATTAACCTAACAACTATAATACTCACTTTATCTTTATGGTAGTATGGTTAAATAGTGATATTTTTAAATTTTTACAAGTACTTTATATTGATTCTTACTATCTAAAATTTTAAGGAAAACTTTTCCTATTGTAAAAAAACGTTACCATAAAATATAAGTATTAAGAAAAATGATTGACCAATAAAAAACTTATCTTCTATGTTCTTTTAAAGAAGTTGACAGATTATCTGTTAAATAACAATGTTTTTGTTTCCTGTTTAAAAATTAATTCTTACTAATTACATAATCAATGTAAACCGCTCTTCTCAAAAATATTCTAATAATTTTAATTTATTGGAGGATTTTCACATTTATTTGCATATTGAAATAAGAAATATATTCTTATACCATAATGTGTAAACTCCTAATTTTTATAAACATATTTTACACACTATTCATTAAGCGTTAAAACGGTTCTAATGCTTATGGAGAAGATGTTACTAGCAAGCTAAAAATTATCCAGAGTTTGTTTAATAACTGTTAAACTAATATGTAAAAAGAATCAGTAAAAGGACAGTCAACATTAATCAGCAAAAGAAAGTAATTAGTAATTACGAGTCATAAAACTAACCGATGTTATAATTTACTTAATTATAAAAAAGCACTATTTTTAATAAAAACAATATATCTAAAAACTCATAATTAAAAAATTTTTATATGATACAATATAAGAAAATTTTTTTTCATTATGATGAACTTTTCTTCTAAAAAAATCTAATGATGCATAATAACATTATTTTAAATGTTTTGATTAGAAGAATCACGATTTTTTTTGTTGTCTAACACCAATAACAATCGACATTTTATTTTAAAAATCATATTGATCACTTGAAACATTATTTTCTAAAAAAAAAGAAAAAACTATAATTATTAGTTTTATAGTCTAACTAAATTCCGCTATGTTATATATCAAGAAAAGCAATATATTGATGTTTTAACAAAGTTATAAATATTAGAAAGCCTATCAGAGAAAATTTTTGCCAAAATTTTTAATTAAGTCTGATTTCTTAGAGAAGTGCGATAATTTTATACAATTAAAGAAAATTAAAGAAAAAGCATTCTTGTTCATGCTAGAGAGAATATCTCTATAAAATATGAAGTTATTTCTTTATTCTACTGAAATATAAATTTTTTGCTTATTGTATTTCTTTTTTTTATTATAAACAACCTATAGGAATTTTACCAAAATTATTAGATCTCTATTATCAATCCAGATAGTTTTTTTATATCAATTGTGATTTTTCTTGATTTATATTAATGTTCAATACGAACCAACTATGGATTAACTAATTAAAAATATCATTTTAGATAAAACTAAGTTAATAGTTTTCTTTGAAATATGAAACACTTTACAAAAAAACGCTCTAGCAACAAACTACCAGTGATAACTATATCTACACAATTAAAATAACTGACTATTTAAATTAGACATTTTTTCAAAAAATTCTAATAATTAATTTTATTAAATGAAATTCTTAAAAAAACAAAAAAATATTCAAAAATTATAGTATAACTTGATATTTATTTTTAATTATTACTCCCTTACTTAAAAATGAAAGTTATGTATAAAATTATTAATTTTCAACTATTCTACATGATAACTTGAATAAAAAAAACAAAAATAAAAGAAACGATTTCTTTAAAAGATCAAATTTTATGTGAACCTTATCAATTAAAAATACATTTACGTATATTACATTATTTATTAACACTTGATTTATAAAAATATTTATAAGTTATTTGATAAAGATAAAATATCTTTAACGTAATTTGAGACAATAATCTTTATTTGAAAAGTCTATAGAAATCAAAACAAATAAGAGTGAATACAGAGAAAAGTATATGTGTAAATTACCCTCATATAACAACGCACTTCATACGGTACATATAAAACACGAATTAAATTCACGAAAAGAAAAGCTTAAACAATGGCGTCAAGAAGGTATTACTTTTCCAAACAAATTTCGACAAAATATAAATTTTGACCAACTCCACACTTACTATGATGAAAAAACTAATGAAGAATTGATGACCTTAAATATTGAAGTAAGTATTGCAGGTCGTATGACTAGTCGACGTATTATGGGAAAAGCTTCTTTCGCTACCCTACAAAACTTTAGTGGTAAAATTCAGATTTATGTTGTTTGCAATAAACTGTTAGAAGGAGAATATAACGAGAAGTTTAAAAAATGGGATCTAGGCGATATTATTGGGGTCTACGGAACATTATTTAAGACCAAAAAAGGTGAACTATCCGTTTATTGCAGTAAAATTTACCTTATAAGTAAAGCGATGCGTCCCATCCCGAGCAAGTTTTACGGACTTACTGATCAGGAACTCCGCTATCGCCAACGCTACCTAGATTTAATCGTAAACAATAAAACCAGACAAACATTTAAAATTCGTTTTAACCTTATCTCTGAAATTCGTCGATTTATGATGGATCATGATTTTATCGAAGTAGAAACACCCATGATGCAAAGCATTCCAGGCGGTGCTACAGCACGCCCATTTATTACCCATCATAATGCTCTACATGTTGATATGTACCTACGTATTTCACCAGAACTATACTTAAAACGCCTAATGGTAGGCGGCTTCGAACGAATTTTTGAAATTAACAGAAATTTTCGCAATGAAGGTTTATCTTCTTACCATAATCCCGAATTTACTATGCTAGAACTATATATGGCCTATGCGGACTACATCGACTTAATGGTATTAGTGGAAAATTTAATGCGCAAACTCACACAACAAGTACTTGGTACTAACATAGTGCAATATGGAGATCAAACTTTTGATTTCAGCAAATCATTTATCACAATGACCATGACCGAAGCTATCTATCATCATCATCCTCACATTAAATCTGAAACGCTTAATGATATCACTGCTGCAACCGCTATTGCTAAATCACTTGGTGTTCTTGTTGACAGTCGATGGGGGTTAGGACGAGTGCTAACTGAAATTTTTGAAGAAACCACTGAATCTCACCTTATTCAGCCAACTTTTATAACCCACTATCCAGTAGAAGTTTCGCCATTAGCACGACGCAATGACACCGATCCATTGTATACCGATCGATTTGAATTATTTATAGGAGGTCGAGAAATTGGAAATGGCTTTTCAGAGCTTAATGATCCAGAAGATCAAGCAAGTCGGTTTATTCAACAAGCTCAAAATAAAAATGTTGCAAAACATGAAACAATGTTTTATGATGAAGATTATGTTACTGCCTTAGAAAATGGTATGCCACCTACTGCTGGGTTAGGTATAGGTATTGATCGTTTAGTTATGCTATTAACCAACAATAAAACTATCCGTGACGTAATTTTATTTCCGATGTTGCGTCCTCATAAATAACTTTGAATCAATTTATTTAAATATCTTAATTTATTTTATTAAATAATCTAAGATTCGTAATATGTTACCCATTAAAATTGATATGTCCATATAAATATATAATTATCTCAGTTAATAAAATCGCTAGTTTTGTTTTTTCCTATATTTTATCATTCATATTTTATTATAATTTATGCATAACTTAATTATTAAATAATTACAAAATAATGGTAAATTATTTCATATAACATAATAACTTAAAGCTAAAAATTTATTTATTTTTTATAATAAACGTTATATTCAAAAAAATATTTAACAAAAAAAATAAACACTCTCTCAATCTAATGTAGCTAATTTATCAACAACATTGAAATCAAAAAAAATATTGATCTAATATCACAGTTTCAATGTAACTATAGCTACTTTACTGTACTAATAGTGCAACTCACATAAAAATATATTGATTTGCTGTTTCAATCTAAATACAGATAAATCTTAAATTGTACTTTAGAAAAAAGTGAAGTACTGCGATAGTAAATATTGTTTACATCAAACATCTATATACTATAATAATTGTAAATTATTTATTATAATAATCTTATTATTAATTTTAAAAATATTTTTTTTAAAAATTAGTATGACAAATCGCATGAAATTTAGGCAATAATGAACATAATTAAATATATCACAAAATAAAAAACTTGACATTAATAAGCGCTTATGTTTTTCTTTATTAAAAGAAAATTTAAAAAAAAAGATTATAATAGGCATATCTGCCGAGTGTAATATGGATATTATATTTATAAAAGAATTAACCATAATGACCTATGTAGGCGTCTACAATTGGGAAAAAAATAGATTACAAAAATTAGTTTTAGATTTAGAAATAAGTTGGAATAATCAACTCGCAGCAATCAGCGACAATGTTGTCAATTGTCTAAACTACGAAATCATTACCGAAGTTGTAATATCACTTGTAACTGGAAAACATTTTTCACTAATAGAAACTGTAGCTGAAAATATTTCCGATCAGCTAATTAGTCAATTTAAAATCCCTTGGATTCTTATTAAAGTAAGTAAACCTTCTGCTATACCCCAAGCATCCAACGTTGGAGTGATAATAGAGCGAGGTAAACGTTAAATATAGCCGTGCTTAATAAAAAATATTTTTTTATTAGTCTATAAGTGACTTATTGATACTGATAACAATTTCATTCTTTTTCAATACTGTTCTTATTCAACTTAAATTAATTACTATCATATATTTCTTAAAAGTTTAGACGTCTGAATATTAGTAAAATAAATAAAATATATTATTTACTATAAGAAGATAAAACAAATTTATCACAATTATTAGATTAATGTAAATCATTTAAATGTAATTATATTCTTAATATTATTATATTAAAGTATTACCTAAAAGCATTATCTTTTATATATATCATAATATGTTTTATAGAAAAACATAAATATCTAACTCTATTTTTCCTGAAATTGAAAATTTCACAGCATCAACACTAAAAAATAGTTTTTATATTACAACAAATCTAGAAAAAAGTTTCTGAAATGAATTTACCATAATAAAATACTACTATTTTATTTTTATTTTACAAACCAAAAAATAGGTAACTAATGAATTCCATTAGCATTCCTGCATTGAAAGATAATTATATTTGGTTTTTAAAACACCATAACAATAACTATTTATTAATCGATCCTGGCGATGCATTACCCATATTACATCTTATAGAAGATTATAAGCTCCTTCCCCCTATTGCTATTTTATTAACCCATCATCACCAAGATCATGTAGGGGGAGTTAGTAAACTTCTAGAATACTATTGCGTTCCAGTTTATGGTCCAAAAGAAACCCATGATAACGGAGCAACAAAAATAGTAAAAGAAGGCGATACCATAAAATTACTAGAACAAACCTTCTATGTTATAGGATTACCGGGACACACACTCGGGCATATTGGATTTTATAGTGCTCCCTGGCTCTTTTGTGGCGATACTGTTTTTTCTGCGGGTTGTGGTCGACTATTGGAAGATACATCGCAACAAATGTACAAATCTTTTCAAAAAATCAATCAACTCCCCTCAAATACTCTGATATATCCTGCACATGAGTACACAGTAAGCAACTTAAACTTTGCTTCTGCTCTATTGCCTCATGATCACCTGATATCTTCTTATCACAAGATAAGTAAAAAATTAGAACAAACAAAACAACCAACTCTTCCAACAACGCTATATTTGGAACGAAAAATTAATCCTTTTTTTCGTTGTCATGACATTTATGTACAAAAAGCGCTTGATGTTTTTCCGCTCCCTGGAGAAGAATGGCGGGTTTTTTCAGCATTGCGCAAAAAAAAAGATTATTTTTAAACACGTTAATTACAGACGTTTAAAAATATCATTATTTGATAAAAATTAACTATTATTAAATATTTTTCATGTTTTATATGCATATGTGTAGTATGCAAACTATTAATTCTATCCAAAAATAGAGATTTGTAAAAAATATACTATACTTAATAAAAGTAAATAGATTTAGATAATCTATGAAAATACTTCAATGAAATGCAGCTACTTATTTAACCATGTAATACATAATATTAAATTTCCAAGACAATCAAAATATTTCTATAAATATAGAATATGCATTAAAAAAATAAAACTACTTTTTTATAAATAATTTTGTAAGAAAATATTAATTAATATTTTAAAAAAAAATAACAAGCATTATTTTCCAATACAAAAATTAGAAAAAATCTTACTAATAAGATCATTCGAACTAACTACACCAGTAATTTCACTTAAAGAATACTGTGCTAATCGCAATTCTTCTGCAAGAATCTCAATATTTTGAATATCTATAAATATAGAATTCCCTTTTTTTAAATGTATAGTAGCGGTCTTTAATGCTTCAATATGACGGCGACGAGCCAAAAAGGTTCCTTCAGTAACACCATCAAAGCCTACACTTTTCTTTAAATGTTCACATAATAATTTCAATCCTATACCAGATTTTGCAGAAATAGTAATAAATTCATAACCGAACAGCTTGTTAAAACCAATATTTTCATTAGTCAAATCGGCTTTATTACGTATTATAGTAATAGGTATCTTATGTGGTAACCGATCGATAAATTGCGGGAAGAGTATACTCGGATCACCCATAGGAACAGAAGTAACATCTACCATAAATAACACATGATCAGCTTTTAGTATTTCACGCCAAGCACGATCGATACCAAGACACTCTATTTCATCATTGGTATCCCGCAAACCAGCCGTATCGATAACATGCAATGGCATTCCATCAATATCAATATATTCGTTCAATAGATCACGCGTCGTACCTGGAATCGGGGTTACAATTGCCGCATCATGACCAGACAAAGCATTGAGTAAACTCGATTTCCCAACATTTGGTTCACCAGCAATCACTACTCTCATCCCTTCTCGCAACAAACTACCTTGACGAGCTTCACTACGTACTTGTTTTATTTTTTCAATAATCTCTTCTAATTTTGTTGTAATGTTGCTATAAGAAAGAAAATCAATTTTTTCATCAGAAAAATCGATAGCTGCTTCTATATGTATGCGCAAATTAGTAATTACCTCTACTAATTCATGAATACGTTGCGAGAAAACACCCTTTAAAGAATTAACTGCTGAACGAGCAGCCTGAATCGAACTAGCGTCAATTAAATCAGCAATAGCTTCTGCTTGAGATAAATCTAATTTTTTATTTAAAAATGCACGTTCTAAAAATTCACCTGGGCGTGCAATACGCACCCCAGATATCCCTACAATATAAGACATTAATAAATCTAATATAAAAGGACTACCATGACCTTGCAATTCTAATACATCTTCCCCAGTAAAAGATTTAGGACCGGGAAAAAATACAGCAATTCCAAAATCTAAAGTTACACCATTTTTATTAAGAAAAGGTGTATATTCGGCTTGACGAGGATGAGGCAACTTTCCTAATACTGCGTAAGCTATTTGAGCTGCTAACGGGCCAGAGATACGTAATATACCAACTCCTCCACGTCCTGGAGGGGTAGCTAACGCAACAATAGTATCTATTATCGTCTGATTCATTTAAAAACTCATATCACACAATACAAAGGCATTGTAAAATAAAAAAAAAGAATTATATTTCTGATATCTAATTTACAACATTTAAAAAACTTAAAATTAAATTAATGTTTATCTTATTTAATGTAAACCTCGTTTTTCTAAACCACGATAAATCAACTTCTGTTGTATAATTGTCACTAAATTACTTATAGTATAGTATAAAACCAAACCTGATTGAAACCAAAGAAAAAAAACGGTAAAAACTATAGGCATCAAAGTCATAATTTTTGCCTGCATAGGATCAGTCACGGCAGTAGGCGACATTTTTTGTATAAAAAACATACTAAATCCCATTAGAACTGGAAGGATATAATAAGGATCTTGTGCCGATAAATCGTAAATCCATAATGCGAACGGAGCATGCCGTAATTCAACTACACTTGATAGCATATAATATAGCGCAAGAAAAATCGGCATCTGGATTAATACAGGTAAACAACCTCCTAATGGGTTAACTTTTTCAGTTTTATAAAGAGCCATTATTTCTTGGTTTTGACGATGCTTATCACTACTAAATCGCTTCCGCAATGTTTCTAGTTTAGGTTGCAACATCCGCATTTTAGCTATAGATACATATTGCGCTTTTGTTAGTGGATACATGATCCCCCGAACAATAAAGGTGATAATGATAATTGAAACTCCCCAGTTACCTATAAAATTATTAATTAACTTTAGTAAATTAAATAGAGGTTGGGAAATAAACCATAGCCAACCATAGTCAACTACCAGATTGAAATGCGGAGCCACTGTTGCCAACTTTTCCTGAATTTTAGGACCAAGCCATAATGTTGCTCTTATCTCACTTTGGTTACCTGGTAAAACTATGATAGGGCTCGACATAAAACCTACTGCTACAAGACCATTGTCTAAGTCTTTTGTATAGAAAGTATTTTTGATTAATCCGCTGGGGATCCAAGCGGTAGCAAAATATTGCTGGAGCATAGCAATCCATCCAGCATCCGTAGTAATATTCAGACGCTGGTTTTTAATATCTTCGAAACTACATTTTTGATATTTTTTATTATCTGTAGAATAAGCCGCACCACGATAAGGTTGAAAAGCAAAAGGAGTGTTACTAGGACTACGCAATTTCGATAATTTAATTGATTGATTTAATTCACCAAAAAAAATTAACTCAATTGATTCCCTACTAACACTAGTATTATTAATATGATACTTAACATCTACAGAAAAATCCCCAGCTTTTAAAATAAAAATTTTACTATATACTACTCCATTAGGAGCGGTATAAGTTAATGGTACGCACAATTTATTCTCATTTTTTGGTAAAAAATATGATTTTTTACTAGCAGAAAATATTGGACGCTCACCAGTGGTGATATTATCAATACCGTTTTTTCCTATTAGACCACTTTGTGCGTGATAAATAAAATCGGGAGACGTCTCTAATAAGTGGAAAGGTTTTTCTGATCCAAGTGCATCTAAGTAAGAAAGAAGGAAAGCCTCTTCAATATCACCTCCACGAGTATTAATTTTTAATGAAAGGACATCTGTTGTAATCGTAATAAATTGATCTTCTTTGTTATCACGTGTATCCGTATGTTTTTTATCTATTGTAGTGTTGTTAAGATCTTCTTTCTTGTATTTGCTAGTCAGCATAAAAGTAGAATCCGTATGCCAAGCCTGCCAGATCATTAACGATAAAAAAAGCAAAGCGATGATAAGAAGGTTGCGTTGCGAATCCATTTTAGTATTCTCTAAATTATGTAGTTAAAGGTTTTTCTTCGGCACAGCATCATCACCCCCTAAATTAAAGGGGTGACATTTTAATAATCGTTTAAATAGTAACCAACTACCTTGTAATATATTAAACCTGTATATTGCTTCAATTGCATATTGAGAACAAGTAGGCCTAAACCGACAATGAGATCCTATAATCGGACTGACAATTATCTGATAAGTCCGTATCAACCAAATTATCACCTTTGATATTGCTGACAATGGCGTCGCCATAATTTTTCTAACGCTTTTATAAGCGTACGGTTATCTAAATTAGATATGCCTTTTTTTGCAATCACAACAAAATCCATAGGAGGAAGGAGATGCTGAACAAGTCGGAAACTTTCACGTGTCAAGCGTTTTATCCGGTTACGTTCATGAGCGTATTTTACATGTTTTTTTGCAACTGTAAGACCAATCCGCGGATACCCCAACATATTCAAGCGACAAAGGATTATAATATATGTAACACTCACTCTTTGAGGATGCTTGAAGCAAAAAGCGAAATGATTGGAAGTTAACAATCGCAACTTCCGAGGAAAGGTTAACTTAGCCACCTACGTAAATAAACTTTATTATTTACAAGATACAGTCAAGCGTGTACGACTTTTTGCACGTCGACGTCCTAAAACTTGACGACCGTTTTTTGTAGACATACGAGCACGAAAACCGTGGGTACGATTACGTTTTAATACAGAAGGTTGAAAAGTCCGTTTCATTGTAATTTTACCTAAACCGTAAATGATTACCGATTAACTATTGTAGTTTTAATACAGATTTTACATGCCTGATAACTTTATCGTGTTAATGATTAAAGCTAGAGACTTTGACCATCCTCAAATTTTATCTAAATGCATCCAAACAAACGTTATCTATCAAAAAAAAATAACATCTAATTGCAAAATAAAATTATACGACCTTTAAAAGAAAGAGCAAGGATCTTGAGATTTTGTTATGATTTATAAAAAAATTAATAAAAGTTAGTTTAGCTATACTAATGTTGGTATATAATAAAATTTTTCATAATAATTTATTTTATTGTTTAAATTAATATTTAAACTTCACATTCTATTGCTATACTACAGAAGTGCTATATTACAGAAGTAATTTTTTTATAAAAACCATTTCAAGCTAAATATCTATAAGCACTAGTAATATACTACTAGTGAAGAAGTCAGTAAAATTATTTTTGTTTAACATAAAGAAATTAAAACACCAGCAATAATTAATATTATTTATTAAAATCACTTTATTAAAAATATTTTTATAAACTCTATGTTAACATATTTGATACATATTTACTTTTCCTTAAAATTCCTTGTCGAAGACAATCTAATAAACAACATAGTTTAAGATATAGTAATAATGAAATACTCAACACAACAAAAACACTAAAAAAAACTAAAATAATACCTAAATTTAATCCAAAATTATCCAGAAAACAACAAAACTATTAATCTTTATTTATAAAAGAACTTTGTTTTTTTTGATGTATCCCATAATTATATAGAACATTTTTTTTAATGCCATGGATTTCTCCAGCTAATGTTGCTGCTTGTTTTAGCGATAATTTATCCTGCAATATTCTTAAGGTACGTAAAGCTTTCTCTAACGGAATCTTGTTACATGTTTCATAACCTGAAACCACAAGTACAATTTCACCGCGACTAAGATTTTTGTCTTCTTGTGCCCAATCTAACAAATCACAAAGCGATGCTCGATAGAATCTCTCCCATACTTTTGTTAATTCGCGCGCAAGTACCACATGACGCAAAGGGCCCCACACAGTTTTCATGTCTTCTAAGCTCTCTACTAACCGATAAGGTGATTCATAGAAAATAAGTGTGCGTGTCTCATGAACTAACAGCTGAAGAGCATCAAGACGAGCTCTGCGATTTGCTGGCAAAAAACCTTCGTAGCAAAAACGACTGCAGGCTAACCCAGCTCCTGATAAAGCGGTAATAGCTGCACAAGCACCCGGTAAAGGCACAATGCGAATCTCAGCCTTACAGCAGAGATGCACTAAATGATATCCTGGATCATTTATAAGGGGCGTACCAGCATCACTTACTAAAGCCACACTTTGCCCTGTTGTTAACCTTGATAACAAAAAATTTGATTTTTTCTTTTCATTATGAGTGTGAAACGAAATAAGGCGTGCACTAATAGAGAAATGATGCAATAGTAAACCTGTATGACGGGTATCTTCAGAAGCAATAAAATCTACCCCCTTCAAGACAGAGAGCGCTCGATAAGTAATATCTCCAAAATTACCAATAGGGGTTGGTACTATATACAGAGTTGATTTTAAAATATTTGCATTTTTATATTGATTCATTATTAGTATTCAGATTATTTGTTATATAATAATGTTAAAAAACACACTAAATATAGTTTTCCTTTATCCACTGGAATACTGATGTCTAACTAAAAAATCTTCTTTTTTTTAATTGTTATAACAATAACCTTAAAATAATACTATTTTTTCTTTAACAAAAATTTATATAAATAACTAATGATCCTTGATTTTTTAAGTAAAAATACTGCTATCAACACAATGATATTATGTTTTTCTGATTAAAAAATGTTTTTATTAAATGAATTTATCATTAACGCTCTTTGAGCGCTTTGATAGAATCACTATTAATTGTTATAAACATTTGTATCGAATGTCTCTTTTTTTTAAATGAAATTCTTTAGTTGATAATTAACTATAAAAATATTTTTATATTTCGTTAGTGTATCACTAGTAATAAATTTAGCGATTAAGATTTTTATTATAACCCTGAATTAATAAAACAATTTTATTGATTTTTTTTTAAAAAATAGCAATATTATCTTTTACGATCATCTTATGATGATAACTCCGCACATTACATGCGTAAGCACCATTAACCGATATTTTTAAAATTTTTACTAAATTGAACATTAATGTACCATACTAGAAATATTAGGATTAATTAAGACAACTTAAAAATTAGTTTTTTATAAATTTATAAAAACACTAGCACTTTTTAATTTTTAAAGCAATTTTGTCTAAATCTCGATCAAAAACGAGCTCTTAAATCAAAAAAAATGTTCTTCTTATAAAAGTAGCTCTAGGTCTTCATGGAGAAAAACACTGTATACAATATAAATAAACCTTCGATTCTTCATCTATTATAATTCTATTCTGTCAAATAGAATGTAAATATATCGTAAAAAGTAACAAGCTATTTTTCATAGATATCAACTGTGCATAATCTTTCGGTTTCTTTAATATAAAGAAGTATTTTATCACATCTACAACTTAATTAACAAACGAAAAATTATCATTATTTATAACAAATTACTTGACAAGTCTACACGACGCTTAAATACTTTCTAATAAGATTTTATAAAAAAAATAAAATTAAATTTTATTTATAACTCTCTCATTATTCAAGAAAAACATACCAACTAAAGATACGCTAGATAATGTATCTTAAATACTAAATTAATCTTAAATGCTAATTGTGACTATAGCTTGTTTTGAAATTACAAGCATCATAAATTAATCCTTGCTACCATTTCCATTATGCAATGGAAAATATATCAACCTAAGCTGATCCTAAATATTTAATATAGCTTCTTATAACATAAGAAGGATGTTACTAATACTTTTATTTTAAGATGCCTTACAAATAAAAGGGTCGTAAATTACCATGTGTCACAATATCTAGAATCATTTTTTTTCATAACGATACTAAGAGTAGTAACTATGTATTCTATCAATGATCCTAAACTGATCGTCATCGCTAAGATTATAAAATAACGGTAGACGAACCAAACGTCGACTTTCACGCATCGTATAATAATCACTACCATGAAAACGGGAAAAACGACGGCCTGCTGGACTTTCATGTAAAGGAGTATAATGAAAAACAGTCAATATCTCTTCTCTTTTCATATAACGAATAAAAGCATCTCTATTCTTAATGTCCTTTAATTTTAAATAAAACATATGTGCATTATGTTGACAAGCTTGTGGTACAAATGGTAGCGTTAATTCACTTAAACCTTTTAAAGAACAAGCGTAGCGTTTCCATAAAAACTGGCGACGTAAGTTAATAGTTTCTGCTTCTTGGAGTTGTCCCCATAAATAAGCAGCCTGCAGATCAGACATCAAGTAACTCGAACCGATATCATGCCAAGTATATTTATCTACTTGACCACGAATAAACTGAGTTCGGTCGGTACCTTTTTGCCGAAGAATCTCTGCACGTTCAGTAAACGCGTTATCATTAATAAGAGTGGCACCACCTTCTCCTCCAGCAGTATAATTTTTCGTTTCATGAAAACTAAAACATCCGATATGACCAATACTACCTAAAGCACGACCTTTATAAGTCGACATTACGCCCTGAGCACTATCTTCAACTACCCATAAATGATACCGAACTGCAAGAGCCATAATGGTATCCATTTCACACGCTACACCAGCATAGTGAACTACAACAATAGCCCGCGTTTTTAAGGTAATGGCAGATTCTATAAGCATTTCGTTAATATTTAAAGTGTCTGGGCGAATATCAACAAATACAATAGTGGCACCGCGTAAAACAAACGCATTAGCTGTAGAAACAAAGGTATAACTCGGCATAATTATTTCATCTCCAGGATGAATGTTCAGGAGAAGGCTTGCCATTTCTAATGAAGCAGTACAGGAAGGAGTTAACAAAACTAAAGTGCTTCCAAAACGTTTTTGGAACCATTGCTGACATCGCTGGCTAAATTTGCCATCACCAGACAACTTGTTGCTATCCATCGCAACTTGCATAAAACTTAATTCGGTTCCAATTAGTGGTGGTTTATTAAATGGAATCATGAGCGCCTCAATATAAGCAATAGGCAAAATACACGATATGGATACTACTGTTCAGATAAAAGGAAGCTACAAAAAGACAAAAAAATTAAAACTTTTCATTACTAAAGAAACCAACTGAAATCATTGTGGAGGGTGGGGGTGAACCCCCATACTCTCAAATGTAGATAAAAACGACATACAATTTTAACACGCGGTAATTTAAAATAAAAAAAAGACCATTAGCAGATAAATACATACTTTTTATTGATCTAGAACAATTAAAACATTTTCTATCAATCGATAAATGTATGTGTTTGAAAGAAAAATCATCAAGAATTTTACAGATCAACTTTTCTTATAAATTTAGATAATAGAATTAACATTCTCTTTTTTTTGACTTATACCAACAATCATTTTTTCTGTCGCTCAACGATGACATGAAGCATATCAAGTCTATCTGAATAATATTAGGTCTATAAAAAACTCTTAACTAGAGGATATATCCCTAACAATAAAATTAATTTTTTTATAACTGATATAGTGATAAAAACATTTTTACTGCTTAAAAATATTAAAAAGTAAAGGCTATCACCTTTAGTCTGATCTAATGCAGACCATATCAGCCACAATCACGCTGAACATTAAAAACATGACAAAAATATTTTTATAAGTCGAAAAAAATAAAGATTTGTTTAAAAAGTATAAAATATTAATAATGACCTTTCTTAATACTGAGTTACAATAAAAAACTCTAATAATTATTGTAATATTAAGCAATCTATCTACATTAACTAGATACAACTAACTCATCATAAATAATGTTTAAACAAGATTGTTTATAACTTTTAAAAAAAACCATAAACAAACAGTACCAAATCTTTTCATTCTTAGTGAATTAATCTTTAAAAAAAGATAAGAGTCGTAATAAAACGTTTAAAATAAGATACATGTATCTAATCTCTTATACAACAACAAATGTGCCCTTATATCCGCTTTTAAGATATATTTCAGATTAGGCGGAAACTAACTGATCATCGTAGTTTAAATAAAAACACACAGTTGTCATGATCTCAAATTATAATTTCTTAAACATATAAGAATATAATTCTTAATGATGAATCCATCTTTTTAAACGATATGTACAACAATCATCTCAGTTAGAATTTCTTAACAATCACAAAGCGGTTGAAAAACGCTTTTCTTGAATGAGAAGTTCACATTCAATTTTATTTAATCAATATTGAGTTTATAATTAACAACTTATCGCAATTTTAGTTTTATCTAGTTGAAACTGTATATCTTAACTTTATAGATTTAATCTTAGATTACAATATTTTTCATGTGATATAACTTGCTATCAACCTATAAAACATCCTGATTCTATTGCTAAAATCAAATAATTTTCTATAAATTTAATCAACTAGAACAATTCTAGTAATTGATCTAATAAATCATACTAACAATTTTCTAATTTTTTTATAAACTTGATAAAGGTCTTATATTCAATTTTTTATTAAAACAACTTAATGACTTTTTAAATTAAAACGACATTCCCCAATTTAAATAATATGGATATATGAAATGCACGCTTTCATAAAAACTCTGTTTATATCTAATCTATTTTCTGGTTTTAATGCATACACAGAAACTCTAAAGTAATTTGTACAACACTATAACTAATAAATATATCTTTTTAATTATATTAGACGTGCTTTATTCAATAATGATCAAAATACGTTATTCAATAATCCTTAAAATCTTTTTTCATCTAATGCAAGAATAGTTAACTACAGTATTATTACTATATTTGATTTTACCTCTAAATAATTTGCTATAATTGTCATTACTTTTTTTACAAATCCATCAAATCATGATCCATTATTTAACAATTTAGTTATTACACTAGTCTCTGTTTAAGGCAGTTATAGATATATTCCTAATACTAACCAAAAAAACAACTCGAAACAGAATGACTGATAACCTCGGAATACAAAATGAATCAACGGTCTACAAATATAAATATTAAATTTAAGAAAACAAAATAGCACTTAATAAAAATACTTTTAAGAAAAAAGTAATGATATAGTGTTGTAACCAAACACTGAAATAGGAATAACAATTCCTAGTTAATTAAACTCTTCCAACATAGAACTTATTATAATGGTAATAGATAACTTTTTCGTTTGTAACTTCACTGTATTTAATCAAAAAAAGATAAAGAAAGCTCTCTAAATATTTATTTAAACATAGTGTAGAGAATTAAAAAAAATAAACAGCTGATCTTAAATCTCTATGCGCTAACCAAGTTATTCTAACACTCGAACAAGAAATAACATATTTTTAGCGATTTCTCTATTAAAATAAAAATTAAAAAAAAATAAAAATATATCTTGTGAATTTTGAATCTAAACTATCGCTAATACTTATCCATTTCTATAATCTCAATTTATGATCAGTGTAACTAAGGGTTTCATGATTTCAAAAAAAAATACACTACAATCAATCTGAGAACTCTCCCTATCAACTCCACATATTATAATAATAAAAATTATTTTAATCCTTAATATCAAGATATCTAATGTTTTGTCCTACACATATAGTATTATAACAGAAGTTGTTCTCTCTATGGAACAACCTATATAACTAAATTTTTTGTATTAACCTTCTTCACAATTATCTAAAATTTATCTACAAATGACTAAAGCGCATTATTTATCACTAACAGATCTATTTATAAAATTAATGTATAACCTTATTTAGGTTTAATTTTATATTACTTATCAAAGTAAAAGTGATTTTTATAAAATACACCCCTCTATAATACCCAATTTATATATGTAGAGAATATTCTTACGTAGTAAATAAAATATTTGTGATGAATGATTTTATCTAAAAATGGATTACTATAATTATCATATGCTTCGCTAGTTTGCTGACATTAATCTATAACCGTGATAGCAAGATGTTTTCTTGATTTAAAGAGCAATATGCCGTATTAATGTACTATTTACTTATTTATTATAGCAATGGAACTATTTATTTTCTCATACTCAATGTCTAATACTTGTAGGAAAAATAATTATATCATAGTGATAGAATGCTTTTGTTTTAAAAAAAACCAGGACTCATCTATACCATAATTTTTAATGATGGTAGATTAATCTACCGTCAGACATTGCGTTCTTTATTTCAAAGCATATTAAAATTCATACTATTCTTTTGAACTAACACGTATGATTTACCTATTAACTATAACTTAATTACATTAAATAGTAGTTTGTAATAATATCATTTAAAATGATGATTACGTGAACCTAAAATATCACAGCCTCCAGAATAAATAGGTAATGATTTTTCTATAAGAAAAATCACAAAAAAAAATACTAGATCTTGAATTAAATTTTATTTATTTTTACAAATAAACTTCTCAGAAAATTTTTATAAATTAAAAAAGTTTTCTATTACCAACATGTAGCTAAGAACTAAAAAAGAGCTATATCCTAAATACAAAACATTATTTAAAAAAAATAATATATTTATATTAATATAATTCATAAAACTAGTTGATTATATAATAATTTGCTAGCTAAAAATATACTAGTTATTCCTCATAAATGCGCAGTAATGCTAAGTTAATATGCAAATTTCATTAAATGAAAGCCTACTTATTTAGATAAGGTCGTATCTTTATGCAATAAAGAAAAACTTACCCAATATGTTTAGAATATATATAAAAACACAACTATATTAAAATTAAGAAAGTACTAGGTTTATGAGTATATTTTCAAACTTTATGATTTATGAACGCTTCATCATTTCGAAGAATTCATCATTAGTTTTAGACATTGCTAATTTATTCATTAAAAATTCCATTGCATCAATATCACCCATAGGGTGGATAATTTTACGCAATATCCACATTTTTTGCAGCTCTTCTTGCGTAGTAAGCAATTCTTCTTTTCGGGTTCCTGATCTGTTGTAATCAATCGCTGGGAAAACACGTTTTTCAGCTATTTTACGGGATAAATGAAGCTCCATATTACCTGTTCCTTTAAATTCTTCGTAAATAACTTCGTCCATCTTAGAACCCGTGTCAATAAGCGCTGTGGCAATAATCGTCAAACTACCACCCTCTTCCATGTTTCGTGCTGCTCCAAAAAAACGCTTAGGACGATGTAAAGCGTTAGCATCCACACCACCGGTTAATACCTTACCAGAAGCAGGTACTACTGTATTATAGGCGCGCGCCAAACGTGTAATTGAATCCAAAAGAATAATAACATCTTTCTTATGCTCAACTAAACGCTTCGCTTTTTCAATTACCATTTCTGCAACTTGAATATGACGAGATGCAGGCTCATCAAAAGTAGAGGTGATTACCTCCCCCTTTACCAAGCGTTGCATTTCAGTTACTTCTTCTGGACGCTCATCAATTAACAGAACTATTAATAAACAATCTGGATGATTATAGGCAATACTTTGAGCGATGTTTTGCAAAAGCATAGTCTTTCCAGCTTTTGGAGGCGCTACAATCAACCCACGCTGTCCGCGACCAATTGGTGAAGCTAAATCCAACACTCTTGCAGTAAGATCTTCAGTAGATCCGTTACCACGCCCCATGCGCAAACGCGAATTAGCATGTAGCGGTGTTAGGTTTTCAAATAAAATCTTATTGCGGGCATTTTCTGGTTTATCATAATTGACTTCATTAACTTTTAATAAAGCAAAGTAACGCTCGCCTTCTTTTGGAGGACGAATCTTACCAGAAATAGTATCACCTGTACGTAAATTAAAACGGCGAATCTGGCTAGGGGAAACATAGATATCATCAGGACCAGCAAGGTAAGAGCTGTCACTAGACCGGAGAAAACCAAATCCGTCTTGTAAGATTTCTAGTACACCATTGCCGAAAATATCTTCGCCACTCTTAGCATGCTGTTTAAGGATAGCAAAGATAATATCTTGTTTACGTATGCGGGCTAGGTTTTCCTGTCCCATATTTTCACCAAGGGTCACTAGCTCTGAAACTGGCATATTTTTTAATTCGGTAAGGTTCATAATGGTGGGTTCTTAACTTGAGGTATATCTTGAACTGATTTTGTGGATAGTATGGTAATCTAAAGCCGGCCTAATTCTATGAGATTTAATTTACATTCTATCTATTTCTATAGAATGATGATTAAAAAAAACAAATTCTAGCGCATAAAAAAAAGAAAAAATATTTAAGATCTTTTTAAAACCTTTATAGCTAAATATAAATAAATTTTTATGAGCTCAAAACTCATAGATCCCATTTAACATTTTTAAAAAAACAATTATTAAAATCGAAGTTGAATTTAAATCAAAAACCTGATTGAAAAATAAAATAAAGTAAAGTTTATCAATATAAAATTAGCATGGTTCTTGATAGGCGTCTAGCCATCGAGATAAGAAAAAAAACTTATTACTCTCCCACTAATCAACAAATGCTTATAGAATAAAGATTTGTTAGATGCTAGAAATCTATATAATAAGAATATTATACCATTAAAAATATTCTAAAACTCTCTAAAAAGTAGAGAGTTTGTATTTTTCGAAAAATGAAGAATTTCATCACTTAATTAATAGTTTCTTTATTTTAAATTCTTAACCCATTTCTGAAACACCACAATCAAGACTATAACATAGTTTTAAACAAATAAAATGAATCACATTATTCATGGGAGCACCTCGATCAACTCTAATAAATGTACAAATTAAAATTTAAGATATTGTAATAACGTTTTAATCATAAAAGTAAAAGCGTTATGAGGCTAACTGATGTATTAAATTATTAATTTAAATTATTTTTTTATATCTAACCATCACTTTCATAGTACTTTAATTCCAAGATGGAACGTAAAAAACTTTTAAAATATCTACTACAATTTTACGCAAAAAAAAACACCACTTCACTAGGAATTATGTAGATTATTAGTCTTTATTAAACTTTAGAAAATGCTTTATAAGCATAATGTAAATTATAATTAAATAATTAAAAAATTGTATTTAGATTAAGAAATTAAAAACTTTAAAAAAACACTTTAATGATATTGATCTAAACTATTTGAATAACACTTTAACATAGTTGTATACTTTAGATTATTTTTAGTATTGAAATTTTTTTCAAAATACATACTCTTACAATAAACTTTCTCTATCTAAACTAAAATTACTTTTACCAACCTTGATTCCTAATATAAATCTGCGTATAATAGCTTTTGTTTTGGTATATTCATATTCATCCAACAAAAGCTGATCTAAATTATAGAGTCAAATTTTTTATATAGCATAGATCTGCTCAAGAACAGAACAGTAGTTAAGCCAGCTTACAAGATCCCCCACTTGGGGATGCCCCCTGAACAATGACACTTCTCTGATTAACTATGCTAGAGGGGGTGGCGGTTGGTTTTTTACGTTTATCAATAATTGGAGCTCTGGCTCATGCAAAATCAAAGAATCCGTATCCGTTTGAAAGCATTTGATCATCGTCTAATTGATCAATCAACCACAGAAATAGTCGAAACTGCTAAACGTACTGGTGCTCAAGTACGTGGTCCTATCCCATTGCCTACTCACAAAGAGCGCTTTACAATACTAACTTCTCCGCATGCTAATAAAGATGCTCGTGATCAATATGAAATTCGTACTCATAAACGTCTAGTTGATATTGTTGAGCCAACCGAAAAAACCGTAGATGCGCTGATGCGTTTAGATTTAGCTGCTGGGGTAGACGTGCAAATCAGTCTGGGTTAATCAGTTCATAATACGATTGAGAGGTTGCAATAATAATGAAAGGTTTAATCGGATGTAAATTAGGCATGACTCGCATCTTCACTGAAGATGGAATTTCTATCCCTATTACTGTTATTGAAATAAACACAAATCGCATCACTCAAATAAAAAACTTGAAAAATGATGGATACCGAGCTATTCAAGTTACCGTTGGAACTAAAAAACTTAACCGGATAAAAAAATCAGAAGCAGGTCATTTTGCAAAAACTGAAGTTAAACCTGGGCGAGGTTTGTGGGAGTTTCGTCTCGAAGAAGACGAAACACTAACAGTTGGAGATAAAATTACCGTAGAACTATTTAGAAACGTAAAAAAAGTTGATGTAACTGGTATATCGAAAGGTAAGGGATTTTCCGGAACTGTAAAACGATGGAACTTTCGAACTCAAGATGCTACTCACGGAAATTCATTATCTCATCGCGTTCCAGGTTCTACTGGGCAAAATCAAACCCCAGGAAAAGTTTTTAGAGGAAAAAAAATGGCAGGTCAGTTAGGTAACGAGCGTGTAACCATTCAAAGCCTAAAAGTAATACGTATTGATCTAAAACGCAACTTACTGCTAATAAAAGGTGCTGTCCCAGGAGCAATCGGTGGTAACCTAATCGTTAAACCAGCTGTAAAGGCGTAACGTCAAGGAGATACGAATGGAATTAGCCTTAAAAGACGCTCAAAGCGCCCTAAGTGTTTCCGAAACCACCTTTAGACGTGACTTCAACGAAGCACTTATCCATCAAGTTGTTGTTGCTTATGCAGCAGGTTCGCGACAGGGGACGCGTGCTCAAAAAAACCGATCAGAAGTCACTGGTTCTGGAAAAAAACCTTGGCGTCAAAAAGGTACCGGTCGCGCCCGATCTGGAAGCGTAAAAAGTCCAATATGGCGCTCTGGCGGAGTTACCTTTGCCGCTAAATCACAAGACCATACTCAGAAAGTAAATAAAAAAATGTATCGGGGAGCAGTAAAAAGCATTTTATCTGAATTAGTACGTCAAGATCGATTAATTGCTGTTAAGCATTTTACTATTACAGCACCAAAGACTAAACTTTTAGTAACAAAATTAAAAAACATGGCATTAGAAGAGGTGTTAATCATTACTAAAAATATAGATGAAAACCTTTTCTTAGCAGCGCGTAACCTCTATAAAGTAGATGTACGCGAGGCTAATGATATCAATCCAATGTGTCTAATCGCCTTTGATAAAGTGCTTATGACAGCCGATGCTATTAAGCAAGTGGAGGAGATGCTCGCATGATTTATGAAGAACGGATTCTAAAAGTACTGCACATACCCCATGTCTCTGAAAAAGCCTCTACCGAAACAGAAAAACATAATACTATCGTATTCAAGGTAGCTAAAGATGCTAAAAAATTAGAAATTAAAACTGCTATAAATAGGTTGTTTTCTGTAGAAGTAAACAATGTACGTACTCTGATTGTGAAAGGTAAACTAAAACGTAATCGACAGCGTACAGGTCGTCGGAGTGATTGGAAAAAAGCGTATATTACGCTAAAAAAAGGCCAAACACTAGACTTGATCGGCAAAACCGACTAAGTCGGAGGAAGATAAAATGGCCGTTATAAAATGCAAGCCGACATCCCCAGGTCGCCGCCATCTTATTAAGGTGGTTAATTCTGAGTTATATAAAGGGAAACCTTACGCCCCA
The DNA here is from genome assembly GCF_000287355.1 of secondary endosymbiont of Heteropsylla cubana. Taxonomy (GTDB): domain Bacteria; phylum Pseudomonadota; class Gammaproteobacteria; order Enterobacterales; family Enterobacteriaceae. The sequence continues at coordinate 555,861 of NC_018420.1, read as the reverse complement.
TTATTAGAAACTCTTAGTAAATCGGGAGGACGTAACAACAATGGACGTATCACCGTTCGCCATATAGGGGGTGGACATAAACAACGATATCGTCTAGTTGATTTTAAACGCAACAAGGATAATATTCCAGCAATCGTAGAACATCTGGAATATGATCCCAACCGATCTGCTAACATCGCTCGGGTGTTATATAAAGATGGTGAACGTCGTTATATTCTAGCACCAAAAGGATTAAAATCTGGTGATGAAATCCAATCCGGAATAGATGTCGCAATAAAACCTGGTAATGCTTTACCAATGAGCAACATACCAATTGGTTCAACTATCCATAACGTTGAAATGAAACCCGGAAAAGGTGGTCAATTGGCGCGTTCCGCCGCAGCTTATGTTCAAATAATAGCCCGTGATGGCGCGTATGTTACCTTGCGTCTGCGTTCCGGGGAAATGCGAAAAATTCGATCCGAATGCCGCGCTACTTTAGGTGAAGTAGGAAATGCTGAACACCTACTACGTGCGCTGGGTAAAGCTGGTGCTAACCGTTGGCGTGGAATTCGTCCAACTGTTCGCGGTACGGCCATGAACCCGATAGATCATCCACATGGTGGTGGTGAAGGTCGTAACTTTGGCAAACATCCGGTAACCCCATGGGGTATTCAGACAAAAGGTAAGAAAACCCGTAGCAATAAGCGTACTGACAAGTTTATTCTACGTCGTCGCCGTAGCAAATAATATTAGAGGATAAACCATGCCACGTTCTCTCAAGAAAGGTCCATTTATTGACCTGCACTTGCTAAAGAAGGTAGAGAAAGCAGTGGAAAACGGTGATAAAAAACCTATTCGTACTTCATCCCGTCGTTCAACGATCTTCCCAAATATGGTCGGTTTGACCATCTCTGTCAATAATGGTCGTCATTATATACCCATTTTTGTCAGCGATGAAATGGTCGGTCACAAGTTGGGTGAATTCGCACCGACACGTACTTATCGTGGCCATGCAGCTGATAAAAAGGCTAAAAAGCGCTAAGGTTTAGGAGAAAGAGATGGAAACTATTGCTCAACATCGCCACGCTCGTTCTTCTGCTCAAAAGGTTCGCTTAGTTGCTAACCTGATTCGCGGTAAGAAAGTGTCGCAAGCCCTTGATATTCTAAACTATAATAATAAAAAAGTTGCTGGCCTAATAAAGAAGGTACTAGAATCTGCCATCGCTAACGCCGAACATAATAATGGCTCAGATATCGATGATCTGAAGGTCACGAAAATTTTCGTCGACGCTGGACCGAGCATGAAGCGTATTATGCCGCGTGCCAAAGGTCGTGCCGACCGTATCCTGAAGCGCACCAGCCACATTACTGTGGTTGTGTCTGATTGTTGAGATTCTGGAGACTAGCAATGGGTCAAAAAGTACATCCTAATGGTATGCGTCTTGGTATTGTAAAATCCTGGAATTCTACCTGGTATGCAAATAGCAAAGAATTTGCTGATAACCTTGACAGCGACTTTAAAGTTCGTCAATTATTAATAAAAAAATTATCGAAAGCTTCTCTATCTCGCGTAGTAATAGAGCGTCTAGCCAAGAGTATTCGTGTAACAATTCACACTGCTCGACCGGGAATTGTGATAGGTAGAAAGGGTGAAGATGTTGAAAAACTACGTACGCTCGTAGCAGATATCGCTGGCGTACCCGCACAAATTAATATCGTTGAAATCCGCAAGCCAGAACTAGACGCTAAATTGATTGCTGATAGCATCTCTTCACAATTAGAACGTCGCGTTATGTTCCGTCGCGCAATGAAGCGTGCTGTACAAAACGCCATGCGCCTTAACGCTAAAGGAATTAAAGTTGAAGTAAGCGGACGTCTGGGTGGTGCTGAAATTGCACGTACCGAATGGTATCGAGAAGGTCGTGTTCCGTTGCATACATTACGTGCCGACATCGACTTTAATACTTCTGAAGCACACACTACTTATGGTGTTATAGGTGTAAAAGTATGGATCTTTAAGGGTGAGATCTTAGGTGGTATAGCGCCTGTTGAATATCCAGAACCTACTGCTCAGCCAAAAAAGCAGCAACGTAAAGGCTGCAAGTAAAGAGAGGCGCTTATGTTACAACCAAAGCGTACAAAATTCCGTAAAATGCATAAAGGACGAAACCGCGGTCTTGCATCAAATGAAAATGTTAGCTTCGGTACTTTTGGTCTCAAAGCTGTTGATCGTGGTCGTTTAACTGCTCGTCAAATTGAAGCAGCGCGCCGCGCCATGACACGTGCAATTAAACGTCAAGGAAAAATTTGGATCCGAATCTTTCCAGATAAACCAATCAGTGAAAAACCCCTCGCAGTACGTATGGGTAAAGGTAAAGGTAACGTGGAATACTGGGTTGCGTTAATTCAACCCGGTAAAATCTTATACGAAATGGAAGGCATTCCTGAAGAACTTGCCCGAGAAGCTTGTAAGTTAGCATCAGCAAAGTTGCCAATAAAGACAATCTTTATAACTAAAACGGTGATGTAATGAAATCACATAAACTACGAAAAAAAAATGCAGAAGAGCTAAACATCGAATTACTTCAATTATTACATGAACAATTCAATCTACGTATGCAGACAACTAGAGATCATCTTCGCGAAACTCACCTATTAAGGCAAGCACGCAATAATATTGCTCGCATAAAAACCTTATTAACTGAGAAGGAAAAATCTAATGAACGAAAAAATGCGCACACTGCAGGGTCGAGTAATCAGTGATAAAATGGAGAAATCTATTGTGGTAGCCATTGAACGATTTGTAAAACATCCCATGTACGGTAAATTTATAAAACGTACAACTAAGCTGCACGTACATGATAAAAAAAATGAAGCTAAAATTAATGACATTATTAAAATCAAAGAATGTCGCCCAATATCTAAAACAAAATCTTGGACACTAGTTTACATAGTAGAGAAAGCGGTTTCATAAAAAAAATAAATTCAGATCATACAGCAAATACACACTGTAAATTATAACGAATTTATTTTTTCTACCCGTATCAACAGGAGCGGTGTTATAATGTTTTATAATGCGTATTACTTATATGTAAGTCATAATTAACATTGTTGGAGCACAAAATGATCCAAGAGCAAACTATATTAAAAGTGGCTGACAATTCAGGTGCAAGTCGCGTAATGTGCATTAAAGTTCTAGGCGGCTCTCACCGCCGATACGCTAGTCTCGGCGATATTATCAAAATTACTATCAAGGAAGCAATTCCTCGAGGAAAAGTAAAAAAAGGTGATGTACTAAAAGCTGTAGTAGTCCGAACTAAGAAAGGAATTCGTCGACCTGACGGTTCTGTTATTCGTTTTGATAGTAATGCTTGTGTTTTGTTAAACAATACCGAGCAACCTATCGGTACACGTATTTTTGGGCCAGTAACTCGTGAACTTCGTACAGAAAAATTCATGAAAATTATTTCTCTAGCACCTGAAGTACTATAAAGGAGCAAATCATGGCAGCGAAAATTCGTCGTAATGACGAAGTCATCGTTCTAACAGGCAAAGATAAAGGTAAGCGTGGTAAAGTAAAAATTGTTTTACCTACAGGTAAGGCGATTGTTCAAGGTATTAATGTAGTAAAAAAACATCAGAAAGCAGTACCAGCTGCAAACAAGCCGGGCAACATCTTTGAAAAAGAAGCAGGAATTCATCTTTCAAACCTTGCTATCTTTAATACAATAACTGACAGAGCAGATCGTGTAGGATTTAAGATTGAAGGAAGTAAAAAAGTGCGTGTCTTTAAATCTAACGCCCATACAATCAAGTAATCTGGAGTAGTACGATGGCAAAGCTACGTGATTATTATAAAGACATAGTAATATCTCAACTTATAAAACAATTTGGCTATTATTCTGTTATGCAAGTCCCTCAATTTACAAAAATCACTTTAAATATGGGTGTGGGTGAGGCAGTTAACGACAAAAAGCTGCTAGAAAACGCCGCAGCGAATTTAAGCGCGATTTCTGGTCAGAAAGCACTTATTATTAAAGCGCGTAAATCTGTTGCTAGCTTCAAAATTCGCCAAGGCTATCCGATTGGTTGTAAAGTAACCTTACGTAGAAAACGTATGTGGGACTTTTTAGAGAAACTAATCTGTGTTGCAATACCCCGTATCCGCGACTTCCGAGGACTGTCTACTAAATCATTCGATGGACGTGGCAATTACAGCATGGGTGTGCGTGAACAGATCATCTTTCCGGAAGTCGACTATGATAAAGTCGATCGTGTACGTGGCATGGATATTACTATTACCACAACTGCACAGTCCGACAATGAAGGCCATGCGCTATTAACCGCTTTTAACTTTCCATTTCGCAAGTAAGGTAAGATACCTCATGGCTAAACAATCCATGAAAGCACGCGAAAAAAAACGCGTGAGACTAGCTAACAAATTTTTCAACAAACGCACTGAACTTAAAAAAATTATTTCCAACACTAATGTTTCTGATGAAAATCGTTGGAATGCAGTACTCAAATTACAGACGCTTCCTCGCGATTCAAGCCCGTCTCGTCAACAGAATCGCTGTCGTCAAACAGGTCGTCCACACGCTTTTCTACGAAAGTTTGGATTAAGCCGAATTAAGGTCCGTGAAGCCGCTATGAGGGGAGAAATCCCAGGGATGAGGAAAGCTAGTTGGTAAATTTTTACTTATCACATCACGAGATTAATAACAAATGAGCATGCAAGATCCAATTGCCGACATTTTAACCCGCATTCGTAACGGTCAAATTGCAAAAAAAAATATACTTTCTATACCTTCTTCTAAGCTGAAAATAGAAATTGCTAAGTTATTAAAAGAAGAAGGCTTCATTAAAGATTATAAAGTTGAAGGCACTCTCAAGCCGAAATTGGAACTAATTCTAAAATACTTCCAAGGTAAGCCTGTAGTAGAAACTATTCAACGTGTTAGCCGTCCAGGTCTTCGCATCTATAAGAAAAAAGATGCGATCCCTAAGGTAATGGCGGGTATGGGTATCGCTGTGATTTCCACGTCTAGAGGTATCATGACCGATCGTGCAGCTCGTCAGGCTCGTCTTGGTGGCGAAATTATTTGCTACGTAGCCTAAATAGGAAGAGAACGCATGTCTCGTATAGCCAAAGCACCCATTTTCATCCCTGATGGAGTAGAAGTAATACTTAATGGACAAGTTGTTTCCATTAAAGGTAAAAACGGGAAGCTAACTCGAATTATCCATAACAATGTTGATGTTAAGTTCACTAATCAGCAACTATCATTTTGTCCTCACAAAGCTCATGCTAATGGTTGGGCGCTTGCAGGTACTACCCGTTCATTATTAAATGGCATGGTAATTGGTGTAACTGATGGATTTAGCAAAAAATTAAATTTAGTAGGAGTAGGATATAGAGCTAATGTAAAAGATAACGTAATCAATTTATCTCTCGGGTTTTCTCATCCAGTCAACTATCAACTTCCTGTTGGTATTACTGCAGAGTGCCCAAACCCAACTGAAATCATCATAAAAGGTTCAGACAAGCAACTTGTTGGACAAGTTGCAGCAGAACTGCGCGCTTATCGTCGCCCTGAACCCTACAAAGGTAAAGGAATTCGTTACGCCGACGAAGTAATTCGTATCAAAGAAAGCAAGAAAAAGTAAGGTACTATAATGAATAAAAATACAGCTCGAATCCGGCGCGCAACTCGTACCCGCCGAAAGCTCCAAGAATTAAATTCTACTCGTCTAGTTGTACATCGTACTCCTCGTCATATTTATGCGCAAATCATTTCACCGCACAATAGTGATATTCTGGCAGCCGCTTCTACAGTAGAAAAGGCTATTGCCAAACAATTAGGAAGTACTAGTAATAAATATGCTGCTATCGAAATAGGTAAACAAATCGCAGCACGGTCACTGGCAAAAGGTATTAAAAATGTATCTTTCGATCGTTCCGGGTTTAAATATCATGGTCGAGTCCAAGAATTAGCAAATGCGGCCCGTGAAGCCGGACTGCAATTCTAACGTAAAGGAACAGAAAATGCAGATTGAAAAACAACCAGGTGAACTACAGGAAAAACTAATTGCAGTAAACCGTGTATCTAAAACTGTAAAAGGTGGCCGTATTTTTAGCTTTACTGCGCTGACAGTTGTCGGTAATTCTAAAGGTCGTGTTGGATTTGGATATGGAAAAGCACGAGAAGTGCCAGCAGCAATTCAAAAAGCTATGGAAAAAGCCCGACGTAAAATGACAAATATCCCACTAAATAGCGGTACTTTACAACACTCCGTTAAAGGTGTACACACGGGTTCTCGCGTATTCATGCAACCGGCTTCCGAAGGAACCGGCATTATTGCCGGTGGCGCCATGCGCGCTGTATTAGAAGTTGCAGGAATTTACAACGTACTTGCTAAAACTTATGGTTCTACCAATCCAATCAATGTTGTTCGTGCAACTATTAATGCTCTAAGCAACATGAAGTCTCCTGAGATGCTCGCGGCTAAACGCGGAAAGCGTGTTGAAGAAATTTTAGGATGAACGCATAATGAAAAAAACCATTAAAATCACTCAGATACGAAGTTCTATTGGTCGAATACCCAAACACAAAGCAACTTTAATTGGCTTAGGTCTTCGTCGAATTTCACAAACCGTACAGCGTGAAGATACACCTGCTGTTCGAGGTATGGTTAATTTAATTTCCTACATGGTTTCAGTTGAGGAATAAAACATGCATTTAAATACTCTATCTCCAGCTAAGGGGTCCAAACATATATCCAAACGTTTAGGACGTGGTATCGGTTCTGGATTCGGAAAAACCGCTGGCCGCGGTCATAAGGGGCAAAAATCCCGATCTGGAGGTAAAATAAATCGTGGATTTGAAGGTGGACAAATGCCTCTATACCGACGTTTACCAAAGTTTGGTTTTATATCACATAAATCAATGATGAATGAAGAAATTCGCCTTTCCAATTTAGCAAATTTAAACAATGATATAATAGATTTAAAAACATTAAAAGCTGCTAAGATCATTAAAATTCAGACAGTTTCTGCAAAAATCATACTATCCGGTAAAATTAATCGTCCGATAGTCGTACGTGGTCTTCGTGTCACCCAAGGCTCACGTGAAGCAATCGAGGCTGCTGGTGGAAAAATTGAGGAAAAAGTAGTAGATGGCTAAGCAACAGGGATTAGCTTTTGAAAGCGCCAAAAGCGGACTTAGTGAACTGAAACGTAGATTTTTTTTTCTAATCAGAGCGCTTGTTGTATTACGCATCGGCTCTTTTATTCCCATTCCTGGTATTGATGCTACCGTTCTTGCCAAGTTACTTGACAAGCAGCGAGGAACCATTATTGAAATGTTTAATATGTTTTCTGGTGGCGCTCTTAGTCGGGCTTCTATTTTTGCACTAGGGATTATGCCTTATATTTCAGCATCAATTATTATTCAACTATTAACAGTAATTTCTCCTTCAATGGGAGAAATTAAAAAAGAAGGTGCAGCAGGAAGACGTAAAATCAATCAATATACTCGCTATGGAACACTTTTATTAGCAATATTTCAATCAATCGGAATTGCTACCGGTTTACCTAACATGCCTGGAATGGAAAATCTAGTCGTAAACCCTGGGGCGATATTTTACTTTACTGCTGTAATAAGCCTGGTGTGTGGAACAATGTTTCTTATGTGGCTAGGTGAACAAATTACTGACCGAGGTATTGGAAATGGGATATCTATGATTATATTTGCAGGTATCGTAGCAGGATTACCTCCTGCCATTGTTAAAACAATTGAACAATCTCGGCAGGGAGAAATTCATTTTCTAGTATTACTTTTCATTGCCATTTTAGTGTTTTCGGTTATTTTTTTTGTTATATTTGTTGAACGTGGCCAGCGCCGTATCGTAGTAAATTACGCTAAACGTCAACAAGGACGCCGAATTTACGCAACACAAAGCACACATTTACCACTGAAAGTTAACATGGCTGGAGTTATCCCAGCTATTTTCGCTTCGAGCATCATTTTATTTCCAGTCACCCTCGCATCTTGGTTTGGAGGCGGAACAGGTTGGACATGGCTCACTATGGTTTCTCTTTATTTACAACCTGGTCAGCCGCTTTATGCGTTACTATATACAATTATAATAATATTTTTCTGTTTCTTTTACACTACGCTAGTATTCAACCCACGCGAGACAGCAGACAACTTAAAGAAATCGGGAGCATTTGTATCAGGAATTCGCCCTGGAGAGCAAACTGCCAAATATATTGCTAAAGTAATGAATCGCTTGACGCTAATAGGAGCACTATATATTACGTTTATTTGCTTAATCCCGGAGTTAATGCGTGACACCATGAAAGTTCCTTTTTACTTTGGAGGCACCTCGTTGTTAATCGTGGTTGTAGTGATCATGGACTTCATATCTCAAATGCAAACTTTAATGATGTCGCGTCAATACGAATCAGTATTAAAAAAAGCAAATTTAAAAGGTTATAACAGATGATCTAATGAACATCAAGAAAGTAGGGAAAGTTAAATGAAAGTTAATGCTTCAGTTAAAACATTATGTCGACACTGCAAAATCATCCATCGTAATGGTGTCGTACGTGTAATTTGTAAAGATCAACCTAAACATAAGCAACGGCAAGGTTAATATTCTTAGCATTTTTTTCTTGCAAAGTTGAACAGAGCTAGATAAATTAGTAATCAAATATGTTATATTTCATAATAGCGTTGTTTAAGTATCCTGAAACGGGCTTTTCAGAACAATGTCAGCATTTAAAATCTTAGGAGTGCATAGTGGCCCGTATAGCAGGCATTAACATTCCTGATCATAAACATACCGTTATTGCCTTACGGTCAATTTACGGTATCGGCAAAACTCGCTCACAACAAATCTGTAGAAACGCGGGTATTGCTGAACATGTAAAGATCAGCGATCTTTCCGAGCAACAAATCGACATATTGCGTGAAGCAGTTTCTAGATTCGTTGTCGAAGGCGAATTACGCCGTGAAGTAACCCTAAGCATTAAGCGTCTAATTGATATTGGTACATATCGTGGTTTGCGTCATCGCCGAGGTCTCCCAGTGCGCTGTCAGCGTACTAAAACCAATGCTCGCACCCGAAAGGGTCCACGAAAACCGATCAAAAAATAATCGGGGATGAATAAACAAATAATGGCTAAAGCACCTATTCGTACGCGTAAGCGTGTTAAGAAACAAATTCTAGATGGTGTAGCGCATATTCATGCATCCTTCAACAACACTATTGTAACTATTACTGATCGTCAGGGTAATGTGTTAAGTTGGGCGACTTCCGCTGGTTCCGGCTTCCGTGGTTCTCGCAAGTCCACTCCTTTTGCTGCACAAGTCGCAGCTGAACGCTGCGCGGAAGCTGTAAAAGAATATGGTATTAAGAATCTGGAAGTGATGGTTAAAGGACCAGGTCCAGGTCGCGAGTCTACAGTCCGTGCTTTAAATGCGGCTGGTTTTCGGATCACGAATATTACTGACGTGACTCCTATCCCCCATAACGGTTGTCGTCCACCTAAAAAGCGCCGAGTATAACGTCGATTACAGGTTAGTTGGAGGAAAAAATGGCAAGATATTTAGGTCCTAAACTAAAAATAACCCGTCGTGAGGGAACAGACCTTTTCTTGAAGTCTGGTGTTCGAACGATCGACTCTAAATGCAAAATTGAGCAACCGCCAGGTCAGCATGGTGCACGCAAACCACGTCTATCTGATTATGGTGTGCAGTTGCGTGAAAAACAAAAAGTTCGACGTATTTACGGAATCCTAGAACGTCAATTCCGCAATTACTATAAAGAAGCAGCACGAATAAAAGGTAATACCGGCGAAAAATTATTACAATTATTAGAAGGTCGTCTCGATAATGTCGTTTATCGCATGGGATTTGGTGCGACTCGAGCTGAATCACGTCAATTAGTAAGCCATAAGTCAATCATGGTTAACAACCATGTTGTTAGCATCGCTTCTTACCAGGTAATGCCAAATGACATTATCAAGATCCGTGAAAAAGCAAAAAAACAATCTCGCGTTTATGCTTCATTAGAGCTGGCTGAGCAACGCGAGAAACCAATTTGGATTGAAGTTGATTCTATTAAAATGGAGGGGGTGTTCAAACGTATTCCAGAACGTGTCGATCTTTCTGCGGAAATTAATGAACACCTAATTGTTGAGCTTTATTCTAAGTAAAGCTTAATATAACGAGAGAGGACACATGCAGGGTTCTATAACAGAATTTTTAAAACCGCGATTAGTAGACATCAATCAAATAAGTGCTACACACGCAAAAGTGACTTTAGAGCCATTAGAGCGTGGTTTTGGCCACACACTAGGTAACGCACTACGTCGTATTTTACTCTCATCTATGCCGGGTTGCGCAGTAACAGAAGTTGAAATTGATGGCGTGCTCCATGAATATAGCACCAAAGAAGGTATACAAGAAGATATCTTAGAAATTTTACTTAACTTAAAAGGATTAGCAATCAAAATACAAGGTAAAGATAGTGTCATTTTAACCTTAAATAAATCTGGAATTGGTACTGTAACTGCAGCTGATATCACCCAAGATACAAACGTTGAAATTATAAAACCTCATCATATCTTATGCCATATAACCGATGCAAATGCCGATATAAATATGCGTATAAAGGTTCAACGTGGACGCGGTTACGTACCAGCATCAGCTCGTCTCCATGGTGAAGACGACGATCATCGACCTATCGGACGCATGTTAGTGGATGCATGCTATAGCCCAGTAGAACGCATTACATATAATGTAGAAGCAGCTCGAGTTGAACAACGCACTGATTTAGATAAATTAATTATAGAAATTGAAACCAATGGAACGATTGATCCTGAAGAAGCAATACGAAGAGCAGCAACTATTTTAGCTGAACAATTAGAAGCTTTTGTTGATCTGCATGACGTGCGTCAACCAGAAATAAAAGAAGAAAAACCAGAATTTGATCCAATCCTATTACGTCCAGTTGATGATTTAGAGTTAACTGTTCGTTCTGCTAACTGCCTTAAAGCCGAGACAATTCATTATATCGGTGATTTAGTACAACGTACTGAAGTCGAGTTGCTAAAAACCCCCAACCTTGGTAAAAAATCCCTTACCGAAATAAAAGATGTATTAGCTTCTCGGGGATTGGCTCTTGGTATTCGCCTTGAAAACTGGCCTCCAGCAAGTATTTCTGATAAATAGCTTGCCGCATATACACAATAATAAGGATAAAATAATGCGACATCGTAAAAGTGGTCGTAAATTAAATCGAAATAGCAGGCACCGCCAGGCCATGTTTCTTAATATGGCTCTCTCTTTCCTTCGATACGAAATAATACAAACCACTCTATCAAAGGCAAAAGAACTTCGCCGCATTGTTGAACCCCTAATAAACCTTTCTAAAATCGATAGTATAGCAAATCGCCGACGCGTATTTTCTAAAATTCGTGATAACGAAATCGTAGCAAAATTATTTAATAAACTTTCTCCACGCCTGACAAAACGTCCCGGTGGTTATACTCGCATTTTGAAATGTAGATCTCGTATAGGCGATAACGCTCCTATGGCATATATCGAACTCGTTGATCGCAAAAGAGAAACTTCAAAAGAATAAAATATAAAACATCCCTGCACATTGCTCTTCTGCCTATCATAGTCATGCAGACTCGGATAGGCCACTCTAATATATTTTTATCGTTTAATTAGATCATCAGCTACCCGTTGAAGACCAACCACTTTTTCTTCTTGTGCAGTACGAATAAGCGTTACACCATGAGTATTACGACCGATAATACTAATCTCAGATACACGCGTACGTACAAGTGTACCAGCATCAGTTATTAACATAATCTGATCGCTATTATTTACCTCTAACGCGCAAACTACTTTTCCATTACGTTCATTCACCTTTATAGATATTACACCTTGAGTTGATCGAGACTTGGTAGGATATTCTTTTTGTAAAGTACGCTTACCATAACCGTACTGTGTTACTGTCAAGATCGAATCATTACCACGCGGTACAATGAGCGATACCACTCTATCACCTAATGCTAAATTAATTCCACGAACACCTCTTGCTGTTCTTCCCATGCTTCTTACTTGGTTTTCTGGAAAACGCACCACTTTTCCGTAAGCAGAAAATAACATCACTTCATCATTACTACCATCAGTTAGATCTATCCCAATTAACTCGTCACCAACGTCGAGATTCATGGCGATAATGCCTGCACTGCGAGGACGACTGAACTCAACAAGAGGGGTTTTTTTAACAGTCCCACTAGAAGTTGCCATAAAAACATGACTACCCTTTTCATAGGTACGAACAGGCAATATAGCAGTGATACGTTCGTTTGACTCTAGAGGTAATAAATTGATTATAGGACGTCCACGAGCTCCTCGGCTAGCTTCCGGTAGTTGATATACCTTCATCCAATATATCCGTCCTCTACTAGAAAAAAGTAAGATAGTTTCATGGGTATTCGCAACCAATAGTTGATCTATAAAATCTTCTTCTTTGATACTAGCTGCTGATTTTCCTTTTCCACCACGCCTCTGTTCTTCATAATCCCTTAAAGGCTGATATTTTACATACCCCTGATATGAAAGAGTGACAATGACATTCTCCTGATTTATTAGATCTTCTGTATTAACATTGGAGGTATCTGCAATGATTTTAGTGCGACGAGGATCGTTATACTGCTCTTTAATACTGCAAAGCTCTTGACGAATTACTTCGGTTAATCGATTAGAATTTTTAAGAATCTCACTTAGTTCGTTGATTTTAAACAATAATTCTTTATATTCAGATAATAGTTTTCTCTGTTCTAAACTAGTTAGTTTTTGAAGTCTAAAATTTAAAATTACCTGCGCCTGCTTCTCACTTAAGTGATATGTACCATTTCTAATACCACATTCTGCCTTCAACCACTCCGGTCGTGCTATCTTGCTACCAAGATATTTTAACATAGGAGAAAAACTATTCATTTCCCAAGAATGCATTAACAATGCATTTTTTGCCTCTGCTGATGTTGGCATCTGACGAATTAAATTAATAATCTGATCTATATTTAATAAAGCTACAGCGACTGCTTCCATAAGATGCGCTTGCTCACGAGCTTTACGAACTTCGAAAATCGTGCGACGAGTAACTACTTCGCGCCGATGACGTACAAAGGCAGATAGAATTTCTTTTAATGATAAAGTTTTTGGTTGACCCTGATGTAGAGCAACCATATTTATACCAAATGATACCTGAAGCTGTGTAAGTGAATATAAATTGTTCAATACAACTGCACCCACTGCGTCTCGCTTAATTTCAATTACAATTCGCATTCCATCTTTATCAGATTCATCACGAAGACCGCTAATTCCTTCAATACCCTTGCCTTTCACTAAATCTGCAATTTTTTCAATTAATCGAGATTTATTTACCTGATAAGGAATTTCATTTATAATAAGAAATTCTCGACCTGACTTAGTATCATTTTCTATGGATGCACATGCACGAATATAGATTTTACCACGTCCAGTTCGGTAAGCTTCTTCTATGCCACCTGATCCATTAATCATCCCACAAGTCGGAAAATCCGGTCCAGTAATATGTTTCATTAAATCTTCAAGACTAATGTTTTCATCATCGATATAAGCTAAACAACCATTAATCACTTCTGTAAGATTATGCGGTGGTATATTTGTCGCCATTCCTACCGCGATTCCAGAAGATCCATTTATCAATAGATTTGGAATCCTTGTGGGCATAACATCAGGAATTGTTTCAGTCCCATCATAATTCAATACATAATCGACAGTTTCTTTCCCCATATCAACTAATAATTCATGAGCAATTTTAGCCATTCGTACTTCCGTATAACGCATTGCAGCAGCAGAATCACCGTCAACTGAACCAAAATTACCTTGCCCATCAATTAGCATATAACGAAGAGAAAAAGGCTGAGCCATTCGCACGATAGTATCATAGACAGCTGTATCACCATGTGGATGGTATTTACCGATGACATCACCCACAACACGTGCTGATTTTTTGTAAGGTTTATTCCAATCATTGCCAAGAACATTCATTGCAAACAAAATACGACGATGGACAGGTTTAAGTCCATCACGAACATCCGGCAAAGCACGTCCAACAATCACAGACATAGCATAATCTAGATAAGAACGTTTTAATTCTTCTTCTATATTAACCGGTGTAATTTCTCTAGCAAAATCACTCATAACACCCGTATCTCTATACTAAATACTAATCATACTTTTATTTGAATTTTATATTATAAAATCATACTATCTTTTCTCTAAAAATGCGGTATTTTTTTAATGAAAAATACTGCAATTATTTTAAATGGTGATAAAATAATTTAAAGCGAAATGGAAATACCCAGTCAAATCTCACTAGCTTCGTTATAAAATTGTAATTAATAGCTAATTCTAAAAAATAAATATCTCTTTAAATCTTATTGATATAGCCTAATCCGATATTGTTTTATAGTCTACTTATTTTTTTTATAAATGGTAATCTAAATATGAGTTTAGTGTTTTTTTTAAAAATGTTACTAGTTTCTTATTTACCCCTCCCCTTTTTTTCTATCGAGAGATATCTGTAACTTATGCATTTTCTAAAAATTTGCAAATTTGATTTATAGAATGTAGAGGATTTATATATCACCTAATATCTGTAAGAGTTCAAATGAACTATTACTCCAACAGCCTAAATTTTCGTATAAAACTAAACATAAAAAAATATAATTTATAATATTACTTTTATTAATTTTGTTAAATTTTATCTTCCACTCTTCCCTGTATGTCATAATTTAGTGATAATTTGTATTATAATTAAAAAAATTTTTACTTGTCCTTTGATAACATATTCTATTAAATTAAAGATTTTTTTCTTTTAAAAAAATACGCAAACTAGCTATTAATATCTAATTATTATTTAATAAGATTAAAGTTAATTTAATTTTTTAAAAAAAACACATCGACTTATTGATACAATTTGTTAAAATATAATTATTTTTTTTCTTTAAAATACGCATAGAAAATCATCTGAATCTAAATCGCCATAAATTTTTGAATAAAAACAAATTAGACTGTTATGATTGATAATCTGGAAAAATCAAATATTTTATGCTAAATATTATTTAATTTAATAGCAATTAAACTATGTTTTAATAAAAAATCACTACTTTACAAAATCTAAAGAAAATAACATAGATAAATTAATTTAATTATTGTTATGTTTAATCATTTTTTTATAAATTTTTGGATAACATTTTTCGATTAGTATCAATTGACATTACAATACCAAATCCTGCCATTAAAACAATCAGAGCTGAACCACCGTAACTAATTAATGGTAATGGTATGCCAACTACCGGTAAAATTCCACTTACCATTCCGATATTTACAAACATATAAACAAATAGAATCAACATCAAACTACCAGTCATTACTCGACAGAAAGTATTTTGTGCTCGCGCTGAAATAAGGAAACCACGAATAATTATAGAAAAATAAAGCGCTAATAGTAATAATACTCCTATTAACCCAAATTCTTCACTCAAAACTGCAAAAATAAAGTCGGTATGACGCTCTGGTAAAAATTCTAATTGCGACTGAGTTCCTTGTAACCAACCTTTTCCCAAAAGACCACCAGAACCAATAGCAATTTTAGATTGAATAATATGATAACCGGCCCCTAGAGGATCACTATCAGGGTTGAGTAACATTATCACCCGATCTCGCTGATAATCATGCATTAAAAAAAACCATAACACAGGAATAAAAACTGCTATTATCGACGCAGAAAGAACAATTACTTTCCATTTAATGCCAGAGAAAAACAAAACAAATAAACCAGAAACAGCAATCAAAATAGCAGTACCTAGATCAGGTTGTACTGCCACTAAACATGTGGGTATACAAATTAATAAAAAGGCAATAGCAGTATTTTTTACTGATAGAGGGCATACATTTCTATTAACAAAACGCGATACCATTAGTGGAACAGTAATTTTTGCAATTTCTGATGGCTGGAATCGAATGATACCTACATCTAACCAACGTTGAGCACCCTTACTAAGGTGTCCGAATGCATCGACGAGAATCAATAAAAATAAACATAAAATATATAAATACGGTGCCCAGCCTTCATAAACGCGAGGTGGAATTTGAGCCATTAAGATCATTACTAGTATCCCTATAACTATCTGGATAATCTTGCGCATCATCATACTTACATCCTGCCCACTAGCACTCCAAAAAATTACAGCACTATACATAAGCAATAATGCAATAAAAATCAATAAAATAATATCAACATGAATTGTATGCCACAAAAAAAACTTTTTTGGATTATCTATCATAATAAAATTAATTACTCTATCTTTATGGCACTAAGGAGAAGAATTAGATAACTCGATAGTTTTATCACCAAGAAAAATATAATCTAAAATCTGGCGAGTAATCATACCAACCCTCCGCCCAACCCCACCATTTTCTAAAATCACTACTATTCCTACAGTAGGTTCTTCATACGATGCAAAAGCGGTCATTAATTTATGATCACGGAGCCGCTCAGTAACTTTATAAGCGTGATAAGTTTCATTAGATTTTAAACCATATACTTGAGCAGTGCCAGATTTAGCAGCCACCTTATAAGGTGCATCTGCAAAACTCTGATATGCTGTACCATTTGGTCGATTTGCTACACCATACATACCATCTTTGGCGATTTCCCAAAAACTAGAATCCGAATCGTCGATTCGTATATTTTCTTTTTGAACATAGGGAATATAACGACCATTTTTTTTTATAACGGAAAGCAAGTGCGGCGTTCGAACAGTACCATCATTAATCAAAGTCATCAAAGCTTTAGACATCTGTAACGGTGTAGCAGTCCAGTAACCTTGACCGATCCCAACCGGGATGGTATCTCCCTGATACCATGGTTGTTTAACCCGAGAAATTTTCCACTCTCGTGTTGGCATTACACAAGCACGTTCTTCATATAAATCGACACCAGTATATTGCCCATAACCAAACTTCGTCATCCATTCAGCTAGTCGATCAATACCCATATCATAAGCTACTTGATAAAAAAAAGTATCCGAAGATTCTTCTAATGCTCTAGTAATATTTAACCACCCATGCCCACATCGCTTCCAATCACGATAACGCTTCTCGGATCCTGGTAATTTCCACCAACCAGGATCAAATAAAGAAGAATTTTTATTAATCAAACCTAATGTTAATGCTGATACTGATATATAAGGTTTAACCGTAGAAGCTGGTGGATAAACACCCTGAGTTGCACGATTGATAAGAGGGCGATTTTCATTTTCTAATAATGCATGGTATTCCTTGTTAGATATTCCATCAACAAATAAGTTAGGATCATAGCTTGGATGTGATACCAAAGCACGGATAGCACCATCTCGGGGATCTACAACTACCACAGCAGCGCGGGAACCAATTAATAGCTTCTCTATGTATTTTTGTAACCTTAAATCTAATGTTAAGGTAATGTCATTTCCTGCCTGGGGAGGGGTTTCATATAACTGACGAATCACACGTCCAAGATTGTTAACTTCTACAGCTTCGTAGCCTATCGTGCCATGTAACGTGCTTTCATAGTAACGCTCTATACCTAATTTTCCAATATCATTTGTTGCTGCATAATTTTGCAAGGTTCCAGTTTTGTCTAAATATTCTAAATCATGATTATTGATTTTTGACATATACCCTATTACATGGGTTAGTGTAGAACCATGAGGATAATAACGTCGCTGATATCCTTTTACTGTAACACCAGGAAAACGATATTGATTTATAGCAAAACGCGCCTGTTGTACATCAGTCAAACCTACTTTTAACGGAAGCGATGCAAAACGACGAGAACGTTTACGTTCTTTTTCAAAATTAAGAATATCATTATAAGTCACATCGACAATCGAACGTAAAGAAGCAATTGTATTTGATAAATCTTTTACTTTTTCGATAACTAATTCTAACTGATAAGTAGTGCGGTTAAGTGCTAATGGTATACCATTACAATCATAAACTATCCCCCGACTAGGGGCAATCGGTAGTATCTTAATGCGATTTTTGTTAGAGCGAGTTCTGTAATCTTCAAAACAAGTAACTTGCAAATGATATAAATTAACAACAAGAATGCTGCTCAACATCAACATTCCAAAAAAAGAGATAAAAACGCGACGCACAAAAAGCGCTAGTTCAGCCGCATAATCTTGAAAGGGATTACACTTTATATTCATATACTAAAATTAGTGTAAATTTATAATTATTGAAATTTTTTTTAAAAACATTAATTGTTAAGCAGTCATATACTGATGACCATATCAATACTCTAAATACATGCAGAAAATATTAAATCTAATTCAATTAATAACTCATACAACAACTTTAATTAAACGAACCAAGTGAATTAAGATTAATATATTAAAAAAAGTTAAAAAAATAAGTAAGACAAAGAAGCATTAACCAATCTTACTTGCATTATAAATAGAATCTGTTTTTTTTATTAAAAATATGATAATCTTTTAATTATCATATGAGCAATTACTATTTTTTTTAATTTTTAAGTATAAAAAATATTCTTATAATTAATAAATGATAATTGTTAATCTATTCCGAATTTAAGTTGGCATCTTATACTGATAGATCTTTTTTTTAAAGAAAAAAATTCAGAAACAAATAATTCTTATTTAGAATTGCTTCTATTTCTTAGATTTTTTAATACTTCTCTATTAAATTTAATCAATAATTATTATATACTAATCCTGGTAATCTTAAAATATTTCTAATTTTTTTTAAAAACAAAAACTAGATTTTTTTAAATTATCATTTATAAAAATTCCTATTTAGATAATATTGCTTTAATATTCAACTTATTTGTTTACTAAAAATATTTTTTAATAAATTTTTGGAAACTCCTTTCTAAAAAAAATAAAACAATTAATTAATCTTTCTACCCTTGTAAGGATAGTATAAATAATACTAGAACTGTCTATGACAAGTGTTCAACAAACCTAATTAATGTTCTTTATAATAACAGACATTTTTTTCTAACAATTTTAAATTGTATTAATATAGGTAATAAACATAATATAATTATATTAATATATAATGTTTATATATGTTTAATCCATATAAAACTCTTTAATTTAATATTGCAGTCTAACTATATGGTTCATCTATTCCAAATCAAAGATCATTAATGTCTCTTAAGTTTATAAGAAAAACAATAACCTGACTAAATGATATTCTTCTTTTTCTCAAAAAAAACCATTCGTCTTTTCATCTTAAAGATGATTTTCATTAAATTAACAATAAAACTATTAAACAAATTTTATGTTGTATTTTTTTTGTATTAAAATAAAATTTTGTTTAAATACAAAGAACTTAAAATTTAATTTACTCGAAAAGTAATAACCTATATATTCCATTAGAGCGATTTTTAATTATTTTTTTCATTAAAATAAATAATTCTTTACTTTCTATAGAAAAATCCTGTCATATATAATCTAAAAAAAAATCTAAATTTTAGTTAAAACATTTCACTCTATCGATAAATCAACCATTTTTCATAAAATGTAAAGAATCATTAAATTCATTTCGACAAGTAATCAAATACAAAAATTACCGAATACTTTGTCCTTAAAAGATAAGAAGTTGCTACATCTGTTCCACAAAAATGCTAATAGGCCTTTCTTAATATATTAATTTTTTTGTTAAAGTACAACTAGTATAAAAAAACCTTTAAATAAGTTTTAACAATAAAAATAGAAAGTAATTTATTGTCTCAGTACTTAATTTGATTGTATTAAAGGTTATATAAGTATTATAAAAACAACATCAATTATTTTATATAAAAAATATAACCCAATATATTATATTGACATAATTTAGATAAAGTGATCTTTAATTTATTTCTCTACTTTGCAAATCTGAGCATAAAAAGATACATACCCCAGATTAACGATACAACCTTTGAGAATCAATATAATCTTGAACAGAGGAAGGAAGAAGACCCCTACAGCTTCGTCCATGACGATAACGCTCACGAATCTGGCTAGAAGAAATAGGTAATTTTGGTGTAGGCGCACAATAGATAAGACCAGCGGGTTGTTTATATATTAATTGTGGATCAAAAGTTAATCGGTTGTTAAGCCAACGTTTATTGTTTACATAAGAAACCCTCCAATTATCATAACCGGGTCGAGTACATACCAATAAATGGCACAATGTTAACAATTCTAAACCTCTATGCCATTGCGGAAGTGTTAACAAAGAATCCTCTCCTAGGATAAAAGCCAACGGTATAGAAGATCCATATTTACTACGCAATAATTCAAATGTTTCTACTATGTAGGAAGGCATTTCTTCGCGACATTCGCTCTTATCAAGATAAAACAAAGAATCAGATAGTTCGCTAATAGCAAGTCTAATACTCATTAATCTCTGTTGAAATGATGCTACTGGTTGTGGACGATGAGCAGGAAATTGATTTAAGAGGAAAATTACCTTCTGTAATTTAATAAATTGCGATAATGCGATAACTGATTTCAGGTGCCCGTAATGTATGGGGTCAAAGGTCCCACCATAAAAAGCGATTAATATCTCTTCATGCATTAAACATTCCCATAGATACAGATTTTCCACATAATAATAAACTTAATGTTCTCAAGTCGAACCATACAGGATAGAAGGAATCTTGTTTGAAAGTTAACTCAATTTTTGTCATCATAGTCACTATATTAAGCAACTGCGCTAGAGAGAGCCGCTCTAGCGCAGTTGTCAATAAAATACGCCGATCACACCAAATCTTGTTCTTGTTGAATTGAGTATACAGGGACACTGATGATATTTGACGTTTCAGTGTCAACAAGAATAAAATTTCATTTTGAATGTTACGTAATAGAATTAAAGGGTGGATATCTTCACTTTGAAGATGATGCAAAATATGCAAAGCACGCTTTATTTTTCCTGATAGAAGCGCATGTACCCACTGAAATACCGTAAAATTTACAGAATTATTTAGCATATTCTCAACATGCGAAACTGTCAGCTCCTTCCCATCAGGATAGAGAAGAAATATTTGCTCTAGAACTTGAGATAAGGCTAACAAATTTCCTTCATAAGAATAACATAATAAGTTGCACGCAGCATCATCTAATCTTAAGTTGATGTTCTTAGCACGTTTTTTTAACCACAGGGATAATTTTTCTCCCTCCGGGGTAACACATGTGATCAGAACTGCATATTTACTAACCATTTTAAACCAAGCAGATTTTTTAATACACTGTGTTAATTTAGTACCTCGCAAAATTAATATAATATCTTCATGTAATAACGATACTAGCTGGAGCATTTTATTGGCTATAACTGTATTTACTCCAATATCAGGTAAAATAAGCAATAAGGTTTGCCGATTAACAAATAGACTACGTGTTTGGCATAAACTAAAGATAAATTCCCAATCAGTATTAGAATCCAATATAATATTAAAATTCTCGTTAAATTTATTAGATCGTGCTTGTTTTCGAATATAATTTTGACTTTCTTCTAATAATAGGAAATCATTTCCAAATAATAAATAACATGGACACAACCTTTGGCGCAGATGTATAGCTAACTCCTCAGCACATAAAGTGATCATGTTCTATTCTTAATAAAACCTTAGCATCCACATCAAAATTTACTTTTATTTTAATTTTTTTATTTGAAACCATTCTTTAGTGAATCCCTTTTTAAAAAATAAACACTTAGAACCTTCTTTACCAACTTATAACCAGCTTGGTTATACATCTCCTGACGAATAATATCAACTTCAACACTTTTTGCCATTCCGACCAGTGGATTATAAAAAAAAGAACGATAAACATCAACATTGACAGGGTACCAATCTTGTCCTGATATAGAAAAATCTGCTTGTACAGTGAGCTTGATCTGATATTCAGCAGTTTTACCGTTTTGAAATATCGACCTATTAATTTGCTGTTCTAATACATTGATAATACGAAGGGATGAAACTTTGTTATTTTTAATTTCTCTATCATCTATTAAAGTCATATCATGTAAACGAAGTTCTGAACACACTACCCTAGTTAATGGTCCATGTGGATCATAACTATTTAATATTATATATTTTATTTCTGCAGGAAGATAAGTTGCATTACCATATACGTGATAACCGCAACCTAGTGTAAAAAACATTGCTACTATGATTAAGATTATTGTATAGGATCGCACTACAAGTTTTCCTTAACCTTTAGTCTAGCACTAAATTCAATAGCTTTCCTGGAATATAAATCATCTTACGCACCGTAGAACCTTCAAGATGCTTTTCTACGAAAGATTCCCGAAAAGCATGTCTACGAATTAAAGCTTCATCTGCATCTTTAGGCACAATAATCTTACCACGTAATTTTCCATTAATCTGAACTATTACCACATTATGCTCTTCTACTATAGCTGCCTTGTCTGCAACCGGCCATGACGCATGATCAATATTTCCCTCACCTCCTAACACATTCCAGAGTATAAAACAAATATGCGGGGTAAAAGGATAAAGTAACCGCACAATAACCAACATTGCCTCATGAAGAAGAGCTAAATTTTGCGCTCCCTTTGAAGGAAAGCGAACCAACTGATTCATGAGTTCCATAATAGAAGCTATAGCAGTATTAAACATCCGACGACGACCGATATCCTCGGTAACTTTAACTATAGTTTTATGTATATCTCGACGTAACGATTTTTGTTCATAGTTCAGAGAAATAATATCCAATAACTGAAAGGGTCCTTTTCGATGATGATCGTAAACAAACCTCCAAATACGTTTTAGAAAACGATTCACTCCTTCTATCCCAGATTCTTGCCATTCGAGATTAAGTTCTGGAGAAGCAGCAAACATTATAAACAAGCGCACGGTATCAGCACCATATTTCTTTACCATATCTTGTGGATCAATACCATTATTTTTAGATTTCGACATTTTACTTATACCGGCATATACCAAGGCATTTCCCTTGGAGTCGATTGCTTTTATAATTTTTCCTTTCTTATCGCGTTCCACACGTACATCTGATGGTGAGATCCATACTCGCTCACCTTGATCAGTTAAATCATAGAAAGTATCGGCAAGCACCATACCCTGACACAATAAACGCTGAGCTGGTTCGCTGGACGTAACCAGACCTTGATCGCGTAAAAGTTTATGATAAAAACGAAAATACATGAGATGCAAAATGGCATGTTCAACTCCACCAATATACTGGTCCACCGGTAACCAATAATTAGCAGCTTCTGGATCTAGCATTCCGAAATTATAATCTGGGCACGTATAACGCGCGTAATACCAAGAAGATTCCATAAAAGTGTCAAAAGTATCTGTTTCACGAAATGCAATTTCACCGTTATCACTAGTTTTTATCCACTCTAAGTCATTGTTCAATGGATTAGAAATTCCATCTATCACTACATCTTCTGGCAAAATAACCGGCAATTGATCATCGGGTATCGGTTTCACGGTACCATCGATCAAAGTAATCATTGGAATAGGAGCACCCCAATAACGTTGACGAGATATACACCAATCGCGTAAACGATAATATGTTTTTTTTTCACCAACACCGCATGATGATAAAACATCGATAACGGCGTTAAAAGCCTCTTGAAAATCAAGGCCATCAAATATACCTGAATTAAATAAAATTCCTTTTTTAGTCATTGCTCGCAGACTAAGATCTGGTTCACTCCCATCATCGTTACGGATCACTGCTTTAACTGGCAAGTTATATTTTCTTGCAAATTCAAAATCACATTGATTATGTCCAGGAACTCCCATTACCGCATAGGAGAAGTCATCTTTTACCATATAGTTAGACATCCAGATAGGAAGGATTGCATTTGTTAGTGGATGCAATGCATATAATCCAGTAGCCATCCCTTGTTTTTTTAAATTGTTTTTTTGCATATCTTCGATATTGGTAAAATTGCTAAGAGAAGATTTCTGAATAAAGTTTTTAAGAGCTATATTGTCAGTCGCCGCCTGCAACGAAAGCGTATGCGATAGTGGGATTGCAAGATAGGTTATACCCATTAACGTATCCGGACGTGTAGTATAAAGAGTTAACTTTTCTTTTCTATCTAGAAGTTGAAAGGTTATTTCCGCACCTTCGGTATAACCGATCCAATTACGTTGCATGGTTTTTACTTTTTCAGGCCAATCTTCTAATGTATCTAGATCGGATAAAAGTTGATCTGCATAAGCAGTGATCTTCACAAACCACTGAGGTATTTCTTTTTTATCAACCTTAGTATCACATCGCCAACAAAAACCGTTAATTACCTGCTCGTTAGCAAGAACTGTATTATCCTGCGGACACCAATTAACCAAAGAGGTTTTTTTATAAACTAATCCTTTATTATACAAGCATGTAAAAAACCACTGTTCCCAACGATAATACTCTGGACGACAAGTTGTAATTTCACGACTCCAATCAAAAGAAAAACCTAGGCGCTTTAACTGTTTTTTCATATAGTCAATATTACTATATGTCCAACATGCTGGAGCAATTTTATTTTTTATTGCCGCTCCTTCAGCTGGTAGGCCAAACGCATCCCAACCGATAGGTTGTAAAACATTTTTTCCTAACATTCGCTGATGGCGTGCTATCACATCACCAATAGTATAATTACGCACATGACCCATATGTAACCGACCAGAAGGATAAGGAAGCATGGAAAGGCAGTAATATTTTTCCTTGTCACGCTCTTCAGTAACCTTGAAAGTATCTTGTCTATCCCAATGTTGTTGGACTTTCAATTCTATTTCTTCAGGGGAATAAGTTTCTTGCATGATAAAGATTAATCCTTAAATAAAATGCATTAACGCTTCTATAAGTTACGAACAAAGCATAAAGTTAATATCTTATTTTTTAATTAAAATAGCTGATAAGTTATTATTGACAATAACAAATGCTCTTTTCTTAAAGAAGAAGGTATTTTTTTCTATATTGTCAAGTATCAAACATAGAAAATTCCTCTATAACAAGAGATAGATTTTCGTAAGCAAATTAAGTTGAACAGATTTTTAGAATTCTTGTAAATTAAAATATATCTAATTATTAGCTATTAAAAAGTTTATGTAAATAATTTTACTTATTATTATTTATGATTGAGATTTTAATTTTTAAAAAAATTTTTACCATCCTAAAATCAATTTATGAAACATTATAAGCGTCTATAATAAAAACAATATTTTCTTGACCTTTATTTTTGATTCAAACAAATCAATTATATAAGTTCAAGATAAGTTAGTATAAAAAATTTTATCTATCGCACTATTTAGATCTATATTTCACTAACATCACAATATCATTATATGGTATGATATTTTATGTTTTTATTTGTTTTTGATATAAGTAAAAATTAATTATGTTAAAAAGTCGGAAAGAATTCTTTAAAGAAAAATCTCGGATTTTCTTATAAAGAATAAGACTGACGACAATATTTTGTTAAGAATAAAAAAAACAATTAAGATGATCGAAACAATGTTTTTATGTATTTTGACCATGGTTTATGCTATGTCGATAAGATGTTTACTAGATAAAATAAGTACATTATAAATAAATATAGTCGTTGAGATATAACTTTACTATTGTTAATTTAAGAGCTCTTAACTGGATCAATAAAGGATTTTTTAAAAGAAATGTATAAATTTTTATAAACAATTTAGTCATCTAAAAACTTGAATAAGATTGATAAGATTTTTTGTTTTATAAAAAATTACATAAAATGTGATAACATCTTTTATGAAAAATTTTGTCCCTAAAAAAACTATATACTTGACAATAATAATATAATACATGCGATTTTTTTATATAAACCACGAAATAATACAATTAACACTAAAAAAATTTTCTACTTACTTATATAACAAGTCAGGTATTATGTTTTATCTATCCTAATTTATAATACTTATAACAATAATTAATACAATTAATAAATAATTAAAAATATCATTATTTCCTTAAATACGTTAATAATCTAGTTATCTGCTACTACAATAAAACCATTTAAAATCAGATTATTGACTACAATAATAACTACCTAAAATAAAATCGATTATAACAGATGTTAATTAAAAGAATTATTGTTTGATCTTTTTATAGTTAAAAACTAGATTTATTATCTCATTTAAATAATTGATACTAAGAAACTTTTAAAAGAACTTAATAAAATTAGGTTGTTGAAATGCATAAAGATCCAATTTTTATAATTAAAACAGTTCAAATATGTATAATTTTGAATAACTAGATTATCAAAACAATAAACAAATAAAACTTTAAACTAACATGTAATGTTATAAGTGAAAAATTAACTAAAGTCAATATCAATAATGTTGTTATAGTTTTATACTATAAATGCTTTTCAAACAAAGTCATTATAATTTTTATTGATAAGAGAATAATTTTACTATAATGTTATTACCTTTAAACTACAATAATCACCAAAAATATTTAACACAATTACCAAAGATCCCTCAAACAATTACTGATATTAAAACACTTTATACTCCTCGAGATTTTTATCTTTCAATGATAAAATCAATTGCTGATGCTCAACAACGAATTTATCTAGTTGCCTTGTATGTTGAACAAGATCAAGGTGGTCAGCGAATCCTTGAAGCTCTGTATACTGCTAAACGTAACGTTCCCTCACTAGATATAGTTGTTTTAGTTGATTGGCATCGGGCACAACGCGGACGTATTGGAGTTATTTCTGATCACACTAACGCTAAATGGTACCGACAAATGGCACAAATGCATTCGGATGTAGACCTACCAATTTTTGGTGTACCAGTCAACACTCGCGAAGCACTTGGAGTATTACATTTAAAAGGGTTTATTATCGACAATACGGTAATTTATACAGGGGCGAGCTTAAACGATGTTTATCTGCATCAAAAAAACAATTATCGATACGATCGATACCACTTCATCTATAATCCACTTTTAGCAGAAACACTGCTAACTTATATTAAACAAAAATTGCTTAGCGCACAGGCAGTTACCTGTCTAAATAATTTTTCTTGTTCAAAAATTCTTAAGATAAAAAACAATGCCCGTTTACTTCGACAAGCTCTACGTAATTCCTATTATCATCATCAAGGTAAAGCAACTCAAAACGAGCTGAGTGTTACTCCTTTAGTTGGATTAGGAAAAAAAAACCCACTTAATCAAACAATACATCATCTACTAAATTCCACTTGCGATACATTAATACTATGCACTCCTTATTTTAATTTACCTAGATTATTAGTTCGTGATTTAATCAAATTACTTCGTCTTGGTAAAAAAATAGAAATTATCGTTGGGGATAAAACTGCTAATGACTTTTATATCCCCACAGATCAACCATTTAAGATTATCGGTTCACTCCCTTATTTTTATGAAATAAATTTACGTAATTTTCTTTATCGTCTCCAACAATATATAGACAATGGACAAATGATAATTCGTCTTTGGAAAAATGAAAGAAACAGTTACCATGTAAAAGGGATTTGGATAGACGAAAAGTGGCAATTACTTACCGGAAATAATTTTAATCCACGTTCCTGGCGACTTGATTTAGAAAATGCATTACTTATCCATGATCCTAATCAGGATTTGCTCTTACAGCGTGAGCAAGAACTGAAACATATCCGAACTTACACCAAGGTAATTCAACATTTTACCGAACTTGAAAAAATAGCTGATTATCCAGTTAAAGTACGTAAACTTATTCGTCGATTACGAAGAATTCGTGTCGACCGTCTAATTAATCATCTTCTCTAAATCACGATCAATATTTTAATTTAATATAAAGAACATAATTTATTCTTAATATTATATAGCCAATACCGTAAAGAATTAACTTATATCTATATAAATAGATATATTATAAACTATAAATAATTATTTAAATAAAGTTTTTTTTATTAAAAAAATCTGAAAATTTAATATTTACAATACTAGCTTTATTTTTAAGTCAAAAAATTGATAAAATAAAAAAAATAATTTATTAGTTTTTATAAGAGATCACTTATTAAAAATTCAACAATCAAAGTATATCGTAGATACATAAAAATACTTTAATAGCATTTTTAGATTTCGTATTACTACACATATCATTATCAACTAAGTTTTTCTGATCAATATCAATATTGATTCTTATCTTTAGTTTTTAATAACATTTATTTTCATCTGGAGAAATAGATAAAAAACTTTTAAAAATAAAATAATGCCACTAATCTACACTAAGCTATTATTATTTTTTATAAAACATATATTGTAGTTCTATTTATTAATAATACATAAATTACAATTTTTATTATTTATATTAAAATAATATATTTATTTAATAAATCAATAAAATAATTTATTAAAACTGATAGTTTTCTAGAATTAAGCTTCTTCGAAAAGAAGCATACTTATTATGTATAATTTAAAAAATATTTTCTCAAGAAATTTGAATTCGTCTATATGCATACCGAATTCATGCTTTATGAACACACTCAGAATTATAGTAAATTAACAGCATTTAATGTTTTAAAAACTTGCTCTAGCGAAGTTATTGTGGAAATTTGCGCAGCTCGAATCCAAGCCCGTGGATCATAAAATTGCTTGTTAGGTTTATTAGCACCTTCAGGATTTCCTATTTGTGCCTGCATATAACTTTCATTCATTTTATAGTATTCCATTATACCTTTCCAAGTTGCCCATTGAATATCAGTATCAATATTCATCTTAATCACTCCACACTTAATAGCCTCTTGAATATCTTTTAAACTAGAACCGGATCCTCCGTGAAAAACTAAATTTAAAGGTTTTTCTTGTAAATTAAACTTTTTTGCAACATATTTTTGCGAATTATCTAAAATTGTTGGAATTAATTCTACATTACCCTTTTTATAAACACCATGGACGTTGCCAAACGCAGCAGCAATAATAAAATTAGAACTAATAAGACTTAATTTTTCATAAGCATAAGCAACATCCTCAGGTTTCGTATAAAGAGTTGATTTATCTAGGTAGCTATTATCTACCCCATCTTCCTCACCTCCTGTGCAGCCTAATTCAACTTCTAGAGTCATTCCCAATTTAACCATGCGCGTTAAATATTTTACACTTATTTCAATGTTCTGTTCTAGTGGTTCTTCAGATAAATCAATCATGTGGGATGAAAATAATGTTGTTCCTGTCCTGGCATAGTGTTTCTCTCCAGCATCCAAGAGTCCATCTATCCAAGATAAATTTTTTTTAACACAATGGTCTGTATGGAGAATAACAGAGGCATTATAATATTTAGCCATATGATGTACATGCAACGCACCTGATATTCCACCTAAAACAGCTGCAGTCTGATTCGTGGACTTTATACCTTTCCCAGCAATAAAATTAGCACCACCATTGGAAAATTGGATGATTATGGGTGAACGTACCTTAGCAGCCACTTCCAGTGCACTGTTGATAGAATCAGTCCCTATACAGTTAACAGCAGGAAGAGCAAAATTATTTTGTCTTGCAATTTTAAAGACTTTCTGAACGTCATCACCAGTGATTACCCCTGGCTTTAAGAAATCTAAAATTTTAGACATGTTACTTTTCTCCTCTGGAATCAATCATAGAAAAATGATCTTTCATTAAACTTCATACCCCTCTTAATGGTCGTAATAACAACAAATATCATTCATATATTTGTCAAAATAAATTTCTACGATTTTCTAACATCATCACTGTAGGAAGTTTCTTTCCTTCTACGAATTCGAGAAAAGCGCCACCACCTGTGGAAATATAACTAATGCGATCTGCAATACCAAATAGATCAATAGCCGCCAGAGTATCCCCGCCCCCAGCAATAGAAAATGCCGTACTATCAGCAATAGTTCGAGCTATAATTTCAGTTCCTCTTCGAAAATTAGGAAATTCGAACACACCTATTGGACCGTTCCATAAAATTGTTTTAGCGTTTTTTAAAATTGTTACTAACTGAGTAATAGAATTATTCCCTAAATCTAAAATATAATCATTATCTTGAATTTCGCTAATAGATTTTAAAGTTGAAGAAGCATTTTCAGAAAATTCATTAGCTACCCACACATCAGTCGGTAGAGGAATTGCACTATTATCTAATAAGCGTTTAGCTTCTGGTATTAGATTTATTTCATATAGTGATTTACCGACATTACATCCATTTGCGGCAAGAAAAGTATTAGCAATTCCTCCACCGACAATGATATAATCAGCAACCTTTGCAATCGAGTTTAAAACACTTAGCTTAGTAGATATTTTTGAACCACCTACGATAGCTACCATCGGTCTAGCTGGTTTATTTAAAACTTTTCTTAATGAATGTAATTCGCGATATAATAGCGGGCCAGCACAAGCAATAGGTGAAAATTTAGCCAATAGGTGGGTAGATGCTTGAGCACGATGTGCACTACCAAATGCATCCATTACAAACACGTCGCATAATGCAGCATACTTTCTTGCTAAAGTTTTATCATTTTTCTTTTCACCTTTATTAAAACGAACATTTTCTAGAACAACTAACTCACCTGCAGCAATATCGACACCATCAAGATAATCTTTAAAAAAAACAACTGGAATAGAAAGATTTTTTTTAAGATAATCTACTACTGGTTCTAATGAAAATTCAGGATTATATTTTCCTTCTATTGGACGACCAAGATGCGAGGTTACCATCACACGTCCTCCCTTTTGTAAGGCAGATTCGATAGTAGGCAGGGAGGCGCGTATCCTCCAGTCAGACATAATTTTTCCATTTTTGATCGGCACATTTAGATCCGAACGAATAAAGACACGTTTATCAACCAAGTCTAAATCCATCATCTTAATAATATCCATGATAATACCTCTTATTTTAAGCTTTTCACATTGAGAGTTCGAAGAAGAAAAAGATTTTCATGAAGAATGAATCAATATTTTATATATATCGTTTTATAAAAAACCTATGCCTATTTTTTTATATTACTAGATAAGATTAAAATTATACATTATGTTATTTAACAGTAACTATATTTATTGGTTTTCAAAAAAATATAAAAAAACTAATTACTTATAAAAGGATGTTAGATCAATTTTTTTTATTTTATCTAGCCATTCTTCTTTTCTTTTGTCGATTTTAAATATAGCATAATGTTATTAAATATATAAAAATAATTAAACCAATCAGTCCTCAATCTTATTGATTTCTTTAGAGTCAAGATTTTTGGCTTTCTAATATGATTAATAAAATTATTTACTTTAAATTCTTATGTTTTATTTGTTGTATTGTATATTTAATGTAACTAAAATTGATTGATACAATATAAATAAGTTTGTTCAACTAGAACATAACAGTTCTATCACTAGTAAAAAATGATCACAATAGATAATGTTGTTGTATTAGACTTAATTATTTTACCTTAATAAAATTTTAACTCTAACTATATTATTAATACATAGATAATTATAATGTTTTATTTAGAAATTTGATTACTCATTTATCATTAACGCATCTTATATGTATTAAGAAGCATTATTAAGTTTTTTATTAAAAAACCCACTTTAAAAGTTATTTTAACAATAAATAATACGTCATCTCCACAACACGCATCATCGAGAATCAACAAACTAAAACAAAACTTACCATATGATCTGCTTTTCTAGATACAACGACACATCCTCCCAATTTTTATTGCTCTCTCACATGTTTTTAATTTTTTTTATAACCACACAATTCATATCACTACAATTAAAATTATTTTGGTCAAAAAAACTATTTTTTTTAAAAAACAATTTAAATAAACTTATCAGATTATTTTTATTTTTAAATAAGATTAAATTATATAAAACTTAAATTAAACTCTTTTTCGTTGGTTTCTAATTGGAATATCACTAAATACTTAAATGAGTTAAAAACTAGATTACGTATTAGTTAGTTTTTGTTAAAAAAAATACATATTTATTGATTATAAGATGTTTTAAAAATCTTTTAAATTCAAAAAACAATATTACATTAAGGTTATTTATCCTATTTAAACTTTTATCGTTTATAAAAAAGTATTTTTTTAAAATATTCTTATAAAAAAACTAATTATTTAAATGTTAAGTTAATAACAATTAACATTTATTTAAGTTATTTTGACTAGATAAGCATTTTTGTATTTTTTTTAGATACTTTTAAAAAAAATAAAAGTAATAAAATCGATTAAGTCTAATAAAATATCTCTTTTAAGTAGACAATGAATTTTAACAAAAAAAAATAAATTTTTTTAAAATAAAAAAGATAAACGAAAATGACGTCACTGGATAAGGCACTAGTATTAAGGAAGAATAAAATTTGTTGAATGTGTGGGATGTTTTTATTTATTAATGTACAACTCAGTTAGTTTATTTTAAATAAAATCTGACCTAGTTTTAATTAAAGTACTTTTAGCAAGAAACAAATAAATAATTCTGTAAGCGTTTAAGTTGTTAGTATATAATTGCAATATTTAAAATCTATATTTCAAAAAAAAATACATAAAACTATTTTTTTTGAAAATAAAAAATAAAAAACGTTCGTAAAATATAATTAAATTATTAATTTAATTTTTTATAAAGAGATAGATATAAATAAAATGTAATAAGTTAAAATGACTATTTTAATTTAAATCATATAAAACGATATCATCGTAATAGTTTGTCAATAGAACTTATAAAATATTTAAATATTTTATTTAAAAAATATTTAATGAAATCAGTTTTTAAACTGCTTGTCAGTCACATTTTTGAAAAAAATAAAGAAATTATAATACTTGAAGTTGATTATTTTATTGTAGTGAAGAATTATATTTTCTTTCTCACTATTTTTTAAATGAAAATAACTTCAGTTTGTGAAGTAAAAAAAATTACTTAACTTTTATTGTTCATTAATAAAATACTATTATATATTTAAAATATATACTAATAAGTTATTATCTCATATTGAGTTCTTTAAATAAGTTCTCAAAAAAAATAAATTAATAAATAGTTTATACATAACATACTAGTATGAAACCAATATTACTAAAATTTTAATAAGTAGATTTGACCATCTTTCTTAATAAACGCTATAAGCTATAAAATCATTTTTTTAGTCTCTTTTAGATACATTTTCAATCAATTTATTTTTTTTAATATGCTGGCCCCTGCTGGACTTGAACCAGCGACCAAACGATTATGAGTCGCTTGCTCTAACCACTGAGCTAAGGGGCCAATTGAAATAAATTTTAACTCAAATTATTATTTAAATCTATAAAGATTTTCTTTCATTTTTTTTAAAATTAAGTGAAGAAAGTTGTTCTAAATTGTATTTATATCATATGAATTTAACTAAATTAAAAATTTATTCTAATTTTAATTACATTATTTTATAGATATCGTTTTTTTTGCACAATGTAATTTTGCGCATTTACATTTTCTTCCTTATTTTATTAAAACTTTTTTAATTTAATTAGTTGATTCATTAAATTTATAATATCACTATAAGCATTTTCTGATATTAAAGATCTTTTCTGTTATGCTTTAAAATAAATTTTTAAAATTTTTTTTATTGAACGCAACTTTTAACTATTGTAACAAATTATAAAATTTAATAAAATTAATATTAATTTTTTATAAAAAATTACATTGTGTAATATACAGCATTAAATATATATAAAAAACATTTTACATTTACTGATGGAAAATTATGAGATATAAAATCTAATGTAATTATTAAAGATAATTAAAAATGTTTCTTACAAAGCATATATTCGTTGTATTAATTGATGTTCTTAATAAAATCTTACCGTTTTGAATTAAACTCCAAACGTATCCTCTAGTTATTCTAATTGCACATTACCACATGGAATAGAAGTACACGTCAAGATCGATGCAGGAGCAATAACAGTGATTTTCCCTGTTAACGATACTGCACTTCCGGATAATATTTTAACTTTACAGGTAGCACAAAATCCAGAACGACAAGAGTAAGGAATACAAATACCTTCCATCTCAAACTGTTCTAAAAAAACATCTTTTTGATTTCCGGTAAAAATATAACCTCGATATTCAATACTAATTGGTATATTAACGCACTGTAATATCATTTATAATAAACTAGATTTAGTGATAGGGGTTAATAGAGCTATTCTTTCTGAGTCGAAGTATTGATTGTCAAGTATATGTTGAACTCTTATGTTTAAATATAGAAATAAATTTAATAAAAAATATTTTTATAAACACTAATAATAAAAGTCAATTTGTATTTTTACAAAATTATGCTCCTCTTAGCTAAAAAATTTTAACTAACAATACAAAGCAACTTGCATATTAACTAACCTGATAATAACCTTAAAATTAAATAAACAACAAAATTATTTTTAAGGTATACGTTTTTATTAAAAATAACAGCATTAATAATATTAACAATATTACACAATTAAAATAAAACTAAATAATAAAATATAAATAAAAATTTTGTAATATCAAGTTAAAAAAAATATCTTAACCATTATTCAATAATAATATCTAAAAACAACGCTAGTTATACTTCAGTAAGAAATTATCTTTTAGTTTTCTCAAATAACATGCTATATTTCTAGGTAAAAGACTGAATTTATTTACAAAGCTCTATTAATTTTTGAGAAAAATCATCACCGTCATAAAAACATAATTTTTATTTTTGATTAAAAATTTTTAATTACAACAATTAAATAACTTAAATTATTTCTTGTATTTCATATCTTAATAAAAATCTTATATACTGTTTTTTCATTTGAAATTTAATAATAAAATATTTTTTTATATTCATGATAAATTTACTTGGTCGAATAACCTGATCACGTCAATAATATTGATTATATAAATATAAATAGAACTATATCTAGTAACTATCACAAACATATTAGAAACTTAATATAATATTTAAATCAACATAAATTATTAATCTATAATGAATTTAGTTAAAATAACCACCCGATTTTTATTAACCTTAGTTAACTGTCATTACAAACTATCAAATCTGCAGATCAATAGTATATCTTAAGAAATAATTTAAAAAAAAGATTTAATACATTAATATATAGACTATATTATAAATCCTATTTTTCAACTAAAATAAACGATCTGCTAATTCAATGCTCTGTTTTATTTAAAATATTTTTTCTTAAGTTTTAAATTTCATCATGCATTTGAATATTCGACTTGTTCTTAATTAGACTAACATCACGAATAAAATTAATGTTTTATATACATTAATAACAAGTTAATACGGCATTTTATTATCAAATGACACATGGTATTAGTTATATGTAATTTCAAAAATAAGATATAAATAGAATATATATATTTTTGTTAAAACATTAACTCTTTATAATCAATATATAATTTTATATTATAAAAATTTAAGTACACTATATTTGCTTAATATAAAATCTAATTTTGTAGAATTTAATCGTTAATTATTTAAGATTAAATCTTAGAAATTTAAAATTTTAAATTTCTAATAATAAATCATTAATCTTAATTTTTTATAAAATTATTATTTTTATAATATCTGATTTCTTTTTAGAAGTTCTTATTTATATTTCGTAAAATTTTTAAAAAAAAATAAAAACATTGCAATAACAGGGAGTAATTGATTACTCCTGTATAATTTTTTAACAATTTTAACAACATAACAAGTCTTTTATTTCTTCATCTTAAGCAAACTACATTAATCGTCACTACTTAATTCATATAGATTTTATCTACAATATTTAACTTCATTTTTAATCAAAAAGAAATAATTTAAATAAGAATAATTCTTCTTAATTTTTCTCAATATTACATCTCTTGTCATTAATAACCTAAAACGTAAATATTTTTTTAAAACTTTAAAATATAATTTTATTAAAAATTGCTTTAAAGCATATTAGTTTCACTTAATTTTTTATACATATAAAATATGTAAATTTTTTGAATTAATTCCTTATTATTAAAATTAATGCTAAAAAATTAGTTTCTATAATTAATTATAGCCCGTTTAAAAATTTTAGACGAGTCTATAACTAATAAAAACTTTATTTATATAAATACACAATTAATTAAACAGTATTATCGGGAATATTACACCAGATTAAAAGCTAAGCTTTTAATCATTTAATTTAGGATTACATAAATTAATATTTATAAAATTTTTTAAAAATTTTTACAATCATTTTAATGTAAAGCTTATAATATAAGTTATAATTACCATTTAACTAGTATAGTTTATGATTTTATACTCTTACATAAGAGACATTACTATATAAACCTATTATAGGTGACAATATATTGTTTTTTTTAAAAACCAGAGAATTTAAAAAGCAAGGGGGGTATTTTGACAAAATCACTCAAAAATATTGTTATTATTGGTGGTGGTGCAGGTGGTTTAGAATTAGCAACTAATTTAGGAAATCGTCTTAAACGACGACATAAAGCAATAGTAACATTGGTGGATTGCAACCATAATCACTTATGGAAACCTTGCCTGCATCAACTAGCCTCCGGTACATTAGATGAAGCAACAGAATCTATTAGCTATATGGCTCACGCTCAAAATCATAATTTTCAATTTAAAATTGGTTATATGAAGGATGTGAATCGTAAAACTAAACAAGTCTTCTTGAAGGAAGTTCTTGACGAAAAAGGTAGAATATTAATACCAGCTCGACATCTAGATTATGATATCTTAGTGCTTGCAGTGGGCAGTCTATCAAACGATTTCGGTACAAATGGTGTTAAAGAACATTGCGTTTCTCTCGACTCTCACCATAAAGCAAAACAATTTCGTAAAGAAATGTTAAATTTATTTTTAAAATTTTCTACTCAACCTATTGATACAAAAGAAATAAATGTTGCTATTGTTGGAGGCGGAGCGACAGGTGTTGAATTATCTGCTGAACTACATAACATGGTCAAGCAATTACGTAATTATGGGTTCAAAACGCTTAGAGATCAGGTGTTAAAAGTCACATTAATTGAAGCAGGAACCCATATTTTACCAACCTTACCCTTAAAAGTTTCTTCAAGTGTGCATAAAAAACTAACAACACTAGGAATAAAAATATTAATAAATACAACAGTTATGAACGTAACGTCTAATGGTTTATATACTAAAAATGGTGAATATATTCAATCTGACTTGATGGTATGGTCTGCAGGTATTAAAGTCTCAAATTGTATGAAAAACATAGCTGGTTTAGAAACAAATTCTATCAATCAGTGTTTAGTTAGTTCAACGTTACAAACTACGCGCGACTCAGCTATTTTTGCTATTGGCGATTGCGCTTCATGTACACTTCCAACTGGAAGAACGGTTCCACCTCGAGCTCAAGCTGCACATCAGATGGCTACTTGCACTTATAAGAACATTTTGTCTCTTTTGTATAAAAAACCTTTAAAATCTTATAAATACTATGATCATGGTTCTATTATATCATTATCACGCTTTGGAACAATTGGAAGTCTGAGTATAAATCGTAAACTTAATCCTTTAATTATAAAAGGATATATTGCTTATTTTATTTATATTTTTATTTCTCGTATGCATCAAATTGCACTACATGGATATATTAAAACTGCTATTATTGTATTAGTTGATAAAATAAATCGGATTGTTCGACCACGAATTAAATTTCAATAAAAAAAGTAACGGTGCAAGTTAAAAAGTAGTTATCTTGCACCGAACAATTATAAAAATAAAAATTCCTCTTTCTTTAAAGAAAGATAAAATAATATTAATGTAATATTTTTTTTCTAAAATAATTCCACTGGATTATTTGTTTTTATATATTAGGTGTATTTATAATAAATAATTTTATTAAATTTATAATATTTTAAAAAGATAGTGTCCCCTAGGGGGCTCGAACCCCTGTTACCGCCGTGAAAGGGCGATGTCCTTACCACTAGACGAAGGGGACAAAAAGGCATAATTGATGCCAGTAATATTAAATATCTAATTTTGTTAAATAATTTGTGTGGACACGTCATCAGACACATCATATCAATAAGGAGGTGATCCAACCGCAGGTTCCCCTACGGTTACCTTGTTACGACTTCACCCCAGTCATGAACCACAAAGTGGTAAGCGCCCTCCCAAACGGGTTAAGCAACTCACTTCTTTTGCAACCCACTCCCATGGTGTGACGGGCGGTGTGTACAAGGCCCGGGAACGTATTCACCGTGGCATTCTGATCCACGATTACTAGCGATTCCGACTTCATGGAGTCGAGTTGCAGACTCCAATCCGGACTACGATGTACTTTGTGAGATCCGCTAACTCTCGCAAGGTCGCTTCCCTTTGTATACACCATTGTAGCACGTGTGTAGCCCTACTCGTAAGGGCCATGATGACTTGACGTCATCCCCACCTTCCTCCGGTTTATCACCGGCAGTCTCCTTTGAGTTCCCGACCGAATCGCTGGCAAAAAAGGATAAGGGTTGCGCTCGTTGCGGGACTTAACCCAACATTTCACAACACGAGCTGACGACAGCCATGCAGCACCTGTCTCAGAGTTCCCGAAGGCACAAAGACATCTCTGTCAATTTCTCTGGATGTCAAGAGTAGGTAAGGTTCTTCGCGTTGCATCGAATTAAACCACATGCTCCACCGCTTGTGCGGGCCCCCGTCAATTCATTTGAGTTTTAACCTTGCGGTCGTACTCCCCAGGCGGTCGATTTAACGCGTTAGCTTCGAAAGCCACAACTCAAGATTACGACCTTCAAATCGACATCGTTTACGGCGTGGACTACCAGGGTATCTAATCCTGTTTGCTCCCCACGCTTTCGTACCTGAGCGTCAGTTTTCGTCCAGGGGGCCGCCTTCGCCACCGGTATTCTTCCAGATCTCTACGCATTTCACCGCTACACCTGGAATTCTACCCCCCTCTACGAGACTCTAGCTTATCAGTTTCAAATGCAGTTCCTAGGTTAAGCCTAGGGATTTCACATCTGACTTAAAAAACCGCCTACGTACGCTTTACGCCCAGTAATTCCGATTAACGCTTGCACCCTCCGTATTACCGCGGCTGCTGGCACGGAGTTAGCCGGTGCTTCTTTTTCAGGTAACGTCAACCAACACTACTATTAACAGTGCTGTTTTCTTTCCTGCTGAAAGTGCTTTACAACCCGAAGGCCTTCTTCACACACGCGACATGGCTGCATCAGGGTTTCCCCCATTGTGCAATATTCCCCACTGCTGCCTCCCGTAGGAGTCTGGACCGTGTCTCAGTTCCAGTGTGGCTGGTCATCCTCTCAGACCAGCTAGGGATTGTTGCCTAGGTAAGCCATTACCTTACCTACTAGCTAATCCCATCTGGGTTCATCTAATGGCGCGAGGCCTGTAGGGGTCCCCCACTTTGGTCTTTCGACATTATGCGGTATTAGCTACCGTTTCCAGTAGTTGTCCCCCTCCATTAGGTAGATCCCCAGACATTACTCACCCGTTCGCCGCTTGCCGCCAATTCTATTATATAGAACTTCGTTGCCGCTCGACTTGCATGTGTTAAGCCTATCGCTAGCGTTCAATCTGAGCCATGATCAAACTCTTCAATTTAAGTTGGTTTTTTGTCAAAACTAAAAATTTTAGTTACAAATATTTAGTTTTTTATTAAATTTTTTAATGTTTGATAGTGTCTTCTGAGTGCCCACACAAATTATTTAACAAATTATTAAAGAGCATACTTGATATTTCTGTATTGTTTCGACTTCTTTTTTAATAATACTTTTTTCTTTTATAAAGTCAAGCTTTTTTTTATTTTTTAAATTATGATTTTTTATTAAAATTTATATTACAGATTATTTTTGCTAAATTTTATAAGAATTAGAATTATATCAATTTTATCGCTATTAGCAAGAATTTAATAAAAATCTTTCATTAATGAAAGATTCATCCCTAAATTTAGATAAAATAATCCAATATAGATGTCTAATAAGTATATATATTATCACTATAACCTTAAAAATAATCTTGAATGCTGATTTATGTAACACATTAAAAAATCTATAAGTATAATTATAAACTGATATTCATATCTAAACAATTTATCGTTAACTGAAAACTATCATATACCACAAAAGATCTTAATTAGTTAGGCTTTTTGAGGCAAAATTTTAAATAACTAATAGCGCCGCTTTATAACCTTAAAATACATACTTAATATTGATGCTGCTAGAAAGTCCCGGATGGATAAAAATAAAGTTGCTTCATCATAATGAATATAACCATTTAGTAAATTAACTAGTAAGTGCGAGGCGTGAATTAAATAGCATTCATCTAAATCATGGATTACTATTAACAATGTTAAGTGATGTATAGCACCAACCTTATCAAAAAAATTTTACTATATCGATATATATAAATCAGGATTAAGCGCGAATAAAAACTCATTAAGTATATTGTTAGTAAACCAATTAATACGTTAGCCCGAGGCACATCCGTTGCCTAACAGAATCACAGAAGAAAAGAAATTAAAAATAGATACTAGATCCAACTTGCTTCGCAATCTCCTTTATATTAAGAATATTAAACAGATATAAGTCTTCAACTAAAGCGTAAGCTAAACCTAATATTTTCCCTTCTCCTTAGATAAGGAGAAAAATTTTTCTCTCGGAAAAAAATATAGAAACAAGAGAGCTTTCCGAAGCAAGGTTCTTATGGATAATATTGCTCAAACACAATATATCTCCACATCGGTATAACAACCTATACCTAAATTGAATAGCGTATTTTTACCGGAACCAATCAAGTCAAGTTATACCCACTTTTATTCAAAATAAATCTGAAGATTAAACTGAGTAGATCGACGCAATATATAACTTGATTTTATAAAAAAGTATTATTATTTTTAATCTAAATTTTCACAAAAAAGTACAAATAAACAAAAAAATAACAAAATTATAGTGATTACAGTAACATCTTCACTAGGATAGGTTTCGTTTTTCTAGAAAAGATCAAGTAAAAAAAACATGAAAATCCTCGAAAAAAACACTATGGACAAAAATTTATTACTACTATTAGGAGAGATATAGGAAAAACTTAAAACTAGTTCCATTAAATAGCGCAACACGCATCATTTCACTAATACTTAAACACTATTCAGACCATTTATATTAAACGCAAAACATCATTGAACATAAAATTGAATTAAATCTAAGATCAAGCTCTCTGATAGGTCACGTACACAGGGACAATGCCATTAATACATTAATCAAAAAATACAAATAATACGGAAAACGATGATCTAAGATGGTTTAATCCTAAAAAAACCAATTGTTAACACGATAAATGATATTGCTAAAATTAGCATGACATTCATAATTGAGACCTGAGTTCTTCTACACCCATAAAATGTAATCATAATTCTCGATCACTCTACCAACGTATATCAGTAATCAATGAAGACAAAAACTAAAATATGTCAAGATAAATAATAATGTAAATACCGCATTTTATAATGTAGTTACTTAATAAGTACTCCTCTAAATAGGCATTAAAACCACCAATAAAACAGCCAACAATGGTTGTAATAAAAAAGAAAAAAGGTAATATTATTATAGAATATTGCTTGTTCTTTTACAAAATATCTTCTTGGAAGAATACCAATACATTACAATCTGAATGCCGAACAGGAAACAAGCCAACTTATCGTTGATTTAATACCACTAACTCACAAACAAGAGACTACTGGAACTTTTAAAATAAAATTGCTTCAATCATACCAAAATCATAACTAAAATTTTAATAAATATTAAGTTTTATAGTAGTAGCTTGTATCCTTCTTCCCAGTTTTAATCTTATAGTAAAACTCAAAAATAACAAATTATAAAAAATTAATACAGATACTAAAAACAACTAACGACCTAAACAAAGGCATATAATTAGAACAAAAAAAAACTATTGCGACCATCCACAATTATGATCCTAATTTTTTATTACTCTATTAAGATGCTCTCATTTTCTTATATAAAGTAATCTCGTTACTAATATCAGATAAAAAAACAATATAAAAAAACTCCACCTTATTCATAACTTAAAAAAATTGCGCTCTAAGTATATTACTCTAAAATTGACATAATAATCCTTTCTGGTCAAAAATACTTATCAAAATTAAATACATCGATTTAAGCCAGATAGAATCAATATAACGATATAAATTTATAAAAAAATTGCAAAAAAAACTTCTTTCCTATCTCGGGATAAAACTACATTTGGTGGTATAAATCATATTGACGATACAAGCGCCTTCTTAAAAGTAAAAAACTAGTTTCCATAAGTCATAGTGCCTTACGAACACATCCTAAAAAAAATAATGATAAGGATAAGCCATGAAAGCAGTTTGATCTATGACTAAATATAATAACTACCACAGCGATAAATCCGAGCTATAGCCAACAAAAATTAGTTTACCAAATACTTAGTTATAAGAAATAGAAGACATAAACGATGATGCCGACATTAATAAGTACAATAATCAAACTATTTAAGCAATAATCTGTTAAAATGATAAAATAAAATCATGGAAATTAATAAAAAAAAACACTTACATCTAATGGATGTTACCAACCACAAATTCACTTGATGCACCCTGATTTCACCTTCTCGGTAGTACATCTTAAGAATTTTTTTTAAAATTAGAAAAACAATATCACAAGATAAAACCATATTAATCTCTGGATACATTTAGTTTGATTACCAATTATAATAGCCTCTTAAAAATCTTAAGATAAAAATAAATTCTACAAAACAAATAAGCCAAAAAAAGTTAGTTGATCTTTTTCTTTCAGTTGTCTGATTAGTTCTAATTATTAATAATGCTCCTCTCTAAAAAAATGA
Source organism: secondary endosymbiont of Heteropsylla cubana (assembly GCF_000287355.1). Taxonomy (GTDB): domain Bacteria; phylum Pseudomonadota; class Gammaproteobacteria; order Enterobacterales; family Enterobacteriaceae. The sequence continues at coordinate 512,893 of NC_018420.1, read as the reverse complement.
TGGTTAGCTCTGATCTTTGTTTTCTTGGGTTTTATATGATAACTTGTAAACAAATATAACTACATAACATCTCTACCCCTTCTATCAAAAAGAACAGCATACGCTTCGCTCCACCCTTTTTTTAATTATTATATTTTTTTTAGTTAGTGTTGACTATATTAGGGAATGCAGTATCACTATGTATCTTTTTCTTGCCCAAAACAATAACCCTCGACTAAAAGAGCTTGTTTGCAAACTTAATGTATAATGTTTAGTAAAATAAAATTAAACACTAATTTATTTAGTAGAAATCTGGGATTTATTTTTGATAATATAAAAAAAATAAAACATCCACAAACCTAGGGGAAAAACTTCATATCACCAATTATCTAGTCAAAGCCAACTCTACACTCATAAGCACATGAATTACGAAAAGTTTTATTTCCCCCACTTCTCGAAAGCAAGATTAACACTATCTAAACCCTATCACGATATCTACTTAACTCTTACTTATTACAAATCGCAATCAATTTAAAATTGCTATACTATATTTTTAAAGCAATAAGCTTTATTGTAAAATCATACTCTTTATTCATATGCTTTTTTATTTGTAGGTTATAAGACCAGAACCCCCACCCGAATAAAATTAATCACATGCCTGCACCCTTAAAGATAGGCGTGCTTAAAGTTATTATTGGTGATAGAAAAAAACAGATTAAATAAATATTTTTACAAAAATATAGCCTTCCTAAAAACAAGACGACAATGAATACGAGCTAAAAAAATCTATGATTATTGAATATTTTTAATATTATTTATTATATTAAATGCATATAGAGTAGAGATTACTTCTTAGTTAACTAAACATTTTCAAAAAAAATCAGAGAAATAAACTATTAAGAACATAGATTAATCACGAATGATTCTTCGTCATATGTTACATGTCATATAAATCTCTTATGTCGCATTGTTTAACAGCGCCTTATTGAAAAAAATCGAGCTTTTAATTAATGCTATTAAACAAGATGATTTTATTAAACATAACAATCTATGTTTAAAACATATAAAATGATTTAATAAATTTTAATAGCATTCAACTATTTAACTAAAAAACTATTTATCGAATCATAAAAATATCTAGAGATAATGGACTCCACACCATAACGATTACAGAGTTTATCTGTACCTAAAATTATTTTAATTCACATTTCTAACATTTAGAGGTTAGCTGTTTTATGTAAATAAAAACTTCTAAAGAATTTTAGTAACATAAAGTAACCATGCTTGAAATATAAAACAGCATTAGCAATTTTTAACAAAATATATGTCGGTATGCCCTACCCTGAATAGGTAGGAATATAAAATTGATTTAATCAACGTCCACTCATAAAAAACGAAAAAAAATCAACGTTCTTGTGAAACGATAACGAGAATATAACAGGAGATGATAAAAATGTAGTTAACAAATAGTTTTTAAAATAGTTTTTCTAATATTAGTAATCTAATATCACTTCTTGAATTCTTAAATCCATAAAATTAAATCTAGTGAACCACTAAACATAATGTTGTTAAACAAGCTAAATATTTTTTTAAGTATTTGTCTCTTTGCTTAAACAGAATAACTTATTGAGTTTCTGAATAATATAAACCTATCTCTTAAAATAAGTTTTCTTAAGAAGAATTACCAAATACTCTGTACTTTTTAATTAAGGTTTTATCGAATTAATAAATATATCAGATATATTTAAATAACAAAAGATACTAAGATTTTTACTACTTTATTGTAAAACTATACAAAAACTTATAAACTTATTTAATAAAATTATGAAAAGCTAATATTTTATATATTATATTAAAATTGAACTAATCTAATATTTTTTTTTAAATTTAATTTCTCTACCGAGAAACTCTCATCCACGATATTAAAGTATAGTTAAAGATTAAATTTATTTTTTAAAGAAACCATATTAATAATATTAAAAATAATAATATTTTTATGTATACACATTAACAATTATACTATTATCTATCATTCACATCAATTTAATTAAAACAATTATAAAGTTATAATGAAAATAAGCTATCACTTAAATAATTTTTATTTTAATAACTAGGTTATTAGTATAACCTAATAATTATGGAAGCAATTTATTATCTACTTTTATCAATTAATTACTATAAATTATTCAGCGAAATAAATTTAATTCCACCCAATACAACTATAAACATGCTAAATAGCTTTATATTATATAGCTTCCTTATTAAATTATTACATACATCTCATTAAATTTAATAATTTATAGGATTAAAGCAAAGTTGAACACTTCTTCTTCCGGAAGGCACAAAAAAATACATTTATTCTATCAACTAACTTGTTCCAGGCAAGCAAATTTACTTTCTTGATCGTAATATTAAATTACGTTATTATTGGAATTTAAAATGCATTTAGTACGCATCTTCTATCACTAAATCTCATCTGAATTTAAACGTTATATAAAAAAACTATGATATTTGTGCACGATTCACATAAACCTTTGTTTATCAATTAAAAATAATCCTAATATCACCTTTCATGTTATCAACTTTAGAAATACATAAACCACTTAACATAAAACTAAGCAAAATATATATCTTGTTGAATTAAACATGCCCCAATTATCAGAGTCAGAATTTTTTAATTTTTTTGCTTTAAGAACTATCTATAAGCGTCAATAATAACGAGAGCTTGTAATTCAACTGAAAAATTAGTTAGTAGATAAAAACTTTCTTCTAAAAACTATAATGAAATTATAAAACAAAATCAGAAATACAGTAAAACTTAAAATATCTACTATATTCCGTCTTAAAAAGACGATAGAATGTTAGCTAAGAAAAGCTGTTAAAGTGATCATTATTCATAATAAATAAAAAAATACGCGTAGATCAATAGTCAATTTTTCACAAATGTTTTCGCGCTGAATCGTTTTCGTTCCACCAGTTACAAATTATTCTCTACGAGACTCCCTCTTATTGCAAAGAAACGCTAATATTTTCAGAAAAGTATTCAATACTAACATGAATAAATTTAAATCGTCATTGATAGGTGATGTAATATGGATCTTATCCTATATCTCTAAAAGTATTTTTTAAAAAAAATATATCATTATAATCTTAAATTGTTATCAACTACCAATAAACCTGCCTTAAAAAGTTATTATAAAAGTATGAAAATAATGCGTGATCCTTTTAGCAGAACATTTAGTAGCGATAAACACTGTAACTTATTACAGAGATACTAATTTTTTAATAAAAGTAGTAGTTCTTTACTGATCAATTAAATGAATAATATCATATGGATTATTAGTTAATTCTTGTTATCTTGCTTATACAGATAATTTGTCTATACCTTACTGTACAATACAGCATTGTACGTACTGTTTGTGTTCTAGAGTACGTCAATATTATATTGACTATAATCTTTCTATATCAACCCAATTTAAGGGAGAGTAAATTATCTTGCAGGATAGTCATTACAAAACATGACATGTATGAATTTATCTATAGTTGTACGTATAAATTTTATTACACCTTTATTTCGTGTATAATAGTACTTATCATGATGTGCTTTATATTTAAATTAAAAAAGGAATTTAAACGTTTTATCTAATGTTCAATAATTAAATCATTTAAATTTAATTTATATCTTTAGTAAAAGTTTTAAAAATATTAAAAATATGTTTATCAGGAAGTATTTTATTTCTTAATAAATGCACTTTCTTATTAAGAATATTGTATCTTTTTATATAAACAAGCTATCTTAATAAGATATAAAAAAATAATTAATAACAACAACATTTAAAACTAAAATTATAATCTCTATACACCTCCATAACGATCTAATTCTATTCAATATTACAGCTATTAAACTTTAATCTAAATCTTTATCTTACAAGACAAAAAAACATTTTGATTATAGTTTATTATTTTTTTTGAAAATATTTTTAATGTCACTAAAAACTAATTAGCAATACGCAAAGATTTCTTGTCTGTAATACTACTACAATCGCAACAATATTTTAATATCATCACTCACTATACTTTATCACTTAATATAAAAACTACTTAACATACAAACATTAAAAACGTTTTTCTAAAAAATTTATTATAGCTCTTTATTTACAGTCTCACGAATTTATTACATGTAGTTTTAATATAGTCTACATAACAGATTAAAAATTTAACTTCTTAACCAGACAACCCTACCGAATAAAACTTAAGTCAATAATAAAATATCCCTCTCTAATATAAAATATATACCTGCCTACTAAATAAAAAAATATTAAATATTTTTTAAAGAAATATAAAGAAATATATTAACGTAATTAATTATTAATTATTTATTTAAAATTAAGTATGATAGAAATATTGCAATACACAAATACACTAATATCGATTAGGAAATTAACGATAAATCTTATTAATCTAATCCATCAGATGTCTCAAAAACTTTCTACAACATTATATAACAGTGCTTTATCTAAACTAAAACATTGAAATATATCATTAAAAAAATAACTCAAAAAAAAATGATTTTTTCCGCAATACATTCAAACAAAACATTAACTACTATTAAGCTCCCATTAAAGCAAACAAACCCTTATAAAATACAAATATTAATAAAAATAATTACATTATAATACAATGTTTATTGAGCAGTATTGATTTTAATCATACATGACATATCAATTAATAAACGCTCATTAAATGATATCTAGTTTAAAGTAATTTATAATTATCTAAAATTACCATTTTACAATACATAAAATAACGTTATTTGAAGAAGAAAAAGAAATCCGATATATTTATATATAACCAAAGATAATTCAGTGTTTATAAAACGCAATCTTCAACAAAAAATCACATTATTCGTTCCAGATTTAAAATTAAAAAAAAATGACTGCAATTTAAGATAAATTAGTTAAAATAAATTAATATTTATCTATAATTATTTGATGAACATTTTATTTAATACATTATAGAAATGCAACAACCCTCACTAATCTCTAATATAGGAACCTTATGACAAAAGCAATGCAACTCACTTTATCTAGCACATGCGCTAGCCCCCATTGGGGTGGTAAAAAAGCATTATTAAGCGCCGACAATAGTGGAATGACTATTCATTTAACAACTCGCGACCCACTAATCCACATTCAAGAAGCAGGACGCACAATCGACACTCTAGGTATAAGACAGATTGCGTTAGTAGGAAAAGAATGGGATTTAACACGATGCTGGACATTTTGGCAAGGTTACCGCAACCCTAAAGGAGGACAACATTTAATTTTACCTAAGTTATCTGAAATAGACAATAAAACATTCAATGCACAAATGAAAATCATTGACTGGGTTCGTAATACCATTAATCTTCCAGCAAATGAACTCGGACCAAAAGAATTGGTAGAATGTGCTTTGAGCATGCTCTCTGGCATAGCCGACTATGCTATTAACTATAATATCATGAACATCGATGAATTAGTGTCTAATCACTATACTGGACTACATTCCGTTGGATGCAGTTCTAATCGCCAACCGGTACTTTTAACTCTTGATTACAATCCTACTGGCAATAAAGAAGAATCTATAATGGCCTGTCTAGTAGGAAAAGGAATAACTTTTGATACAGGTGGTTATAGCCTTAAAACAAACCATTTCATGGAATCCATGAAATCAGATATGGGTGGGGCTGCCACTCTAACAGGTGCATTAGCACTAGCCATTCAACGTGGCCTTAAAAAACGAGTACGACTCATTTTATGCTGTGCTGATAATATGGTCAGCGGCAACGCTTTAAAATTAGGTGATATAATTCGTTTTCGTAACGGAAAATCCGTTGAAGTTATGAATACAGACGCTGAAGGGCGTTTAATATTAGCTGATGGACTTATTGATGCTAGTTTAGTAAACTCACGAATTGTTATCGATTGTGCTACTTTAACCGGAGCCGCAAAAACCGCATTAGGAGATGATTATCATGCCTTTTTTAGCTTCGATGATAATCTAGCGTCTCAACTACTAAAAAGCGCGCATGAAGAAGGCGAACTTTTCTGGCGTTTACCTTTAGCAGAGTTTCACCGTAATCACCTACAATCCAGTTTTGCTGATTTGAGTAATGTCGCTAATAGCGAAAGCAATGCTTCAGCTAGTACTGCTGCTGCATTTTTATCACATTTCATAAAAAATTATCGTCAGGGTTGGATACATGTTGATTGCTCTGCCACCTACCGTAAAATTTCATCATCTCAGTGGTCTGTTGGCGCTACAGGATTAGGTGTGAAAACATTAACTAATTTGCTAATGTTCTTAGAAAAACTCTCATAGATAACTAAGATCACCATTAATATGTTTTAATTAAAGAACAATAAAAACTACATAAATTTATTAAACCTATTATGTATATACGTGATAAAAAAAATCTTTTAACAGATAAATTAACATCTAAAATAATCTTGTAATATGAAATTATTTTTGCAAGATAAGAAATAAATCTAAACCATATAAATTTATATGTATCTATAACAAATTTTAGAGAAAAATAAGATGCAACATCGATGATTTCTCTTGTAACCTGAATGTTTTTAGAAAACGGTGCTAGAGAAATCTCTCGTAATGTTGTTTTAAATAAGAAATAAAATTATTTATCTATGAAATAAATATGATAATTGTTATCTTTTTTTTGTAACAAGAAAGATGTTCTTATCTCATTTAAGATCGACATGACCTGATGTATTTTCATAATACACTGAATTATTATAATATTAACCTTAAAACAATTATTCTATATAAATCAAAATATCTTTATTGAAAAAATGAAACTTTTTATATAGTTAAAAATATTTACATAACAAATTAATATGCGTTTGATGCACCTATTAATTAATAAAAATCATTAATAGCTCAATATGCACAAAAAATAATTTCTTGTTTTTAACACTATCACTTCTATACCATTAGAAAGCACTTCATATTATAAAAACGTTATTTTATTTATTAAATTTTACTCTATTTTAACCCGATAAGTCTTTATTTCATTTTCGACTCAAATATTTAATATAATCTACTCTTCTAACAATACTAATTCATAAAATATGAAATCTATCTGTAATTAGATTACTTATTAAGTAATTAAATAAAAAGTTGGAACTTTGAAGATAAAAAATAAAAAGTAAAATCAAACTATAAGAAATATTTCTGTAAGATATATCTGAAAATATGTCGTGAGATATTTTTTTCTACACACCGATTGATCTTTTAAACAAAAACAGCGAATCCACTATTCTTGTTTAGAGTAATTAATTAAATTAATCGAATTATTTAACAAAAGATTTTCAATCATAAAATGATCTTATGTTAAATATCTAGATTTCACTTAAGACTATTCTAAATAACCAATATAAATCTATATCACGTAGCAAATAAATACCTCAAATAAGACGCTCATCCTAAAAAATAAAGAATCACCTTTTTAAGTATACCAAATATTGTCAATTAATAGAATTATGATAATTAACCCAATTAACATACAGTAGAATTCAATGTTTTGTTTATAACTTTTAAATTTTTACTAATAAATTTTTATATATATTATAACATTAATTATATATATAAAATTATTGGTTTACCATATACATGATGAAGTTAAAAACACCTATAAATAAAATAGTTATACTAAAATTAATGCTAATATAATCATATTATAAAAAATAAAATTTTTTTTAACTGCATATTCATTAAATTCAAAATGATGCATCCATTTTTTTGGTAAGTAAAAATAAAAAAAATCATCGATTGTTATGCTTATTAAATAAAAACGACTAAACATGAATTAATTTCATATTATTATTTATATGCACACAATATATGAACAAAAATAAGTTTTTTCAAAAATATTTAACCAAATAATACAAGTTAACTATATTTTCGCATTACAAGGGTTGCATTCGTTCCACCAAAACCAAAACTATTACTCATAACTGTATGTAATGGATAACGTGTTGGCTTCCTGATAATATTCATACCTTCAGCCTGCGGATCAAGTTGGTCTATATTAATGCTTGGTGCAATAAATCCATGTTCTAACATTAATAAAGAAAAAATAGCTTCATGCACACCGGCAGCACCCAGCGCATGTCCACTCATCGCCTTCGTAGAAGATAGTGCTGGATTTTGATCCCCAAAAGTTTCTCGAATAGCCCACAGTTCTTTAACATCACCAATCTGTGTAGAAGTCCCATGTACGTTTATATAATCTACAGGATCATCGATACCATTTAATGCCATCTTCATACAACGGATTGCTCCTTCACCCGAAGGGGTGACCATATCTTTTCCATCAGAAGTGGCTCCGTAACCAATAATTTCAGCATAAATATGAGCTCCATGATCAAGAGCATGCTGCAGTTCTTCGACTACAATGATACCACCCCCTCCTGCTATAACGAATCCATCACGATGGATATCATAGGTCCGAGAAGCTTTACTTGGTGTCTCATTGTATCGAGTAGACAAAGCACCCATTGCATCGAATTCGCAAGCCATTTCCCAACACAACTCTTCACCTCCACCAGCAAAAACTACATCTTGTTTACCTAACTGGATCATTTCCACTGCATTACCTATACAATGTGCAGATGTTGCACAAGCAGAGCTAATAGAATAATTAACACCCCTGATTTTAAAGGGAATCGCTAAACATGCCGAAATTCCAGACGCCATCGCCTTAGTAACCATATAGGGTCCTACACCACGCAAACCACGAGCGCGCATACCATCAGATCCAGCAACTTGATTTCGTGGCGAACCACCTCCAGATCCAACAATTAAACCAGTACGATCGTTAGAAACCATATTTGGAGTTAAACCAGCGTCTGCAATCGCTTGTTCCATTGATAAAAAAGCATATATAGAAGCATCACTCATAAAACGTGCTATTTTGCGATCAATCAACCCAGTAGTATTAAGTTTAATATTCCCCCATACATGAGTACGCATACCAGAATCTTTTAATTCCTGAGAAAATGTAATCCCAGAACGACCTGTTTGTAACGAAGATAAGACTTCTTTTTTATCGTTACCGATGCTTGACAAGATTCCGATGCCGGTAATCACCGCACGTTTCATTAAATACCTCTTAATAACATTTATATGTAAATTAAACACTTTGCCTTATAGGTGCAGCAAACTACACTCCACTCAGATGTATACCCTAAAACTTATATCAAAAAAAACTATTTAGTGAAAAAATTATATCTTCTGCATGTCAATCTGCAAATACTAAATAAGACACTACTTATTTCATCAAAATAGTATCGAGAAATATACAAACATCTTTTAATAAAACAAGACTTTACTAAATTTTTATCCTATAGAATCTCGTTCTGTCAAAGAAAATAGTCCCATTGTATAGCTACTGTTAATTAATGTTACTATTATAATATTACTGATTTGTGATAAATTTAAAATTTAAATAAATAGATAAGTTAATCCATAATATAATAACAAATGAGATTGCATCTGTAGACAAGATAAGTCAATGAAAGAATCAATACCTAAAAAAATAAAAAACAATTAAACACCTATGATTATCAACTTTACCACTTTATATCTATACTTTATTTTAATAATCTTATGCTGAGAATTATATAAATATCTTTTTATTTTTTTCTCAAAATATTTAATTGTTTGTATTATCAATTTAATTAAATGTTTTAATTAAACATTTGCATAAATACTTAAATAAAACATTAAAGATAGATTAAGATAAAACACTTACTATTACAGAAAATAAGTATATAAAAATTATAATAAAACTGTTAAAAGTTTTATAAAAAAGAAATGAACACACAAAAAACGCTTTATTAAAAAAATCAAGAATAGATTGCTTTCTATATCGCAAGTAACCTTTATATGTATGCGAGCACTTACATTAATTAAAATTTAATCACTATTTTCTAAGACTACGATCCCCACTCTCGTTTATAAAATTATAAAATTCTGAAAGTTTTGCTTGAAAGCATATTTAACTTCTACTAAAAATAATAATTTAATAAATAAAATAATCTCTTTTTTATTTTTTCAGGATAAAATCATGTTTATTAACAATGTGATCAAAATTAATACCTACTTAAAAATCAATCTATTACACATCTCGTTGAATATTCAAACAAAAAAATATTTTTAAAATTATACGTTGTGTAAATAAGTTGTCATATTTTACTTTAAAAATCATAGTAATTATCTAAATTTAGATGAGGTCTAATTTATATTTAATTAATAATTATTAATGTAAAAAAAACATTAAAATAATAATAAAAATATTTAGATGAAATCTAAATTTTAATAATTAATCTTTATTAATATGAAAAACTTATTGTTATATTTTTTTGCAAAGCAAAAATTAGTACAATTATGGATTATTATCCGTTGATCTCTTTAATTACTATATACTTTTTAAGATAAAATTTTTGTTTATAGCACTACTACATATATCATAAACTTTATCTTTTTTTTAAAAGAAGATCTTTAATCTAGTCAAACAACTAAGATTAAATACATATTCTTATAATAGGGATATGATATATTAATTCTAAGTTATTTTTTTTATTTTTTCGTTCAAAAAAAATAGACAAATCTTCTTGGAATCAAAATTCAAGTAAATATTACATACAGTTTGCCTATCTGTTCCATCTCTAAATATAGAAAAAGACAAAGAAAAACCTTCCCCCTTATTCATAAAATATCCAATGCAACAATCTTACATGCGCCATTAAAACATATTGAACTTATTTCTAATTTTCTGTGTCTAATCTTTTAATATTGTCAAATCATACTTTTTTTGAATTTAAATTATTGTTAGAGTTTTCAAATAACTATGAGTATATTAAAAAAACAATTACCTAAAAAGACAAATTATCATCTAAAAGAATTCTAACTATTAACTAAACAATTTTTTATCTTTATATTGTTTAATAAAAACATTTTTAAGATATAAAACTATAGTAAAACTTTACTAGTGTCAGTTAAATCTCCCACTACTTTAACATCTGATTTTCCAAATGTATTAAATGTCTCATCTACCGTATTACTAATTAATAATCATTAAATAAACATGCCCCTTCGTCTTTCCATTGAAAGTGAGATCCAACCATGTAAGCAACCACTAGTTTTATCACGCAATCTTTGATAAGAGATAGAATTTTCTTTTCTGCACTACAAACGATTTTATTAAACATCATAATATTTTTTTTGCCAATCTTCTTTCATAAGTTGAAAATCTCGATAAAATGTTATTAAAAGATAACGCTACCTTCAACACCAATACAGCTAGATTATATAAATCCGATATGACTAATTTGTTTTATCTTTTCATAAGTCAAAATACAAAACTATGAATAAAATAATCTATCTGGTCTGATTTGTTAGTCTTTCAATGAATAACGCCAATTATATGTTTTCTTTGAGCAACAATTCCCGGAGAATTAGCCTAATCGTAAACATGCTTCTTTTATCAAAATTAGCTTTTACAATCAAAATATCTCAAGTAGTCATCCCAACTATAATTCAGATAACAAGCCCATATCAGCTTATCAATCGATTCTAGTATCGAATTCTTGACAAAACATTTCTGCCTCATAAACAACTGATGTTGTTGCCTTAGTTATTTTTACATTCTGAACAATAATATTAAATTATGAGGGGGTATATTTTTTACTATGTATTATTTTAGGTAAATTTTCCAAGAAAGAATTATAATTTAGACACAGATACTTATCAAGTATGTGAAAATAGTCTTTTGATATGGTGGTTAAAACTTAATTAAGTTCGGGGAAAAGTGTGTATGATAAATACATTATATAAATTAATTAGATTATATAAATAATTTTATAAACATTTAGAAATCAATAGTGTATAAAAACATTTTATTTTTATAAAAATATAAATCTTTTTTAATTTTAGTTATTAACATCTCGAGGATAAACCAAGATGGATTATGTCACCTTCTTCTTATGTCATAACACTAACTATTTGGATTCCGCAACCCAATGTTCATGCATAGCACAAGGTTCTTATTTCCCGGTAAAACCCTGAAAAACAACTTCAGTATTTTCATTAACCAAAATAAGTACTAATCCTCATTGAAAACAGAAACAACCCAATGAGCAACATCAGTCAAACTTTTATTCTTGATCAAACATTTATTGTACTAATTGCTAATCGCTAGGCCCCAAGTCAGTATCATTTTTTTTCTAAATGAACTAGAATGGGAGTAATCATTTTACTTCAGATATCAACTTAACAATATCTTTAATCAAATAAATCATAACGTATGATTTTTATAAAAAAACATTAATCAATACTACTTTTAATAATAGTGTAATTTTAAGCTCTTTATTAAATATTAAAAATAATGATTACAAGTTCTACCCTGCAATTTAAATAAATTAACGGGTAACACTACCATATATTTTAAAAACATTTATTATAAATCCTATAGCAACTCTATACTACCATATATTCGATATTGTTTTTTTTATATCACATAGTGCATGTTTTATTATATGGCGCATGCTATACATTTATCTTCTTGAATATTATTATCCATCCCCTATAATTCCACTTACCAACACGCAGCATTGGTGTAAACTTAAACCTATCTATCGAAACAAACAAAATATTCTTTAGGGTTAATAACTATCGAGTTTATTTATACCTTTGATAAAGGTCTTCCTGAATAAAGTTTTCCTAAATTCATAAAAAATTTATCAAAATCAAATTTTTATTTTTTAGGACTAATGTAAACGCTGATATCTAACTTTAATAAGATCATGAGTCTACAATAAAATCTAAAATACCACGTAAATTATGAAGAGGTTTTTTTGCTAGCTTATCAAGGTTATCAAGTAGTAAAGAAGAAACCTTATCCAAGGTATTGGAAAATTAATAATCGTGATTAAATAAACAAATTTTCTAAAATTAGCACCTACTTTAATAAAATTTAATTAATAAGTTTCCATAAAACTTCTGTCTGATTAAGTAACTAAACCCCTACCAAGCCATTTCTCGAAAAAAAATGCAAACTTCTTTTTTTTTGAATTTGCTATTTTTATACTATAAAACTTATATTAACTGTAATCGGTCTATCCATGGCATTAGAAGGCTAAAAAATCCACACATTAAGTGTTGAAGTGAGATCTTCAACTTTAATAGTCCTCTTATGAGAGATATCCGATCGAGACGGTAGCAATGAAAAAAACTGTTTTTCTAATCTTTATATAAATGAATGATGCTATTTTCGTTTTTCTCTTTTTGATCACATACAATAATCACTTAATTTTCAAAGATTAATTAACAGCAATAATCATATTGAACATGCTATTTAATAATTTATAAGCATGATTTTCTTAACGATTTATTATAACTATCTAATCAAGCAGTTGATTATCACATTTAAATAAAAAAGATACTCCTCTTCGTAATTAAGAATATAAATCAAAGTATAGAGCTATCTTAAGACCTAAGTATTAATTACAGATATCTTGCTTTATCGTAAACATTAGTTAATTATATAATATTGTTTAACATTAAATAAATTATACGAATAACGTATATAACGATTAATTAGTATTGTTATTTTATTAGAGATCAATATTATATGTTTTTTTAAATCGTTAATAGGTGTTATTAACATTATCAATAGTGTTAGATAACACTCTCGGATTTTTGATCACTTTAATATATTAAATAAAGAATTAATGATGACTAAATTATTATTTTATACACATCCATATAACTAATATTATTTATTAATTTTTAATTATAAATTAAAATAGACCATGCTCTCTATCTCTCTTAAATGATATTTATTGCAAATATATATACATATTACCACATGGCTTTATTCTTTTTGTATTAAGCATACAAATTTATATTTTATTAATATTTTTATCTCGATTAGAATTTTTTTGTTACTAATATATAAATATGAAAATAGAATGAATATTCTTTTAAAAACATTACTAAATCAAAATTTTTAATTAAAAAAAATATTTAGCTTAAAATATAAATAAAAATATTTAAATTAATTTAAAGGCTAATGATAAAATATCTCAACAATAAAGAGTGAATCTCATGATCTCGTTTAAACGTCTTTATGCTTTCTAATAAAACAATTAATAATATATCGACCACTTATTTAAAACTTCATAAGTTATACCCAATAAAGTTATGAAAACAATATTTTTTTGTTGTTTATTATCACGCGTCCTTCTCTAGAGATAAATTTAAAAAAAATCTTAATCTTATTAAGAAGGATATTATTTTAATGATAGTGAATCTATGAATTATCTATAAAAGTATAGATTTATATAATAACTATTTAAATTACATTCTAACTGTGTAATAAACAAAGATCACATATTAACATGAAAGAAAGAACTTTACTAATGCAAATTAGTACCATATGAAACTATAGAATAGTAAAAACCTACCAAATATTTTTTTAAAATATAAAAAATATATGAAAGAATATAAGTTAAATTAATACTATTTAACTAATTACAAATATATAAAATAATAGATAAAATAACAAAATATAATTAAACTACTCAGTTTAACCCCCATCAAATCAATCTCTTCTTATTACTCCAGAGTAATACTATTATATCTTATCAGTTTCTTAAAAAATTAAACCCAAACTAACTCTAATTCTGTACTGAAGAAGATTTTTTATAAAAAAAAGTATCGATATCCGCTAAAACATTTTAATGTTATTGATGCAGAAATAATTATATACTCAGATATAGTGCCAAAGTTAGAATATGAAATAGAACGTAACCCTCCTCATTTAGCTCTAAAAGATTTTTTATGCAATAGAAAGGAATAAAAAAAATCAAAAAAATATTACACGATTAAATCATGTAATTATAGAAGAGAAAATGTCATCTAATATTAAGAACGCATCTAAATAATTTAAACAACATATTGATTACTAATATTTATAATTTTATCTTTTCGATCGTATTAATGATATTTTTAAAAAGTAAAAGAACACTATTATTGATTACTAATATTCGAGAAACACCGCACAAAACAGATATAATCTTATCGTTCTTAAAAATAACAAAACAGATTATGCGTGTTCACTTCCTTGTTCTTTAATATTTTAAAAATTGTGAACTGAAAAATTATTTTCATAACTGGAATATTGTAAAGTATAATAAAGATCTAGATCGAATCTACAAAAATGCAAACGTAAACTTAATAATACTTTAATTTTATGCATTTCTCGCATAAAAATGTCTAGACAGTGTTCACACTGTTGCCATGTTACGACAACAATCGATTAAATAATAAAAAATACTTTTTTTTAACTGACAAATCTACGATTTGTATCGTATCTAGCATGACAAAAAACTTCAGATCTTTTTTTTAATTTTAATAAAATTTATTTAATTAACATACGTTTCATTCTTTAATTTAAAAAAACCTTAGATAACGTATCTTAACTACGTTAAAAAAACTTTTTAGGCATGAGAATCTAAATAAAAATAATTGCTTTAATAAAAAACAGATACATATTATAGAGGTAGTCTCTTACTATTATTTAAAGCTCTATTTTTTTATTCTTAGATTTTTATTAATAGTTTAATTACATATTCAATACTACTTTGAACAAAACTTAATCTTTTTGCAAATATTAACTTTATATTAATAATATATTAAAAAGGTTAATTTCATGCATTGAACCATGTAACATTTTTTCAAAATTTATTACATTCAATTTATTCGAGCAAAAATCTAGTAATTAATTTTTCTACTACAAAAATTATTTATTTTAAATAATGTTTATTCTACAATCATTAGGTTGAGTATATGTTTTTTAATACTATGTATCTCTTTGTATTTATAATTAATAGAATTTTCTTTCTTATCTTTTTTGGAAAACTTTCACTGATACAAACAACGTTTCTTACTAATTATAAATTAGTTATTAATTTTTTTAAAAGTTGTTTTATTAGATTTATGGTTAGAAATAGACCTGACATTCAGTCAATATGTGTTTTTTTAAAAACCTAAAAAGGAAAATTAAAAGATATACTTTTATTTAAACATTGATGCTAAATCTATCATCAAGTCATAAACTCATTCTAAGTTGCATTAAAACTATCTCTATTTATCATAAATAACTAATAATTTATTAAGCTATATCTGTTAAAAATTACTTTTATTGTAAATTCAACTAATAGAATTAATCTAATCTAAGTAATAAACTTTAATTATCTTATATGTTTGAGATCGTACTAGTTGCAAGAGTATAATTAATTATATAAACACTAATATTACGGTTAAGGTTAAAATTTTATCGAACCTTTAAAAATAATTGATTAAAAAACTTCATTATTTAAAGTTAGTGAACAAAATAAACTTTATTTGAAACAGTTAAAATAGTCAAACATGTTATTACTAATCTCTAAAATATCTATGTTTTAAATCATAACTTTTAAATAATAGATTAAAAATGCTAAATTTATTATAGTTTAAAAAGTACGAAGTTTATAACATGTATAATTATGTTAATAACTAAAATTAAAAAAGATTGATATTTTTATAAAAATAAAATATTTTTATACACCATTGATTTCTAAATGTTTATAAAATTATTTATATAATCTAATTAATTTACATAATTTATTTATCATGCACATTTTCCCCCGAACTTAGTTAAGTTTTAACTACCATATCAAAAGACTATTTTCACATACTTGATAAGTATCCGTGTCTAAATTATAATTCCTTCTTGGAATATTTACTTAAAAATAATACATAGTAAAAAAAATATCTCTCTCCCCTCAAAAAAATGTAAATTTATGACATAATAAGACTACCTTCAATTTTATAATTCAAGAGTTTATCCTTTGCTTATCAGTAACAACATCACCATGCAATTTGGAAACAAACCACTGTTTGAAAATATTTCAGTTAAGTTTGTCAATGGATATCGTTATGGTCTTATCGGTGCGAATGGATGTGGCAAATCTACATTAATGAAAATTTTAGGAGGAGATTTAATTCCCACTTCAGGTAATGTAAGCGTCTACCCTAACAAACGTCTTGGTAAACTAAGACAAGATCAATTTTCTTTTGAAAAAAATAGAGTACTAGATACTGTTATTATGGGTCACGTAGAACTTTGGGATATTAAAAAAGAACGCGATCACCTTTATTCCTTGACCGAAATCTCTGAACAACAAGGCTACCGAATAGCGGATTTAGAACTACTATATGATGAAATGAATGGGTATACCGCGGAAGCGCGTGCAGGTGAATTATTACTAGGACTCGGAATCTCCTTAGATAAGCATTATGGGCTGATGAACGAAGTAGCACCAGGCTGGAAACTTCGCGTACTACTCGCGCAAGCGCTATTTTCTGATCCAGATATTCTTCTGTTAGATGAACCAACTAACAATTTAGATATTCATACTATCCACTGGTTAGAAGAAGAACTAAATGCACGTAATAGCACAATGATTATTATTTCCCATGACCGCCATTTTCTTAATACAGTCTGCACACATATAGCAGATTTAGATTATGGAAAGCTCTCCGTTTATCCAGGAAACTATGATAGTTATATCATCACATCAACACAAGAACGAGAACATCTGATCGCAAATAATGCAAAAAAAAAGGCCCAAATCGCAGAATTAAAATCATTTATTGCACGTTTTAGTGCAAATGCATCGAAATCTCGACAAGCCACTTCCCGAGTCCGACAGATTAATAAGATAAAACTTGACTCTATTCAAATATCTAGCCGACAACATCCATTTATTCGCTTTCAACAAGAAAAAAAACTCTTTCGCTATGCTGTGAAAGTAGAACAAGTATCTTGTGGATTTAACAACGATTCTCCTGTTATAGAGAAGGTGAACATGATAGTAGAATCTGGAGAAAAAGTAGCAATTATCGGTAATAATGGTATTGGAAAAACTACCTTATTAAGAACCTTGCTCGGTAAATTACCGCTTCAAAAAGGGCAAATAAAATGGTCTGAAAATGCCTGTATTGGTTACTACGCTCAAGATTATACTGCTGAATTTATTAAAAATATCACAGTATTTGAATGGATGAATCAATGGAAACAAACATCTGACGATGAACAAACAGTCCGATCTCTACTTGGCCAACTATTATTTTGTAAAAATGACATTAAAAAGTCAATAACTGTCTTATCTGGAGGTGAAAAAGGTCGAATGTTATTTGGTAAATTAATGATGCAAAAGCCAAACATTATCGTGATGGATGAGCCTACTAACCATCTTGATATGGAATCAATTGAATCGTTAAATATAGCTCTCGAGCTATATCAAGGAACATTGCTATTTGTTTCTCATGATCGCAAATTTGTTAACTCACTAGCCACGAGAATTGTTGAAATTTTACCAGGAAAGATTATTAATTTCAGAGGAACATATGAAAATTACCTATTTAATCAAAAAAAAATAAATTAGTTTACCTAAACTAGAAAACAAGCTGGACTTATTTAAAGTTAATTTATCTTGATAAATATCAATAATTAAGTCCTTTAAAACAACGCACCTAGATTTATTAAAAAATAGTGTTTCTTCTGTTTTTTCTCGAACGATTAGAAATTTTCTATAACAAAAAAAATCATACTTTATATATATTTACTCTTAACATAAATTTTAGTAATTTTCATTATAGAGTTACATACATATAGATAAATTCCTTGAAAATTCACACACCAGAAAAATTCTAATAACTAGAATGATAACCAGACCTAAATATTTTTATAGTTTATTAATCTAATTAACTCTTAATCAGTTTTTTTAGTATAAATAAATATTTATATACTTTTATATGAGATCTTTCTCTTCTAAATGTAAAGCATTTCTTCTAAAACATGTTTTTAACATAATCAAACTTTGAATCTAAAAAAATTAAATTGATTAAATAAAAAAAATAAAAAAAATATCGCAAATATGCAAGTTTTTATCTCAAATAAAAGATACACATATATAAAATATTAAAATATAGATGTAATACAGAACATTAACTATATTTATATATTATTTATTAGAAGTAATTTTTTCATATAATTTAAAATTATAATCTTTATATATTATTATTATATAAAAAATAATCTATAAACTATATCTAACCAATATTTATTGATATTAAATCAATATTATTTCTTATTAATAAGAAATAAAAATGCAAAACTTCTACACAATAAAGAAATTAAAAAAAACACCCTCAAAAACAAAAAGATATCGCGCTTAACTGACATCAGAAAGCATAAAAAAACGATTTACAACGATAACTGATTATATTATTTTTTAATTTATATACCACCCTACAATGTAATAAGAAAATCATAGTAACGTTACATTAAAAAAAATTAATGTAAGAGTTACGATTAAAGTGATTGATAAAACACCTAATTAATATCTGATTAACGCCAAAATATTATCAATAAAATTTGATTACTAATGATATAATAACTATAAATTAAAAATCACCATAACAACAATTAAAACTAATAATTTATTTAATAAAATATTAATTTTTAAAATATAAAAAAAATAAATTAGGTAATAAATGATTTTAATTTAATATTCTTTTTCTTTAAATAAAAAGACATTTTCAAAATACATAAAATATATGACTTTTAATTTATGTAATATAGTAACACTATTTTCTTATTTATAATAAATAAAAATAAAAACTCTTCTTTTTTAATAACGTGAAGAAAAGTGATATAACCATAATTAATATTATCTCGTTAATTAAACTAAATCTCATCTTTTTTAATTTAACTCTTAATTTTCATAAAGAAAAAAAACAGAAACTATAGATTGATTAATCCGAAAACTGTTTTTCTTAACGAGAAAATTAATCTTTTAGAAAAACACACGTACTACAAAATTGTGAATAACTCTAATATCATCTCCTTCAAATCATATAAAAATATAATATAAGCTTCATATTTTAATCACATTCAATTAAAGCGTTATTACTTTAAACAGAAAGAAAAACTTTCGTGTCTTCTAAAGTAATAAACTTCATATAGAGAGCTTGTAAAATAAGGATTACCCTAATCATAGACATTTATTAAAAACAATCACAAACCCGAGCACTTTTTTTAGAAAAAATACTATTTCCTAGGTTAACGGAGTTATCTATGTCCAAACGGCTAAGAAGAACTAAAATTGTCATAACCCTAGGTCCTGCTACAGACCATGATGATAACCTCGAAAAAGTAATCGTTGCTGGTGCTAATGTTTTACGTATTAACTTTTCACACGGAAGCGCTAAAAATCATCTTCTTCGAGCACAATCAGTGCGTGAAATTGCATCCCGACTCGGAAAGCACGTCGCAATACTCGGGGATCTACAGGGACCGAAGATCCGAATCTCAACATTCTATGAAGGAAGTGTTTTACTGAATGTTGGTCAAACGTTCTTGCTAGATTCATCACTTGCTCCTGGTCAAGGAGATAAAGAAAAAGTAGGTATTGATTATAAAAGCTTATCCAATGATGTTTTACCAGGTGACATTCTACTTCTCGATGATGGTCGTATACATCTCAAGGTTCGGAAGATACAAACTACAAAAATTTACACCGAAGTAAAAATAGGCGGGTTTTTATCTAATAATAAAGGAATAAACAAGCTTGGAGGCGGATTGTCAGCTCAAGCATTAACTGAAAAAGATAAAGATGACATTATAACTGCTGCACAAATTGGGGTTGATTACCTAGCCGTATCTTTTCCACGGACCAGCGAGGATTTAAAATATGCTAAACATCTAGCTCGTAATGCGGGTAGTCATGCTAAAATTATCTCAAAAATAGAACGTGCAGAAGCTGTCGCTAACAACGAAATAATAGATGCCATTATCCTTGCCTCGGATGCGATCATGGTGGCCCGAGGTGATTTAGGAGTTGAAATTGGGGATCCAGAATTAGTAGGGGTTCAAAAAAAATTAATTCGCCGCGCTCGTACACTTAATCGCGCAGTAATCACTGCCACACAAATGATGGAATCAATGATCACTAATCCGATGCCAACACGAGCAGAGGTTATGGATGTTGCTAATGCGGTGCTTGATGGTACCGATGCGGTCATGCTTTCCGCTGAAACTGCCGCGGGACGTTACCCTGTAGAAACAGTTTCCGCCATGGCTAACGTGTGTCTAGGAGCAGAAAAGATTTCTAGTATTAATATATCTAAACATCGACTAAATAAAACATTTGACAGCATTAAAGAAGGTATCGCTATGTCAGCGATGTATGTTGCTAATCATCTAAAAGGTATCACAGCTATTATTTCAATGACAGAATCAGGCAATACCGCACTTATCATGTCGCGCATCAGTTCGGCTCTACCGATCTTTGCCCTTTCAAGAAACGAACATGCTTTAAATCTAACTTCATTATATCGCGGAGTCACTCCTGTTTATTTTAATAGTGATAGTGAAGGCCTAAAAGCAGCAACTCAAGCTACTAATTTTTTGAGAGATAAGGGATTTCTTGTATCGGGAGATCTTGTAATTATCACGCAAGGTGACATGATGGAAATGATTGGAAGCACTAATACTAATCGTATTTTGCGCGTTCAATAATCAAATAAAACGCATCACGTCTTGCTTTTAGCAGACGTGTTGTTCGTTCAAGAACATAGGATATTTTTTCTGAAAAATTAACAATATTTAATTATTTATATATATTTTTACTTATTTTAAAAATAATTTCATTTTATAAAAAACAACTATTAAAAACGTCATAATACTTAAACAAATTTCTTATATTTATCTTTTTTTGTATTTTCGTGATTTAAATAATTTAACCTTTAGTAACAATTTAAAATTTTTTTGTTAACCAACAAGAAATAAAATAAAAAAACCAATATTTACTTTTTTATATTTCACACTTTTATCACATAAAAATTCTCATAGAGAAAAAACATATATACATGAAATATAAACTTACTAAGAATGTAGAAGCATAAATCCAATATAGAAGAAAATACTTAATGCATATAATATTATTTAATAACTATATCTGAGGACTGAAAACGATATTAAAACCTTGACATGCCATATGAAGCATATGATAAAAGAATATAAAGAGTTTCTGATTGAAGAGTAGTGTTTTACGAATTCAATGAAACTCATAGGATACATTTCGTTGATGCAAAAAAACGTACAATTTTAATAAGTTCAAGATAAAAATCTTGACAATTAATATTATATCATAAAAATAACCTATAAAAATTTCGACTACTATATTTAAACGCTAAAATTAAAACAATTACATTAATCTTTAAAAACCTTATAGAATAGATTGGTCGTCGCACTGACTTTCTTGTAGAGGAAATAACAACATAATCAAATATAAATAGATATAATATAGTTAGTTTTATTAAAACATAACATGCTCTATATTAAGCGTATAAAAACAAATTTAATTATTTTAAAAACTCTAATAAGATTTATTTCTTTGAAAATCTTATTCCTTCTTAGTTGCTAATTACTAGTTAATCTTAGTATCTAAGTTCAAATTCAGATAGATTAAATATAAAAATCACTTATTTTCAATTAAAACTAACAATTAATTTTTAAAATAAAATTCATTATTAAAACTTTACAACAAAGCTATTTAAAATTAAAGTGTAGGTTACACGTAAACTTTATAAGTATTATCTCTCTATATAATTTTATATACTTATCAATCAATCACTTAAAATATAATTCTCCTCATCAAGTTTTATTAAAATTAAAAATAATATTTTATTTTTAATTTTTTTTTATTATAAAATAGAAAAACTATAAGCAATATTAGTCTTATGCAAGTATGATGACTAAAAAGTTAATTTAAAAAAAATCACACAACTTATACTAAACAATTAAAATTAATCCTAAAAATTTCAAAAAAAAATAAATAAGATACTTAAACTGATCAACCATAACACTTAATTTTTAAGAAATAAATTTTTAAATTGAATAATACTATTCATCATTTCCTTGTTAACTTGGATTTATAACATGTCTTTATTATATAATCAAATTTCAAATAAAGAATTACGGATGCAAATGTTGGCGGAAAATCATCCACGAACAACCGTTTCTTTCTATCGCTATTTTAATTTATCTAATCCAAAAAAATTTCGCGACATACTTTATCAGAAATTTATTTCATTAAACATTTTTGGTCGTGTTTACATCGCGCATGAAGGTATCAATGCACAAATAAGTGTGCCTAAACATTACTTCAACAATATGTGCAAAACGGTATATGAAGCACATCCAGATCTAGACAAAATACGGATGAATGTTGCTTTAGATGATAATGGTAAATCTTTTTGGGTCTTACGCATGAAAGTACGATCACGTATCGTTGCTGACGGAATTAATAATTTTACTTTTAATCCGAAAAAAGTTGGAGTGTATCTAGATGCAGAAGAAGTAAATACGATGTCAGACGATCCAAATACTCTATTTGTTGATATACGAAATCATTATGAATATGAAGTAGGACATTTCTTCCAAGCTATAGAAATCCCTTCTGACACATTCCGACAACAGTTACCTACAGCTGTACAAATGTTAAGAAATCACAAAGACAAAAAAATAGTAATATACTGCACCGGGGGAATCCGCTGTGAAAAAGCTAGCTCATGGATGTTATATAATGGGTTTAAATATATTTATCAAATAGACGGTGGAATAATTAACTATATACATAGTATAAGGAAGAAAAAATTACCAACAAAGTTTATTGGCAAAATTTTTGTTTTTGATGAACGTTTAGGAGAACGAATAACGTCAGACGTTATTGCACACTGCTATCAGTGTAACACCCCCTATGATAGTCATACAAATTGTCGTAATCAGTTTTGTAACCGTTTATTTATTCAATGCCTTTCTTGTCTTAAAGAGTATTTAGGTTGCTGTAGCATTAATTGTCAAAAAAAATTTACTTTATCGGAAAAATCACGTCATGTTAGTAAATAATAGCAAACTAATGTAACTAGTTAACAACTTTGATAAACATTTATTATTAATGGTAATAACGAAAACAAAATATAGTAACAAGATCTAACTTAAAATTAAGAAAACAAAGTAGATCTACCAAATTTCTTTAAATTCTGCTGAGAAGCAAGTAAACATATTAAATATAAATAGCAAAGCATGTTAAGTAAGTAGCTTTGGTGTCTACATTATTTATGCTAACTTTTATTATTCAAAGAACCCAGCCCTATGTTGTTAAATCTAGGTTCCAAAAAAAATTGTTGTTTAATTGAAAGCATGTTCAAAATTTTTAATAAAACTACATTATTCAGTTTTTAGTAGGTTAAGTATCTAAGTAATACAATGAAGTAAATATAATATTCTTATATCAACAACTTAATAAAGATATAGACATATTCTTTGTATTTTAAAAAAAACAATAAATTTTTTATCAAAAAAAATACTGTTAATAAAAATTTTTTGATAATTATCAACAAATCTTATCACGTTCAATATATTTATATTTAAAGTAGTATATAAATTCTAAACGATTAAGTTAGAACAAAAGATTCCTATATAAAATATTTTTTGAATCTATATATATTACACTTCCTTGTTTAAGATAAATCAAAATTTGAATTTTAATTTATATATTTTTATCTTTTTGAATTAGTATAACATTGTTTCTGAACCCAATTTTATAGTTAAAAAAGCTAATAAAGTTTTTTGATTCAGAGAAATGATTTGATCAAAAGATTGATTAGAATAATTAAAATATAAAAACTATAGTAAAAAAGCCAATTAAGACAATTAAATATTTTCATTTGTTGTAAAACTGAAATCTAATGAAAATAACTATCTTAGTTACAATCGACATTGTACAAAAAATCATTGTTTTAATAAAAAAATTTTACACTGTAAAAATAAATAATTTTTTATACATAAGATAACGTATGATCGCGCATAAAAAATTTGACCATAAAGAAGTAAATTTATGGGATCAATGTTTTTTATAAAACTAACAACCCTAGTTTTAAAAGATAAAATCTTTGCAATAATAAAATATATAAGTATAAATTATTTATCTAAAATATTAGATATTTTAGATTACAGCTAAGCAAATAAAACTTTCATTACTGTTTAAAAGTTACCAAAACTTCATAAATTTTTTTATTACCATTTATCAAAAAAAATATTTATTTATATAACATCAATTTTTAAATAGCGTATTTTAACATCTTACAACTGTTAACGCGCCTCAACAACAGTATTAATGTTTTTTATAAAAACATGTAATAGTAGTAATACTTGTAATGTTTATTATAAAATGAATATCTGTAACTAATCATGGTATGTTTTAAAAATTAAATGATCGACTGGCTACAATAAACAGTTTGACTAAATTACTTTTCAATAGTTATTTTTTTATAAAATATATATGGGGTTTTTTTTAAAAAACTTCCCTATACTTAAAGCCCTCTCATCAATTAAAAAACCTTAATCTTTTATAAAAAAACATTTTAGAATAAATTTCTAAATAATAGTGCCTTTTAGGTTCGAATAAAATCAATATGCAGCACCTTTGGTTTAAATGGATGACGTTGAATAAATTGTACTTTTACAGTATTTTCTTTATTGTTAATAATGAGAATTAACTTCTCAACGTAAAAACTTTTTTTTTGTTGTTCGTTCAAAATTTCATCATGATCTAATTCAATAGCAATTGGATCTGTGTTACCACCATAAACAATAGCTGGACATCTATTTATAAGACGAAGACGGCGACTAGCACCTTTTCCTTTCTCTCTACGGAGAGCAGCATTAATAGTCAGCATAATAATGTTCTCAACATGTGAAATGAAACTTACTATATTCTCAAAGAGACCTTATAAATTAATTAAAAAAAAATAAAAAATTTCTAAATATAAAAGAGTTGATTTTACTAAAATTTTATACTTGTAGCAAATTAAACTTATTTTTCTAACTAATTTATACTCGACAAACATGATATGACAAAAAAATCAATAAATTTTATTAATTATTATAAACTTAATACTAATTAATTTTATTAATATAAAGTCTGTTATCTTTTTTTTGCATAACATTAATTAATTAATTAATGTTACTAAATAATGATGAATATTATCTTTTTAAAAAACATAATTTAAAGTAAAATATTTATTCTATAAATAATAATGTTTATCTAATTTATATCCTCACAACACTCTTTCATCTTGTAAGATAAATAATTGTTTTAAAAAATAATTTCTTCTATATTAAATATGATTAAGATTACGCTTTTTAAGGCAATGCAACTAAATCTTTAAAATATCTCTATAAAGAGACTAATTAATATAAATGAATTCAATATTCGCTAGATGCGATGAACATGAAAATACATAATCCTTCGGATAACATCTTAACGGTCTAAACAGATTAGTTTTAAAACCTCTATAAATTAGAGCAATTTATTTTTATATTGTTTTTTTTATAATAAAATTAAGATATATGCCTACTTTTTTTGTAAAATAATTTTATTTTAACACCTCAAATAAAATAAGAAATATAAACAACAATCTTACTCTGCTAATGAAACCAACATTAAACAAGACACATTATTAATAATAAAAACAAATAATTTAAAAATTAAAATCTTTATAAAAAAATATAATCATAGGAACCATATTTTAAGCGCTTAAGTATTTAAATGCAATCATATCAAGTTTTCCTATAAAACATATCTTTAGATTTGTATCTTTGTTATAAAGTTTATTAAATATGTTAAATCCACTAAAGTTATGTTAAAATATACGATATTGATAAATAATTAAAAATTTAGTGAAATATTTTTAATTAACGTAAAAAATACTGTATTATTTTTTTATTTGCACAATTTAAGTAAAATAACGCTTCCTGAAAGCGACTAATATTAAATATATAGTTAAAAACTATTAAGATTAGTTAAAGTTAATTATTTTTTTTGCTTACCAAGCAATAACATCGCCAATCTTGAAAACTTACTTTCTCTAAAGAATCTAATTTACTAAATAAGAAAGAAAGATAACTGAAAATTTTGTAACAAACAACTATATAACAACCAATATATTAGATAGAATAATTGCTACATTTTTCTCTATGACATATAAAAGTAATATTAATTGTTAAAAACAACTTAATTAAAAACTCAAAAATAGAATATCAAGAAAATAGATAAATATGTTAAAAAAAATATTTAACTGTTATAAATAATTTTAATTATAAAATAATTTTTAAAAAAAATATAAAAGCATCTTAATTACTAACATGTATTCAATCTTAATGAGTCAAATCAAGTTAATTAAGATAGTCATTCAATACAACAAACCTATTTAAAATATCTAATCTTTTTAATAAAAAATCATTAATTTTGATGTATGTATTTACAATAAAAAACACTTTTATACAATTGTTATTGTATTAGTTATATCAATAAATATAAATAAAAAAATTAGTTTAATTATTATATTAAAGAACCTTTATGTGTGATTTTTTTACTACTGCAGATAAAACTTTTGATGCTCGCGGCCTCCGATGTCCAGAACCCCTCATGATTCTCCGTAAAATCGTTCGACTTATGGATACCGGTCAAACTTTACTGATAATTTCCGACGACCCTTCCACTAATCAAGATATTGTAAATTTCTGTCGATTTATGGATCATACCTTAATAGCAAAAAAAATAAAAAAAATTCCTTATCTCTATTTGCTATCTAAAGGTAATTAAAAATCTACTTCTTAACAACTAAAAAAAACTATTTTTAAGTTGATTAAATCAACTAAAGACAAATAATAAGTTTTAACGATTAAATTTATTGAATAAATTTATAGCATATAAATACTAATCTTATTAGAATGGTCTTCTCATTAATAATTATTTAAAAAAAAGACTGTAAATGAAAAACTTTCATATTCGATTATATTTATATTGTTTTTAAAAATTCATTATTTATATTTAAAAATAAAATGATAAATCCAACTTTAATAAGAGCTAAAATTGTTTTTTTTGTGCTATATATAAAACAATACTTAAAATTTCTTATAAAAAACTTTTCTTCCTTGGTTACTAAATTACTAAAATAGTGTAACTCTAAAGAACAACTACCTTTAAGAAAAATATCTATTACCAATAATTTTCACTAAAAATGTTCCCAGGTTTTTCTTTAAAATGTTTACACATGCCCAATTTTTCTTGAAGAACTTGTTGTGTTTCTCGTACCATGCAAGGATTTCCGCATAACATAACGTGAGTATCTTTAACATTCAATTTTACACCCACAGCAGCCTCTAAGGAACCATCAGCTATAAGCGCAGGAATCCTTCCAGTTAGCGACCCTAAACTAGACTCCCTACTAACTATTGTTTGTATCTTTAGTTTTCCACCAAAAATATGGACAAGGTCAATCATTTTTGGTAAATAACTCATATCCTTAGCAAATCGGACTGCATGTACTAATATAATTTTAGTGAATTTCGTTAATTCTTCACCATGTTGAAGGATAGATAAATAGGGACCTAAAGCGGTACCTGTTGCTAACATCCATAAATATTTACAAGAAGGTGGGATCTGATCTAATACAAAAGAACCTCTTGCTTGTTTAGTAATTATTAAAGTATCGCCTGACTTGAGAAGATGTAAAAGTGGACTTAATTTACCGTTCGGTACACTAACTAAATAAAATTCTAAATTATTATTATTTGGAGCATTTACGTAGGAATAAGCACGTTGAATCCTTTGACCTTGGATTTCCAATCCAAGCTTAGCAAATTGCCCAGCAATAAACGGATCGATAGGCGCTTGAACAATAAGAGTAAATAGATTTTCTGTCCAATGTTTTATCTCTATTAAGTGACCTGTTACCCATTTTTCCATTTTATTTTACTCTCTTTAATTCTATTAATTTTGCTAATAAACATTGTTTAATTTTTAACTCAATTTATCGATCAAATTTCAAAAATTAAAAAAAACTCATAATTCTAGTAATCTATCTAAAAATGTGTTAATTAAGTTTAAATATACGATCAAATAAATAGTTTTTTTTAAACTTTCAAAATACTTTACAAAGTAAAAAAAACAATTAATTGAATCAAGTCAAACTTTAAAAGCTTTAATCACTTGTGTTAAAATTTTTTAAAAACATTATTTCTATTACTTGATATCCTTTTTAATTATTACTTATATGTAAATCATATTTTTGAAAAAAATTAGTACAGCTCCTAATTAATTTCTTAAAAAGAATATTTTTAAAAATCAACCTCAATACATAAACAGGATTTTTAGATAATATTAATTATTATTTAATTCAAGAAGTCAGTTCTCATAAAAATTGTTTTGAACTAACCTTTAACACAATCTCAATAAAATATATTTTTATATACACATTCTTAATTATTCTTTTTTTAATCTACAGTTAACATATGAAGTCTTAATGCATATCTTAAAAAATAAAAATTAAAAATTAACTATATTAGCAAGCTAATCTTAATAAGAAATTTTATAAGTTAAAGTCCTCTTAATATTTATATCTACTCTCTCTTTAAATCGTAAAAATAATGGTATCTTTCTAAAAGAAACTATAAATATTAATATAGTATTAATAATAAATAACTAAAATTATCACTTTCATATAAAAACATTTTTACCAATTTGATCCATTTTACTGTTCTTCTAAACAACATAACAAGATACACCTCTTAATAAAAATTGTAGTTGGATTAAAATAATTATAAAGATTACATTAACTTTAACGATAAATGATAGAAAATTCTATAAAAACTAAAAAAAATGTACACAATAATATTGATAATTTTTATTAAAGAATCTTAAAAATTAATTTTCTAATTTAAAATAATAATAGCACCAAAAATCAACTTAAATTGTAATCTAAAAAAAATAAGATTATTGATTAAAATTTTATATCCTAATCTAGCTTATGGTTCGTTGATGTGAATATGTCGAACACATTTAATAAAAAATATATGTGTTAATAATTTAAATTTGCTTAAAATTTAGATAATATTGTTAAATAAAAAAAATCTCACCTATATCCATCAGTTTATATAAAATTATAATATCATGCTATTTTTATAAAAATATGGATAAAAAAAACCATGCATCATAAGATATAGTGCAAAATTAATGATTATTAATACGAATACAATTCGAAAAGTTACTAATACTAAGAACGCTTACAATAAAAAATATTAATTGTTCTATTTAGAGTTAATTAATAAATTTTGTGTCGTTCTATTGCATCTCCCTTTGAATAAAAAAAATCACTCAAGTCAATCGACGCATAATACACAAATAACTCTTTGAATGCTATACTTGTAAAAGTATTTAAAATTTTTTAAAAAATCAATCAACAGATGTCTTATAGTATTAATTACTATAAAATCTATTTATAAAAAAAACTTGTCTATTTTTTTATACAACATAACTTATTTATAAAATAAATTTTAATTTTATAGAAAACGGTCTTGATTAATAAGCTAGTTAAGTGAAATATTTTATATAAAAAAACATATTTATCTAACATTTTTCAAACGTTAGATAAATAAAATAATGCTAATATGAAAAAATATACACTTGTCTAAACCAAAGTCATAATAAAACTGTGAATTCCATCTATTTTTTTTAAGAATTTGATGCACTCTTCTCACCACCTTTATATTATACTGATATAGACGGTCAGAAATAGAGCAATAAAAGATAAAAAGGTGGTCACATGTCCGCACAACCGGTAGATATTCAAATTTTTGGTCGTATATTTAGAATCAATTGCCCCCCCGAACAAAAAGAAGCCTTGAATCAAGCCGCAAAAGATCTTAATCAACGCCTGCAAGATTTAAAAGAAAAAACTAGAGTAACTAATATAGAACAACTTGTTTTCATTGCCGCCCTAAATATCTGCAACGAATTAGCACAAGAACGATTAAAAACTCGAGACTATGCAGCAAATATGGAACAAAGAATTCGTTTACTACAACATACGATCGAACAAGCTCTTATTGAACAAGGAAACATAACAGAAAATCCTGAAAATCAATTTGCATGTTTACCCAAATAATGTTTACTCAAAAAAAATATACGATAGAAATAACGATAAGTAATTTAGTCTATTTTATTTAATCTAATAGCTATAAAATATATCCATGCTTTCATCATTATAATTACCAGCCCCTTTTAGGGGCTGCGTCTTTAAAATAACTTTATACTATATTCACAATACAACTTTTTTAAACAACACCTTTTCTAGGTGCGAGTTAATGGATCTTATCAAAATTATACAAATCAAGAAACATATATTTTGATGAATATGAATTCACTTAACAAATATTGTAAAATTATGATAAACTTTATTATTTTTATGTTATTATTAAATGTATATATCAATCTAATATAAAATTTTAAACAAGGTTTAATTGTTTAGTTACTAACTATATCAACTATTTTTAATTATTAAAATAATACTAGAATTCATATGCTAATGTTTATTAATAATTATATTTATCATAGCATTTTAATCAAAATCACACCTCCTTCTTTTTTTATAGGAATATTCAAATACACACTTTCATTACAAACACATTTTAATGTCAATTTAAAATTTGTGTCATTTTCTAAAAAATAATTTAATTTTCTTGGTAGAATTACTATCATATTAAAAGTAGACTCAATATAAATTTCGAACAACTAATATGTAATAATAAAACATTTGATATCTAAATTTAAGTATTCCATCGGATGTCTACATCATGTAGACATTATCTCATCTATATCCAACATATAAAAAACACAATAACTTCTAAATTTATTAAAAATCACATTGCTTGAGAAACTGTTTTTATTTAGTAAATCAATTTATTATTCTATACTTTTAACATAAAGTCTTACACTTTGACATAAAGATAATCTTGTAAAAATAAAATCACGTAAAAGTTTAAGTAATAAAAAATATTTTAGATTAGAAGATAAATTCAATTTTGGATAAACCAACATCCTATGGTAACGATTAACCAACTAAGGATAACACTCATGAGAAGATCTAAAGGCCAGTGCATACCAAGCATTAAACGGCTAAACATCACTCCATTAGCCCAGCTCATTAGTGCGATAGTAGATACCTTATACTGACGTGGCCAAAGCAAACCTGCAGCCAATAATACTAAATTGGATGAGAAAATCGTATGTCCAGACGGAAAAGAAAAATGAGTTTCGGACTTCCAATAAATTACTAACCATTTCGGAATCTTCTTTTCTTTAAAATTCCAGTTTACCGAAGAATTACAAATTTTACGAGGCATCTTATAAAATGCTTCCTTGCTTATTACCTTATTTTTTTCTAACCAAATCACATAAGGTCTTGGTTCTTTAACATACAACTTAATAAAAAATTTTATACCTTGTCCAATGAATAACATAATAATTAATATCAACAGTAGTCTAAAAGTAGACTTAATCTGATAATGTAAAGACCAGAGAAACCAGCTAATAAATACTAAAGTAGTAATAGTTCCCCAAGGGGGAGTTACAGTTTGTGTCAAAAAGTACATCCATTTTAACCAACAGTAATTGTTTTCTGGCGTCCAATGCCATCTAGTAACTATGAATAATAATGGGAAAAACATTAGCAACAGCGCACCTATACTAGTACGTTTTGCAATTTTAAACATTAAATTTCCTTTATAAATATAGGTATAAATACATATAGCAGCATAAAACAAGAATAAACACTATTTTTAAAATATCAGAAGAACTTTTTTAGTTACGCCTTGCGTTTTTAGTTAACCGAAACACGTCTCATTATTGGTTGACTTTATAACGACATCGCATTAAAGGATAATGATCTGTAAGCCTTCTTGCACTGGTACTAATTAATTAAATAACGTACCAAGCAGTAGGATGAGCATCATTTTTAGGTTTTGGAGAGCAAAATGCAGCTTAAACGTATGGCAGAAGCCAAACTGCCAACACCCTGGGGTGATTTCTTAATGGTAGGATTTGAGGAAATTGCCAACCTGCACGATCATCTGGCTCTGGTATACGGCGATATCACCGGTCCAGAACCAGTGTTAACGCGTGTTCATTCTGAATGCCTTACCGGCGATGCTCTTTTTAGCTTACGTTGCGATTGCGGTTTTCAATTAGAAGCAGCACTTAGCTATATAGCCGAAGAAGAGCGTGGTATTTTGCTCTATCATCGCCAAGAAGGCCGTAATATTGGCCTATTGAATAAAATCTGCGCCTATGCACTACAAGACAAAGGGGCAGATACTGTTGAAGCTAATTATCAGCTCGGTTTTGCTGCCGATGAACGAGATTTCACTTTATGTGCTGATATGCTCAAATTATTACGAGTTGAAACGGTACGTCTATTAACCAATAACCCCAAAAAAGTTGAGATATTAACCGAAGCAGGAATTCACATTAATGAACGAGTTCCATTAATCGTAGGACGCAATCCAAAAAATGCTCGCTATCTAGACACTAAAGCTGCTAAGATGGGACATCTACTTAAAGGATCATCTGAATAATAATAAATAAAGGCACTCCACCCCCGTGTAGAGACTGTGTATGCTTTTCACGGAGTGGTTGTACCTTTTCTCATTAAAGACTTTTTAATTATTCAACAAACCTACCTTTAGAGATATATAGGTTCTTATTTTTTTTCTCACATATTTTGATTTATTATCTACTGTTAGGTAGGTATACTCTCAAATTTTTAAGATATAAAAATGTTTATAAATTATCCCAGTCCATTGGTTTAATTAATTTTTAAAATAGTAAAATGCTATTCAATGTTCACTAACATATTTATTTTAATTAAATTTTTATTATTTAATATAAAAACAACTCTATATTGCAATAAATTACAATAAAATTAGATTTTTTTTATCATGGAAATTTTATTCTTACAATAGCTATTGTAAATAACTAATTTATTAACTAATGGTAATGATTCAAATCGATTTGTATTAATATAATTTTTATCTTGTTTAATAACTTAGTTATACATTATTGATAATTTATAAAAAAAATAATAGAAATTTAATCTAAAATAAATAAAAAATCAGGAATAATTATCTGATGTTTATTGGCATAACATGATTTTATTCATCCTGACATCATCAAATAGCCCTTATACGAATATTTTGATATATCTAAATTTTATAAAAATATCGACAATATCCTTATAATGATAAGGATGGTGCTCATTTATAAATAACAAAGTATTACCAAATACTATTATCATGGATCCTTAACATATTAATCTATATTATATTTAATTCACTATCTATTTTTTATTTTTTCACTTTTTTAGGATTTAATTTTAAGTAAAGTGCTATTTTATTAACTAAATAACACCATTTAATTTAAGTTATTTTTCTTATTAATTTAGCTTGATGTATCTTATCAATTGCTCATTGATAACACACGATTAATAAGAGAATTTCTTAAACTTAAAAATAATACAAATAAAATAGACTCACGATATAAAATAAAGAATTTTTTTATATTCTAAAATAATTATTTATAACTTAAATTAATTAAATATATATTTATTGTGACTATCTAAATAGTGATCCACCTAAACTATTTTATAAAAAACATGACATATTGGTTATATCTACTTATGAACGTTTTGTAATCTTAGTTAAAGAACGTTAAAACAATGGACAGGAAAATATAAAGCAATAATAGATGAAATTAACCGATAGTCTTTTCATATACAATGTCAGTATGATTCATAATAGTAAAACGACTAAATCACCAATTAATTTAATAATAATCATTAGTATTAATATACTATAAATGTAGTATACAAAAAGTAATTAATCGGATATTATAATTTTTAGTTAATAAAATTTTTATGAATTTTAAAGTAATTACAATACATATTAATAAGTTATATTAATATTTAATGTTATTTTATTGTATAACTTTATATAAGTATATATTGAAATATTTTTTATTACAAAGATCTAATTTAAGTCATTTTTCTAGTTTATCTATATTAAAGCACAGACTGGCAATTTATTAAATATCACTATAACCATGAAAAATGTTTAAATCAATCAACTTATTTACTAATCTTATCCAAAAAGATAACTTTTTTAATAAATTTTTTATGATTTCAAATTATTTTGATTTTAATCAAACTGAATGGGAATAAAATTCAACCGCATTACTACATAAAAGAACATTTATGTAATGTAATTACATTATAATTATAATATAATTTTATACATATAACCTACTTCATTACTGATTAAATAATTTAAAATTAACACATAAATGTTAATTTATTATAAGAATATTTTTTAATAAAAATCAAATTCATATAATATTTTTATATTAAACTATAACTGAAAACTTTTGAAAAACATAACATTAATAAGCTACTGATATACTTATCATTATTTTCTAAAACATAAAAATTTAACAAACCTAAATTAGAAGAATCCTTTAATATCCTCGCATATAAAAATTCCAAAAAAAATGTTATTAATATAATTAATTATTACAAAATCATTACAATTAAGTGCTAAAATAGCATAAATGTTTTTGAAACAAAATCATAAAGTTGTTTTAACAAACAAGCTGCCAAGACGTTTAAAGATATTTACATTCATGATATATCACTTGCCCAAAAGTATCTAAACGTTCTTCGTATGAAACAAAGCTAAAATTTACTAAATTCGCAATATAGATTGATGATTGAAAAACAAAATTTTTTAAAATCTTATTAACCTTACATGTTACATAGAAATCCATCTTTACTAAATTTTTCTTGCTCACCATTCATGTTACAAACGCGTCATTAATTTTTATATCAGGTTATATACAAGTTTAAAAATAAAACTCTTTAATAGATTTTAAATATCTTAATTTCATGATTACTCAATCATATTAAAACAGCAGTAAAATTTATATCTAAATATCTCACTTAACAGACTCTTTTCTATTTTATGTTATAAAATGTATTCCATAAAATCATTAAAAAAGAATAAACTATACTAATGCGAGATGCTTAATGACATCTTAAAGATTCTGGTATTTGATTAACAATGGTAGATTTTACGTTCTTTCAAAAGCTATACCATAAAAAAAACACTTTCGTCAATCCTCTCCTAATACAGGAAATTTATAGTAACACAAACCAAACGCCTAGCAGTAAAAATCGAATACATTCACTATCTTCGTATTTTCTAGAGAAGTAGAAATAATAAGAAAAACGAAAATTATACTAATTTTTAAGACATATAAGGAATAGAACCATGTCAACATCATTTTACAATGACGTGGATCCGATAGAAACGCGCGATTGGCTCCAGGCAATCGAATCGGTTATCCGTGAAGAAGGTATGGAACGCGCCCACTTCTTGATTGATGAATTGCTAAAAAAAGTAAATCGAAGTGGGGTAAACATTCCTAATTATATCAATAAACAACAATACATCAATACCATTCCAGTTGAAGAAGAACCTGAATATCCTGGCGATTTAGAATTAGAATTCCGCATCCGTTCTGCAATTCGATGGAATGCAATGATGATTGTTTTAAATGCATCAAAGAAAAATTTGGATTTAGGCGGGCACATAGCGTCATTCCAATCATCTGCTACAATTTATGAGGTTTGCTTTAACCACTTCTTCCGAGCAAAAAACGATAAAGATGGCGGTGATCTTGTTTACTTTCAAGGTCATATTGCTCCTGGTATATACGCAAGAGCTTTTCTAGAAGGACGTTTAAGCGAAGAACAAATAAATAACTTCAGACAGGAAATAGACGGTAAAGGATTATCATCTTACCCACACCCAAAACTCATGCCAAAATTCTGGCAATTCCCAACAGTATCTATGGGCCTTGGCGCAATATCCGCTATTTATCAAGCAAAATTTTTAAAATATTTAGATCATCGAAATCTAAAAGATACTAATAATCAGACCGTTTATGCATTCTTAGGAGATGGTGAGATGGACGAACCTGAATCTAAGGGTGCCATAACTATCGCATCTCGAGAGAAATTAGATAACCTAGTATTTATCATCAATTGTAACCTACAGCGTCTAGATGGTCCCGTTGTAGGAAATGGAAAGATTATTAATGAGCTAGAAGATATTTTTAAAGGCGCAGGTTGGGAAGTCATTAAAGTTATCTGGGGAAGCCGATGGGATACACTTTTGGATAAAGATACTTCAGGAAAACTTGTTCAACTTATGAATGAAACTGTTGACGGCGATTATCAAACATTTAAATCAAAGAACGGCGCTTATATACGTGAACATTTCTTTAGTAAATATCCAGAAACAAATGCGCTTGTAAGCAATATGAGCGATGAAGATATTTGGGCTCTTAACCGTGGTGGACATGATTCTCAGAAAATTTATGCTGCTTTTGAAAAAGCAAAAAAAATTAAAAACAAGCCCGTAGTAATCTTAGCTCACACTATTAAAGGCTATGGTATGGGTTTAACTGCAGAAGCTATGAATGTTGCACATCAAGTAAAAAAAATAGATATAGAAGGACTACGCTATTTTCGTGATCGTTTTAACTTAAATATGATTGCTGATGAAAAAATAAAAACACTTCCCTACATCACTTTTCCTCAAGGTTCTCCAGAACATATCTATTTACATAACAAACGTAAAAATTTACTAGGTTATTTACCAAGTCGCTCAAAAAATTTTAGCATTCCAATGGATCTACCTACCTTAGAAGATTTTGCACCGTTACTACAAACACAGACAAAAGAGATCTCTACTACAATTGCATTTGTCCGAGCGCTGAATGTAATGCTAAAAAAGAAGGAACTTAAAAATCGCCTCGTCCCTATTATTGCTGATGAAGCCAGGACGTTCGGCATGGAGGGTCTTTTCCGCCAGTTAGGTATTTATAACCCGAATGGTCAACAATATACTCCACAAGATCGTGAACAAGTCGCTTATTATCGAGAAGATAAAAAAGGACAGATTCTTCAAGAAGGAATTAATGAACTAGGTGCAGCTTCTTCTTGGCTAGCAGCAGCCACCTCCTATAGCAGCAATGATTTTCCGATGATTCCGTTTTATATATATTATTCAATGTTCGGTTTTCAGCGTACAGGAGATCTATTTTGGGCAGCTGGAGACCAACAAGCTCGAGGTTTCTTAATTGGTGCTACCTCTGGCCGAACTACATTAAACGGGGAAGGCTTACAACATGAAGATGGTCACAGCCATATTCACTCGCTTACTATCCCTAACTGT
Organism: secondary endosymbiont of Heteropsylla cubana; assembly: GCF_000287355.1. Taxonomy (GTDB): domain Bacteria; phylum Pseudomonadota; class Gammaproteobacteria; order Enterobacterales; family Enterobacteriaceae. The sequence goes on along the minus strand of NC_018420.1, from coordinate 474,549 downwards.
ATCTCCTACGATCCAGCTTATGCGTATGAAGTTGCAGTGATTATTCATAATGGCATACAAAGAATGTACGGGGATAAACCAGAAAACATCTATTATTATTTAACGACACTCAATGAAAATTATTCGATGCCGGCTATGCCACCTAATTCTGAATTAGGTATTGTTAAAGGAATATATAAATTAGAAACACTGAACTACTATACCAACAAAGTGCAATTAATGGGGTCAGGTGCCATGCTACGGCACGTAAGAGAAGCAGCTCAAATTCTTTTTAAAAACTATAATGTAAGCTCTGATGTTTATAGTGTAACCTCTTTCACTGAACTAGCACGTGATGGACAAGATTGCGAACGATGGAACATGCTCCATCCTAGCGAAACTCCACGCACACCATATGTAGCAACAATTCTTAATGATTCCCCTACCGTCGCGTCTACAGACTATATAAAACTCTTTGCTGAGCAAATACGAAATTTTGTCCCTACTAATAACTTCTACGTATTGGGAACCGATGGTTTTGGACGTTCAGATAGCCGAAAAAACTTACGTCATCACTTTGAAGTAGATTCAAGCTATGTGGTTGTCGCGGCATTACATGGTTTAGCTAAAAATGGAAATATTAACCATGATATAGTAATTCAGGCTATTAATGAATTCGGAATCGACATTAATAAACTCAACCCTCGTCTAGCATAAGAGAGAACCTAAATAATGGCTGTTGAAATTTATGTACCAGACATTGGTATAGATGAAGCGGAAGTCACTGAAATCCTAGTCAAGATAGGAGAGAAAATAGAATTAGAACAATCACTTATTATAGTTGAAGGCGATAAAGCATCGATGGAGCTGCCAGCACCATGTTCTGGGATAGTAAAAGAAATTAAAGTAGATATCGGTGATAAAGTGCACAAAGACTCACTTATGATGATATTCGAAAAGGAAACCAATAAGCACAATCAAATCTCAGATGAAATAATTTTTCAGGAAAAAAATCACACACCAGCTTCGAATCAATCCTGGATTAGCAAGAAAATTAACCTCCCACATATTGCAGACCATCAAGTCGAAATTTTCGAGATTAAAGTCAAAGTAGGCGATAAAATTGCGGCCTTACAGTCCCTAATAACTGTAAAAAACAATAATGAATTAATAGATATCCCTGCTCCGCTTAATGGAACAATAGAGGAAATTAAGATTAAGATAGGCGACCAAGTTTGGAGTGGTTCTCAAATTATGGCTGTTAAGGTGAAGAAAACTGAGATTGCTAATCCTATATTAGGATGCACAAATGAAGAAAGAAATATATTTTTTAAAAATGATTCCTATATACACGCCACACCACTCATTCGCCGTTTAGCGCGTAAGTTTGAAATAAATCTCACGCAAATCACAGGAACTGGAAAAAAAGGTCGAATTATACGTGAAGACTTGCATCATTATATTAAAAAAATAATTAAAAAAGAAAACAATCAACCTACGTTTTTAAATCGTCCCTTGTTTCCGGACCTCTTAGCTTGGCCTGAAGTTGACTTCAGTAAATTTGGAGATGTTGAAGAAGTAGAGATTGGTCGTATTAAAAAAATATCAGGTCGAAATCTACAACGTAATTGGACAATGATTCCCCATGTAACTCAATTTGATGAAGTTGACATTACTGATATGGAATCTTTTCGAAAACAGCAAAATATAGAGTTACAAAAAACGCTTACGATAAAAGTTACTCCACTTGTATTTATAATCAAAGCAGCTGCTGTAGCGCTAGAGCATTTTCCTCTCTTTAACAGTTCACTATCAACAGATGGACAAAAAATTCTGTTAAAAAAATATATTAATATCGGCATAGCAGTAGATACTCCAAACGGATTACTCGTGCCAGTGTTCTATCATGTAAATAAAAAAAGTATTTTGGAAATCACGCGAGAATTAATAACAATTTCAAAAAACGCTCGTTCTAATAAACTAACAAGGACAGATATGCAAGGTGGCTGTTTCACCATATCAAATCTTGGCGGTATTGGTGGAACTGCGTTTACTCCGATCATCAACGCACCAGAAGTGGCAATTCTTGGAATATCAAAAAGCGAAATAAAACCATTATGGAATGGTAAAGAATTTATAGCGCGCTTAATTTTACCGCTATCTCTATCTTATGATCATCGGGTTATCGATGGGGTCGAGGCTGCACATTTTATCAAATTTATTAATAAAATATTATCTGATATTCGCAGGTTAATATTATAATTTCAAAGTAAAGCAATAACTTTAGATCCCCCGTTTCAATATTAGTACCGTAAAAATAAGCTTGTTCTCAAAGAGCAAACAACCTTGATAAGTAACCTACATTAATAAACTTTTTTAATTTTTATATAAATTAATATTTTAAATGTTACTTACAATAAAACGGTTAGAAAAAATAATACTCTTTCATTAAAACACACCAAATTAGATAGACAGTTAAATTATCGAATAATCAACTAAGAGGTTATGTTTATGCCCGAAAAGATAAACACTCAAGTAGTAGTCGTAGGATCTGGTCCTGGAGGATATTCCGCAGCATTCCGCTGCGCAGATCTAGGCTTAAAAACTGCAATAATAGAACGTTATTCCGATTTAGGTGGAGTATGTTTAAACGTAGGCTGTATCCCTTCAAAAACATTGTTGCATATCGCAAAAGTAATTACTGAAACTAAAACATTAAACGAAAAGGGTATTTTTTTAAAAACCCCAAACGTCGATATCAACAACGTACGAAACTGGAAAGAAAAAGTAGTTAATCAACTAACTAATGGTCTAAAAACACTAGCAAAAACACGTAATATCCATATAATACATGGTTATGGTAAATTTACTAGCCCTAATACGATTGATGTAACAAGCGAAGAAAACACTACTACCGTTATTTTTGAACAAGCGATCATCGCAGCGGGATCGCATCCAATGCAACTATCTTGTATCCGAGACAATTCTTCTTCACGCATATGGAACTCTACAGATGCACTTAGTATCAAATCAATACCTAACCGATTATTAGTTATGGGAGGGGGCGTTGTCGGGCTGGAAATGGCTACTGTTTACCAATCTTTAGGTACAAAAGTTGATATAGTGGAAATGTTTGATCAAGTTATTCCTGCAGTGGATTCAGATATCGCTAAAATATTTACTAACCAAATCACTTCCTATTTCAATCTGATGCTGGAAACAAAAGTTAACACAGTAGACGATAGAAGCGACGGTGTATATGTTAAAATGGAAGGAAAAAATGCACCTTTAGCAATCCAACGTTATGATGCTATTCTAGTAGCTATCGGTCGTGTACCAAATGGTCATCTACTTAACGTTATACAAACTGGAATAGAAGTGGATAACAATGGTTTTATTCCCGTAGATAAGCAAATGCGTACTACTGTTCCACACATTTATGCTATTGGCGACATTGTTGGACATCCTATGTTAGCACACAAAGCAAGTTATGAAGGTCATATAGCAGCCGAAGCTATTGCCGGTGAAAAACATTATTTTGATCCAAAATTAATTCCGTCAATTGCTTACACTTATCCTGAAGTTGGGTGGGTTGGGATAACAGAAAAAGAAGCAAAACAGAAAGGAATTAATTATGAGAGCTCCATTTTTCCATGGAAGGCGTCTGGGCGTGCTATGGCATCTGACTCCTATAACGGAATCACGAAACTTCTTTTTGATTCTAAAAATCATAAGCTTATTGGAGGTGCTGTAGTTGGAGTCAATGGTGGAGAACTACTAGGAGAAATTAGTTTAGCTATCGAAATGGGTTGCGAAGCAGAGGATATTGCGCTCACAATTCATGCACATCCTACACTATATGAGTCTATAGGTCGAGCAGCAGAAATATACGCAGGAACTATTACTGATTTAACAAATTCAAAAATAAAGGTATAAAATCTAAAAAATATCCGAAAAAATTTTTTATAAATACTGTTGTAAATATATGCGGCGCTTACTACCCGCCGCTATTTAAATATATAAACATCGAAAATGTAATTTTATCAATTTAAAAAAAAGATAATGGTGATTATTTTCTGTAGAATATTACATTATGATAAATAAGTTACCTCCATTAAAGCAAAAAAAAAACAAAATAATCAATTATTTTATGATACATCATCATATCAATTAAAAATAATTTTTAACAGAAAATGCTTATACAATATAATAAACTTACCATTTGTAATGAAAAACGACCTTAACGGATTTATTGAATGATAACGCATCTATTTAGTTTTCCTTTTAAGAATCATAAAATTTTATAGACCCTGACCCAGAAGAAAAAATATATTCAAAAATAGGTTTAACATTCAAAAATAAATATAAAAACAATTGTTATAAAAAAATAAAAATATATTAAACAAAGCACTATAATTAATATATTTATATAAAAATCTTGTTATATTGTATTTTCTATAAGATTATACTAACATTGAAGTGTTATATGTGGCATTTACTTAAAATAACCGAAAATTTGAAATCATTTTCTGATCAAAGATTAATCAAAAATTATCTATCATATTGCTCTAATAATACTAGAAAAGTAAAATTATCTTTATTATATATATAAAAATACAATAATGTTAATGAAATAAGGCTTTCCAAAATAAATGCTGCGTTAAAAGAATGATATTGAAAATATATTAAACTAAAAAAGTAATTTCTATAAATTTAGCATTAAGAAAATACAATCAATTTATTTATACTTTAAAATCCTTATTAACAAATTAGTAATTTTTTTTAGATTAAAAACTTTTAAAAAAACACAAAAAATAAATCCATAATATAGCGCATATTATCTCTTTAAATCGGTATGCGATATAAGCAAAAAAAAAGTAAATATTAACATATTGCTAACAGAATGATCTCTTAATTTTCATTTATCAAATAATTCTTAATCAAATACAGAAATCCCTTTTGTGTAATAAAAATATTTACCCCCCCCCAACAATACACTTCATAAAGGAAGTAATATGCTTTGGGCCTTTATAGCAATAATGTTCTCAGGATGGCTTTATGTTGACGCGTCGTACCGTGGACCGCTTTGGCAATTATGGTTATTTCAAAGCATAACATTTTTACTTCTTATCACCCTTACTTGGAAGGCTCTCGAAAAACATACCACACCTATTGGTTATTTTGTTCTTCTTGGTCTTCTTGCAACGTTTTTTGGTAGCATATTGCTTATCTTGTCTAGAAAACAACTAATTTATGCCATGCATTCTTTTTTCTTCAGCTATGTATTCTACATTATAGGATTTTTTCAATACATGCTTTTAGAAAACTTCTGGCTCTTAACCTTAATGTTTTTTTCTTCTGGCATCTTATTAATGATGTATTCTTGGATGGGGTTAGATAAATTGTTAAAACAGCCGATATTTATCGGTATCATTGTTAGTATTCTGATGGTATGGATTGCAGGAGAACAATACTACCAACACCATACTAACTATCACTTTTCTATTCTAGTGGGAAGTGTGTTACTTTTTATTAAAACTGCTATTTTAGCAATTAGTTATTATTGGTATCCATGCAATGTCATTAGAGCAATGTTTTCTGCTTTTTCCTTTTTAGGGCATTTCTTAATAGTCAGATCACTATATCTTTAACATTTTAATGGATATATTCTAAAATAACATAAAAATAACAAATTTTCTTTATCAGTAAATGTGTTACATCATGTGTATTATTTTAATAACATTATTTTTTATAAATTTAACATTGAATCAATATACAATATTATTTAATAAGCAGGTCATTTAATATCGGATGTATTTTAAAAAGAAGCGTTTTTTAAATAGAAACTGTAAATACTATTTGTTTTATGTATGTTTGCTTACCTCAATAATATATTTCAATTTTTAAAAATCTAATATTATTTCTATACCCCAAATCTATTTTATATCCCAATTTACTTAATAAAAATAAAATTTTATCTATAATTTTATTGGAAATAATATATGTTAAAGTTTTTTAAATAAATTAGTTAAAAATGGTCACAGTTACTGATAAATTTTATTGCACAGAATAAAAAAACTGTATACCAATTTTAAGATAAAGAACCCATCTTCAGAAATCGCTTACTGGATAATATGGTAATGAATTATGTATGTATGAACCTACGCAAGACTACATATACTACTACCTATAACAATATAGAATAGAGATAAAAATAACTATGAGAATCTTTACTCCTCTTATATTTCAATGCACCTTTTTATCAAAAAAAATCTTTATTTTTTTATTTTAACTCCAGTTATCTATAACTTATTAAAGTACTTTAAGATTCATTGATATATTATCGCTCGATGATTTCTTGTCCAAGAATTCTGAATGATTTTTATGGGAAATCCTATTAAATTAAAAAAATAAAATCAACATACTATATCAACGCATAAAAACAGTTACATACACATTTTATTTGTATAGCAATAGATTTCTATTTAAAGAATCAAAGACACTATTTTAGTGTCTTAAATATTTTTTTCTTAAACAACCAGTTAATTTATATAAAAATATATTAATAATACTATCATTAGTTAATAACTAATTCATTACTAAATTAGTTTTTTATTTTTTTATAATATTCTTGCATAGAATTTATCCTAAAAATAAAATTATATTTTTCCGATAAAGAAATTTTGTTCTAAACAAGTAAATAAAAAAATAAAAAAACACTATACTACGTTACCAAATACCTTTAATAATTAATAAAAACTTTACTAGTTTTATGAAAAAACACTTTTTGCAACTTGTTATCTAAAAATAAATTTTATTTATTCTACTTTACTCTTTGGTAGATTTCTCAAAAATTTTAAAAAAAGAATCAATAAATCAGTAAAAATATCACAAATTAACATCAATATACTTAAAAACATTACGTATGGTTATATAACTAATTAGATGACATGTAGATAAAGCACAGGAAAATAGTAAGTGGAATGGAATCATTCTGTTAGATAAGAAATTTTATTCTACATCACATTGATAAAAATATTCATTTATACATTAATTTATGTTAATAAATTATTTTTCACTTAAGAAAAGAGACCCTCTAAACCCTTATAATTTTAATAAATTAACACACTCAAAACTATTATTATGTTAATTCGATGTTGCTTAGAATCAATTCAACTTTTCATATTCTTGTTTAAGAAATAAAGAAATTTATAACCATAAAGGTTACGCTAAGAAGATAAAAAAACTAACGATTATCTTCTCTTCCAATTAGAACGAGAATTTTCCGATAATAAAAATGTTTTAAATTTATATAAGGTTATCACAGCAAGTAGATAAATTTATAATAATTATATTATCTATCAAATAGAAATTTGATCATTTTGTAATGAGAAGCTTGCTGCTCATATAAACATCTTTATTAAAAATGCTATATTCTAATCAAGATATTCATCTTATCATTTTAAAAAAACATATTTTAATTTAACATCAACATGATCTAAACACCATTAATTTTAAACAAATCTTAAAAAAAACAAAAAAGAAAAATGCTTCTGCAATACGAATCTACATACCACCTATATGTCTATTTGTATAAATAGGATCAAACTTTTATTGGTTGAATAGTTAATATAAATATGAAAATAAAACTTTTTTATTGAGAAAATACTCTATATTCTTAATAGATAATTTTTTTTCAAAAAAACTTCGAATTAATTATTTAATGTCAAGATTTTTATTAAAAAATTAGTATAAAAATATAATTTCTCGGTTAAAAAAAATAACCTGCAAAAAAAATAAACTAAAAACTTTAAAATCTATATTTTATTTTAAAAGGTCATGTTATTTAATATATTTTTTATTAACCTAAATTTAGCCTGTTGTCAGTTTTTTACTAAAAGTTATAATTTACACATGAAAAAAACAGTTTTCATTAACATCATCTTTATTAAAAAGAAATGCATTCTGTTTTCTATTAATATATTTTACTTATTATAACAATTTTAACTTAATAGCTTAATTAGATCTATTTTTTTTCTTTTTATTAGCATACTGTATTCATCTGAATGTTATTGATGTTATTTACCCACCTAACACTCACAGAGTTATCTAAGCACAGAAATTTATTAAAAAAAAACAAAGATCTGATCATATATTTTAAAACTATTAATAAAAATTAATGTCAAAATTTTATTCATTAACTGTTTTGATATAAATTCGTCTATCTTTCCGTCTTCTAAAAGGAAATTTAGTTACGATGTATATTCATACAATCATGTTGCAACCTTTTCGGGTGCTTTCCTATAAACTTATTTTATATTATTAACAAAGGTATTTTTTTTTGTTTTGATGTGAGCTATTTTAGTTTATTATTAAATCCTCTATAGGTATATTGATAACTTTTAGTAAGTTGAAAAATCATAAGAAAACATCCCAGATATTTATCAAAAATTATAACTGTATACTCACGAAAAAAAGATTATTAAGAGAGATAAACATTTTTATAAAAATTCAAAAAAAATAGCGTTTTAAATTTATTAATTTATTATAGTTTTTACTAAATAATATCTAATATGCACTAGTTAATTTTTATGAAATCTTTATTATATAATAATCGACTATTTCCTATAAAACTTAAACTGTGAACAGTCTGTTTATTTGATTTATAAAATTCTATTTTTATATCTAGAATTTTTCCTAATATAAATGTATTAAATCTCTACTTCTGTATTTAAAGTACATTGTATAAGATTAATTTACTCACACTAATTTTGTCAATCTGTAATAAAATTAACAATAAAATATTAAATATATTTAATATTACATAGAATTTAAATCAATTTATATAACTATAGTATTATGTACATTTAAAAAAATCAATTTCTGCTAGTTAACCAGTATATCATTTATTTTTAACAGAAAAAATCTAATATTAATAACATTAGTCTTAATTTGTATAATATAAAAACATCAAACAATAAGTATAATAAGTCTAGATAGAAAAAAATAACAAAAAGTGAAAATAGTAACCCTCCACCTAATGACATAGCTGATTAGTGGTCAAATTACGTATTTTTTGATACGTAAACTATTTATTTGATTAAATAAAAACATTTTTATATATAAAAAATCATTAAAATTTAATAATAACATCCTTAGTTAAACATAAAAACCCAGTTTATAATAAACTGACCCTAAACTTTTATATCATAATGTCTCAATCTCAAAAAAACTAAAGATATAATATAATCTTTTATCTACTCAACTATAAAATCACTAATACCTAATAAGGTAAGATTAAAGATAATGCATTTCATTATTTATATTATTAACAATATTATTTAACCAGAGGTGATATGAGCTATAGTGTCTTTTTCTATATCATTGGCCCAATTATTGGTATAAGTTTTGGTTGGTGTATTTCCAAAGTTTTCTTGCATAAGCGAAATATGGTAAATACAGTAACACGAATAAGTCTCGAAAAGAGACTACAAGAAACAAATGAAGCTCTAATTGAGGAAAAAAATATTCGGAAACAAACTGAAATTATGCTCCGCGACAGCGAGTGTGAACAACATCGTTTATTTGGAAAATTAGCAAGCGCCGAGGAACAGTTAACATCGATATCTTGTTTGCAAGAAAAATGTAAAACGCTAAATCAAGCCCTACTAGAGCAAAAGAAAATTAATGACATCCGGACAATAGAATTATGTAAACTTTCTATTCGCTTGGAAGAAAACAAAAAATCATCAGAAGAGAAACAACGCTTATTAACAAATAACGAACAACGTTTATCAGTACAGTTTGAAAATTTAAGCAACCGCATATTTTCAGATGCCGGACGTAAGATAGACGAACAAAATCGGCAAAGTCTTAACTGCCTTCTAATACCTCTACGAGAAAAACTAGAGGGATTCTATCGCCAAGTAGAAGATAATTTTGGAAAAGAATCACATGAGCGCCATATTTTAACCCAAGAAATTCGTAATTTACAACAACTTAATTCTCAAATAGCTCAAGAAGCAATCAATCTCAGTCGTGCACTAAAAGGAAATAACAAGATACAAGGAAATTGGGGGGAAGTAGTACTCCAACGTGTATTAGAAACATCAGGATTACGTGAAAATCATGAATTTGAAACACAGATAAGCATACAGCAAAACGATGGGCGACGCCTACAACCTGATGTAATCGTACGACTACCTCAAGAAAAGGATGTGATTATTGATGCTAAAGTATCATTAGTAGCCTACGAACGCTACTTCAACAGCGAGAATGATCATGAGCGTCAATTAGCTCTTAACGAACATATCAATTCGATACGGACGCATATAAAATTTCTTGGTAATAAAAATTATCAAAACTTACCAGGATTGCGTTTATTAGATTACATCTTGTTATTTATTCCAATAGAGCCAGCTTTTATTCTAGCTATTAGCCAGCAACCAGACCTAATTAGCGAAGCACTATTGCACAATATTATTTTAGTTAGTCCAACTACATTATTGGTTGCATTGCGAACCATTAATAATCTTTGGCGTTACGAATATCAAAGCAAAAACGCACAACATATAGCCGACCGAGCAACACGTCTATATGATAAGTTACGTCTTTTTATTGACGACATCCATGCTATCGGTCAAAGCCTTGATAAAGCAAAAAATAGTTATCAACTAGCAAAAAATAAATTATATGAAGGACGTGGTAATATTATTAGTCAAGCAGAAAGATTTCGAGCTTTAGGAATAAAAGTCAAACGACCTATTATCACCCCTCAATCAGACATTCCTCACTCTTTTGCTGAAAATGTCGATGTCACCCTTCAAGCGGAATAAATACCTTGATGTAACAAAAATTTTCTAACAAAAAAGTAAGAAAATATGATAAATTAAAAAGAACAAGTAAATATATAGTCGAATTTTTCTTAAAAAGATAAAGTCTTAATTTTTTCACAAAAATTAAGGTGCCGCAATAACACCATTATGAATAATTTTTTATACTTATTTAATACCGATTAAAAATATAATTTTACCAACTTATTCAATTATGAGAAGTAATTCTTGTATAACTCGACAAGTAAATAAATAAAATGTGGTTAATAACAAACCTGTTTCGCTCCTTTATAATTAAATAGAATTTGATGAATAAAATGCACGTATTTAGGATTCATCGGATGTAACATGTCTTTTTGCTCAATTCATAACTCTAAAATAAGCAAAAATTTCAACGACTTATTGATAAGAACGAATAACTCGTATTCCTAGGTATAAACAATTTTATACTAAAAAATAAGATGTAAAAAAATTACTTAATAAAGGAGTGTTTTTTTAAAAGAGATTTCCTTATTTAAAAATAAGATTCAAACAGAACCATTTACATATCATATTTATCAATAATGTATTATTATTGTATTTAAATTACAAAAGTATAATAATAAAAAAAGAGAATAACATTAACATCAACATCCTGGTCCCAATCTCTAAAATTCGAAACAACCGGCATTTTTTAAAGTTCCTGCTCTAAATTGCAATAAATGAAAAAATTTTTAATTTTTCATTTGCTTAAATTCTACTATACATTCATAAATTAATAATTAAGTCAATAACACTGAATTTTTAGTTCTATAACACCGAATATTTTAATATAACCAGCTTTGTCATTACACTTAATCTAGAGGAAACACATAAATTTTACTTAAAAATATCACCGTTTGTTGATAACATTATCACCGTTAATCTAAACAATTTTAGAAATAAACCTTATATGATAACCCACTTTTGATCTTACAATGTTTTTTTATTTTATCGACTCATCTAATAGGTGAATTTTTTCATTTTAAATTAGAAGAGTAAAAAATTCTCATTATCCCCGTTTGTGGATAATATAAAATAAATATATTTTTAATCCCGAATATAATTCACTTAATTGCATACGATATTTATCGTAAAACATATTACTAAATCTAATAAAATAAATTTAAAGTTATAGGGTCAAACAAAGTATATTAATTAATATATATTAAGAATATGATTTTTATTATCATTTAAAAGTTAATTTATTAATATACTCAAATTGATTACAAAGACTATAGAAAAAAAACTTCTTTCTTACTGGCGTAGGAGACCCTAATCTAAACGACTCACTAAAATACTTCTACCTCAATTAACTTGAAACGTTCTTATCATGATGAATTAAAAAAAATCAACCATACAAACAAATAGAAAAATGACTGACTTTAAGCTAAAAAATCGCATAAAATACTTTTTAAAAAAATTATTAGAATAATTAGTAAAAAACATTTTCCACTCAATTAAAAATTATAATTATAGTGTATAATACATCTACACTCTTACCTATAGTATTTTCTTGCTATTGTTCAACATGATTATATTAAAATTTCAAGAAAAGTAATTACTTTTTCTCCTTACGGGAAATTTTCTATACACATATTTAAATAAATATTCTTTTAGCTTTACAAAAAAAACTAAAATCAATTTTAATCGAATTAAACCCGAGGCTTTCCACTTAACACAATCTGTTGCCATGAGAGATAATCGAATACTTAAGATCCCATGAAACCGAATTCAACTTTTTATAGACAATCTACAATAAAAATATATTAAGTATTCGATAAAAAATTAAAAACCCGATGCAGAGAGTTTTTAAAAAAAGTTTCTAATTTCATAGCTTTAATTATTTGTTTCTAATGGAGTTATCTTAACAAATGACTAATTTATTACAATTGTTCTAAAGCAGATATTTTATAAATTAAAGATTACATTTATACATTATCTTAATAACTGGATTTTTAATCTAATTCAAGATAGTTATAGTCTATTTATTAAATAATATGAAAAATTTCTATTAATTGAGCTACATTAATAATATAAAAAAAAACAAATGATACGCAAGATTTCAACATGATTTTAAATCCAATCTAATTATAAAAAATTCCTGAACTGCAACAAAATTATTTCAGCAAAAACATTAAATTCAAAGAAACTGTACATATAACTATTAATTATATTTTTATATTAAATAAAATTAAAGCTTAATACAGAACTATTAGCTAAAAATTTGAATACATCTCTTCTATATCCAAATTTACTTTATACTTTTCATATGAACTTTTATCCTGAAAACATTTTTTAATTTTTTCACCTTCACTAAAATCTTAAAATTTATCAAAAATTAACTGTTAAATTTAAAAATATCTAAACAAGGAAAATAGAAGTTATTTATAAAAAAATCTATCGATTTTCAAATAAAATTACCTCAAAATATACAGAGCCAAATATATATTTCATCTAAAATTTATCGGATATGAATATTGATAATTATGATTTTTTTCTACTTAAATCGCCTGAAAACCCATTTTTAAAATAGCCACCATAAAAATAAATATTTTTTTGATTATATCACATTAAATCAATTTAAAATATTTTGTAATTTAACATGGAAATATTAATTTCTCATTACTATTACTTATAAAATACTTTATGTTAAATAGATTGGATATTAATTGTATTAATAAATTGAATTTATAAAAAAATAACTATATCTTTTTTAAAAAACATAGATCAAAAAAAGTTATATAGACCTATCAAACATATTACATGAATACAAAATAAGCGCATCCTGATAGAAAAAACTTCTACATCTACCCTTATTTATTTAAATAAATTCATTTAGCATTAAGCGAGAAGTAAAGATCTCAATAGATGTAAGGTAGAATATCCGCATCTTACACTTCTTATTTTTACAGTTTTAATAATACGTACATCTAAATATCAAAATTAACAACATGCTTATTAGAACTTTTTATTATTAGTTAAATTATTATATAGAAATACAGTTGTTAAAGAGCACATATATTTATTTTTTTATAAAATTAGATATTAATCTCTTAAATTACTTTTACTATATCGTAATCACGATTACATATCATATTATATATGAATACTTTTTACAAAACTGTTACATCTTGTTTGAATTATTTTTTTTATAATTATAATAAACATTTCTAAATCTATAGTTGTTTAAAACAAGGAATTATTAAAATTTAACATTTACTTTAAATAAAAAATTTATAATTTTATTATATTTTACAAGTATTAACAATGTTTTAGAATAAAACTGCTATCTACTCAATAAAAAATTATGCTCTTTTTTAAAATTAAAATAACAAAATTATCTGTTTAAGATTTTTACCTATTTTAATATAAAAATAACGGTAGAACACAGTTATGATTAAAGATCTCGCTCTAAAATTTCAAAACAATAATTATAAATGTTTTTAGAATCTTTTTTATGGTATGAAATAAAAGTAGAAAACCATGAACCATGAATTTCATAATCAGGAAACCAAGTATCACCCTCTAAAGAAGCATCTATATAAGTCAAATAAAGACGAGTAGCCCAATTAAGAAACGTTTCATAAACCTTACCCCCACCGATCACCATCACTGCATCAACCTTACCTGCTTCTAACAATGCTTGTTCTGGAAAAGAAGCCCAAGTTACCGAACTATTATTATCTGGTTGATCACTTAAGACTATATTTTTTCTTTCTGGAAGAACGCTCCCAATAGATTCAAAAGTTTTTCTCCCCATAATCACCGGCTTATTAAGCGTTCTACATCTAAACCAAGCTAAATCCGCTGAAAGATTAAAAGGTATAGTATTTTTTACTCCAATAACACGATCTCGTGCTAGCGCAGCAATCAAACCAACAATCATTAAATACCTCATATCAAACTATAATATCCATTATACTCAAAACATTCCTTAAAAGCGCGCTCTCTGTTATTGCGACATAAAAATACTAAAAAAACAAATTTAAAATAATATCAATATTTAACTAAAATAAGTTAACAACAAAATACATTAATAAATTCAAACAAATCTTGAAACAGATTCGAGTAACTCCAGTCAGGATCTTAATTAAGATCAGTATTTTTTTATAAAATAAAAGAGACCCTTATTATCGATTTTTATAAAAAAATAATAAAGTTTTATGTAGACTTCAATCGAACCTATGCAATAATATTAGTATTAGAAACTAATTAATAAATAAACGAGTTTAACAATCTAAAAAATTTATTGAATAAAAATAAATCTCGAATCATATATAAATAAATATAAAGTATTTTATCCAAAAAAAAAATAAAAAGTATAATGTAATTATTAATAAACGACGGAAAATAATATAAAAATGTATGCCATCAGCATTATAAAAGATAAGTCTATATTGTCTAATTAACTTTAACTAATCATGTGAACGCCAGGCTCCTATTTAATTTAACAAATTATTTTCATCAATATTTAGACAAGATTATTAGTAACATTAAAGGCAATCTTGATTTGTCTTGTTTATAATCCAGTAAAAAGAAAAGGATTTCCTACTCTTTATTAATGAGAGCGTAATATTAATTAGATATTAATCGTTTAATTATAAAAAAAATCTATCACAACATACATACTCTATCTAAATTAAGTACAATTTATTCAGAGTGACATATTGCTTTACAAAAAAAAGTTAAGCATATTGAATTAAATTTATATTTAACAGGAATTTACCCATTAAGATAAGAACATTATACTAATTTTTTTTAAAACTACTCTATTTATAAAATATAACTTCACATAAATTAAAATCTATTGATGACACCACATTATTATAAAGATCATCTCCAAAAAAAAGATGACCTTTATTCGAAAATAAAACCTTACCACTTAAAAGATAATTGAATTTAATTTCGCAATTTTTCTAAAGATCAGTATATAAAAACCCTATTGCTATAACGCTTACTAACAATAAATAATATATTATGTCAAGTTGTTAATATAAAAAAATGATTAAATAACTTGTTTAAAAATAGGGTTAAGAAAACAAGCCTAACCCTTTTAAAGGAGTGTGGATTAAGAAATGGTTATTATAAAAAATGTCTAAAACTCTTAATTAAGACGCTCTTTAATGCGTGCCGCTTTTCCAGTACGTTCACGTAGGTAGTACAATTTCGCCTGACGAACCGCACCACAACGTTTTATCTTAATACTCTCAACGAGCGGAGAGTGTGTCTGAAACACCCGCTCTACACCTTCACCGTTAGACATCTTACGAAGAGTAAATGCAGAATTTAATCCACGATTACGAATAGCGATAACTACCCCCTCAAATGCCTGAAGACGTTTTTTGTTACCTTCAACAACCCATACCTTAACTTCTACAGAATCACCTGGGCGAAAACCCGGGATGTTTATTTTCATCTGCTCTTTCTCAATCTGTTGAATTATTCTACTCATAATTTTATTTATTATCCGAGGTAAACTATCAGTTCAAGTTAACATTTATTAACTAATTCTATTTAATCACTATAATTATTCATTCTGATACTCCCCCTGAAACTCAGTTAATAAGGTTATTTGCTCTTTCGTTAATATTAGACTTTTAAGCAATTCTGGCCTTCTTAACCAAGTACGCCCTAAAGATTGTTTCATACGCCAAAAACGAATCTTTTTATGATCGCCGGATAGAAGAATTCTAGGAACCTCAATGTTGGAAAAAACACCGGGTCGAGTATAGTGTGGACAATCTAATAATCCTTTACTAAACGAATCTTCCGATGAAGAATCGTTATTACCTAATACTCCTGAAATTAGTCGAGATATTGAATCAATTAAAACCATTGCTGCCAACTCACCACCACTAAGAATATAATCACCAATCGACCATTCTTCGTTAATCTCTGTAGTAATTAAACGCTCATCAATACCTTTATAACGTCCGCAAACCAAAATCATTTTCGAATTAGAAGCTAACTTAGCTACACCTTCCTGGTCGAGTTTACGTCCTTGAGGAGACAAATAAATTACCTTTATTCCTTTCCCTGCTATATTTTTTGCTTCATGAATCGCATCTCGTAATGGCTGAAACATCATAATCATACCAGAACCACCCCCATAAGGGTGATCATCTACCACACGATACTTATTTAGAGCAAAATCCCGTGGATTCCAAAACTCTAAAACTAACAAACTATTTTTTACTGCGCGACCAGTTATTCCGTAATCGGTAATAGCACGGAACATCTCAGGGAACAAACTGATAATCCCAATCCACATTCTAACCCTCCTATGTCTATAACATTTATAGATTAAACATTAAAATTCCATTCAACATTAATAATTTTCTTGTTAAGATCAATACTCTTAATTACCTTATTAGGTAGGAATGGAATTAATTGCTTCTGCATACTAAAAACATCTTTTAAGTTATCTTGTACTACTAAAACATCATTCGATCCTGTTTCTATGATAGAAACCACCTTACCTAATTGATTTCCGAGTAAATTTATAACTTGACAACCAAGAAGATCATTCCAGTAATATTCACCTTTATCTAAAACAGGTAGATTCGAAGAATCAATGATAATTTTATAGTTAGTTAACATTCTAGCCGCATCTCTATCATCAATGTTTTTAACTTTAACTATAAAGCCTTGATTATGATGTTTCCAGTTTTCTAAATTCATCACGTGACAAAAATTTGATTTTTGAAGAATCCAAGGTTGATAATCAAAGATACTTATGTCTTTTTCGGTAAAAGAAAAGACTCGAATCCACCCATTAATTCCATAAGCTGACCCTGTTTTTCCTATGGTGACTTGCTTAGGTGGGGACGATACATAAAGTTTCTTACTCATTTATTCCCACCAACAAAAATTACACTCTTTTCTTTGACTCTTTAATTAAAGTTGCAACACGTTTAGAAATATTTGCACCTTGCATAAGCCAATACTGAAGTCGATTAAGCTTAAAACTTATACCTGGAGCTTGACCCATTGCGATTGGGTTAAAAAAACCAATACGTTCAATAAAACGACCATCGCGTGCATTACGACTATCGGTTACAACTATTTGATAAAATGGCCGTTTTTTTGCTCCACCGCGCGCTAAACGAATTTTTACCATAAAACCCTCATTAGTTCATAAAAAACCGGACCCTATCAGGGATGATGGGGCCCGGTTGCCGCATAAAAGGGATAAAATTTCTACTTATCTCTTCATAAATAATCAATGGAAAATTAAGGCAATCTAACACCAGATGTTATCATCTCCTTGAGATTATAAATCATTTTTTCTATACCATTTTTATTTATTCTTTTCATTATTTTCTGCATTTCATTAAAATGTTTTAATAATCGGTTAATGTCTTGAACCTGCATACCAGAACCACCAGCAATACGACGTTTACGAGACCCTTTAATAATCTCTGGACTTAAACGTTCTTTAGCTGTCATCGAATTGATAATGGCTTCCATCCTATTCAATAATTTATCATCTATCTGTAAATTAAGATTAGCCGGAAGCTTGCTCCGCATACCGTCTATACCACCTATATTTCGCATTTTTTGAAGGTATCTTAAAAAATCATTGATTTCAAAAACACCTTCTTTTATTATTTTTTTTGCACTTCTTTTTTCTTGAGAAAAATCAATTTTTTTACTTATATCATCAATTAAAGACAATACATCTCCCATACCAAGTATTCGTCCAGCTATACGATCCGGGTAAAATGGTTCCAATGCATCAATTTGCTCGCCAACACCAATGAATTTAATTGATTTACCGGTAAGATAACGAATAGAAAGCGCAGCCCCTCCTCTTGTATCACTATCTAATTTAGTAAGGATGATACCAGTTAAAGGAAGAAATTGATTAAAGGTTCTAGCAACATTAGCCGCATCCTGCCCTGTCATTGCATCAAGGACAAAGAGAGTTTCTATGGGAGAAACAGCAGAATGAATTGCAATAATTTCTGACATCATTACTTTATCTGTATGCATAAAACCAGCTGTATCTATAAGCAACACATCATAAAACTTGCGCTTTGCATGATTCAGTGCTTCCCGTACAATATTGAGGGGAATCTCATTAACAGCAGTGGATGAAAAAACAGAAATACCTACATTTGAAGCAAGAGTCTCTAGTTGTTTAATTGCAGCAGGGCGATAAACATCAGCAGATACCATCAGCACCTTCTTTTTTTTCTGATTATAAAGATACCTACCAAGCTTACCAACACTTGTTGTTTTTCCGGAACCCTGTAACCCAACTATAAGAACGACAGCCGGTGGTTGCACTGCAAGATTAAGTGAGCTATTTTGATCACCCATAGCTTTTATTAACTCAGCATGAATAATTTTTATAAATTCTTGTCCCGGAGTAAAACTTTTATTAATTTCTTTTCCTATGGAATTCTCTTTTACCCGACTAATAAAATTTTTTACAATTGGTAGTGCTACGTCTGCTTCTAAAAGCGCTTTTTGGACTTCACGTAAACTATTTTTAATATTATCTTCAGTCAAACGACCTCTACCACTGATTTTACGTAATGTTAACGATAATCGTTCCGATAAATTTTCAAACATTTTTTTTACTCAAAGTGCGTCTAAAATTAATTTTTTAAAATTCTACTCGGAAGTAGAAGATGAAAATCCAAACACAATCTATTTATAATAAATAGCAACATTATACATTAAAATATAATTTATTACCTTTTTTATTAAAAAAATAATATAGATATATATTTGTTTCTATCACTGATGACAGTATGTCTATTAAGATAGACACTGTTATTAAATGATAGATCTTAGTTAAATTTTCTGATGAATCACAATTTTCTAATGCTTTAAAAATATGCTAATGTAGAGGTTAAACTAATAAAAAGTCTATTACAGTATTTTACTATCAAAAAAATAACATCAAATCATCTATTTGATAAGTATATAAGCAAAATACTTTTATTATGCTAGTACAATATTTAGTACTAATAATAATATTATTTTCTTCTATTCTTGTGTGTGATTAAATAATATTAATTACTTAAACGTAGTATTTACATACGATATACAAGAGATAATATATTTAAGTTAATAACATAACTATGTTAGTTGAATATTTGTTTTACATTCAACAGGCTAACCTTATAACATCTTCTTTATTTCAAAAAAAACGAAATTAAAACTTTAACTGATTTAAAAAAAAGAGAAATAAATTGTGTGCGTATTAAATTTTGTAAGGGTCATAATATTCTATTTACGCAGCATAAGACCAATAAATTTTTTTTGAAAAGAATAATTTACTAAAAAATTAAACATTAAAGTCAATTAAGTATAGAAATTTAGAATTTTCTATTCTAAACAATCTAGATCATTTAAAAAAATTATTAATCCTCTTCAAAAAAAATATAATATTTACTTAACACTAAACAATTGCAGCATCTTTTCATTACTAATCGAGACAACATCTAACTTAAAAAAGTTAGCTTTTTAATCATATTAAATATTAAACTATTAATATAAGATAGCTCATTAAGAAAACAAATTAAGATATATAAAAACTGACACCAATATATTAATATCAATAAAAACGTATAATCAATAAAGCCATATAAGAAAACTATATTACCATCAAACTAATTGACTTTAAAACTAACCTCATTAGTTAAAATTAACTTAATATATTAAACATATTAAATAAAATTATTAAAAATATGGAATTATAATAAGGGTCTAATAAGAAAGAGAAAAACATAAATATCCATATTTAAATAAAAGTTTATTTATTTAATAAATATTGTAAATATAAAATTTAATTATTAAACTAATAATGTAGTCAAAATTTTTCAAAAAAAAACAAAAAAAACAATAATTATAAAATATCTCAAAAAAAAAGTAAAAAATACTTAATTAAACAATCCTATATAAGAGATTTCAACAAAAAAATAATAACTTCTACAAATTAACTAAAGTATGATATACTAATAAAATATAAAATATTAAAATAAAAATAACTTTCTATGAAAGAAATTTGAGTTGCGCGTATAAAATTTATAATATAGAACAATAATCTTATGAAGCAATTTAGATGCAATCAAAGTTACTATTCTCTAAATAACTTCTTTTTCGTGAAAAAAAACAAATGGAGTCTTAATTAAAATAAAAGTTTCTCTCTAAACTAAAAGCATCACTGAAAATACGCTCAACTACAGCCCTACACTCACTGCATAACAGTGTTTGCGCAACTCTTGCCATATTAAAATTTCCTCCAATATAAATATCGTAAGGTTTTAAATAGTTATAATCTTGTATTACTGCCATTATAACAGTACCATAACGCCCTTTCCATTGCTTATCATCACATTGTTCTACTACTGGTACCACTGATAACTTAGAATACTGTAAAGCAAGCACTTCTAGTTCATCTAACTTATAAAGATGTTCTCGCTTTTTTCCTCCCCAATATATCATTACTTTACGTGTAGGCTGCAGCGAAAGCACGGTTAGTAAAATAGAGCGTATGTAAGAAAAACCGGTACCTCCAGCAATTAATAAAATTGGTCGCTCGGTATCGTCACGTAAAAAAGCGCTCCCTCTAGGCCTCTCTATGGTGATCTCTTGTGTTTTAATAACAGCTTCCACAAGCTTACGTGCATAAAGATTTAAAGAAGAGGCATCGATATGGAGCTCGATAAAAGTCTGTTCTAGTGGTGTCGACGCCATAGAAAATGGTCTTATATCATTATGATCCATAACTACCATTAAATACTGACCGGCACGAAAATTATAAGTCGGTGCCCTAACCAACCGTATACGATAAACGGTTTTAGTAATTGCATCTACGGATAAGACCTTACAAGTCAATCTTATCATGTATTCCTCTGTTTGTTTTTTTTACATATACTCTAACGGAGACTCATATAATCATAATTAACCATCTACATCGCACTCTCTGCTATTCAGTCTATTTATTAAAGTGGTTTTTCCAATTCTCAACTTATCTTTTTTTTCAATTTTGTTTATTTTTTCTATATCTACTTTTAAGTCTGCCTGTAAAAATAGTGATGAAAACCTTCATAATCTATAGAGGTATTTTTATAAATATAATATCTCATTTAAAATACATTTTATTAATAATGGTCTAAATTAGATATTTTTAACTGAACTGCTTAATTTTATCAAAAAATAATAAATTTATTATGTAAATTAACCCAGGAAGCTCAAATCTTGATTGTCACATTCTTAAAATCGCCTATATATTGTTTATAGCATTTTCGAAACAAAACAATGAGAGTATTTTATTGCAGGTAAATAAAATTTACAATTTCCTAAAACTCTCTTTAATAAGGTTGAAAACTTCTTGCAAGTCACTTATTATTATTTTTTAGCATCTAGAACATTAATATATATATTGAGTAGAAAATGCATCCAATTATTTCCTAGCGTAGGAAATATAAAAAACTTGTCGATTTCATTTTATATATTCGATATAACTGCCATACGATCTCTTTATCGCTTTTCCTTCGGGTGCGGGATAAGACTTTTAAGATAATTTCTTTGCTGTCTAAAACAGTTTAAATAGAAGAAGATAATTGATTATCTCAACTTTATTAATAAAAGTAGCCTTGAAAAATACGTCGCCAAAAATCCCTGTAGTATTGAATCTTATAGAAGATAAAATACTTTCTATATTAGTACTAAATCTCACCGCAATTAAAAATCTTTGCTAAACTTGCTCTAGATTTACTTCTATAAATCTAACCTTTCATTTTTTTATGCAACCAAGTCGTACAATTTTATCTGATTGTATTTAAAATCTTTCTTTACTAGATAATAATCTTTTTCACATTTCATATTTTGGTTCCAGACATTTATAAAATACCAAGCACCCCACGCCACCATATCACCAAACCAATAACGCATAATAACAGAAATTGATTTTTTCATTTACTGAAAGGATCCCTCTAAAAAAAAAGAAAAAAATTTAACTTTGAGCATAAGATTGTTAGTAATTAGTGCTATAGTAATCATATTGATCATTTAGAGTACAATTAGAGATTTATTTTAACAACTCTAGAAAATACCTAAGTAAATTTATAGATTTTATTTACAACAAAGAATTTTCTTATATCGGAGAAAGCATGTTTCTCTTTTTTTTCATTCACAACTAATACGACTTGTTAAAAAATTAAAAAAAAAGAATTACATAAAAACCAACATAGTGTACAGTTTTTTATAAAAAAAACGTGCTAATGCTCTCTTAAAAGTTCTATCGATAATTATTATCATCGTAAAATTAGATTTAATAAGTAATCAATACGTTTTAACTTTCCTCTATAATTCTAAATAAAAACTCATTAAATTTATATTATAAATACGTTCAGAACTATTTTTTAATATGAACATTTTTTAGATTTGATGACTTTTTAATCATATTAGATATAAAAAAAACAACTAACATATTTTTACTAGTTACCAACTATAGTAACTATATATTTTTTGAAATATCAACTCTAGATTATTCTCTTATTTTCTACCATTACAACACTTTTAATTATTTTCACATTGCAGGTGAACAGATAGGGATTCTTTGATTCTCCCCTACCCAAACAAAATTTTAAAGAAAATATAAATACTTTATCTGTATTAAAAGGAATACTAAAACAACATTTATTTTATTTTAGACTTATTTCTTATTAACAATCAACTAATATTCAATGCTTTAGTTCAAGATGATAATGTCATTCGATATATTCAACCTCATCATTATTCTATATCCTTGCAAAAAATATTTTTTTATTTACTACACTACTTAAGTGATAAAATTTTTATGTTAAGAATCTTAATGTAAATTTACTTAACCTTCTTATATTATCCATTGAACCTATTACATAAAAATTATTAACAAATTTACATTAGTTATATGATAGGAATTAATTAACATAAATAACCTGATATATTTATCTAATATTTTCTATATCTCGCTAATCTCTTCTTTTAATATAAGCATACAAATTCTTATTATATAGACGCTTTCTTAGAAAAGAATTTAGTTTTTCGCAGACAAAATATATGCAATATCTTTTAAACTTAAAGCAGTATATATATCGGTTAAAACCATAATTTTAATAAAAATTAATTAATATGCTATATAATTTGATAAAAAAATAACTAGAATAATTTTAAAAAATATAAATTAATTGTAGAAAAGTAATAATAATTGTATTTAAGCGGACAAGGAACTAATTTTTCGCTGAAGCAATATTGCCTTTTTAAATGTATAATGTTTATTGCATCACCGCCTCTTTTTAAGAGCCTAATACTCTTAACCAACATCTTAAAAACAACATAAATATTTATTTATAAAATTCTTTCTTAAGAAGCAACTAAAAAAATATCCAAAATGAGAAAAATATCTTCAAATAGAATAACCTAAAATGTCATTTATAAGAAAATATTAAAGATTAATAATACTTAGTGATCTACCGAGAAAAGGTAAGTAAAAATATCTGAGAAAATTAATTTAACCATTGTTAATATTAAGTTACTACAAAAGCAATCTTTTAGATCATTTCGACTTAACCAAAATGAAAAACATAAATCCGCATGACCGTGATTTATAAATAGATAATTAGGTAATAACGATTAAAAAAATAAATAAAATAATATTGTTACTAACGCAAAACATATCTAGATTACATAAAAATGTTAACTACAAAACTAACTAGTTACTTTAATTAAAGTAAAATCCACAGTGCCATTTTAAATAATTAAAAAATTATATTTTGTTAATCATCTCTAATGCGTTTCTTATTCAAGTGATTTTTATGTCAATAATAATAGTTGTCAATTCTTAAAACCTCTCCTGAGTCAGATTAAGTTCATTTATACTTGTATCTAAATTGCCGATTACAACCCGCTTAATTATCAAAAATTTTTCTTTTGTGCATCACTTTAGTTAATTATACATGTATATAGCTCTAATCTAAAGTTGCAGGTAAAATAAAATGTTTAAAACAGCAACTTAGATCTCTCAGAAATAGCGCAATCTGGTTATTAACTTAAACATCTGTTATTACATTTAAGGAGTCGTCACTATGTTAGAATTACTGTTTCTCTTGCCACCCATAGCTGCGACTTATGGGTGGTATATGAGACGCAAGTGCATACAGCAGAGACCTAACCGCCTCTCCCGAGGAGGGCATATTGCAGAAATAAGTTTTTTTATTATCTAGCCAACAAAATAAGGCAGTAGACCTATTTTTATACATGTTAAAAAACAGCAATACTTTTGAAGCTCATCTAATGCTAGTTAATTTATTCCGGTCCAGAAGCGAAGTTGACCAGCTTTACGCATTCACAAAAAGTTAATTAAAAGCACTTCATTAAGTTTTTCACAACGTTTATTAGCTATCCAACAACTAGGGCGTAATTATATGGCAACAGGTTTTTATGATTGTACTGAAAATGTATTTAATCAGTTAATAAACGAACATGACTTTCGAATCAGTACATTAAGTCTACTTTTGAAAATATATCAAGCAACTAGCGAATGGTTAAAAGAAATAGAAACCGCTGAAAAATTAGTTAAACTTGGAAAAAAAAACAATACCGGGTAGAAATTGCGCATTTTTACTGTAAACTAGCACTCAGAGTTCTGGATAATAATAACATCAATTTTGCCCTATTTTTATTAAAAAAAAGGGAGCAGGTGCAAATGAAAATAGTGCAATGGTATCTATCATGCGCGCTAGAATCTATATAGAACAACAAGATTATACAAATGTAATTGATGAATTAACTAAAGTATTAGAACAGGATCGTGAAATGATTAGTAAAAAATTATTAATTGAGAACATTTCTTAAGCGCTGTATAGAAGAAAACGTTGGCTCAGCAGCGGAACTAATACTCACAGATATCATTAAAAGAAAACAAGGACCTGAAGTAGATCACGGTTACATTAATCAACAATTAAAACAACATCCAACAATGCATCTATTTCACCGACTAATGAAATTTTATCTGAGCGAAACAAAAAAAATAGTCGTGCGAAAGAAAGTTCGCAAAAACTGCGGAATATTGTGGAAGAACAAATTCATACTAAACCTCGATATCATTGCCAAAAATGCGATTTTAACCCTCAAAGCATTTATTGGCGTTGCCCATCTTGTAAATCATCGGCTTCTATTAAACCTATTCGAAGGTTAGACGATCAACAATATATCTATATACCATCGTAACCTATATGTTAATTTAACTTCACAGAACATTAATTTTTTTCAAAGTATCTATAAGTTAGATGGTTAGATAAAAAAACTAGAATTTAATCTAGGTTGATTTAATTTTATCAATAAACTCCTAACATAAAAAATAAATCTATATAAAAAATTATAATTGATAATTAATGACTATCTAAATTATCATAAAATACATATTAAAACCTTCAATGAAAAATAAATATTAAAAAATCCTGATTTTTTATAAAAATAAAAAATAATTTCAATATAATGTTTACAACATTCCCTGATGATCAAAGTCACAATGAGTTTTTATACAGTAAAATTGATTAAGATTATAGTAAAAATTACTAATTGTAATTAATAAAGATCGAGAGAAAATACTGTAAATAAAAAATTTTAATACAATTCAATTACTTGCAAAATCTTAACTTTGAATAAGATTTACATCGTTTTCTTATTGTTTATTTATATCTTATTGTTTATTTAAAAAGATAAAACTTTTATTTTATATAGTATAAAAATATTAAATTAATAATGAAATGATGGGTCGTGCAGGATTCGAACCTGCGACCAATTGATTAAAAGTCAACTGCTCTACCGACTGAGCTAACAACCCAATTACATCAATATAAAAAAAATAATTTACTATGATTTAAATATTAGATTTTGTATGTTTTAAAAATTATAACAAAACGGTATTCTAAGTCAACGAATTTCCTTATAAATTTACGCATTAATATTAAATTATTTACGAATTTGTATTGTTTCTTTTAAGGAGATTGTAAATCTTTAGATTTCTATTTTTATATCTACTCATCTAATTGATTTAAAAACACCTTAATTCTTTTTATCATATTGATTATAATCAATATTACTTTCTTGAAAAAAAATAACGACATCTTGTAGAGAACAATGCCTCGCCCTATTAACTGATAGAAATATCATAATTTACCATTGAATTCAAATGATGCATTTTCCAGGAGATTTGCGCTACTTAGACCTATTAAAATATCAAATTAATTAACATCATACAGTAGATCATAAGTTAACATAATCCTGTTTTTAGTATGAAACTAATTGACTCATATTCCATAATATTTAGTTGTAGTATTACCTTATACCTAACTTGTGTTTTTAACCTTACCTATAATTAAAAATATTGAGTTTATTTAAAAATGTATTTAAATAGCTCAGATTTAAGAGCTGTAATTTTCTTATTTCGCTTATCTAAGCGTGTACTGATTGCAAAATAATCTAACAATTATTAATTGTACCGAGATCTAAAAAATTAACAAATGTTATTAAAGGAAACCTTGATAACTTTTTATCACACCAGTTATAAAGTTTTTTGAAGTGTAAAAAATCGACTAATTAAAGTTTGCTTCTAACTGCTTGCTTAGATATTTTAAGATATTAATAACTAACTAATAAAAATATATTATCAATGAGATCACCGAAAAAAACTTAACTATAATAATCAAGATATTGATTTTTATTTACAATCTATTCTGTTGTTATCTGTAGTTTTTTAAATCTAAACTTTATAAAATTCAATTATATAAAATATGTATGCAATCTTTTTATCTCGAACTTAAAAAGACCTAAATAATGTTAAAAAATTTTATAGAATTCTGCTTAATAAAATAAATGTTTATTGCTCTTTTTGACACGCAAACACTTTTCAATTACCTATCTAAATAAAGGTTTAAACTTCATAAGTCCTCTTCAATAATATACACGTGTTCTTAATTATTTAACCTACTTCCCCAAATTGCAAATACGAAGAAAAACAGTGAAAATCAATCTAATAATACAGCGAGGTTAATTCGTTGTTAAGAAATGTAAAAAATAAAAATCATCCACAAGAACAAACAAAAAAAACCACTAACATTGTACTATGCAATTATAGATTATGACGTAATATACAAATACCGCAATATAGAAACATTTGATAAAATCATTAATATTTAGATTACTCCAACAATTTAACTTAGATAAAAGCTTATATCAGAAAAATACAATAAACGCCTATATAAAATATGCGGATAATAAATCCTCAAACGACCTTTTAAC
This sequence comes from secondary endosymbiont of Heteropsylla cubana, assembly GCF_000287355.1. Taxonomy (GTDB): domain Bacteria; phylum Pseudomonadota; class Gammaproteobacteria; order Enterobacterales; family Enterobacteriaceae. Next base: position 446,413 of record NC_018420.1, on the reverse strand, counting down.
TGTCGTACCTACAATTGTTAGTGAATAAATAAATTACAAAAAAAATGACTATTCTTACCCAAGAAGCACAAATGAAATATTTTTGAATAATCGATATTATTAATACAATAACACCATTTTAAATAAACACCTAGATTACCTAATTAAACAATAAAAAAATACAGTTAGTCTTAGTTGTTTAGCTATGAAATCTATATTTTTGAGATATAATTTTTCTTTATACATATAAGGTCGTAATTTATATTAATTTACATATATGCAAGTCATGCGGAATGATTTTCGTTATGAAAATTAAATAAAAATAATCTTACTAATAGCATCAAATAGAACGGCGTCTAATAAAGACAATAAGTTTCCTTATTTTAAATCGCGCTATTTTTTAGTCTAAAAGAAACCTTTAATACTGTTAATTTTAATCTTTAAAAAAAATGTAATACCTACGGTATTATTTTTTTATTAATAATATTTTAATATAAATAAACTATTTTTTACTACTCCTTGTTACCAAAATTTATAGAAAGCATAGTATGATAAAGTATATCATATCCCTGTCAAATGAAAAGACAACTATGAGATTAGGATCTGCAGTCGCTTATTCCTGTCAAACAACCTGTTCTGGATGCGTAATTTATCTTTATGGTGATCTCGGCTCTGGAAAAACTACATTTTGTCGCGGTTTTCTTCGTGCATTAGGACATGTCGGCAATGTAAAAAGTCCAACATATACCTTAATTGAGCCGTATACTTTATTGCATTGGACAGTATACCATTGTGATTTATATCGCCTCACAACACCAGAAGAACTTGATTTTTTGGGAATACGTGATTATTTCAATCATACCGCTCTTTGGTTAATAGAGTGGCCACAACGCGGCAATAATAACTTACCAATGGCCGATATTTCGATAACACTTCAATATTATAAAAATGAACGACAAGCAGAAACTAACGCTTTAACTTCTATCGGCATGCAAATCCTAACACGTTTAGGACCCTTAAAGGAAACACTTGCATGATCTTTCAGTTTTGGAAAATGACACTTGTACTAGTTAGCTTATGTGCAGGAAAATCAATAAAAGCAGCGATGCTATCTGATATCGATATTAAAAACTGCACTAATACAGCAAAAATAACATTTACGTTTAACCAAGTACCAAGATATAATTTTACATTACTACACAATCCCGAAGCAGTGATATTAGACATCTATGCAAGTGATGCAGCACAAGACAGATTTCCTATTGAATTGAGCTGTGAGAACATTGTTAAATCTGTATACCTTAACACACCAATCAGTAAACAAAACGTCCGCTTAACCTTCGCGTTAAATCACACATCTAAAGTAAAATCTACCCATAATTATTCTAGTGGTCGTTTTGTTCTTCCTTTAAATTTAACTAAAAAACTTCCTACGACTTTACACGCTAAATCGACCCATGATAACAAAGTAATTTTTAGTCAATCTTGGCAATCAAAACCATCAAACAAGCTATTTATCAACGAAACAAACCTCGTAAGCCGATCTAATCCAAATTCCACTCCACAAATTCAACAACAAACACGGCATTGTCATTTATCAGTAGATAAAAAAGTGATAGTTGTTGCTATTGACGCCGGTCATGGAGGACAAGATCCTGGGGCAATAGGACCGAACGGCCTGCGCGAAAAAAATATAACCATGGCTATTGCTAAAAAACTAAATATACTACTTGAAAAAGACGCAATGTTTAAACCAGTATTAACACGTGATAGTGATTATTTTGTTTCTGTAAAAGGGCGCTCTGATTTTGCACGTAAAAAGGGAGCTAGTGTTCTCATATCGATTCATGCCGATGCTGCACCCAATCATAGAGCTAGCGGTGCATCAGTGTGGGTTCTCTCTACAAGACGAGCCAATAGCGAAATGGCAGCTTGGTTAGAACGGAATGAAAAACAGTCAGAGCTCCTCGGAGGCACTGGAGATTTGCTTTCTAGAACGCATCCAGATCCCTACTTAAGTCATGCTTTACTAGATCTACAATTCGGTTACTCACAACGAGTAGGATACGATATCGCGCTACAAATTTTAGCTCAACTACAACAAATAGGCCCCTTGCATAAAAAACTACCAGAACATGCCAGTCTAGGAGTTCTCCGCTCACCAGATATTCCGTCATTACTAGTAGAAACTAGCTTTATTACTAATACTCGAGAAGCACAACTACTTGGTAATAGTGCGTATCAACATAAGATTGCTAATGCTTTATATCTAGGACTACGATCGTATTTTTTAGCGCATCCGATTCAAACTTTCCCTAAAGTAAATCAGTCTTTCCAAAAATTTAGCTCTGAGAATAACGTAAAATATCATATTGTTAAAATTAATGAAACCCTGTTTTCTATTGCTCGTCACTATAAAGTGAGCATCAATTCTATCCGAAAGATTAATAAAATTAAAGAAGATACTATCTGGATAGGACAACAATTACGTATTCCAAAAAATAACATCGTTTCAGGTGCTTCATTAACTAGCATTGAAACAGATACATCTACTCTCTCAGTACAATGGGATTCTTTAATATTTGATAGGACTATAAATTGACTCTACTTGCTGTGCATTACTATATTTTCTTCTATGTAAAATATAAAATTTAACGAATAATATGATATTTTATTATTTTATTTCGAATCGGAAATTTATTCCAAGAATCGGCGAGGTTAAAAAGGTCACACTCTTATGTCAATACAGGTATTACCCCTACAACTTTCTAGCCAAATCGCTGCTGGTGAAATAGTTGAACATCCTGGGTCGGTAGTGAAGGAGCTTATTGAAAACAATCTAAACGCTGAAGCAACTCAAATTGAAATCAACATTAAAGGTGGAAGTATCAATCGGACCAACATTCGAGATAATGGAACAGGAATTAATGAAGAAAAACTCTTATTAACACTAGCTAGTGATATAACTAGCAAGATCAGTTGTTTTAAAGACCTGATCACTATTAATACTCTAGGTTTTTGCGGAAAAGCACTAGCTAGTAGCATTCGCGCCGTCTCAGGTCTAACGTTAACATCACGCACTTCTATACAAAACGGAGCATGGCAAGTATACACTAAAGATCGGGATTTAAGTATTATACCAAAACCTATTGCTCACCCAATAGGAACAACGGTAAAGGTACTAGATTCCTTTTACAACACACCTGCCAGAAAAAAATTTCTTCGTTCTGAAAAAAGCGAATTTATTCAAATTGATGAAGTTATACATTACATTGCGTTAGAACGATCTAAAGTAACTTTTATTTTGAATCATAACGGAACAACAGTTCTACAATATCGTGCTATTAACCAACCAACTCAACAACGTCGGAAACTTATTGCGCTATGCGGTTCAATATTTGTAAATCAATATATTAATGTTTTTTGGAAACATAGTTGTTTAAGTATTCACAGTTTAGCGGGTAATCCATCAGCTAGCAAACTGCCTGAAATACAGTATAGTTGTATTAATATACGTGTTATTCATAACAAATTAATCAAACTCGCCGTCCGACGAGAATATAAACATCACCTACAAGGAAAACAAAAACCAGCTTTTATATCATTTATTCAGACGGATCCTCAAAAATTAAATATTAACATCCATCCAGATAAGAAAGATGTAGGTTGTTACGAAGGAAGATTAATTTACGATGTTATCTATCAAGCAGTTAGGACTACATTTGACGCTAATATGACCCGTGAACGAATGAAAGTAATTGATCAGCGAGAATCTCCTCTGCAATACAACCTAACATCAGCAGTAAGTTTTTCCACAATCACTATCGATCAGAATCCACTTTTTTGGATAACAAAAAAAAGTATTGTTACAATAACACCAGTCTTATCGTTAGATCTCACCACCTCAAGACAACTTCTTTCTTTAAATTACAAAAATTCAAAAAGCCAATATGAAAGAAATTACACACAAATAATAAAAGATAATAACAAAGATGAAGAGTACAACGAGGATATTGTTTCAATATATCAGCATAATCAATATAGTAACTACCATTTGAAATACAATGACGAGTATTTTTTTAAGATAATTTTATCGAATCAAACAAAATTTATATATCGCAATATAATCCCGTTGTCAACTTTTATAGAAATAAAAAAACAAGAAGAACGTAATATCTCTAATCAACATAAATTAAAATATACTTTTTCTGTTAGTAAAAAAATATTTTTTTCTCATCACCTTAACCATGCTAGTAATAGTTATACTCACAATAAATTAAAGATGCAATTGGTGCTAATTAGTCATCATGCTTATCTAATAGATAAGCACTCGCTTGAAACAAATAAAAATCTAGATTTTATAAAGACCAATAAAACCAATATACATCCTATTTATAGTAATAAAAAAGTTAATACCTACGTAAAAATTAAAGAAAATATTATAAGAAATCTATCTACGTATGGTCTATTTTTAACTGTGATACCAGCTTTCTATACACTACTTAAATCCGACGAGATTTTAACGTTATTTTCTTTGAAAGTTGCAAGAAGATTCCTTGTTGAGAATCAATTGAAAACTACAAATAAAACACTACAGACTCAATCACTATTAATTCCTCTACATATAATATTATGTAAACAAGAAATCGCAACATTCATGCGAAACCAACAACCACTAATAAATTTAGGTATTACATTTCAAACAGATAATGTAAATTATATAATATTGCGTTCAGAATCCCCTCTTTTACAGCAACAAAATTTATATAAATTAATTTCTGAATTTTTTAATTATCTTAAAACTAAGATATCAATAACATATCACCAAGCCACCGTGTGGCTTGCTTATTTTATAGAAAAACAATCATTTAACTGGGATCATGTAAAAGCAATACAATTGATTTCCGAAACAGAGCAACTGTATCCCCACTTACTTAAATACCTACCACGCAATCTTTTTATAAGATTAAACTTCGAAACTGCTATTAAAGCTCTACATCATGACTAAAACTAAATTTGCTCACTGCTGGCCTAAAGCAATTTTTTTTATGGGACCAACTGCTTCAGAAAAAACTGCACTAGCGATAAAATTACGTCAGTATTTTCCGGTAGAAATTATTAGTGTTGATTCTGGACTAATCTATCGCGGGATGAATATCGGAACAACAAAACCTAGTCTTTCTGAATTGATTCAAGCTCCACATCACTTAATAGATATTCGAGATCCTAAAGAAGTTTATTCGGCGGCCGACTTTCGACATGATGCTCTTAAAGCAATGCAAGAAATCACTAAAACTGGATGTATACCATTGCTTGTCGGTGGAACTATGCTTTATTTTAAAGCCTTGCTAGAGGGGTTATCTCCTTTACCATGTGCTAATTCCGAAATACGCAAACATATTACATCCGAAGCCAAAATTGTTGGCTGGAGAACATTATATCGAAAATTACAAGATATTGATCCGATTTCCGCTAATCGTATTCATGCTAATGACCTACAGAGATTATCTCGAGCACTAGAAGTTTTTCTTATAACAGGTAAAACCTTAACAGAACTAAGAAAAAAATCTGGTCAATCATTAAAGTATCAGGTTTATCAATTCGCTATAGCATCCTCTGACCGGATTGTGCAATATCAGAAAATAAAAAAGCGCTTTTATAAAATATTATCCGATGGATTCGAAAATGAAGTAAAGACACTTTTTTCTCGTGGTGATCTTAATAAAGAAATGCCATCTATTCGTTGCGTTGGTTATCGCCAGATGTGGTCTTATTTAGCTAATGAAATCAATTATGAAGAGATGGTTTATCAAGGAATTTACGCTACGAAACAACTTTCTAAACGCCAAATGACCTGGCTACGTAGATGGAAAGACGTTCATTGGATAAATAGCGATAATTTAACTATTGCTCTTAAAAAGATATTACAAATTATTAGTAATTAAAATAAAATTTATCTGTATAATTGTTTATACTACATCTACTTTTTATAAAAACTGGTTTGTTTACGACATAAATCGTTTATTTTATAGAAAAACAAGTAAATTAAGGAAAAACATAATGGGTAAGGGGAAATCTTTACAAGATCCGTTCTTAAATGCATTACGTCGAGAACGTGTTTCAGTTTCTATTTATTTGGTTAATGGAATTAAACTACAAGGACAAATTGAATCTTTTGATCAATTTGTTATTTTGTTGAAAAATAATATCAGCCAAATGGTTTATAAACATGCTATCTCTACTGTCGTACCGTCACGTCCTATATCTCATCATCATACTAATTCGACTGACAGTGCAATCGATTATAAAAATACTCACATCCTTTCTATACAACCACCGAAACTGGCAAGCAATCAAAAAGAATAAGCTTCACATTTTATTAGAGTTTATAGTTAAAAGTTATATTATTTTTCTAGAAAAACACTTATAGTTTTTGTATATTAGATAGAATATATTTCTCGTTTAAACACTTAGTAAGATAGTAAATCACTATAAATAGTATATTTTAAAAATAGAGTTTATATCAAAAAGTCTCCATGCAGAGAAAAACTCCTCGCCCCCCTTGCGTAAAATACGAAGTAGATTTTAAAGGAAAGAGAAACTGCAATGCTACTTAAGTTAGATTATTAGCAAGGGAGGGTAAAAAATAATAAATATTCTAAAAATTAAGTAATACGCTTTACTATGACTATACCTTTTTATAAAAAACTATTTTCTTAAATATTTCGTAAAAAATTATAAACAATCAATCTACTTTCGTTGATCATTCTGTATTAACCACTAATTAAAAATTATGATACCTAGCTCAGAAATAAAAAAAATATATAGTTGTGATACTATTGTTATTCTAAACTTTGATACCTCAAAAACGTTTTAAAATAATAAATTAATCTAGCTTGATCAAAACAAAACCAAACTAAACATTTTAGTAAATGAGACTAAGATATTAAAATAAAAATTTTTTTATAGAAAGTTAAAAATAGAACTAAATAACTTACTTTTTTTTACATTAATATTAAAGATAATCATTACTCTGTTTGACAGTAATTAAAAGTAAAGACACTATTTAATCTACATATCTAAATTTTAAATCTATTTATTGGTTTCTATAATTTAGACTAAATAATATTTTTTAATACAACACTTAACCTTTTAGATGATCTAGAACACAACGAAAGTACTTACAATTAACATAAAAACACCTTCGGTGATTAAATCAGATATTTAATAATTTTCTTCATATTCAGTAAAAATGTTCAAAAAAATGGAAATTTTACCACGCAATAAACAATTATTGTCTAAACTAAATTTAAGGGAAAATACAGATATCATGCATATATTATCTTCCTAAAATTATCTCTCTATACTACTTAACGGTGTTAAGACCTTACTTAACCTAATAAATAATAGCTAACAAGATCCAAAAAAACACATTTTATAAGACCCGGTAAAATAGTTTAAACAAATAAAATCATAGATTTACAAATAAAAATAAGAACTTCTAATTTCTATTAAAAAAATACAACACACCTCTTAATAACATTGATTACTTAAGATCAGCTTGCATTGAAAATGATACTATGATGGGAGCTAAACATATACAGAAGAAAGTTATCCATTATCAATGCTTAACAAATCAAGAATCATGTTCTATTTCATAAAGTGTTGGTTAAAAACCCTCAGTCTACATAATTACTATCCAGTCAAATAGATAAAGGTTTTATTATTTTAAATCAATTCATAGAATAATCCTTCTAAGACACCTAAAAAAACTTCTGGATCTTATAAAAAGACTAATCTGATTAATGGATGCTACGCTATAAAAATAACCTTTCTATCAAAAAAGTAACTTGATAAAATTTCAATATCAATCTGGTTATAAAATTGCTCATTATTGACTAGTATCGATTATATAAAAAGTATTAGTAACATTTTCATCTGAAGTGTCCTATGAGGCATTACTATTAAACAAGGTTAATTAAAGTTAAAAAAATGGAGCTAAACAATGCCGTGGAATCAGCCTGGGAACAACGGAGATAACCGAGACCCATGGGGAAGTAGCAGTAATAATGGCGACAACTCTGCGGGAAATAAAAAAAAAGGGAGAGATATAAAACGACCTCTCTCTCTAGGAGATATCTTCGTTCAATTTATTAACAAATTATCATCAATAAGAAAAAAAAGAATAGATTCCAACCTACCAGGTAGGCACAGTTTTTATCTCAGCATGATCATCATTGCTATTATCGTTATCTGGTCAGGAAGTGGCTTTTATACAATAAAAGAAGCTGAAAGAGGAGTAGTTTTGCGTTTTGGAAAATTTAGTTATATAGTTCAACCTGGTTTAAATTGGAGACCTACTTTTGTAGACAAAGTAATCGCAGTAAACGTAGAGTCAGTACGTGAATTAGCAGCCTCTGGTGTCATGTTAACCTCTGACGAAAACGTCGTACGCGTCGAAATGAATGTTCAATATCAAGTGATTGACCCTGAACGCTACTTGTTTAGTGTTATTTATCCTGATGATAGCTTACGTCAGGCAACTGATAGTGCTTTACGCGGAGTGATCGGTAAATACACCATGGATAGAATCCTAACAGAAGGTCGCACTGTAGTGCGAAGTGATACCCAACGTGTTCTCGAAGAAACTATCCAACCTTATAATATGGGCATGACTCTATTAGATGTTAACTTTCAAGCTGCCCGCCCACCAGAAGAAGTAAAGATGGCTTTTGATGATGCTATCGCAGCCCGAGAAAATGAACAGCAATATATCCGCGAAGCGGAAGCATACTCTAATGAAGTACAGCCACGCGCTAATGGTCAAGCACAACGTATATTAGAAGAAGGTAAAGCTTATAAAGCTCGGACTATACTAGAGGCAGAAGGTGAAGTGCAGAGATTTACAAAAGTGTTACCTGAATATAAAGCAGCACCAGAAATTACTCGTGAGCGTTTATATATTGATTCTATGGAGCGCATTTTAAAGAAAAATCGAAAAGTTCTTATCAACGATAAAAACAACAAGAATCTTCTAATTTTTCCAATCGAAGACGTCGCTCGCGATAAGTCAATTAGCAATCAGAAAGATAAATCAGCAGTAAGCGATACTATGCATCTATTTCAATTAGCTGATAATAATATGAAAATAAAAAACCCCACCTCTCGAGAGGGAAACCCTAACATATCAGTTATTGATCAACGTCAAGCTAACACGCAACGTAACAATACGACACGCGAAGGGAGAGGGTAAAAATGCGTAATTGTTTATTGCTTATTATAATCATAGTATTATTCAGTCTTTTTGGATCATTATTTCTTGTAGAGGAAGGAGAGCGCGGTATTGTTTTAAGATTTTCAAAAGTCTTACGTGATAAATCTAATAATCCTGTGATATACAAACCAGGTTTACATATTAAAATACCTTTTATTGAAACTGTTAAAAATCTTGACACCCGAATTCAAACGATGGAAAATCAAGCTGATCGCTTTGTTTCATTAGAAAAGAAAGATCTAATCGTTGACTCTTATATAAAATGGCGGATTAGCGACTTCAGTCGTTATTATCTTTCTACTGGAGGTGGTGATATTTCGCAAGCAGAAATCTTGCTAAAACGGAAGTTTTCAGATCGTCTTCGTTCAGAGCTTGGAAAATTAGATGTCAAAGGAATTGTTACCGATTCTCGCAATCGTCTCATGACTGATGTTAGAAACGCGCTAAATAACGGAACTTCTGGGGAAGATGAAGACATACAAGTAATAACAGCTGATAACACAATCGCTTCTGATTCGGATAGAGTAGAGAACGACTTTCATAACTCTCAAGCGTCGATAAACTCGAACAGTATGAATGCGTTAGGAATCCAAGTTGTTGACGTACGTATAAAGCAAATCAACTTACCTACGGAAGTATCAGATGCTATATATCAACGTATGCGTGCTGAGCGTGAAGCTGTGGCGCGGCGTCATCGTTCCCAAGGTCTAGAAGCAGCGGAAAAGCTACGTGCTACAGCAGATTACCAGGTGACTCGTACATTAGCTGAAGCCAAGCGTCAAGCTTTAATTATTCGGGGTGAAGCAGATGCGGCGACTGCTAAATTATACGCCGATGCATTCAACGAAGATCCAGAATTCTATGCTTTTATAAGAAGTTTAGTAGCATATGAAAATAGTTTTTCTAATAAAAATGATATAATGGTATTAAGTACCGAAAGCGATTTCTTTCGATTTATACAATCTTCAAAAAATACCTTGGTTAACAGTTCTCAACCCTAATTCTGCCTTCTCTCTTCCAATAATGTTGATCAGGCCCGCTCTGTCGGGCTTCTTGTATTAAAATAAATACTTCTCTTTTTTTTAAACGTAAATTATCTTCAATAAAACTACATCTACTACGCAACAGGTGTTTTATATCTATAAATGTTTTATAAATTGTTATATTGTAGACTACCTTAATTATATAAATAAATTTTTTTAATTAAAAATTATATTTTTATTTAATAGAATTAAAAAATTTATTTAATTTATTATATAATATTTAAATTTTTAGTAAACAACTAAAATATATCATTAATTAAAACATTACTGAACTAACCTTTAAAAAATAAAAAAAATAACTATATAATTAAGATAACGTCTCTGATCACAAAAAACATAATATTTGTTAGATACACAAAAAAATTTAATTATGATAAATTACACCATAAAAAATACTCATTAATTTCATTAAAAAATTTGATTATAGTGTATTTTATAGCCTATAAGCGATAGCTAATGACTTTATCTTTTTATGGTGACTTATTGTCATTAACGTAGCTATTTCCATTACACACATCAAAACTTTTATCTATATATAGTCAACTATTTTTTCTGAAAATTGCTAATATAATTAATATACTTTAAAATAAAAAAATATTAAATAATATATACATTTTACTTCTAATATATATAAGAAAATACTTATTTTTTTATCTTTTACCTTTTGATGGTAATAAAACAGCAATTAACAATACATATCTAATTCATGAAAGAAAAAAAATTGCATAGAAAAATGAATTTTATTGTTCTATTCACAATAATATGCAATTTATAATTAAATTATTTTTAGTAACTAATGTCTTTCTAAAAAAATCTCTATTTAGCATATCTACAATCCTCATCTTTATATTATTACCTTATAAAAAAAATTTATTGATAGTGAAAATACAGTATTTTTTTAACCGAAACTATTTTAGTTATCAATTAAATAAGCAATTAATTGCAAAATTTTAGTTAATAACTAAATGAAAATAAACTCAACTAATCCCCTTCAATATAAAATAAAATAAGATAGAAAATTTATTTGTTCAAAAACAATCATTTCTAATAGATATAGATGATAATAAAATAGTAATTTAGGATTATAATCATATATATACTAGTTATATTAATTATCATAAAATAGTTATGTACAATAATATATTAAATAATTGTTAATTTTAATTACCATTCACTAAGTTGAACGCTATTCAATATTTTTTTTAAACCTTCTATATCTATTATGGATAAGATTATCATAAAAAAATTATAATATTATTCTTCCATATAACAAATTTATCTAAAACACTATTAAGATATAGAAAAATCTAATTTGAAGAATGCTTCATTAGTGATTATCATGAAAGAAATAAAGATATCCTCTAAACTCAATTGTTTATATAATTTTCTTATCTTTATTATCACAATAAAATTTATAATATTTTCATGAAAATAAAATAGTTAGTGTTACTTCGATGCTACTAGCAGATTGTTTATTTTTATCTATAACGTTATGATTGTAATCATTTATCTTTATTATGTTGATCTTTTCTATAAAAACTTTTATTTGATCTACAAATATAGTAACACCATTAAAGTCATATATTTAAATTATATTCATTCGCTCTTAAATCATTTGGTAAAATTCATAATGGGTAAAAATATTGTTGTTCTTGGCACTCAATGGGGTGATGAAGGTAAAGGGAAAATCGTCGATCTCTTAACAGAAAGAGCTAAATATGTTGTTCGTTATCAAGGAGGGCACAATGCTGGACATACTTTAGTGATCAATGGAAAAAAAATAGTTCTTCATATAATCCCTTCAGGAATTCTACATAAAAACGTTATAAACGTTATCGCTTCTGGCGTCGTGTTATCACCAGAAGCATTCATAAAAGAAATATATGAACTAGAATCAAAAAATATTCCAGCACGTTCGCGCATGGTAATTTCTGAATCCTGTCCGCTTATTCTTGCTCATCATGTTGCCATAGATATAGCTCGTGAAAAAGCTCTTCTTGATAAAGCTATTGGTACAACTGGTCGTGGGATCGGGCCCGCTTATGAAGATAAAATAGCTCGTCGAGCACTCCGCGTGGGTGATATTTTTAATAAAAAAAAATTTGCTGATAAGCTTAAAGAAGCTGTACACTATTATAATTTTCAATTAGTACATTATTACAATTCTAAACCAGTAAATTTTCAAAAAATTTTAAAAGATATATTAGAAGTAGCTGACATACTAACTACTATGGTTGTAGATGTTTCTGAGCTCCTAGACAGAGCTCGTAAACGTGGTGACGTAATAATGTTTGAAGGTGCACAGGGAATGTTATTAGACATCGACCATGGCACTTATCCATATGTTACTTCATCAAATACCACTGCTGGTGGAGTGGCTACTGGTTCCGGTTTTGGTCCACGTTATCTAGACTATATTTTAGGTATCTTAAAAGCCTATTCAACTCGCGTTGGCTCAGGTCCATTTCCTACTGAATTAGTGGATGATATAGGAGATTTTCTTTGTGCTAAAGGAAATGAGTTTGGAACAACCACTGGTCGCCGACGACGAGTAGGCTGGTTAGATACAGTAACGATTCGTCGCGCAATACAAATAAATTCACTATCTAGCTTATGCCTTACAAAACTTGATGTACTAGACGGTCTGGAGAAAATCAAAATATGCACTTCCTACCGCCTACCTAATGGACGTATAACAGAACATACCCCTTTATCAATAGATAATTGGAAAAATATTGAGCCAATTTATGAAACGATGCCGGGCTGGGAAAAAAATACCGTTAACCAACAGTCATTTAATAAGCTACCAGCAGAAGCGCGGTACTACATTAAACGCATCGAAGAAATTGCCGGCATACCTATAGATATAATTTCAACAGGACCTGATCGTAGCGCAACAATAACCTTACGCGATCCATTTCACGATTGATTTATGTCATGATATAGAAATTAGGATTTTCATCCTTCAATATGATATATCAATAATATATATATGTATTTTATATAAAATATATATATTTAAACTTTTTTATATTAAAAAGATAATTTTAATATAAAATGCTATTTTATATAAATAATTTTTTCAAAATTTATATACATAAAAATCAAAAAAAATTTCAAACAATTCAAACATGATATAATTTTAGATATTTTTAATAGCTAACAGTTAGTTTGTAAGAAAAATCATTATTAAATTTTCATATTATTACCATTTTAAATACATACTACTTTTATTGCTCTCCATTTAACGTTAATTAATTTTAAATTCTTATAAACTTAAATTTATATCTTATAAATATCTTAAAGATAAAAACGGTTATTTTTTTTTGATTGATTACTAAAACAACCATTTTCTCAAAGAGCGCGTTTCTTTAATAAAAATTATATTCTATAACCAATTAACTAGGTTTATGATATTACTTATATAAACAACACTTTTTAAATTAAATAAAGATAATAAATGATTTATTAATATTTATTTTTATAAATAATCTCTAATCGAGGATTATTTCCTTCTTTAAATTTTAAAGTTATCAACTTATAAAATATACAATAATAAAATCAACAAAAATAACAAACGATTTCATTTTTAATTTCATGCATTCGCTGTACAGATTACATCTATAAAAAAATCTAGTTTTTACAACTAATATAATCAGACTTTTGTTCACCTTATCAAGAATATGTAATCCTCATTAGTTGCCAGCTATATAGATTTATTGATATTAATTTTAATTGATACTATTTTTTATTTTTTTATACATGAATCATCTAGCTGTTCTAGTTGGTTGCTAATATGATTTAATAATCAAGTTAGTCAAATTATATAACGTCTAGAAAATGTACATTTTGTTGTTAACATAATAATTTTATTATTAAACAATAATAACCTTCATTGTATTGTTTAGTTTTTTTTGTGCAATCTATATTATCTCTCGAATAATCAAATGTTTGAGATATCGTCCAAGAGATCGATACAGCTTAATAAACATGTTATAAATAAGCTAATCTTTTATTAGAGACTTTTATTGGTACAAGAAACCCAAAAGTCTTGAATGATGATGATCTTATAAACGTATAATCACCTAAAATCTAGATTGTTTAAAAAAAATAGCTATCATCACCTAAATTATCTAGATTATCTCATTATTTTACATCATTTATGAAGACAACTTTCTAGCTAGATGCACTAGCTAGTTAATACCATGATAACCTATTTTTAAAATATGGAGGTGATACAATGTTACAGAATCCTTTGCTAATTCAAGAACTGAAAAAGCATACATGTTCGATTCCTAGTCGAAAAGATATTCTCGCCCATTTGACTAAACAAGACAAACCTATCCGAAAAGAAGATCTTGAACAAGAACTTGAGATTTTTGGAAAAGAACAGCTGGGAGGTTTCCACCAGCTCCTGCATGCTATGGAAAAAGATGGAGAATTAATTTTAATCCAACAACAATACTATACACTTCCAGACTATGTTAACCGTATATACGGTACAATTATTGGTCATCGAGAACACTTTGGTTTCCTGAGAGTTTTAGGTGATAAAGATGACTATTATTTATCTGCTGAACAAATGAAACTTGCTATACATGGTGATTTAGTTATGGCAGAACCCCATAACCAGGATAGGAAGGGTCGTCGAGAAGCACGCATTCTCCAAGTTCTTGTCCCAAATTCTAGTCATATTGTTGGCCGTTTTTTTATTGATGCTAATAATATATTTGTTGTGCCAGACGATAGTCGCTTAAATTTTAATATATTTATCCCTAAAGAAGAAACTCGAGGCGCTGGAGTAGGATTTATTGTGGTTGTAGAGTTAATGCAACGCCCGACGCGCCAAAATAAAGCTATAGGTAAAGTAGTAGAAGTGCTAGGGGATAACATGAGTACAAGTATAGCTGTGAATATTGCGTTACGTAACCATGCAATTCCTTATATATGGTCACCAGAAGTCAAAGAGCAACTTGCTCATTTACAAGAAGAAAATAAGGTTGCGATAATAATAAAAGATAAGTGTGAACGAGTTGACATACGCATGCTACCACTGATGACAATTGACGATGAAGATGCACGTGACCTTGATGACGCTGTGTATTGTGAAAAAGAACCAAGTGGAGGTTGGCACCTTTGGGTTGCAATTGCTGATGTAAGTTATTATGTGCGCCCTGATACACCCCTTGATCAAGATGCTATCCGGAGAACTACTTCAGTTTATTTTCCATCAGAAGTGGTTCCTATGCTTCCCGAACTATTATCTAATAATCTATGCTCCTTAAATCCAAACGTTGACAAACTATGTCTTGTATGCGAAATGATTGTTTCTACTCAAGGAGAACTCTCTTCTTATAAGTTTTATGAAGCGATAATGCACTCACATGCTCGACTGACTTATAATGAAGTATTTAATATTCTAGAGAAGAGACAACAAGGACATATCCAGCATGCATCAATTATTTCATCGATAAAACAACTACATGAAATGTATAAAACCCTTGAAAAAGCTAAAATTCAACGAGGTGGTATTTCATTTAACACTGAAGAAACTAAATTTGTTTTCAATTCAGAGCAACGAATCGCACATATTGAACCATTTAAGCGAAATCATGCTCATAAACTGATTGAAGAATGCATGATTTTAGCAAATATTTCTGCAGCTCGATTTGTTGAAAAATATAAAGAACCGGTTCTCTATCGTGTTCATGATCGACCTACCAAAGAAAATATTGCATCGTTAAAAACAGTCTTAGCAGAATTAAGCTTAAATCTTGGCGGGGGTGAAAAACCTGAGCCTAAAGATTATGCCAATATGATGACTAGGATAGCAGTTCGCTCTGATTATGAAATGTTGCATTTGATGCTACTTAGATCAATGAAACAAGCAAATTATGATCCAGACAATCGCGGTCACTTTGGCCTAGCTTTGCCAGCATATGCTCACTTTACGTCTCCGATCCGCCGTTATCCCGATCTAGCTCTACATCGTACAATTAAATACATTCTTGGAAAACAAAACGGTCAAATTCACGGTCGTTCAACACCATCTGGTGGTTGGCACTCTGAAAAAAAAGAATTATTTCAATTAGGTCAACGATGTTCACTCAATGAACGTCGAGCTGATGAAGCAACTCGTGATGTAGAAGACTGGTTAAAATGTGATTTTATGAAAAATCATGTAGGCAAGCACTTTAACGGCATTATTACAAACGTTACTAATTTTGGGTTTTTTGTTCGTCTTGATCCATTTTATATTGAGGGACTTGTTCATGTTTCATCATTAAAAAATGACTATTTTCGCTATGATAACATTAAACAAAGATTAATCGGAAATTCTAAAAAAATTATATACCGTCTTGGAGAGCCAGTAAAAGTTCTTGTTAAATCCGTGCATATGGAAGAACGAAGAATTCATTTTTCTTTAATTTCTAGTATTTATCAACTTAAAAAAAAGAAATTTAGAAACTATTGTCAACCTAAAACTCTTAAAAACACTAAAAGAAAGACTTTATATATTCACCGCAACACTAAAAAAATAGAAACATTAAAATAATTGTTATACTTAATAAAAAAAATGGATATCAAAAAAATAAAATCAAAAGTAAAAAAAATAAATAAAAACGTGGAATTCATTCCTCTTTAACACAACTAATCACGCAAATTTTCAAGATAAAAAATCTTTTAAAAATCTAGTTTTTTTTGCAAAATCAAGTTTTTTAAAATAAATTTTCTCTATTTATTATAACAAACATTATAATTTATTTAAATGTAATTAAAAAATGTTAGTGTATGTTTAAATTTTGCCATGATAATAATCAAGAAAATAATTAAAAGGCTTTTCTATTCTTTTAAAAAAACACATTAAATATCATACTTATTTGAACATAAAGTTATAAACTAAAACACTTGATATAGACAACAAATAAACCTATAAAACTTTATAACAGATAATCAATTATAACTAATTTAAAACCCATATATTCTAATTTCATAATACATATCGTAATAATCAAGCTTTTTTAGCCCTAATTTAGAAGATTTAGAGGGCTAAATTAACTTTTTATGTAAACGAGGTGATATCTTAATCATAAGACTCCACTAACAGAAAGTAACAATCTATTTTATATACAGATATAGATACTACATCTATTAAAAATATTTGCTAAATTATTTATATAATAAAATAAAAACTACTTACATGAATAGATTCTGGAATTAAATTAATATTTTAACCGCACCAATATTATAAGATATCTACTTCTCTATTAAAAGAAGCAATATTCAAAGAAAAAGTCGGGGATAAAAATATTAATAAAAACCTAAATAGATCTTATTCTACAAAAGTTTTATAACAAACCATTTAACATGTTTATATATATTATTTATATAGTTGTATCTATAAAATACACAAATATTATTTTTAATAGAAACATACTGTCCTTGATAATATGGAGATTATAAAATCTAAACTGAACAAAAAAAAATGTTTAGTAAAAAGGTTAATCACTACGTTTTCTTTAACAAGAAAATAACATTGGTTATCAAAATAATTTAAAAACGGACTTAGAATAACTATCGGATGAAGAGAAAAATTATTATGAACGAAATTATTTATGGTGTTCATTCCGTAGAAACGTTACTAATATACGCTCCACATCGTATACTAGATCTTTACTTGCTAAAAGATCATGATAACCGCCGTTTTTATAAATTAATAGAACCGTTAAGAAAAAAAGGTATTTCTATATATATAGTAAATCGGCAATTTTTAGATAAAAAAGCAAAAGGTGGCTTACATCAAGGCATCATCGCTCTTGTTCAAAAACCTCGAAAATATAAGGAAAAAGATCTTATAGATCTTCTAGAAAACAAACCTAAATTACTGCTTGTTCTTGATAACGTCACTGATCCGCATAATCTTGGTGCTTGCCTACGTACTGCAGATGCTGCTGGAGTACAAGCAGTAATCATACCTAACAATCGTACTGCACCTCTTAATCCTATCGCAAAAAAAGTCGCGAGCGGAGCTGCAGAAACCATACCTCTTATACGTGTAATTAATTTAGCACGCACTTTACGTTTGCTAAAAGCATATAATATATGGGTGGTTGGTACTACTACAGAATCAGATAAATATTTTTATCAAACTAAACTAACCCAACCACTTGCGGTGGTTATGGGTTCAGAAGGTAAAGGAATAAGACGTCTTACACAAGAACACTGCAGTGAATTAATCAGCATCCCTATGTCTGGAGCCCTTTCTTCTCTTAATGTTTCCGTTGCTGCTGGAATCTGCTTATTTGAAGTTATTAGACAACGCAATTCAATTATTATTCAGAACAGTTAATTATTATACCTTGTTGTTCTAAACAACGCTCCATATTATTGTTAATCTTTTATTTTTACTAGGAACATATAGGTGAACATACAAAAAGAAATTATAAAAAATCTCGGTGTTAAATCTACAATTAATCCAATCACTGAATTCCGAATTAGTGTAGATTTTATTAAAAGCTATTTATATAAAAATGCCTGTTTTCGCACTCTTGTGTTAGGTATTAGCGGAGGACAAGATTCAACGCTAACTGGTAAAATCTGTAAACAAGCTATTAGTGAATTACGTGTTGAAACTAATTGTATTGACTATCAATTTATTGGTGTCCGACTACCTTATGGGATACAAATAGATGAAGAAGACTGCCGCAATGCAATTGATTTTATTCAACCTGATCGAGTAATTACAGTGAATATCAAACAATCTGTTCAGGCTAGTGAATCTAGCTTGAAAGACGCAGGTATTATACTAAGCGATTATGCTAAAGGAAATGAAAAAGCTCGCGAACGAATGAAAGTACAATATAGTATTGCAGGAATACATGCAGGTCTCGTAGTAGGCACTAATCACTCTGCAGAAGCAGTGACTGGTTTTTTTACTAAATATGGTGATGGAGGTACTGACATTAATCCCATCTTCCGATTAAATAAACGGCAGGGTCGCATTATACTGCAATATCTTGGATGTCCTCAACATTTATATCTAAAAGCACCTACGGCTGATTTAGAAGATAACCGTCCTGGAGTACCTGACGAAATAGCTTTAGGTATTACCTATGACATGATAGATGACTATTTAGAAGGAAAAACTATTAACACTGCGTTCAGTAGCATCATTGAAGATTATTATCTTAATAGCAAACATAAACGTCATTTGCCAGTAACAATTTTTAATAATTTTTGGAAATAAATTACTAACAATAAAAATTTTTAGTTATATAATTAAAAGAATGATACCATGGTTATTCCAAGTATCAAAAATGACAGATATTTTAACTACTTCGCCATTCAGCATTTGCTAAATATGTTAAGTAAATTTTTATAGAAAAATGTCTTAACAAAGCATTAACAAATGAATAAACTTAACAATGTAAATTTACTTATACAAAATCTATTTTTTTCTGAATAAAACTTATTCGATGTAATATTTAAATATGTGTATGATTTTTTAATAATGAAGTATACAAAGATCATCATTGATGATATTGCCATTAATAACAAAAAAAAACTATTTTCTAGATTTTTATGACAACTATTTGTTTTATAACATTTGAACAATTGTATCCCATTATCTTCTTTTCTTGATAAAAATTTTAAAATTATATTAAAAAATATAATCATACACATGATTTATACTTATAAAAATATTAACAATAAATATCTACATCATAGATAAAAAGTAATAAAAAATGTTGAATTTTTCCTTTAAAAATACAAAATATCTACTTGTTAAAACAATATTTTTAATAAACGCTAATTAAATATTGCAACCAAAGTAAATCAATTCACGTATTTTAATTCAAAAAAAATAATTATCAAAAACACACAACTATAGTAAATATTTTATGGAAGAAAAGCTAGATTTATAAATTTTGTCATCCTTTTTTTTATCCAATAAAGTTTATAGAAACCCATTGTTTATTTCTAATAATTAACATATGAAAAATTTTCAATGTAATGCACGTTAATAACTAATATATTATGCATGTTGTTTAATAAATAAACGTGTAGATATCTTTTTAAGTATATACAAAACTTATCATATTATCTTTTTATACTAAACAAACAAGTTATTCTGTAACCAAACTTTTATTTAATAACTTAATTAAAGTTAGTGTTTTAATTAACTTCATGTCATAAAAATTAAAAAAACATTCATTCAATATTAGAAAATATTTTTTTAACATCCATGATATTTATAAATAATAAATTTACTTATCAATTCGTTCGATAAGAAAAAATTAAATAAATTGAAATAATTCATAACATGCCTAAATTGTCTACAACTAATATTTTAGATCTTTTATAGATAAAAAGATTAGGAGGAATAAGTAGTAATGCATAGTTAAAATAACTATTTTTAGTTTAAATATTTTATAGAAAAAATCTATAATGTTAGATAAAAAATCCTACATAAACCAGTTGAATATAAATTAACTTTAAATATTTATAGAAATATTTATTATAATATTAAATGCGTGATTCTGAAAAAAATTATAATAAAAACAAAGACTCTTTATAACTTATAAAGTATTTAATTTTAATCAAAAAAAATATTCTTTATACGTATGAAGCACGATTCTTAGATCTTTTTTTTGTAAATTTTTTTTATTTTTTTTTATAAAATAAATAAAATTTATCAACCAATAAAACTTAAATACATTTAAAAAACATAATTTTAAATTATAATTAATATAACCTAAAAATATTATGACACCTCTGTTTTTAAATATTTTTTTATTATATCTCTTTGATCGTTATTTTGTAGCTACACTGCGTATAGAGAACGCGTTGTTAAAGGAACAATATTATTAACTCATAAATCTACGAAAAATTTAGCCTAGCAAGTAGAAAGAAAAGAACAAGCTTCCATCATCTCTAATAGTTGACATGTCAACTAAACAAGTATTGTTATTACAATCAATATCTTTTTTAGCTATAGTTGTTTTAATAAATACAAAAATCACCCCAATTTAAGTTGAATATAAGGATATATCTCTCTACATGATACACTGCTAGTATTAATAAAAAGCATTAGCGATAAACAACAAAGATAGTAACTAGCTAACTCTTCTATTTTTTATGATTCAGTAGAAATAATTAAATCTAATTGATGTTCATGCAACCCTTTTAACAATCCCTAACATAACGAGATACGAGCTTCAACTTGTAAATCCAAGCATCTTTGATAAAGACTATGCAACCATTCATCGAGCTATGCTTCCGATAAAGACGTACTAGAACCGATAAATAAAGACGTTTGTTATGACGAGTTAGTTACTTCCTAACTCAACATGCATCCAAGTAATCATTAAATCTTCTACACAGAGAAGAAATCTTTTTTTTCAACTGATTTTAAACGAATATTGTTTCTATGATGTGTAAACAGTATTGCCCTTATTTTTTTTGTTCTAGATGGCGAATAAGAAAACTTACCACCGATTGTATTGAATAAATAGCCTCTGCTGCTCCTAAAAAATATCGAGCACGGCCGACTGCTAAAAACGTTTTTAATAATTCTATGTCTACTACAATCTCCAAAAAAAACAAATTATCATATTTAATAAATTTTTTTTACAAAATGTCAAACCTCACTATTACTCCGCGCAGTAATAGTATGATGCTTTACTTTATGTAGAAAATAGGAATGCATTAAGATGGTTGATAGTTTCTCTAGTACAACTCGTTATTTTAATAATAAATATTATCCTCGCGGATTTTCACGACATGGTCATTTTACTATTTGAGAAACTCAACTATTGGAATGTTTTGGTCATGCTTTTATAGTGATCTAGATAATAGTAAACAATATCCACTTACCGAATATAAGAAGCATTTTATAGAAGTGCGTAATAAACAACGTTTCCCTTCTAATGAACATAAAAAGGCATGATTCAAATACATTAAACATAATCGTCACCCTAAACGTTTTCATATACTTTTCGATAGTAAACCACGGGATGTGGTTAATGATTATGCTGATCCTAATGAAGGGCAAAAGTGATTAACTAACATTACTTTATAAAAATATTTTTAACAAGGTATACTTATTTAGTTTAGATAAAAATAGTGTATAAAAAAAACTTGTTTAATTAAAATAATTAATTTATATAAAAATTATGTTATTAATTTTATTAATTTTTTAAGTTTATTTTATCCATATATGTTATTATTGAATACTATAGTTGAAATAACTTTTCATTGCATAGCAAATTAATAAAATACTAGTTTATACTTTATAAAGTAAATATTCTATTTATTAACTAAGAAATAGTCTGTTCTCTTATCAAGAGATAAGATAATTTATTGCTAATAATCAATGCAACAATTTAAATAAATAATATTAAAAATAAATTTTTATCACGTATTTTAATTCATATAGCTTCAAACAAGATGATAAATTTATTTAAATTATTATATATTAATATAAATTCACTAACTATTACTAAAGACGGATTTCTATAGATAGAATTCTTCTCTATGTTTTTATAACGATTTTATTCAGTAAAACACTATAGAAATTATATAATTTATTTTATATTAAATAATATATATAAAAATATTATTGTTTTTGAATCTAATAAAAAATATTTTATATAAACGATACTGTTTTTATAGAGATATCATCTCCAAACTAGAGCTTGGTATCAAAAATAAATTTATCGATATAGAATATATATAAAATATGCACAATTAATAAACATGCATATTTTACATAAAAAATATTACCTTTCATATGAATTTCAATTACTTAATAAAATCACAAGCTTTAAATAGTAAATTACTATGCTTATAAAATAACTATTTAGTTGATATTTTTAGTAAAATTAACTTAATAAATTAATTTTATAAAAAAAGTGTTAAAGTATGCTAAACAAATAATTTGTTTTCATATATCAGTAAAATTTTTGTCTTAACAAAAACCACATTCTTAATATTTTCTTTACAATACAAAGAATTTTATTTGTTGATTTTAAAAAACTAAATTTTGTTCAATCAACAAAAAAAATAACAAGCTAAATTTATATAAAAATATTTTCATCAAAATCGTAAATTTTGTTTTTTTATAAAACGTTGAACTTTCCGTTGCGATTTATAAAAGGCAGAGAAATAATATTTAATAATAATTTTTGATATAAATATTTTTTTTGATAAAACATAACAACATCTAAAATAGTTTTTAAAAACATTTCATGTATAAAAAACATCTTTTAACTTAGAAAAATCTTTTAAAAAAAAGATCTAAATTAGATTGATTACAATGAAGCATGAATTTATGGTTTATGAAATTGACAAAATCATTATTTTTCTTAAAAAAATTTTTAAAAAAATTTTTAGATCAAGCAAACAAGCAACATTTTATACGAACATTTATTCCTAATAAAATAATTTTATAAATATATCGATTAAATATTAATGTTAATTAAACAGTTATTGCATAAATAATATTAGTTTTTTTACTATAATGTTTTTACGCGGTATCTAGGTATACAAACTATGATAGTAACTATAAAACTACTTCTGACACTTAACTACACAAACAAAACTATTGATGTATTTAAATAAAAGTTATAAAAAATACCAAACAAATAAACTATTTTATTATAAACAAAAATAAAAATCTAAATTTTTATAGAAAATCTTAAAAATATAGATTGCTAGTCTAGAAAATCAATCTAATAGAATCTTCACGTCATATTGAAAAAAGTTAAAGCAAGGGACTAAAAAAATAAAAAAGTCGCTCAATAATACGTTGCCAATAAGGACGCATAGACCATAAGTGGAGCGAAACAAGGCGCGAACAAGAAATATACTTCTCCTGTATTCGAGCCAAATCTTTTCCAAAATTTTCGTCATCAATCACGAGCATAATTTCAAAATTTAACCATAAACTTCGCATATCTAAATTTACCGTCCCAATTAAACTTAATTGGCCATCAACCAGAATACTTTTTGTATGCAAAAATCCTCCTAAAAATTGATGAATAAAAACACCAGCTTCTAGTAATTCACAAAAAAATGCACGGCTAGCCCAACCAACTAACATAGAATCATTATGACGTGGAATAATAATATGCACCTCTACACCACGCTGTGCTGCTGTACAAATAGCATGAAGTAAGTCGTCACTTGGAACCAAATAAGGTGTTGTCATTACTAACGTAGTCCGAGCCGAATAAATGGAGGTGAGCAATACTTGATGAATAAACCCCTCTGGAAAGCCAGGACCAGAAGGTATTACATGAACGACATATTCCGCATTTTCTTCAAAAGGGATAACATGTACATTTGGTGGTTTAAGGCGAATACGCTCTCCTGTTTCTATTTCCCAATCAAAGGAAAAAATTATTCCCATCGCAATCACAACTGCTCCTTCCATCCGTGCAAGGATATCTATCCATTGACCAACACCAGCATTTTTTTTAAAAAAACGCGGATCTACCATATTCATACTACCAGTATAAGCAACATGATTATCAATTAGCACCATTTTCCGATGTTGACGCAAATCCATACGGCGTAAAAAAACCCGTAGTAGATTAACATGTAATGCTTCTACAATGCGTACTCCAGCATCACGCATAAGAGATGGATAATTACTGCGAAAAAAATCCACACTACCTCTAGAATCTAGCATTAAACGACAAAAAACACCTCTCCGTGCTGCCTCTATCAAAGCCTCTGCTACTTTGTCTACCAGGCCACCCGTTTTCCAAATATAAAAAACTATCTCAATATTTTTTTTAGCTTGCTTAATATCATGAATTAATGCTAATAATGCATCGTCGCTACTAGTAAGTAAATCTATTTTCTCTCCCCTGATCCCACTCATACCCTGTCGATGTTCACACAATTGAAATAAAGATTGGGCGGATTTACTATGTTTATTGCTAAAAATATATGGATAATCTTGAAGGTTTTTCATCCATTTAGCAGTAAAATGCCAAAGCATTTTACTGCGTTCGGCACGACGCTTACCTAAATTACGTTCACCAAACAATAAATAAGCAATAACCCCCACTAAAGGAAAAATATAAATAACCAATAACCAAGCCATGGCCGATGGAACAGCACGACGTTTCATCATCACCCGCAAGGTAACCCCTGCAATCAATAACCAATATCCAAACAACAACAAGCAATTGATCACGAAATAAAGCGTTATCATAGAAACAAATATCCTGTTCAATGAACATGAGATTAAATTTACGTACCAGGGAAACGGTAAGATGCTTCTTTTAATTTTCATGCAATACGTAAAAACATTTATGCGCATAATTTTAAGAGAAGTTTTTATATAGGTTGGATTTTTAGATAATAAAAGCTTTAACATATAAAAACTGATAACTAGCACAAAATTTTTTATTATTAAAAATTTAAATTTTATGCATATTTAACAGTCTTATTTTATTAATTAATTCTATACAACTATAGCTTCTTAACTACTTGTATATAAAATGGACATATGATTCAACATACTTTAATGAAGTATTTAATCTGAAATATAGATTTGTTTATCTACTATCTAAAATAGTACATTTCTTTTAATTTCATTATTTTTTTTTCATATGCTACATGTAAAGAATGTAGTTATAGAGAAGCTAAACATTTAATTACATATTACAAATTGTCTCTTAATCACATTAATATCATTATCATCAACTTATTACATATCAAAAAAAAATAATAAAATATCCCAACCAGAATTAGTTAATGTTTCGTATATATTTCCAAAAATTCTAATTAATTAATATTAAAACAACTTAAATTCAGTCATGCCAATAAAAAAATAACTTACTGTTGCTAGTTAATCATTTAAATTATCTTTACCTATATTTTCTATCTCCTATAGCCTTTGTCTTTTACTGAAACATCTTTTATTTTCTATTTAATTCAGTTTTGAAACAATATGTTTAATATCTAAATTATTAGACATATTATATTAATACAATCAATTTTTATATAAAAATAACGTACTCTTATTCGCTATCTTTTTAGTTAATACTCTAGCATATCTTTATAAAAAATTTTTTCTCTAAGATATTTTTATAACCTAAAAACAATACTTTTTATTCTAAATATAAAATATAAAATCTGTTTTACTAAATGTACAAAATAGAGTTAACAACTTATCAATCTTTCATTTGTCGATCTTTATGAAAGAAATCAACACTTTCTTTTAAATATTTTATTCACTATCAATATAAGCTAAAACAATATAACTAGTTCTCTCAAAAACTATATAACATTTTTATATTGTTTGCTAAAAAAAATAGTTACACTAAACGTTTTAAACAATCTCGTTCTATTGAAAATTAATTATTATTAGACAACTAAAACCAAACGTATAAAAATCATCATCCATACAATCTAGGTGATAAAACAAATATTTAAAAAAAATAAAACTTATGAGACTTTCTTTTATAAATCAACAATGTTTCTATATAAATAGAAAAATATAAAAATATCTTAAGAATAATTAAAAAAATGACACTTTTAATTCGCATAATATCAATGTTAAAATATAATTATTAATTTAACAATAAATATTTTATATATATACAAATATGATTTTTTTTATTAACGAATATTGTTATTCATCACATAAAAATGTAATTACAATAAAATATTGTTTTATAGATAAAGCATAAGTTATATTTTTACACTCTATTTTTTATTTTTACTTTATCATTACTCAATAAATTGAACATACTCGCGCATTTTTTCAATTAATACTTTTAATTCAATTGCAGATTTCGTTACATTAATATTAATAGATTTCGATGCTAAAGTATTCGCTTCACGATTTAATTCTTGCATCATAAAATCTAGACGACGCCCTGCTGTATCCTCTTTAATCAAAATGTTATGGATTTCGTTAACATGTGTTTCTAATCGATCTAACTCTTCTGTGACATCGATTCGTTGCGCGCAAATTACTAATTCTTGTTCTAAACGATTAACATCTAAATATACCCTTGCTTCTTCTAATTTATTTAATATTTTTTTACGTTGCCATTTTAATACCGTTGGAATACAGTACCGAACATTAGTTATTTCAGATTTTATGCTTGACAAGCACTCTGCAATTAATTTATTAAATACGTGACCCCCGGTTTCACGTTTACTAATAAAATCCTTAAAAATGGCTTCAAATCCAGACATCAACTCAGCGCTAATTTCGTCAGAATTCTGTTTTTTAGCTACTACAACACCAGGCCAACGGAGAATAGACAATAAGTCTATATCTCCTTCCTTACTTTGTTTTTTTAACCAATGCGCAACATCTAATAAATTTTTAGCAAGTTTTTTATTAACAATAAACGGTTTGTCTATTTCCGAATTTATATCAACTCGCAAATTACACTCCATTCTTCCTCTCGTAATAAAGAGACGAATATGTTCACGGATAATTGGTTCAAAACTACAAAATTCTTCCGGCAAGCGTATACAAATTTCAAGATATCGTTGATTAATAGAACGTAATTCCCAACAAGTAGTACCAAAACTACATGGAATATCACGACAAGAATAAGCCATCATGCTGCGAATCATTGGAAACACCATTTCTTAAAAAGAATGATCTACAATTATAACTTAAACAAAGAAGGCAAGATAGGCGATCGAGCCTAAAATGCTTTACCATTATCTCACAACCTTTATTTATAAAAAAAACAAAGTATCAAAAAAAGATGCGAAATAATTATTTTATGATTTTTGAAATAATAAATGAAGAGATTAGAACTGATTGTATATAAGGAACCCCGCGATTCCTTTTATCTATATTGATACAAGCATTAGTTATTTTTCTTTTTAAGAAATCAGATTATGCTACTTTATTAAACATATCCTACTTTATATAAGTAAATATCTTAGCAATCCTTACAACATAAAGAAACAGTATCAAGGTTAACAACTAATCTGGTAGGTTTTTCAATAGGCGAATTAATAAGATTCATTAAATGATCAGATCGCGTTATTGCTTAGTCTTATTGTATAGAAATTAATAATCAAAAATAGAAACTTTTTATTCAGAAAGTCTCTTTATATAGCACTAACTACCGATCTCTATAGAAGAATTGAATAAATTTAGACAATAATCAATCTAATATAAAATATCATTAAAATAAAATATTTCTAATGATTAATTTAAATATATTGTTTATGTAGTTATTATATAAAATCTTTATTTAATTTAAATACAAGGTACTATAAAACTTTAATTATAGATTAACTCGTATTTAAAAAAATCTTGATTTAAAGTACACTTTCTTAGTACTCAAAAAAAAATACAAACTGAAGTTAAAGAAGTATTTATAGCTCTATATCATGTTAAACGCATTTCAACACTTTTAATAAAAACCAACTAATCAATCTAGTCTAAAAAGGTTTTCATATATAAGATTTTATTTCTATCAACTGTTATTTTCTTCAGTAATTTTCAATATTTTTATAACACCAACTTTTAAAAAAACAACTAATATGATTTTCTATATAAGATCAGATATTAAAAATATATAATATTATATTTGATGGATAGTCAAATTAATTATATTTTTTACAAAATGTTTATTGTTTGGTTTAATTAAAAAATTTTAAGTTTTTAACTAAACCCTCTTTTAAAGAGATAAAAATAAACATCTGAAATAATAACGCAAACTGACTCAAAAACACACTATAAGTTTTACAAATGTTTTTTTTAATAAAAAAGTAGCTGTTCTCATTTTTTTTCAAATTGAATTTTTCAATTTTAATTTATTAATTTTCTTATTTTCTAAAAAATATTTTATTAACCAATAAATACAAATGCGATAAATATAAAAACTTAAAATGTTAGAATTCTAAAAAATTCTATGTCTAATGATATATATACTGGAATTTGAATCAACATATGAAACGACCAAATATTACGCAAAATCATATTATAGCAAAAAATATAACGGTGACCAAATATAGATAAAAAATCTACATTTAACTTTTTTAAGCAAAAATATATTCAAGTTAAAAACTTCAGAACACAAGAATTAAAGTAATAAAAATTATGACATGTTTAATAAAAATAATATCGAACAATAATGACAACATGAAAATATTATAACAATTAATTTATCTACATAAAAATAAATCATTTTTATTAGTATTTTAGTTCAATGAACTTTAATCTAACTATCTTAATTAAATAAAACAAATAAAGCAATAACTAAAATTATCAATGATATCATAAATACAGCAATAATATAGCTGATGCTAAATTTAAACTCTAGTATTAACTATCTAGTTAATAACTAATTTATTGATAATTTTTCCTAAAAACCTTTTTTTAAAACTTTTTATATACAAACTGGTTAATTTATTTTTTTATCAAATACGAAATCAATGAATTAACATTATTATATACTGTATATCACACTTGATAAATGTCAGATTTTAGATGAATTGATACATGAAATACAAAAATAAATCTAAATAAGAAAATTCTTTTGATAAAATAACAAAAAATCATTTTTTTTATATTGAATTTCTTTACAAATTCACTAGTAATATTTATTCTTCTTAACAGATTGTTCATCTATCAAGAACAAGACAATATATTGTGATCTGCAAAATAACGATTTATTGCTTAATATTTTAAGCAACGTTTTCTCAGAAAATATTTAATCTTTATATTTTTAATAAATAAGAACTATTAAAATACTTTATCATGTGATGTATTTTCTACGCACTAAAACTTCACGTTCAAGGTTCTATATCAACTTGATATCAAAAGTATCATGAAATTACGAAAAACTTTTTTCTTTAATAAAGTTATTAACTAAATCCATAACTTCTTTTGCTGTTGGTTGAGCTAATGCTTTTTCTGCTAATATCTTAGCATCGCTAAATTTATTAGTCCGAATAATTTTTTTTATTTGTGGTATAGAAATAGCGCTCATACTAAACTCATCTAAACCCAAACCCAACAATAATAGTGTAGCACTTTCATCCCCAGCTAACTCCCCACATATCCCCGTCCATTTACCTACAGCATGGGAGGCATCAATAACTTGCTTTATTAATGTAAGTACTGCTGGAGACATAGGGTTATACAAATGAGCAATTTGCTCATTTCCACGATCTACCGCAAGAGTATACTGAGTCAAATCATTTGTTCCAATACTAAAAAAATCGACTTCTTTTGCCAAATGCGGCGCGATGATTGCTGCAGCTGGCGTTTCTATCATAACACCCACTTTAATTTCTTCATTAAAATTTTTACCCTCTGAACGTAATTGATCTTGTAAAAAAGATAACTCTTGCTTTAAGGTAAGAACTTCTTCTACTGAAATAATCATTGGATACATAATACATAGCTTACCAAATGCTGACGCTCGTAAAATAGCACGCAACTGAACATGCAACATTTCCTTGCGATCTAATCCAATTCGAATAGCTCTCCACCCTAAAAATGGATTTTCTTCTTTAGGAAAATTCATGTAAGGTAAATCTTTATCACCACCAACATCCATTGTACGCACAATAATAGAACCCATCGGCATAGCTTCTGCTACCGCTTTATAAGCTTGAAACTGCTCTTCTTCACTTGGTAGTGAATTTCGGTCCATAAACAAAAATTCTGTACGATATAAACCTATTCCTTCTGCACCGTTTCGTATCGCGCCTAATACATCACGAACTGTACCAATATTGGCACCAACTGAGACTTGATGCCCATCAAGAGTTAGGGCAGGAAGTCTTTTTAATTTTGCAAGTGCGCTTTTTTTAGAAAAAAATTGATTTTGTAAAATTTTTAATTTTTCAATAACAATCTTACTTGGATTAATGTAAATCTCATTATTCACGCCATCTAAAATCAAATAATCCCCATTCGCAACATGTTTAGTAATACATCCAGTTCCTACAATAGCTGGTAATTCTAATGAGCGCGCCATAATTGATGTATGAGAAGTACGTCCTCCCATATCAGTGATAAAACCTACAACTTTATTCAAATTTAACTGCGCGGTTTCTGATGGTGTCAAATCTACTGCTATTAATATACTTTCCTCGTCGATATCACTAAGTTCAATAAGAGGTATACCTAGAATATTACGTAATAAACGCTTACCAATGTCGCGCACATCTGTAGCACGTTCTCTCAAATATTCATCTTCTAATTTTTCCAATGCGCTTGCCTGGGTTTCGATAACGGAATAAACTGCTTTATCTGCACTAACAAAATCTTCCGTGATCAGGGATATGATGTCTTGTTCAAGCTCTTCATCTTTTAATAACATAAGATGACCTTCAAAGATGCCTTGTTTTTCTGAACCAAAAGTTTTAGCTGCTTTAGTTTTTATTGCTTCTAATTGCATAGTAGCTTTTTCGCGGCCAATAAAAAAACGTTTTATCTCATCTTCAATATGGTCTGAAGTAATCTTTTTTTGGTTGATAACAATATCATATTCCCTCAATAGCAGCGCTTTACCAAAGGCGATGCCAGGTGATACCAAAATTCCTGAAATCATAACCCTACCCTACTACTAATGATATACATTAATGAATAAAAATGTGCTTGTATATTATTCAAGTTCTACCATGAGTTTAACTAAATGTTCTACTGCTTTTTTTTCATCTTCCCCTTCAGCAGTAATAGTCACGAGCGTACCTTGGGTTAAACCAAGAGTCTGTAGTTTAAATAAACTTTTAGCACTAGCACTTTTACCATCTGATATTACAGTAATTTGGGAATTAAAAGATTTAGCTTCCTTGACAAATTGGACAGCAGGACGAGTATGTAATCCATTAGGAACCGTAATAATCACTTCTTGTTGGTACATTTTCTTTTCTCAACTTAATTAATTAATATTTAATTATAAAATTAAAGTTCAACCTGAAAAATTCACCATCAAATTTAACTACATAATAGATTTTTAATTAAATACATATATTTTTTCTTATATAAATATTTAAGTAGATTACTAGAAACTATAGTATATAATTAAAATGTTTCATGATATTTTTATTTAAAAACTTCTACGTTGTCATTCAGCGATATCATTTAATCAGCGTAAACTAATAATAATCTAGTTGATTAAAATTTATTTATAGAAATAATTGAGTTTTTATTTTTAAGAAATAAACTATTTAGAAAATATGGACATAAAAAAAATCTAAAGATCCTACCGTTCAAATGAAGATTTATTGCAAGTATAGAAGCATATTCTATTTTATAATAAATGGTTAATTTCTTTTAAATATTTTTTACAATTTTACTGAATTATATTAATTTGAGTTATTTATGGTATGCACCCTATTAATATTAAAATCATAGCTGCATGTCTAAACAAAAGATAATTTCATTTGTTTAAATACTATATTCATTACTACTGAAAATCTCTTATAAACTAAATAACTATTTTTTTTAAAACATACTGATAGATTTTATAATTTATTTAAAAAAACACTAATTGTTATGTGCTCAACTAAATGGATATAAAAAATAATAGTTTTACTTTTAAAGAAAACACTATGATTTTATCGAATATTTTTCGTTTTTTTTAGTTATCTAGATGTTATCGTGCTTATACATTATCCATTCGCCTCTTTAACATTCTACACATTAAAACGTTGCCGCTATTGAAGAAGCTTTTTATTGTATTATTGTACAAATGCACTAAAAATTAGTTTTAAACTCTCTAATACTATATTTTAACTTATATATAATGTAAAGATTATGAAAACACAATAACATTAATTAGCGTTCATAATAAAATTAAAAACATTTAAATGTAATATGTTTAATGTAATTAAAAACAATTTTTATTCGCACAACTAAAGGAATTCGTCAAAATAAAATATTTTTTATCAATAATCAAATGAAGTGCATAGAAATTTGCGCTTACAAATATAACTATTTTTTAGTTTCTAAACTTAATAGTATTAGTAGTTAAAAGTTTCTTAATAAAGAAGAATTTACTGAGTGAGTAAAAACAAAAATAGAGGTGACTTACATTAATTTGTTGTTTTTAATGCATAAAAACATTATAATTTCCTATATTTATGATAATATTTCTAAAATCATTATAAACTTGAACTATTTAATATAAATTCATGCTTATACTATTAAGTTAAAATTAAAGTAAATAATCAACTCATATAACTATATACATAATATAGTTACATATTTAAATTCTATCTAATTTGAAATTAGATTTTTTTATTTGTATAAATTAAAATAACATTTAACTTTAATAGGATTTTAAAAAAACAGCGATTTTTAAAATATTTTATTGCTGGTGGAAATCACCATACTATCGTATAGTGCAAATAAACATCTTTTAAATTGCAGCCTATGATTCTCTGAAATTGTTTTACTTTTTAATATATTAATTACTTAAATTTTTAATAAACTAAAAAAAATAAACTTAACTCTACAACCCTAGTCTTTTATAAAAAAACAATAATTACACTAAAATTCATGATGCCCGGACTCGGAATCGAACCAAGGACACGGGGATCTTCAATCCCCTGCTCTACCTACTGAGCTATCCGGGCTAAGGAGTATAATTAAACCCTATTAGTCTTATTTCGTCAACGCAATTATTCTATAAACATGAATAATAAACGCTAATAGTTTTCTATCTCTTCTTATGATACAATAAAAAACATAAAACTTTTAAGCAAATTAATATCATTTCCACGTGTTACAAAACTTTCCTTGCATCTTAAACAATGTTTTTGGGTTAGATACATCTAATTTCTAGATATAAAGCGTGACTTAAACTAAATTATAATAGATAAATTAATAATTGTACTACGTTAAACATAGAAAATTTCTAAAATACGTAAATTTATTCATTTGCTTATATGATCAAAGATAGCTATAGAATTATTGTCACAACATTTACATGTTAGAAATTTTTATACTTGGAAATAAATGTAATTTACTCAACTTTAACTGTTTTATTTCCAACGACTTCGTTACAAATTATTAAGGATAATAAAATTTTTATATATTATAATAAATCTACATAATAGAAAAATCCAACATTTAATACACGCCAAACAAACTAATACAAAGTTATCTGTTAACAGATCTCCATTATGACAAAAAAGTAAAATCTACTTTAAAATTCTTACACGATAACATTATTTATTTTTACTGAAATGAAATTCAGTAATAAAAATTCTAATTACCCCAACATTTGATCACATTTGATTTTTAATCAAAAAAAATGTTGACAATAAAACATTTAACAAAAATATATCTCAAAAAAAAATTTATACAACTTTAACATTAAAACAATATAATGTTATTAATTATTTCAAAATCATTAAAGTCATATTGCTAATATATTAAATTATTTATTATGTCGCAATAAAATACAAACACTAATCAAAAGAAATCCTATGATTGGCAATAATGCTCCATATATCGGTGATATCTCACAAACAAGACTAAGAAAACCAAAAATACGCTCTAAAATATAAAATAAAAAACCACAACTTATTCCAAGTACTATTTTAACTCTAATGGACGCAGTGCGCTGCAGTCCAAAAACAAAAGATAACGCCATGAGCATCATCACCATCAAAGAAAGCGGGAGAAAAATTTTTTTCCACATAATAAGCTGATAATGCTTACTTTCTTGTCCAGTTTGCTTAAGATGGTTTATATAACTGAAAAGACCTGAAATAGATAATGAATTAGGGGTTATACAAGCAACTTGTAGTTTTTTAGGTGTAAGACTAGTTTTCCATTCAAAATTTAACATCTTCCTCCTAGTGATTTCCTTATCGTTTGTTAAATCGGCTTCATTTACTTTACGTAACTTCCAACTTCCTTGACTGAACTTCGCGTGATCAGCATGTTGTAATAATTGAATCCGCCTTGTCTTATCAAAATGATAAATATGCACACCAACCAATTCGTCGCTTTTTACTATACGTTCAATACAAATAAAATCATCACCATCTTTCACCCATACACTCTTTAAATGTGCAAAGACGGAACCTTCAGATATCATCTGAGTACGATAATCATAACCAAGCTTCTGGGTTTCTGGCGCCACCCATTCAGCTATAGCCATAGCTAATAAAACTAATGGGATAGCCGTTTTCATAACAGCATAAATTATTTGTGTTCGACTAAAACCAAACGCCTGTATAACAAGCAATTCATTGCATATGACTAAAGACCCTAGGCCTAACAGAGAACCCAAAAGAGCCGCAAGTGGAAAAAAAAGTTCAATATCCTGAACAACACTAAATCCTGTAAAAAACAGTGCACCTACCACTGAATAACTTCCTTGCCCTATTTTTCGCAACTGTTCAACAAACTTAATAATACTTGATAGAGAAAGCAGAACAAAAAGAGTCATAATGATAAAATTAAATATCATTTTTCCAATATAACGTTCTAATATACTAAACATTCATTTAATTTCTTGTATTTAAAAACGTTGTCGAAATTTTCGAATGAATAAGCTATCCCATAAATTAAATGCTACTCCTAATAATAAGTAAATTGTGTTGATGATCCACATCCACATCATAGGATCAAGCTTACCTTTCGCTCCTTTTGCACGAAACAAGGTCTGTAAAAGAAAAAAAACAAGATATAATAACATTGCAGGAACGACGCTTAAAATTTGTTTTTCCCGTGGATTAATTATTGAAAATGATACCGCCATCATGGCCAAAATTAATACCGAGACTACTAGAGTTAATCGCCAATGGAATTCAGAAGAAACATTGAGTCCTGTTGAATGCCATAGCTGACACAATGACATATGTTCAGCGTCAACTCTACCTATCTTTATCGACTTACAATCAATAACTGATTGATATTGAAAAAAAGTGTTAATACAGAAATCTCCCGACAGAGCACTACCTTCATAACGAACACCCTGCTTTAAAGTTATTAATTGAGAACCATCAGACTTCTGAGTAAGATAACCACGATCTGCTATTAAAAAAAAAGGACGAACCTTTCCGTAAGGTTTGATCTGAGCTAAAAATATGTGTTGTAATTCATAATTTTTTACCTTTTGAACAAAAAGTATGACTTTTCCATTTGCTATAGATTTAAATTGTTTATCTAACATCATCACCATTCTAGGATTAGCTGCGCTTTCCGCCATCATAAGATCGTGATTGCGTGATGACCAAGGTAATAACCATATAACATTTATCGATGCAAAAAACATAGTTATTAAGCTAAGAATAAGTGTCGCACGGATTAATAAGATTTTTCCTAAACCACAAGCATACATAATCATAATTTCCGCTTCAATATGCATCCGCCTTAAGGTTATTAATAAACCTAGAAATAAACTTAGAGGTAAAATGATTTGTGCGATTGCGGGCATACCTAAAGCCAGAAAAGATAATACTAGTTTTATAGGAATCTCGCCATTTACTGTAGCGGAAAGAACTCGCACTAATTTTTGACAAAAAAAAACAAAAAGTAGAATCAGCAAGATAGCGAGCTGATTTTTGAATGTCTCCCGAACAAGATATCTAGTAATTATCATGCTGATGACACCTATAAAGAACTTACCTTGTATTTTAGGAAAAAATTGACACTTTAATATTTTAATTTAATGATTTTATATAATATAGCTATATTCTATAAAAGTAGACGGAACGTATGGTAGATAAAACACTCAAATGTATATTTACAACTTAGTTGATTACAATATAGTAACGATAAAAATTATTCTTCGCATCTTAGAAAGATAATATCAGTTAATGCAATTAAGAAAAGTAAGGGAAAGATTTTGTCTTTATCGATGATGCCGATCTTAATTAAAAAACTTTATAAAAAATATATGTTATAAGCATAACTGCTTATTTTAATTTTAAGGTCCTATCAGCAACATTTAAAGTAATTAAGATTATTCTGGTAATACAACATATAAAATGTATGATATTTTAATAATCCAGTTGATAAACTTAATATCAATTACTGTACTTCTACCGTAGAAATATAATATTTCTATCATCTAAAATTGCATAATACCCCACTTAGATGGATATTTATCAGCAATACTGTTTTAATCAAGACCGTACTCTTGTAATTAGAATAAGTTGAAATAAATTAATTAAAAATAGCTAAAATCTAAAAAAAATATACAACTTCTTGACAAAAAAAAGCCAATACATTAAATCAAAATAAAAATACTGATCTAGAAATAAGTACTAAGTTATTTTAATGAAATAAAAATGATAATTTAAAAAAATATCAAATGATTAACTAAATAAAAAAAATTAATTGAAGGTAAAAATAAATTTTTTTAAAATTAACTTATTCACAATATGATTAGAAAAAATATAAGTTAGAAAAATTAAATAGTATCATCTAATGAATAACTAAATGAAGGATAACTAACAATGTAAAATTTAAAAAAATTTTAAACTAGTACATTAATTTTAATACTTTTAATAAAATATTAAACATCAATTTAAATAATTATTGTATAAAATAAAATTTAGATTGCTATTACCTAAAAAAATACTTTCAATATGGTAACAAACCATTACCTAGATCTTATTTCCTATCAATGAATACTAAATAATTGAAGCGATAAATAATAAAATCTATTGAAAAAATATTTTTTTAAATAAAATTAAAGCATGAAATTTAAATGTCAGCATAATTAATTTGTTAACAATATATTAAATAGTTTTTTATATATTTTAAGGATCTCTTTAAACTGAAGATTAAAACTTCAGCTCGCAAATTAAATTACTTATTTGAAAGTTTCAATGATATATTTTGTATATTAAAAAATATTGATATAACATACTTTACTTATTTGTTATTAAATTTGATAGATCCAACAAATGTAGATAATTTTGTTGAGTATTTCACTTATTATCTTACACTCACAAATAATAATAGGTTGACGTGAACTGATGTGATGTTTTCGAAAAAAACATTTTATAAACATGTAAATCTTTGAATTACAAAGCGACATTTATTTGATGATGATTTATAACTAACTATTAAGTGTTTCTTGCTCTTAAGAAGAAATCTTACTATGATAAGATCATAAATTTTTATTCGCAATGATAAAAACAAGTATTTTTATTGCATTCCTTAAAAAAAACAACTTATACAAGTCGCTTATATTGTAAAACCATTATAGTCATTGTTTCTAGCTCATCGTAACAAAAAAAACAAAGAAAAAGAAAATTTAGTAGTTAAATTATCACTCGAAAGAAAACACAACACCAATTTTGTTGAAAATTTATAAATATCTTACATTAAATTTTAATTTTTAACCAAACATTCAAACAGTGTAATTTATTTCTATAACCTTTTCGTAAGATTTTCTCAGATTTAAAGCTATAGCTACTTCTACGAACCCATGACAGGTGGCATTCTTTAAATTAAAACTACATTTATC
This sequence comes from secondary endosymbiont of Heteropsylla cubana, assembly GCF_000287355.1. Taxonomy (GTDB): domain Bacteria; phylum Pseudomonadota; class Gammaproteobacteria; order Enterobacterales; family Enterobacteriaceae. The sequence goes on along the minus strand of NC_018420.1, from coordinate 407,666 downwards.
AACTGACGTTTTAACGCACAATCTAGAAGATATATGAAAAAAATAACCAAATTTTAATTATTTAGAGAAAGTATTTAAAATAACTTCAAACTTACCAACTTAATACGATAACAATTGCTTTTAATATAAATATTAACAATAACTATCTTAAGATCTTATTAAAGAAGAATATTTATTAAAATTAACTAAACACTATAAACATAAAAGTTTAAAAATACGCTTAATATAAAATTTTCATTTTATATATTATGCATAAACTTTCTTAAAAAATATCGAGATCTATCTGAGAGTGGTTACAATAAACAGTCACTAATTCATTTTTAAAAAAAATCTATCTTTCAATACAAGTAACAGTTGAAGATAAAATAAAACCCTTTAACACAAAAAAATTAAAGCCCATTAAATAGTAGGATTATAATGTCAGGAGGGAAGCCTAGTGCAAGTAGAAAATAAGGTTGACATTTTCGCTTTAAATGAAACCTTTTGGCATGGTTTAACGATAACAGATGCTGCAGCAAATCATATTCTTCAGCTAATAAAAAACGATTCTACAATGCTTGGATTAAGGCTTAGTATTAAACAATCAGGATGTGCCGGATTTAATTATCTATTAGAAAAAGCTACAAATATCAACCATAACGACTACGTCTATGAAAAAAATGGCGCTAAGCTGTACGTACCCTCACAAGCAATGCCTTTCCTTGATGGAACTGAAATAGACTACCAACAAGAAGGATTAAATCACCTATTTAAATTTCACAACCCCAAAGCTCGACATTCCTGTGGATGTGGAGAAAGCTTTGGTCTTTGAGGAATGAAGCATCATGGCAGAAAGCAATATTAATACCACCAAGTCAATTAATGCCACGAACTCCTGGTTTAAAAAAGAACATTACAAAGAAGGTTTCTTTACTAAATTAGCAACTGAAGAACTAGCGCAAGGAATTAATGAGGACGTTGTACGTGCTATATCAGCGAAACGTAATGAGCCAAAATGGATGTTAGATTTTCGTCTCAACGCCTATCATTCCTGGCTAAGAATGGAAGAACCACATTGGTTAAAAGGCGAATATAAAACACTAAACTATAACGATTATAGTTATTATTCGGCTCCATCTTGCATTACCTGCAATGATACCTCTAGTTCAAACTCTGATATGAAAAATCAAGAACAAAAAAAAGAAAAAAAAAACTACCTTACCAAAGAAGTAGAAGAAACTTTTAAACAACTCGGCGTTCCAGTGCGAGAGGGTAGCGAAGTTGCAGTGGATGCTATTTTTGACTCGGTATCAGTTTCTACTACTTATCGCAATAAACTTTCAAAAGAAGGTATCATTTTTTGCTCTTTTGGAGAGGCTATTCATGAACATCCTAAAATGGTACAACAATATTTAGGTAGTGTAGTTCCAGGAAACGATAATTTCTTTGCTGCACTGAACTCAGCAGTTGCTTCTGACGGAACATTTGTTTATGTGCCAAAAGGTGTACATTGCCCGATGGAGTTATCAACATATTTTCGCATTAACTCCGCTCAAACTGGTCAGTTTGAAAGAACCATCTTAATTGCTGATGAAGGTAGTTATGTTAGTTACATTGAGGGCTGCTCAGCACCAATTCGTAATAGCTATCAGCTACATGCAGCAGTAGTAGAAGTGATCGTTCTAAAAAACGCAGAAGTAAAATATTCAACAGTGCAAAACTGGTTTTCTGGTAGCAAAACCCAGCAGGGCGGCATTCTCAATTTTGTTACTAAACGCGCAGTTTGTGCAGATGAAAATGCTAAAATGTCTTGGATTCAATCTGAAACTGGTTCAGCTATCACCTGGAAATATCCGAGTGTAATGCTGATTGGAGATAATTCTGTAGGACAATTTTTTTCAGTTGCATTAACAAATGAATACCAACAAGCAGACACAGGAACGAAGATGATTCATGTCGGTAAAAATACCCGATCCACTATTATCTCTAAAGGGATATCAGCAGGCCAAAGTGAAAATACTTATCGCGGGCTAGTGAAAATGATGCCAACTGCAATAAACGCACGTAACTTTACTCAATGTGATTCTATGCTTATAGGTGACAAATGTGGTGCACACACATTTCCTTGCCTGGAAGTACATAACAATACAGCACAATTAGAACATGAAGCAACGACATCACGTATAGGAGAAGAACAACTATTATATTGCCGTCAACGCGGAATTAGCGAAGAAAATGCAATATCAATGATAATCAACGGCTTTTGTAAAGATATCTTCTCTAAACTACCTCTGGAATTCGCTGTAGAAGCTCAAAAATTACTCACTGTTAACCTAGAACACAGTGTTGGTTAAGCCTGTGCGTTACTGGTTCTCTATCCGGATGACTCAACGAATTGAGTCAAGGGAAATAAAAACATGTTATCAATTAAAGATTTAAATGTCACAGTAGATGAAAAAAATATTCTTAATGGACTAAATCTGGAAGTAAAACCTGGCGAGATACATGCTATTATGGGACCAAACGGTTCTGGGAAAAGTACTCTATCCTCAACTCTTGCAGGTCGAGAGGATTATAATGTACTTTCCGGACAGATTATTTTTAAAGGGCAAGATCTCCTAATGTTAAAACCAGAAGAACGCGCTGGTGAGGGGATATTTGTCGCATTTCAATATCCGGTAGAAATTCCTGGAGTCAGCAATCAGTTATTTCTTCAAACAGCAGTTAATTCAGTAAGAAAATATCGAAAACAAACACCATTAGATCGCTATGATTTTTCCGATTTTATCGATACCAAAATTAATTTATTACAAATGCCAGATAATTTGCTAATGCGCTCAGTAAATGTAGGGTTCTCCGGAGGAGAAAAGAAACGCAATGATATTTTACAGATGGCAGCGCTAGAACCTGATTTATGCATATTAGATGAAACAGATTCTGGCCTTGATATTGATTCTTTAAAGATTGTTTCTCATGGCATTAACACCCTGAACAATGGAAAACGTTCTTTTATTATCATCACACACTATCAACGCATTCTGGACTACCTACAACCCGATCACGTTCATGTCCTATATCAGGGTTGCATTATTAAATCCGGTCATTTTTCCCTCGTGAAACAGCTTGAGGAGCAAGGCTATGGTTGGCTTAAAAAATAGCAATAATGACCGAGCACTAATTCAGTGGTATCAACTGTTTATTAACCAAAGTGCTCAGCATTCCGCTGAGTCCCACTGCCATTGGAAGAAAGCAGAAGATCTTGGATTGCCAAATAAAAAAGAAGAACATTGGAAATACACCCCACTTGAACAATTATTAGCTCATACCTTTACTATTCCTAGTACTTGCATGGTATCCGAAAAGATGCGTGATGAACTCAGTTTAAAACTCCATGCTTACCGATTGGTATTTATAAATGGTTCATTTTCATCAAGGCTCAGCGATAACTACACTGGATTATGGCAAATAAATGTAAATAAAGGACCTAACCGACAAGTATTACCTGATCCTATTCAATCAGAGTTTTTTTTGCATTTAACTGAAAGCTTGAGTACAGAAACAACCCATATCCGATTACCTACAGGGAAAATAGCAAAACGCCCACTTTATCTTCTTTTTATAAGCCAGGGTAGTGATAAAGAAAACACTATAAACACGATATATTATCGCTATCACGTTGATATAGAATCTTACGCACAAGGCCAAATTATCGAACATTTTACGAGCATCAACACTCAAGGACACTTTAGCGGCGCCCGCGCTACTTGTTCGATTGGTCATCATGTAAATTTCAACCACATTAAACTGGCTTTCGAAAACCGCAATAGCTATCACTTTAGCCATAACGACATTGCTCTAGATCACAACACAACAGTGCACAGTAACATATTTATGTTCGGTGCCAGATTAAGCCAACATCAAACTAGCGCACGAACAACAGGAAAAAGATCCCACCTAACAATAAATAGCCTTCTGTTACCATCTAAAAATGATATAAGCAACATTCGCACTTATCTTGAACACAATACAGGTTATTCAGTAAGTCGTCAGCTCCATAAAATAATCGCCAGTGATTATGGTAAAGGGATATTTAGTGGTCTAATTAAAGTTGCTCAACATGCCTTAAAAATAAATAGTAAAATGGCTAATCACAACCTTATTCTCGATCCTATGGCTGAAATATACACTAAACCTCAGTTGGAAATTTATGCTGATGACGTACAATGTACTCATGCAGCCACTCTATCACGTATCGAAACAGAGCAGATTTTTTACTTGCGTGCGCGCGGCATCCCTTATAAAGAAGCTAAAAAAATAATAATTTATGCTTTTGTAACTGAAATTACCGAAGCAATCAAATATAAAGAAATACGTGATATAGTATTAGAACATATCGCCAATACTTTTATGGAGATAGGAATATGACTTACCCTATTGAACGTATCCGATCTGATTTCCCTATTTTATCTAGAAGGATAAACGGTAAGCCATTAACTTATTTGGATAGTGCAGCCAGTGCACAAAAATTAAACGCAGTAATAGATCGTGAAAGAGACTTTTATCGACAGGAATATTCTGCAGTGCATCGAGGTATCTATACCTTAAGCAATGAAGCTACTAACAACATGGAAAAAATTCGTCAACAAGTAGCAAATTTTATCCATGCTCAATCAGCTAATGAGATTATTTTTGTCAAAGGAGCTACTGAAGGTATTAATTTAGTAGCAAATAGCTGGGGAAGAACTCAACTCCAGGCTGGAGATAATATTCTTATTACTGCAATGGAGCATCATGCTAATATCGTCCCATGGCAAATGTTGGCGCGGGAAAAAAAACTTTCGTTGCGATATATACCTCCATTGCCTGATGGAACACTAGACGTAGCTAAACTAACAACATTAATTGATGATCGCACACGCCTGTTTTCAATTACACATATTTCCAATCTACTTGGAACTCTTAATCCAATCCAAAGAATTGTAGCCAAAGTACGAAAAACCTGTAACGCAGCAATACTTGTCGATGGTGCACAAGCCATAATGCATCAAAAAGTAGATGTACAAGCGCTAGACTGCGATTTTTATGTTTTTTCAGGACATAAAATTTATGGACCAACAGGAATAGGTGTACTTTATGCTAAAAAATCACTACTTGATATCATGCCACCCTGGGAAGGAGGCGGGTCAATGATTCGCAGCGTTAATTTAATTTCAGGAACTATCTTTAATGATGCGCCATGGCGCTTTGAAGCAGGATCTCCGCATACTGCGGGTATTGTTGGACTGGGCGCTGCAATTACTTATATAGAAAATATAGGATTACATAACATTCAATCCTATGAAAAAAAAATAATGAACTATACGATAACATCGTTAAAAAGAGTAAAAAATCTTATTTTATATGGACCTAATGATCGTGTTGGTATAATTGCATTCAATTTAGGAAAAAATCATGCTTATGATGTTGGTAGTTTCCTCGATCAATATGGTATTGCTATTCGAACTGGCCATCATTGTGCCATGCCCTTGATGGCTTGTTTTAAAGTAGAAAGTATGTGCCGCGCATCAATTGCCATGTACACTAACTATGATGATATTGATCGGCTAGTAGCTGGTCTAATACGGATACAACATTTGCTTGACAATTGATATCTAAAAAAAGGAAAACAGATAATCATGATAAACCTACCTAATAAAGATCAATTTATTCGCTACTTTTCTCGCTGTTATAATTGGGAAGATAAATATCTTTATATAATTGAATTGGGAGAAAAACTTCTTCAGTTTCCGAAAGAGATGCGGACTCCACACAATCTAATAACTGGATGCCAAAACCAAGTATGGATATCACTATCAATCAAAACAGACAATAAAATCCAACTTTATGGCGATAGCGAAGCTGCTATTGTAAAAGGCCTTATTGCTATAACATTTATTATTTATCAAGGATTAACAGCAGAGGACATTATTTCTTATGATGCGATCTCTTTTTTTTCTGCGCTTTCTTTTACGCAACATTTAACACCATCCCGATCACACGGATTAAAAGCGATGATTCAACACATTCGGAGTCAAGCTACCACTTTCTTCCAATAATCTTTCTTTGTTCCATTACTGATAAGACTAGCAAATATTACTTAGTTAATATATTTTTAATTATTTAATGGATATATCTTTTCCTATAGAGTGATAATCTAATTTTTTAAAATTAGAGTAAGTTTTTTTAAAAAATATACTGTTCATTTTATCCACAAAGTAATTAGTTTCGTTTACAGAGGAATAATTTTAATTTGACTTCACTAGAACACACTTACTATTTTACATACATATTATTAATAATATGTTTATTACTTAAAATAATTTTATTATTAGTTAAGTTAAAACCATTTTAATTAAACAATCACCCAACTATTAACAATATAAAGAAAAACCTTGTTTTTAATCTTAATTTTTTTTAATAACTTTACTCTTCAACAAACCCTATCATGATTATAACATTAATCTAATTTAATTCCTTATAGCTCATTACACTAACAAAGATCGTTAATAAATACTGCGTAAACTGGTCATGAAGCTTTATTTTTTTTTAAATGAGTTGCATGGTTATTACAAAAATATAAATTAATATAACACACGATAGACCTTATTTTTTTTGCCTATTCTAATTAAAAATTATCTTTTTTTTTGATCTCTTAATATTCTTTGATTAGATTTTAATTTATCTACATCAAAATTAGTCTTCTTTTTGAGTTTATAAAAACCAAAATTTCTATTAGTAATTTTTACTTAACATTAATTATATATTATATATACCGAATATTTTCTTATCAAAAAAAATTTATAATCTGTATAAAAAAACACAAACTATAATCAAAATGTTGTTTGCAACCCTAACCACTTTTTAAAAAAGTGATTATAAACAAAAAAAATCTGATTATATTAATTAATTATACTTATATGTTTAAACATATTTTTCATAAATATACTAATAATTAGTATAAATGTTTAAAGTCATATTTACATGGAATGTATTTTAGTAAATAAAACAACCAATGTATTTGTACCACAATAGGTGATCAGTATTTATTTTAAATTCAATTTCCATTGAACTCCATTTAATAATACGATTGTTTAATTTTATTACTTTCTATATAAAATAGAAATAAAAATATATTGACGATATAAATTAAATTTCGAGTATTTTAATAAAATTATTATATTTTTAAATTTAAACCTTCTCATAAAGAATTAAAAAAATTAAATTTATTCAAAACTTATTGCTAAAACGTTTATTTTTTATAAATTTAATTTGCTTATTAGTAATATTAAGAATAAAAATTCTTAATTATATTAATTACTTAACTTTATATTATATAAACTATGAGCTTCACTCTTATCGAATGATGGAATATAAAAAATAGTTTTTCTATACTAGAATTTAAGAATCTTTTTTTAGTGCTGCTTTCCTTCACTCTTTTTGTTCTATAAAAAATATTTTTCTTTTCTCGATATAATTTTTCTCATTAACAAATAAGCCCTCATTTCGATAAAACATATATTTAACTATTTAAATAACAGTTGAAATTTATGCAAAATATAAAATCATGTATTGAAAAAAAGTATAGAATGGAAGACTTGTAGGATAAATTACTTATAAGATATAACTTTATTTACACTAAACGATTGGTGAGCAATAAAATGCTCAACAAGATGAGCACCTAATTTAGGATAAACCACATAGCAAAATCAAACGATTTTACTTACATTGATAATTATTATTAATAATTACTCATAAAAAAAACGTTTGAATCTATATTTTATGTTCAATTTTTCTATAATATATATTATAGATTGATATGTGTAATAAAACATTATATAATATACTTATTTAAAGTAAAAATTGTTTCTTTAAAATGACAATCTATTTAAAAAATACGTTAATAACTCTTTCTCGATAATTAAAGAGGCGAAAAAAAGAATACTCAACTAATTTAATTAATCTATCACTGCAAGTTATCTTACCTAAAAATACATTTTTAATTAATCTTATCTGAATCAGTCGGATTTTTAAGTCCTCTATTTAAATTAATCTTTTTTGACAATTCGCGTCTCTCTTTTGAGAGTTCAGCATTTTTAATGATATAATCATCAATTCGATCTTCGTAATCAGTACGCATATTGCTAATAATAGCTTGAATACCTTCAATTGAAGTACCTGCATTAATATAATGAATTAAATTATCTAATAATAATACTCGTTTTTGGTTATCGCGAATTTTTTTTTCATTATCCCCGATTTCACGTTGCAGCTTATTTTTACGTCGAAATATACGAACAAAATCTAAAACATCGTTAAAAGAAGGCTTCATATGATCCACTTAAATATCCTTTTTACTTATACGTTTGATTTTAGTAAGCATGTATCATGATACAATCATAATTGTTATTAGTTATTGTATATTATTTATTTTTAATAATATTGCAATATATAAAATAATTATATAGCTACTACATTATATAATCTTTAAAACTTAAATATTTAGAATACATTACTTATATTTTATAAAATAAATTATACATAATAATTGTATTTTTTTAATAAAACTGAATAATTTATACAGTTTTTATGAAATTTTTATTTTAAGTATCTTTATAATATAAAGAGATAACGTTACTATGATAAAGCATATCGCCTAAATTTACACATGCTATTCATGGAGCTTTAAAACAAAAAAATAACTAGTTTGATACATTAAACACTAATAATAATTAATAACTTTATCTTTTAACTCTTTGTGTCTTATGATAAGGTAAAATTGATTCAAGTTTAATAGAAACTTTATTAAAAATTTATAATTTTTAGATTAAAGTGTATTTTTTATATTTAAATTATTATTAATAAATAATTAACTTTTTAAAAGTATTAAGTTGATAAAACTTCAACTAAAAAATTTAATAGATGTTCATTAAAAATGAACAAATTTTTTATGTTTTTATAAAAAAAAGTGTAATCTAAAGTTTTGGTCTATTCGTCTAAAACCTGGATAATAAATAGAAATTTTTTTAATTCATCTTTTAAAAACTAAAAATAACTTTGTAAAACTTTAGCAATTAAAACTAATGAAACTGAAAAAATATCCAAGACTTTTAAGCAACAATGTTACTTAACTTTCAATTTTTAGTAAAAAAAACAAAACACTATAATCTATAAATTTTCTTTTTAATTAAGAAAAATAGTTCATATAAAAAAAATAACTATATTAAATTGATATTTTAATAATCAATAAATTATCAAAACTTTATTTTTAATTAAGTAAAACATATAAATATTGATTATATTTCTTATAATTAAAATAACAAAAATGTTGTTGATAAAACAGACTATTCACAATTTTAAAAAAAACTACACTGTAGTGTTTTTCTATATTAGCTAATTCCAACCCATGTACGAAAAAATATTATCTTAAATAATCTAAACGTCTTAGCCGATGTGTATTAACGCTGCATTAAAAGGTTAGTATACTTGAATAATTCTCTCTTTGTCTCTATTATAAAATAATATAGATTAAAACAATTAATATAATAAGCACAACTAGATAAATATTCTAATAAGTGCTATTATTTTTACGTTATAAAATCTACAGATGACTTAATAACAATTAAGATCACAATGCTAGATTTTTTTATATAAAGAGAAAATGATTTATTGTGATTTCAATAATTATATATTGACTACACTATAATCTTAATGTTTTTTACTTCTTTTTAATTTAGATTGGATTGTCTATCTTTAAACTTATATTGTTTGATATAACTAGATTTTTAATATTACGAAATCAAAATTCTTTTTTTTGATTTAAATTTTATTTCTTTTTTTTTGCTAAAAGATTGTTTTTAATTTTATATTTCTACTGCGCCAGTAAGATTATGGATTTGAAAAAAATAATAACATAATAGTTATATAATTTAACAATTTTAAAACCATTAAGATAGTGGTTTGTATAAAAAATATATCTAATTTATCATTTTTTTCAAATATTCTTTAATATCACATGTCATTTAATTTAAAAGATCAAATACTTAAACTATATTTTATATAAAAATTATTTTCAATACTTAGACATCTAAATATTTCTAGATTCATTTGAACGATTTTAATACTATACACATAACAAATGTAGTAATTGTTAAGTTTTTAAAGTAAATATAATTACTGCCAAGAAGGATTTTATGCAATTTCAATTAAAGAGTAATGATAAAAATCATAGGATATACTAAGAATATATGTTCTACGTTTCGATAAAAAAATATTTTCGCTTGGCATATTACCTACTAGATCATTTCAAGTAATTCGTCTTGCACTATCTTATACATATCGAAATTAAAGAGTTACAGTTGATGTTGAGAAAAAAAGATTTATCGCTCCCCTTGTTCATCAGGAATACTTCAATATAACCCTCTACTTTATGGAACTGCCCGTTTACATTTTTAATCATTGACAGGTTTGAGTAATGACTATTACAGGTACTGTCGCCTTGCTTGGTAATCCAAGCGCTGGTAAAACCACGATTTTTGATCAGTTAGCTGAAGAAAATCAAACAAGTTGGCAATTGGGCTGAAGTCACAGCAGAGAAAAAAAAGAAGGTTCCTTTAACACACCAACACAATACATAAAACTTATTGGTCTCCCAGGTATTTATTCCCTCACAAGACTATCAATTCAAATCTCACTTGATGAGCAACTTACTTGTCGCTATATACTTGAACAACATGCTAATCTACTTATTAGCGTAGTAGACGCAACAACCTTGGAACAAAAACTTTACCTGACTCTACGATTATTAGAACCAGATATTCCATACATTATTGCATTAAACGTGATAGATTTTGCTAGAAAAATGGAATTAAAAAAAATCAATATTAAAACACTTATGCGTCGCTTTGATTGCCCAGTAATTCTTATCGCATTTAATCGACCCGAAGGCCTTACAGCCTTAAAAAATCGAACTTGATACCCCCCATTGGCGCCTTCGCTTGTAATTAAATATCCAGATATTATCCACCACTCTATAGATTAATACAACCATTAATTCCTAAGCACTACATTCCACCACAGCGTCGTTGGTCAGCGCTATATATACTCGAGGGAGATATTTATAGCCGAGATTTATTAAAATTTTCCGGAAAACTACAACATTTAATTGAGAATATAAAGAAAGATATAGCGTTAATAATTTCTGATACTCGCCATACTTCTATCGTAGAACTCTCACGTACGGTAATAAATAATGCAGATTTACAACGACCTAACAATCTTCTAACAAAATAACTTGATACGCTCTTACTCAACCGTTGGCTTAGTATTCCCCTATTTTTTATAATTATGTATTTAACTTTCGTATTTTCCATGAACTTTGATGGAGCTTTTCAACCGATATTTAAGAATATATCTGCCTTGCTTTTTATTAATGGTATACAATGTTTAGCTACCAGCTAAATATACTGTCATTGGTTCCACGCTTATTAGCTCACAGAGCGGGGAATCAACACTATTATTCCACTCATTCCTCAGATTGGTGTTATGCATTTATCTTTACTATTTCTAAGAAAATTCCGGCTATGCAGCTCGTACTACTTTTATTATTAATCGCTTAACGCAATCTCTTGGGCTTCTGAGAAAATCATTGATTCGACTTATCATTGGTTTTGAATATAATGTACTATCAATTATTGGTTCTCGTATCCTTTTTTTTATCTCAACAAAGACCAATAACTATTATGATAGCTCCATTTATTGCGTACGACGCAAGGATTGCAGTTTTTTGATCTTTGCAGTAGCTTTTTTATGCAATATTCTGCAACATTCATATCCTCATTATATATTCTTAGTATTGTGGTAGAAATAATCACCGGATTAATTCTAAAACACCCGTTCATGCATGATGAATTTATTCATTGTATTATGAAGCTTCCATTGTATCAAAGACCTCGTATAAAAAAATTCTAATTCAAACTTACAGAAGACTTAAAAGTTTCGTACTTCAATCCAGCAAGTTTATTATACTTATGAGTATAGTAATTACCACATTAATCGGTTTTATTTTATACGGTAAAAAATAGATAAAATTAACGATTCAAAACTGCCATCAGTAAGTAAAATAGTAACTCCACTGCTTAAACAAATGGGTATTTATGAAAATAATTGGCAGACAACCACTAGTATTATTAGTGGTATGATAACAAAAGAAATGGTGGTAGGGACACTAAATACCTTATATGCAACTGAAAAATGGTTAAACTACCATCTAATTTTCGAAATTTCCAATCGCGTTTAAAGAGTGTTTTTAGTAATAATCAAATCTCATAGTCATCTGAATAATATATTCGGTGTTTACTCATTTAATAATGCGGTCGAAAACCGAATAGACAAACCTCAGATCTGTCTAGAAGACATAAGCGTAATGAAAGGTGAATTTGATTGCATTACTTCCGCTTACAGCTATTTAATCTTTGTTTTATTATATTTACCTTATATTTTTTTGTATTAGGAGCAATTAATAATGAAATCAATAGAATCTGAATGTTTATTTTTGTTTTTTTTTTGGAGCACTTATGTAACTTACTCACTTGCAATTCTATTTTATTAAATCGCTACTTTTATGCGACATCCGATAAACAATATGATATTAATATGTATTGTTATTATCATTAACAATTTTGGAATTGCTTCTCTTTATTAGTATGGAGACTTTTTCAAAAAAAAACTAAACATGATAGAATACACCCCTACTCTTACATCTACAGTGAAAAAAAGTTGTTAATAAAATAGTACGACCTTCAATCTAATGTTGTCTTTTGTAATAATTTTAATTATTAATTTATTATAAAAAAACTTATTTCAATATTATCTAAATAATTTTTTGTTAGTAAATTTTTATTTACTTTTTTATAAAATCAATAACCTTCTGTAAAAAAAAGTAAAACATCACAAATCTTCCAAATAACTCAATCTAATTTCTTTCTTTAAACACTATCCGTATTTTTATGAATTCTGATCTTTAAGGGCTCAATTATACTTAATAAGTTATTTTAACTGATATTATAAAACATCTTATCGAGAATAAAAAAACAAATATTTATTCTGAAAAAAAACGATCATGGAGAAAACTTGCTTTATGATATACGTTATTGTTTTTTTTAAGTCAATAAAAATAATTATAAATAAAAAAAATAAATTTTAATTTAATGCAAAAATTATCTTACTTTAACATCAATTAATACATTTAATCTAAAAAAAATATTTTAATATTATTGGTTACGTAGATTACATTTAAATATAAATATATTAATATAATTTATTTTTTTTATTAATTACTATATTAAATAGTAAAATTAACATTAATTATTCTGATTATTAAAAATACTATATATTCTTATCTCAGAATGAAAATAAAGATGATTGCTGTCACATTTTTTTTACAAAACTCTGCAAAAGAATATCTTGCTTGTTTGATAAGAAGATAAAAAGAAAATCAATTCTTATTAGTCCTTATTATTAAAATCAGCATACTCAATTTGAAATCGTTAAAAATTTTAGTTTTGTAACTTCAATATTTAAAGCGATAAGCATTATCTCTATAAGAAAAATAGCTCCACTTAAAAGTAAAAGATAATAAGTTCAGAAACTTATGATGAATCATTTAATTAAAAATTAACTTCTCATTCTATGAGAAAGAAACATAAAATGAATAAATTGAAATGTCGCTTTTAATGAATTTGATTAGTAGAGCGATTGCTTAATATCTTTGTTTAAAACAATATTTTTTTATCATAAATCACACATTATTTGATGATCTCTGATTTTTTTTCATTTTTTTTTTAAAAAAATGTAATTTTCTTTTTAAGATAGCACTCTAAATATTTTATATATGAAGTTAAAAGTGACATAACTGCATACTTTTTTCTAAATCAACAAAAAATTATATAATATTCTAATTGTTAATATTTCAATATCTTAAACATGGAACCATGTTGACACATTAAGATATATGATAGCACTAATAATGCTTTATTCTCTTAATTCAAAGCGATGTAATTTATAGTTATTAAATATTTTTATTAACTTTAATGAATGATTGTTATACTGATTCCATTAATTAAAGACATATTTTTTTATAATATTACTCCGCCAAAACTTTTAATTAAATCAGCAATAAAAGGTGTCAGTTCGCTAGTTATTAGCGTAAAATCAGAATAAAAATGAGAGTGAGAATCTTCATATTGAATAATATTATCGTATTCTTTTTCTTGATCAGATAATTTCAAGCGCTTGATTAAGCAATTCTTATCAATAAGAAATTGAATTCGATTTTTCCACTCTAACGCTAACCGTGTCACCATTTTTCCCGCTTTAATATGCACTATAATTTCACTGCTAGATAAATCTTGTTTTTTACATCGGCAAGTTCCACCTTCTGTAGCCAGCATTTTTAATTCTACTTCATCTTGAATAATAAAATTAGGAGCAGGCTCACCGGTACGCACCCATTGGGTTAAAATTATTTCAATCGGATTTTTCACCCTTAATGGTACTATTGGTAATGAGCCAATTGATTTTCTTAATATACTAAGACAATTTTCAGCTTTTTTAAAATTACTAACGTTAATAATAACCATATTATCAACAAGATTTATCCATAAAAAGGTTTCTGTAAAACGACTAAAAGCTCTAGGAATCAATTCATAAAAAATTTCCTCTCGCAAAATTTTCTCTTCATTTTTATATAATTTACGATTTTTATTACTTTTTAGCTTTCTATTTTTATCTTCAAGCGACTTTTTAATCACTGAAGGTGGAATAACTTTTTCTTCCGTGCGTAAACAAAGAAAAAGATGACCTGATGTCGCATGAATTAATGGTGAGTATGCATCTCCCATAGGGGAAATCCATCCAGATTTGGCTATATCCTGACCACTACAGGACGTAAATATAAAATCAGATAACTTTTTTTCGATTTCCGCAACAGACAATTCGATTCGCTTAGTTAATCGATAAATTACTATATTTTTAAACCATAACATAATAAGAAATTTCTATTCAAAATATCACAATAAGCATATTTTACACCAAAAAAACTATATCGTATAAATATATTATTTGCTGTGTTTTGAAACGCATTTAAATCTAAAATCTATCTTATTTTAAAGTTTTCAATAAAACTACTTATAATTACTTTCTACTATTATGTAATGTTTTTTAAACTAATCAGCATTTCAATTTTATCTTTGTCAAGTACTTAAATAGTAATATAGTTTCTTTAACTATTAATGTATATAACTATGATTTATAAAATAATGCTTTTTATTATATGAATCTATATTGTCCTCGTAATGTGTGAAGATAAAAAATTACTATTAACTACACTTTATAATAAATTTGCGTAGATTTAATAACTACACTTTTTAAGAAGTATTTACTTTTTTACTTCAAAAAAAACGAAATATTAGTTTCTATCAATATATTTTTTTTATCGTTATAAGCACCATTCTCTAGTGTTTTATTTATATAAAATCTATATTTGTACAACCCTTAATTATAGATAGTAGATTATAAATCTCATCAAAAATCTTATGTATAATTGAAAAAGTTTAAATAAAACTATATCTTGCTGGTTAAACTATAATGCATTTAATATAAACCAACCTTATGTAATAGTAATGAATTATATTGTATATAAAAACTAATTTTAAATTTTAAATTTAAATAATCTAATTTTTAAAAAAGAGGTAATCGCATAAATATAATTACCTAAAAATATCAAATTCTGAAACGAAATAACTTAAATAAAAAAACACATTTATTTATAATAAATGCATATATAAATTAATAACAATACAGTTTTTTTATAAAATATTTTATATCCTCAAAAAAAATACTAGTGCAGATAACACCAGCTATTAGCTTTTACATGCACAGTCTAATATGCTTGTTAATGTATTATCACAGTTAAGGACACAAAATAGTAGCATGCGGTTCAAGTTGCTTTTCTGGATAATCGACAATAAAATGTAATCCTCGGCTTTCTTTGCGCCGTAATGCACTTTTAACCACTAATTCAGCAACTTGAACTAGATTTCTAACTTCGAGAAAATCGTTAGATATCGAATAATTCGAATAATATTCGTTAATTTCAGTTTTGATAAGATTTATATAATTTAAAGCAAATTTCAACTGTTTACTGGATCGAATAATTCCTACATTTTCCCACATCAGCACTCTTAAATTATGCAATTTATATTGCAGTTGCATTACATCATAAGTAGTTAAAGAATTATTTTTATTCCAAGAGGGTAGTTTGGATACATGAATAATGTCTGGCAAGCGGTATTGAATATCTTGCGCAGCCGACCAAGCGCACACAACACACTCTAAAAGAGAATTTGATGCTAAACGGTTAGCACCATGTAAACCAGTATAACTAACTTCTCCTACAGCATACAGACCTTCTAAATCTGTACGCCCTTTTTGATCAACTACAACACCTCCACAAGTATAATGTGCGGCTGGAACGATAGGAATAGGCTGCTTAGTTAAATCAATGTCTAACTTTATTAAGTAATCATAAATAGTAGGAAAATTCTGACGAATAAACGTTTCTGATCGATGGCTAATATTTAGATACATACAATCAACGTTCAGACGCTTCATTTCATGATTAATAGCCCTAGAAACAATATCACGTGGCGCTAAATCAGCACGCATATCAAAATCTTCCATAAAACGACTACCATCTTGACGACACAGATAAGCTCCTTCACCTCGTAGCGCTTCAGTTAATAAGAAGTTTCTAGCTTTCGGATGGAAGAGGCAAGTGGGATGAAATTGATTAAACTCTAAATTAGCGACTCGACAACCAGCACGCCAAGCCATTGCAATCCCATCACCAGAAGCAATTGCGGGATTAGTACTGTATTGATACACCCTAGATGCACCACCGGTAGCAAGAACAACTACTTTTGCGCGACATAGCTCAACTTCTTTTTTTTCTAAATTCCAAAAATAAACACCTACAACCCGGCGTACACCGGACAACCCTAAGTGAAAAGATGTGATAATTTCTACAGCACGACAACATTCTATCACCCGAATCCGTGAATGTGCTTTCACTCGAACAACTAACGCTCTTTCTATGGTATCTCCTGTTGCATCTGAAGAATGCAAAATACGTCGACAGCTATGTCCACCCTCTTGAGCAAGTTTATAGCAGAAACCACCATTCATTAATTTTTTTGAATCAAACACAACCCCTTGGTTAATAAGCCATTCCAAACAATGTCGAGCATTACTAATAATAAATTCTACCGACTTAAAGTCGCAAATGCCAGCACCTGCTATAAGAGTATCACTAATATGGGAATCAACACTATCAGTGACGTCAAACACTGCTGCAACACCACCTTGAGCATACGTTGTAGAACTTTCATGCACTAAATCTTTAGTTAAAATAATAACATTATAAATTTTCCCCAAACGTAATGCTAAAGATAACCCTGAAGCACCGCTACCAATTATTAAAACATCTGTTGTATATTGAATTGATGATTGCATATCAGATAGTATCTAGTTGAAATGTTCAGTAACATGTCGGAAATAATATCACCAAATATAGATTTTCATAATGCATGTAACTCAAGTTCTCTTGACCTATTTATTATAAATTCTAATTAAATTTAAAGTAATGTATATACTTAATAAATATTTTATTTTTTTTGTGAGAAAAGTAATTCCACTTAATTTTATATTTTCATAACCCAAAATCATCACACTTTTACTTTTTATTCCTTTTAAATTATTCTGTTGTTTTAAAAAAAAATATTTATAGAATAATTCAAACACTATCGTCGTGTAAAATACGCAAGATATTATCCTGTAATAAGGTTTTTCAAAACCTTGTTTTAAACAATTATACTATTGTGAGAATTCATACTCAGCATAGTCTCCAAAAAAAAGTAAAGAGACATCGAAATCTGAAAATTTCATATTGTCTAAAAAAATCATTCAAACATATGCTAAACTATATATTTTTACTATAAAACCTACTAAAAATTGTTACCATATTTTATATACAAAATATGGTTTAGATTAACTTGGGTGTAATTATAAAATGATAAACATGTTTATTTAAAACAAACTTAAGGAAATACACATCATTATCACTAATTTAATAAATTCATTATTATTAACATCTATATTGTATGCTAGATACTTATATCGAACGTTATATTACTAATTTTATCACCTTCTTATACAGAACCATTTTTAAAAAAACGCAATAAATACAAACTTAAATTTATAAACGAAAATACAAAAACAAACACTCAAAAATACTTAATAAAATTAAGAACCATCTGGTCTAGATCAAAGAGGTAGTTTACACTAAAAAATCCTTAATTATTTTAGGAAAACAATATGTCAGAATTATTACTGGGTGTAAATATAGATCATGTTGGAACATTACGTAACATGCGAAACACAACTTGGCCTGATCCCATTCAAGCTGCTTTTATTGCTGAAGAGGCCGGAGCAGACGGAATCACAGTACATCTTCGAGAAGATCGCCGACACATTACTGATCGTGATATCCAACTTTTAAAAAAAACGCTCCATACTCGGATGAACTTAGAGATGGCTGTTACGAAAGAGATGATCTCTATCGCATGCGATGTAATCCCAGATTGTTGTTGTTTAGTTCCAGAAAAACGAGAAGAAATCACCACTGAAGGAGGGCTCGATATTCTTAATCGACAAGATGAGATACAAGAAGCCATTATGCATTTAAGAAATAATGGAATTAAAGTATCGCTATTTATCGATCCTGATCAGCAACAAATCATAGCTGCAGAAAAGGTAGGCGCATCTTGTATTGAGATTCATACTGGTACATTTGCTAATGCAAAAACCGAAATCTGCCGCGCTTCAGCACTTTTAAATATTCGTCAAAATATTGATTTCGCTGTACAATTAGGTTTACAAGTTAATGCCGGACACGGACTTCATTATTACAATGTAAAACCTATAGCTGCATTGATGAAATTACAAGAATTAAACATAGGACATGCTATTATTAGCCGAGCACTCATTAGCGGGCTAGGAAATGCAGTAAAAGAAATGAAACTTCTTATGCGTGAAGCGCGTAATTAATGACAATTTTCGGTATTGGTACCGACATTATAGAAATAAAACGTATTGCCGGAATCCTTTACCGAACCGGCGATCGACTCCCGCGGAGAATTTTAAGTCCAGATGAATGGCAGGAATATAAAAATCATAATCATCCAGAACGGTTTCTCTCTAAGCGTTTTGCAGTAAAAGAAGCAGCTTCTAAAGCCCTAGGAACAGGTTTTCGCAATGGAGTTGCTTTTTATCAGTTTGAAGTATATAAAGATGTATTGGGAAAACCATCATTACGCTTGTTTGATCAAGCGGCTATATTGTTTAATTGGTTACGTATCACTAGCACGCATATTACCTTGTCTGATGAAAAAAAATATGCTTACGCAACAGTAGTTTTTGAGCGATAAAAAATAATTATAGTATTTCAATTACTTAGAACAACTAAAAGTCTAATTTTATTAAAAATTTTAATCAAATTAATTTATTTAATTAAAATACCACAATCAACAGATTCTGAATAATGTTCAGTTAAAAATCCACTTATTATATTTAGAAGATCTTAAAGATAAAAACCTTCACCTAGGTAAACCTGTTTAACGTGCGCATCAAGCATAACATCAACTGGAGAACCATATGCAATAAGCTCTCCCCTATTAACAATACAGGCTCGATTGCATACATTTAGCGTTTCACGTACATTATGATCAGTAATTAAAATACCGATCCCGCGATCGCATAAATGTTTAATAATTTTTCTTATATCCATAACAGAAATAGGATCCACCCCAGCGAAAGGTTCATCCAACAATATAAATTTAGGGTTAGCAGCCAGCGCACGAGCAATCTCAACCCGACGTCTTTCGCCTCCGGATAAAGACAAACCAAGGTTATATCGCAAATGAGTAATCTGGAACTCTTCCATCAAATCATTTGCACGACTTTTGCGTTCCTTGCGGGATAATTCTCGACGAACTTGCAAAACAGCCATTAAATTCTCAAATACATTCAAGCGACGAAAAATTGAAGCTTCCTGAGGAAGGTAACCGATACCTCGTTGAGCACGCATATGCAGTGGAAAAAGACTAATATCATCTCTGTCGATAAGAACCCGACCATTATCACTAGGAATAATTCCTAAAACTATATAAAATATAGTTGTTTTTCCGGCTCCGTTAGGTCCCAACAAACCAACAATTTCACCAGAACTTAATTTAAGACTCACATTGTCTACTACAAGCCGTTTTTTGTAGGATTTAGATAAGTTTTCCACTATTAATGTAGCCATAGTTCCCATGTTTATTTATGATGCTGTATTTTACATTGCCCGACTTTTATTGTCCCGGAATTAACACACTAGTAACCTGTTTTCCTTTACTACCCACCGCTTTAATCTGTTTTTTATTAAGTAAACAAGTAATTTGGTCACCTTGAATATTACTAGATAAGTGTTCAAGATAAGCGTTTCCTATGAAAATTACTCTACACGTAGCACTCTCATAACGCACTTTTTGCGCACGACCGTGTAGAAGCTTACCATGATCTTGTAATTGATGAAAACTCACAGGATTACCATATCCTTCTATAATTATATTTCTTAGCTTATCATTGTAATGAGTAACCATCACCTTATCAGCATAAATATTCATAGACCCCTGTCTTATTATAACTTCTCCTCTCAGAGTTGCTGTATTAGCTAGCATATTTATCTCTTGTTTTTTAGAGTCGATATAAATAGGTTCCTGATTGTCGCTAGTTAATGCCTGGACTGGAGGACTAAATACAACAATAAATAAGATAAACAGGAGTAGTGTAGCACCTTCCTTATGAATTCTGGATTTCATAAGATGTGTGTACCTTCTCAATTAAAGTAGCAGTCTTATTGCGAAAATTAGCATACATTTGCATTCCAGTAGATTCAAACCCAGGACCATATAAAGTCACTTTATTACTAGAAAAAAAATCTTGAGTAACAAGATTAATCACTGCTTCATCCGTTAATATACGTTTAATCTGAAAATCATTTATCTTGCTATCTAATTGAACATTGCCACACAAATAAAGGATTCTATTTTTATCGAGATTACCTTTATCTGCTTTTATAATCCACGAGGATATTTGTTCCTCATTGAGGATTCTAATAAACAGTAACGTGAATAAAGTGTTTCTTTCTTTAAAAGAATAATCTATTTTATTAGCCACTATTTCATAATTAAGCAACCCATTTGAATTATAGATAGCTGTTTTTGTTTGTTGGCATTGATAAATCGGTTCATTTTTTTTTTCTGACGCCTGATTCACTGATATTTTAATTTTATCTAAATTTAAAGTAACGGTTACCAATAGAACTAATATTAGCAAAGCTGTTGTCCAATAAGCTTTTTTGCTCATGTCGACTTCTCTCTAATATCATCCCACTTTCCCTGCGCTAACAAAACCAAGTCACACACTTCTCGCACGGCACCTCGACCTCCAGTGAGACTTGTAATATAATGAGAACTTAATTTTAATAGTGGGTGAGCATTAGCTACTGCTATACTCAAACCTACTTGCTTCATAACAGGAATATCGATCAAGTCATCTCCTATATAAGCTACTTTTTCAGCTATCAACTCCAATTTTTCTAAAAGAATGCGAAATGCGAAGGTTTTATCTGATTGCCCCTGATAAAGATGTATATGACCTAAAGTAGAACAAAAATTTTCTAAAATCCTTCCAGAACGACCGCTAATAATAGCAACCTCAATATCTGACATCAAAAGACAGCGAATGCCATATCTATCCTTAACGTTAAATGCTTTTAATTCTTCACCCTCATTTCCTAAATAAATCGAACCATCAGACATAACACCGTCTACATCACAAATTAATAGGCGAATACCCTTAGCTCGTTCTAGCACTTTAGAGTCTACCGGGCCGTAGCATGTTTTAATCATGGACTTTTCTTGCATAATGTTCTTCCTAATTTTATCTCTTATAAAATGCTGTATATTCTCTATATCTATAAAATTATAAAATTAAGTTTGATATTTTTAAAAAAAATATTTAAATTCCGATAATCTGATAAAGTTTATTCTATAGATAAAAGTTGATAATAATTTTTCTTTAAAATCATCTTTATTACTTTTATAAAAATAATTTAACAATTACTGCTTATTAAATTAACTAAAAAAATACAGAACATTATAATTTATATATTTAATCTTTTAACTAAATTCACTGAGTGGTAGAATAAAAAAATCAAGATGAGAACAAAAAGCATCACAAGACGTAACTGGCAATTAAAACAACTCGGCATTACTCAATGGAATCTCCGAAATCCATTGATATTTCAGAAACCAACTGTCGTTGATTTCTTTAATCATAATACTCCTTTTCTATTAATATCTAATTCTTCCATACAAAAATATTATCCTTTTATATGCGATGTAGCGCGTAGTATGAACTTAAACCCTTCGCAATTATTTGAAGTAATACCAAATCAAGTAATACTATTTCCGAGCAAATTAAATTGCTATTGTTGGTGGATCGGGATTAAAGCCACTAAAAATTTTTTAGGAATATCTTTTCAGACTGACCCATTAGAAATGATTACACAAGACAGTAACGCAAAACGAGAATTATGGAAGGTAATAACTCGCCATAAACGACTCATTGCTAATATATCCGACTAATTTTTTTAATTTCGCTTTATTTTTTAGAAAAAACTATTGTTTAATAATTCATGGTTTTATATTTTTTTTTAAAAATTAATATTTATACTAACAATATATGATCTCTTTAAAAACCTTACTCAAAAAAAAAATAAAACAGTAACACTAAAAGACAAAAAAACACATAAAGATAGTCTTTAATAATTGATTTATGAAAAAGAGAGTTATTGATATATCCATATCAAATTCAAGGAACAACTATCTTTTCATTATTAAATTTATTGTCTATTTAAGATTCAAATCTCGATTCTCATTTCCAAGGCAATCTTATTGGTTGATTATTTATGACTGTTAAATCAATCCAGTTTATTTAATTTGTATAATTACCTTAAATTAATATAATTACTTATTTATATAGGTTTTAATGTAAAATATATTTAAGTTTGATTAATGATTAGGATTATTATAATGATTTATACATCCGTTAATCTGTAAATATATTTTTTTCGTACCTTCATTTTTTTTCAAAAAAATATCTTAACTAAATTTCATGTTAAGAAACAGATAATCTTGTTTATTTTTTTAAACCACAAAGATGCGGAGTTATTCAAGTCTATTAATTAATAATATAAATAAATTTTATCTATTTAAAGATGATTATAATCTTAGAGTTATCTTTGATGTTAAAATATAAAATAAATAAAGACTATAATATCAAAAATTTTATTTATTTTTAATATTAGCTAACTATAAATTATTTATTTAATTAGAACGATGTAATCGCATTATTATTTAATTTTATAAAAATAATATCTATTTCTTTTAATGAAATGCAGAATATATTTTCATCATTGAATAGATGTTTTTATTTCAAGATCTATATCTTATTTTATAAAAAAACAATATAGATACAATTAATTCATATTTTATTTTACCACACTAAAACACTAGATTTATGGATAACTTTTAAACACTTATAATACAAAACACAGATTCTGTACCTAATATTTAAATTTTTCGTCTATATATAAAGTAATCAAACTAATCAAATATTAAACTAACAATTTTTCTAAAACTTTTTAACAAAAATATAATTTTTATTATTTTGTTTTTTTTTGCGAAACGTAAGATCCCATTAATTATATTTATGTAATAAATATGATTAACTAATCACTTTTAATGTATAAAAAACATAATATAATTATAAACTAATATCGTGTTTTACTATAATATTAAAATCCCCTATTACCTTTAAATATATCACAATACTTTTAATAAAAAAAATTTAACTTACATTATTTAGTTAGAGGTTTGACGGGAATCATAATATTTGTATATATCGTGTTCTCAATAATGATTTGATTTTCAAGTTATATTGAACTGCAAAGAATTGGGATAGGTGATAGAGATCATATTAATAAATATCATTTATAGAATAAAAAACTATAGTGATAATAAAATATGAAAATATTTACGCTATAAAGTAAAAAAATAATCTCTATATAAAAAAACAATGATTTTCTTTCATGTCAAACAGTTATTTCATCTATTGAAAATATATCCATAAGTTATTAATTAAGCGCTATATAATTTTATATAACCTAAATAATATAAGAAAAATAAATTTTGACTATGACCATTATTCGCTTAGCAATAGTACGAAAAAAGTACCGTCTTGACGGCGGCGCAGAACGCTTTATCTCCAACACCTTAGCAGCACTTAAAAATAGCGACATAGAAATACATCTTATTACGCAGCAGTGGGAAAAAACAAAATCTATACCCCACCGGCATGTACATATCTGTGCTACAAATGGATATCACCGGATAACACGTGAAAAAAAATTTTCTAACGAAGCTAAAAAATACTGGACACAACATGATTTTAACTTGGTACAAAGCCATGAACGTATTACTGGTTGCGATATTTTTCGAGCGGGTGATGGAGTTCATAAAATATGGCTAAAACATCGTTCACGCGTTGTCCCTTTTTACAAAAAGAAATTAACTGACATCAGTCCTTATCACCAGTATATACTGTCCGAAGAAAGTAAAATGTTTCGCTCTCCAAAACTAAAAAAAATCATATGTAACTCAATTATGGTAAAAAATGATATTATGCGATGCTATGGGTTAGAAGAGAACAAATTCGCCTTAATATATAATTGTGTTGATCAAACAATATTTATACCTCCAACTAAAAAAAAACGCCGAGAACTTCGTCAAGCCCTAAAAATTCCAGAACAAGCGTTCGCGTTAATTTTTGTTGGTTCCGGTTTTTTACGAAAGGGACTCCGACAAGTGATTGAAGCGATATCGGGAACCAATCACTACTTAATCGTTGTTGGATATGACAAACATCATATCCGTTATAAACGATTAGCACAAAGTTTAGGCCATCTATCCCGAATACGTTTTATTGGAATTTATCACGATATACTACCCTATTACCAAGCTGCCGATGCTCTAATCTTACCCTCCTTATACGATCCGTTTCCTAACGTAATTCTTGAAGCAATGTCATGCGGATTGCCAATTATCACTAGCAAAAGTTGTGGAGGTGCAGAATTAATCGAACAAGGGCGGGAAGGATTTGTATGCGATGCTTTAGATGTTGCAAGTCTTAAAATGTTTGTTTCTGAAATAAGTTCTAAAAATCAAGATTCTACTATGGGCGATGCTGCACGTAAACGTGTAAGTTACTACACACCTTTTCTTCTATCTCATCAACTTAAAACTTTATATAAAGATCTATTATTATAAATCTATTTTTTAACTATATAATTATTAATAAGTTTTAATTATTGACACTAAACAACAAAGTTGTTTTTTAAAAGCAAATAAGAATAAAACCGATTTTAAGTATGTTTTTATAAAATATGCAACTATTTAATATCCGTTTAACTGAATCATTTGTTTTCTATGCCGTGGAGTAAGTTTTATACATAAAAAACCTTAAATGTACTATATTCTATATGATATACTACATGTAGTATAAAATACTTTATAAAACTAATATTTTAAATAACAAAATAATTTTGTAAAATATAATTTTTAGATTAAAAAATCGATAAACAAAACTCTGTAATCCTTATATTTTCTAAAATAAATATCTCAAAACAATCCCAACAAAATCGTTTATTATTTCTATATTCTTCACAAGAAACTATAATTAATTACCCAGGATTCCTACTTGGAGTTTATAAGATTTTATTAACTAATTTATTGTTAATAAAATTTTTAAAAAAAAAGAATTTTTCATTACTTTCTAATGAAATATCTAAAAAAAATATTTTAAACCAACATAAAACTCACACTGCATCAAAGCTGATTGAAAACTATCATTAACAAACAAATAAACAATGTTTGAATAGAAAAAAAACAAATAATATTATAGTAAATATCTTCCGGTTAGTAAAACTACATCACTAAATATTTAATCTAGTTGACTATATGTCATGAGATGACATAATCTCTAAACTAGATCTTTTCAACTATTTTTTTTTAATTATTTTATCTCCAATTAACATAATGAATCTAAACAAATCAAATTTTATTAAATAAAGAAAGATTATTAACATATAATCAAAAAAATAATAAAATTTAAAATATATTTATCTGCTATGTGATAGTAATAAAAATTACATCTATTTAAACGTTCTTTATTGCACGGAAACAAAAAAAAATTATTATGTCAATATTAAAAATCTATCCCACCTCTCAAAGAGACTATATCAGAGAGGATAAAAATTTATAAAAAATACTTTAGTTTAAATCATTTGTTAGATTATACACCTATCCTTCAAAAAAATATATCATTCTAAATAAAACTGGAAGTGATCTGATAAAAAACCAACTTAGCTCAATTAAACAAATAATTAAATTTAAAAAATTATAATGTTATACAATATTTTTATATTGCTAATTCAACCCCTGGTGTGGATCCGATTATTGTGGCGCAGCAAAAAGGTGCCCGCTTACCGACAGCGCTGGAAGGAACGGTATGGCTTTTGCCGAGGAAAAATAAAACCTGGCGGAATTATGATTCATTCCGTATCAGTTGGCGAAACACTTGCGGCAATTCCTTTAATTAAAGCATTAGTAAAACTCTATCCATCATTACCTCTTATCGTTACAACAATGACCCCTACTGGATCGGATCAAGTAAAATCAGTATTTGAAAAAAATATCTACCATGTCTACTTACCCTATGATCTCCCTATTATAATGAGTCGTTTTTTACGGAAAGTAAACCCAAAGCTGGTAATCCTCATGGAGACTGAGCTTTGGCCTAATCTAATTAAAAAAACTTACCAACGCGGTATTCCACTAGTTGTAGCCAATGCACGCTTATCTACTCGTACTAGTTTAATTTATAAAAAATTTAACTTTTTTATTAGTCAAATTCTGAGTTGTATTACACTTATCGCAGCGCAAAGTAAAGAAGATGCTGCCAGGTTCTTAGAACTTGGGTTAAAGAAAAATCAATTAGCTATTACTGGTAACCTAAAATTTGAAATCTCCATTACTCCAGAATTAGCACTTCAAGCCATTACTCTTCGTCGCCAATGGGCACCTCATCGACCAATATGGATAGCTGCCAGTACACATAAGGGAGAAGAACTCCTTTTATTAAAAGTACATCGCAAACTTTTATCTAGATTTTCTAATCTCTTGTTAATCCTTGTTCCTCGGCATCCAGAGCGATTTTTAGAAGTATCCAAAATCACAATGAAAGCCGGATTTAATTATATTATGCGTAGCAGCAACAAAATTCCAACTTCTAAAACACAGGTAGTTATTGGTGATACTATGGGCGAGTTAATGCTACTATATGGTATCGTCGATTTAGCGTTTATCGGTGGCAGCCTAGTCAATCACGGAGGACATAACCCTTTAGAAGCGGCAGCTAATGCCATCCCTATATTAATGGGACCAAATATTTTAAATTTTGTTGATATTTGCAAAAAATTAGAAAAATCTAATGGATTGATTCCTGTAATAAATGCAACAACATTAGTCAGTTCAATTTCTGCTCTCTTAATTGATAAAAAACACCGTCTATACTCAGGATCTCAAGCACTTAAAGTTCTTCAGCAAAATCAAGGCGCTCTTCAACGATTATTAATTTTATTAAAGCCTTACCTTTCATAACGAGCTAACAAATGTTTCATAAAAATCTCCTATCCGTTATAATCATTACGAAAAATGAAGCTGAACTTCTACCAGCTTGTTTATTGTCAGTAAATTGGGTAGACGAGATCATAGTATTAGATAATGGAAGCACTGATCAAACTCGTAATATTGCTATAAAGGCAGGCGCACGTGTATTTCATACTGATGAATGGATAGGTTTTGGTGTACAACGTCAACTAGCACAAACATATGCTAGCAGCGATTATATTCTGATGCTAGACGCTGATGAGCGTGTTACCCCATCTTTACGAGAAGCTATTCAAAACGTCCTGAAAAATCCTAAATCCAATACAGTTTATAGCTGTACACGACGTAATCTTTTTCTTGATCGTTTCATGCGATACGGAAGTTGGTATCCAGATCGCGTAGTGCGACTCTATGAACGTGAACATTATGGTTATAATGCACTTCCTGTTCATGAATCCCTAACGATAGGACATGCTGATGTTGTTTCTTTGGGAGGAGATTTAGAACATCTAACCTGCCGAGATTTAATAACTTTTCAACGCAAACAATTATGGTATGCAGAAATATGGGCGAAATCAAGTTTTAAAAAAACCAACAAATATGGAATTATAAAAATCATTATTCATACTATTAGTTCTTTTCTAAGAAGTTGGTTACTGCGAGCAGGTTTCCTGGACGGAAAACATGGGTGGATACTCGCTATGATAAACGCGCAATATACTTTTAATAAATATACTACACTCTGGGCTTTAAATAAACAAAATAAACTATAAAACCACCATTTATTGATATCTTTAATAAATGAAAGAAATAATTATTTTACTGATTAATTAAGCATTGCTTTCTTTAAATTTCTTATAGATTTTATCTACACAATAAAATTCGCATCATTCATAATATGCTTATTAGGCAATATCACCTTATAAAGATTGATCATTCCAAATAGAGCATATACATACTCTTGTCTCATAAATTTATTGTAGATATATATCTATTTCAATAAAATTATTAACATAGATGCATTTTTTTATTCTTACAATAATACGTAAACAATTAAGTGAACTGAACGTTTTAATCTAATATTTCCATTTTATTGCACATCATTATTAAACATAATATAAATAATTTAATAACATATTGATGTTTGTTCAACAAATAGCAATATTATTAAAATACTTAATTTTTATTAAAAAAATATTTTATACTACTTTAAAACGATTTCCACTCATCAATATATAAAAAAAATTATAATAATATATACTACATTCAATAAATAAAATCAATATAAAAACCTTTTTTAAAATTAAAAATTTAATTTTTTTTGATTAATAATTCAAAAAAAACTGACGTATCTTTTTCTATTATATATGCAAGCTTCCTATAGATCAAAATTATCTTTATTTTTAAATGCAGATACTTGTATAGATTTGTTGCTAAATTAGAGATTTTTTTAAAAGATAGTCTTTACGGTATTCACATTTCATTGAAGTAAAAACAATGCTATTAGTGTTATTAAGAATAACTAAGAATAAAAATCTATTCTTTTAAAAATATTTAAAAAATTATTACACTAAAAATATAATTGAATTATTGCTCTTTAAAAGTCGAATAGTTATTTTAAAATACTATTAACAAAAGAAATTTAATCATGTATAAATTTTTTATCTTTTTGGAGATTTTCTAAATGATATAAAACGACTCATAATTAAAGATTTTTTCTACTTTATGTATAACACTACTAAGAACAACTTATCGAAATAACATAGAAGTGTTGTCTGTTAATTATAAACGCGCATGTTTTTTTATTTTAGATATATTCCAATTTAAATACGCAAATAAGAATTAATCGTTTCAGCGAAAACGCAATAAACAAAAATCCAAAAAAGTCTACCATCTAAGTTGGATTTTTTATCCATCATTAATCGTCATTAATATCGTAAACATTAAGCAAATACTACAATATTATCGCTAATGAAATAGAAGATTTCCACTCTGCTAGTTTCCTGCACTTCTAAAAAAACACTACGTTATTAATATATTAAACATAGTATAAAATAGATATAATAACATGATCGATAAAAAAATCAAGAAGAGTGAATCTGCACCCACCAGGGAAACTGAAAATGACAATTCTTATTATCGACATTAAAAAGAATGCCCTTTGTTAGTCGGTATTTTGTTAAAAACTAATATAATTTACAAAAAAAAGGAGAAAACAGCGCTAATAGATAAAAAATAAACTTACTAACTACCTCATATAGTAGTTACAGGTGCACTAATTAGAATTAGCTAAATCTAATGTGAATCATGCAAAAACAAACTAAAAGCTAAAAAATGATAGCAACTCACCAGTAATTATTAATACATCAACTTCTCTTAAATATTAATATCATTATTAACTTAATGCAGTGCATACAAACTAATATAAAACCACGTAGATAATACAATGATTTTTCTACTCACTTTCTAAAGACAAAAAAGGATTGACATACCGTTATTAAAAATATTGTTATAGGACTTTCTTAAACCAGTCTGCACGCTTATTTCTTGGAACTCTGCATATATATATTGTTCACTAGCATTTTCTTGGTTTGTAACAAATAACACTATCACGATCATGATTGAACACATTTCATCTCATTGTTTAGGTTTAAATATGAAGACACCAATAAAAATTGAGAAAGTTTCAGTTGTAATTCCAATTTATAACGAACAGGAAAGCCTGCCAGAACTAATGCGCCGTACAATAGCAGCTTGTACAAAACTTAATGCTAGATATGAAATCGTTCTGGTGGATGATGGAAGCAATGATAATTGTGCTAACATTCTGACCACAGCAGCAGAAATTCCAGATAGTCATATTATTGCTATATTATTAAACCGTAATTATGGCCAACATCCTGCCATTCTAGCTGGATTTAGCTATGTGACTGGCGACTTAATAATAACGCTGGACGCAGACTTGCAAAATCCACCTGAAGAGATTCCAAGATTAGTTAAAGTTGCAGAAGAAGGTTACGATGTGGTTGGAACAGTAAGAAAGAATCGTCAAGACAATTGGTTCCGAAAACGTACTTCACGCATAATTAATGCTCTAATTCAAAGAACAACTGGTAAAATTATGGGTGATTACGGCTGTATGTTGCGGGCCTATCGCCGGGGCATTATCGATGCTATCTTACACTGCAACGAACGTAGTATATTTATTCCGATTCTTGCTAATACTTTCGCGAGAAAAATTATTGAAATACCTGTAATGCATTCAGAAAGGGGGTTTGGAAAAACTAAATACAATTTCATAAAACTTATAAACCTAATGTACGATCTAATCACCTGCCTCACAACCACACCGCTTCGCATATTGAGTATTATTGGCGCTATCATTGGTCTTCTTGGATTTATATTTTTCTTTATTCTCGTCATGTTACGTTTGTTTCTTATCACCAATTGGTCAATTGAAGGCGTATTTATGCTTTTTTCTATATTGTTTATTTTTATCGGTGCACAATTTGTTGGACTTGGTCTATTAGGGGAATATATTGGCCGCATTTATACTGATGTACGTGCACGTCCACGTTATTTTATCCAACGAGTGGTTAGTGAAAAACCACTGTCTTCTCAACAGGAAATACGATGAAAGCTATTATTTTTGCTTACCATGATATAGGCTGTATAGGAATCACAGCACTTATTAATGCAGGCTACACTATAGTAACTATAATTACACACCCTAACGCACAATCAGAAAAAATATTTTTCGGCTCAGTATCGCATATCGCTGCAGAACATAATATTCCAATTTTTGCTCCAGATAATCTTAATCACCCAATATGGATTTCTCGACTTAAAGCACTGGAACCAGATGTAATATTCTCATTCTATTATCGTAATCTAATTTGCCAGGATATATTGAATCTCCCAAAACGTGGCGCATTTAATCTACATGGTTCTCTTTTACCTCGCTACCGAGGTCGATCTCCTTTAAATTGGGTTCTACTCAATGGTGAAACAGAAACTGGAATTACCCTCCACCGCATGATAAAACGTGCTGATTCAGGTAATATTCTTGCTCAATATACAGTCCCTATTACATCGCAAGATGATGCAATGACGCTTCATAAAAAATTATGTAAAGAAGCAAAAAAACTTCTAGAGCAGATATTACCTAA
Organism: secondary endosymbiont of Heteropsylla cubana; assembly: GCF_000287355.1. Classification (GTDB taxonomy): domain Bacteria; phylum Pseudomonadota; class Gammaproteobacteria; order Enterobacterales; family Enterobacteriaceae. Next base: position 375,532 of record NC_018420.1, on the reverse strand, counting down.
AATTCGAAAACAACAATACATTGAAAAACAACAAGATGAAAGTATAGCTACCTACGTAAGAAGACGAAAACCAGAAGATGGAGAGATCGACTGGACAAAACCAGCCAATACTCTAATTAATTTAATACGCAGTGTAACCGAACCCTGGCCAGGTGCTTTTAGCTACGCGGGTGGGAAGAAATTTATTATTTGGAAGGCAAGCGTAGATTTTACCAACACTCTACATCAACCAGGAAAAATTTTATCTATCGATCCACTTATTATCTCTTGTGGAGAAAATATACTTAAAATTCAGACTGGAGAGGTTCAGCCAGGTGTTTATATGCATGGCTATCAAATAGCGCAAGAGCTCAATTTAGAAAAAGGTGCCATACTTAATAGACCTCCTCCGCTTATCAACAATAATCGACGTACCCGTATACTTATCCTTGGGATAAATGGTTTTATCGGAAATCATTTAACTGAACGCCTTTTACGTGAAGGTAATTACGAAATTTATGGACTAGACATTGGTACCGATGCTATCAAAAGATTTATGTTAAACTCATTATTTCATTTTATAGAGGGTGATATTAGCATTTATGCGGAATGGATTGAATATCACATAAAAAAATGTGATATTATTCTTCCTCTTGTAGCAATTGCAACCCCGATTGAGTACATTCGTAACCCATTACGAGTATTTGAGCTAAATTTTGAAGAAAATCTTAAAATTGTTCGTCATTGTGTTAGATATAAAAAACGAATTGTTTTCCCTTCAACTTCAGAAGTTTATGGGATGTGTACTGATCCATTTTTCGATGAATATAATTCTCGCTTAATCGTAGGACCCATAAATAAGCAAAGGTGGATTTACTCAGTTTCAAAACAATTGCTAGATCGAATCTTGTGGGCTTACGGTGAAAAAGAAGGACTACGTTTTACGTTATTCCGTCCTTTTAATTGGATAGGGCCTCGTCTGGATAATTTAGATGCAGCGCGTATTGGCAGCTCTCGTGCTATTACGCAATTAATTTCAAATCTCATAGAAGGTAAACCTATTAAATTAATAGATGGAGGTGAGCAAAAACGCTGTTTTACAGATATTAACGACGGAATCGAAGCACTATTTCGCATTATTCAAAATAAAGAAAATAATTGCGATGGTCAGATAATTAATATTGGTAACCCACGTAATGAAGTTAGCATTCGACAGTTAGCGGAACTACTACTAGAAAGCTTTGAACGACATCCATTACGCCCTCGTTTTTCTCCATTTGCTGGATTTCAAAATGTAAACAGTAGTAGTTACTACGGGAAGGGATATCAAGATGTAAAGCATCGAAAACCAAGTATTCGAAATGCTCAACGCTTATTAGCCTGGACTCCTTCTATTCCAATAAGACAAACTATTGACCAAACTTTAGATTTTTTTCTTAAAACGATCGATCTAACAAAAGAAACACGATGAAAAATATCGGTCTACGTATCGATGTTGATACTTGGCGCGGCACTAAAGAAGGTGTCCCTCGACTTCTTGAATTGCTATCCGAACAAAATATTCAGGCAACATTTTTTTTTACTGTTGGACCGGATAACATGGGACGCCATTTATGGCGTTTAGTAAAACCACAATTTCTTTTAAAGATGTTTCGCTCCTCCGCTCCGACGCTTTATGGTTGGAATATTCTACTTGCGGGAACTGCTTGGCCTGGCAGAGAAATAGGAAAAGAGCTTGCAAAGCAAATTCAAGATACTGCAAAAACACATGAAGTAGGTATACATGCTTGGGATCATTTTGCGTGGCAGACATGGTCTGGCATTTGGAGTAAAAAAAAGTTAACAGAACAAATCCGCATAGCCCAAAATCTACTAACTACAATTATTAAGCGCCCAGTAACCTGCTCAGCTGCTGCAGGTTGGCGTGCAGATAATCGCATAATAGAGATTAAGCAACAATTTAACTTTCAATATAACAGCGACTGTCGTGGTATAGAGCCGTTTCAAGTGATATTAGAAAACGGAAATCTTAGCACGGTCCAAATTCCAGTAACACAACCTACCTTTGACGAAGTCATTAACCAATCTACTACTCGTAAAAACTATAATCGCTTTATTATTAATAATATGAATGCTGACAAAGGAACCCCAGTTTACACTATTCACGCAGAAATAGAGGGAATGTCGCTACATACAATGTTTCAAGAATTGTTATCAATAGCTAAATCAGAAGGCATCCAATTTTGTCCCTTGAGAGAACTACTCTTTAAAAAAAACATAAAATTTCCAATCAGTAAAGTCATACGCAGAAAAATTCCAGGACGAGAAGGATGGGTAGGATGTCAACAATTATTAACGCCAATAAAAGAATGAAATCTTTTAAATTAGGAATTGGTATAATCTTTATTATTGCGATTTCTTATATTTTATCTATATCTTTTAACAATCTTTGGCAACCAGATGAAACCCGTTACGCTGAAATTAGTCGAGAAATGTTAGTAAGTCGTGATTGGATTAATCCAAAATTTTTAGGTCTGCGTTATTTTGAAAAACCATCTATTGGATATTGGATAAATAATCTTAGCCAGTGGTTATTTGGCCATACTAATTTTGCGGTACATTTTGGCTCTACAATCTCTATTAGTCTAATAACACTTACATTATATTGGTTAACTGTTCTATTATGGAACGATAAATCTCTCGCTCTCACTACAGCAATAATATATAGCTCCTGCTTATTGGTGTATAGTATTGGAACATATGCGGTACTTGATCCAATGTTTTCGTTATGGATCACAATTGCTATGTATGTTTTTTGGAAAGCAGCACATTTACCTAAAGGTTGGAGCAAAGGACTAGGTTATATAATCTTAGGTATTATATGTGGGTTGGGATTTATGACAAAAGGCTTTTTAGCGCTAGCTATACCATTTCTGAGCATTTTACCATGGACCATTTTACAAAAACGCTGTCAAGAAATATTTCTTTATGGATTTCTTTCCATATTCGGTGCTATAATAATAAGCTTACCCTGGATTATTGCAATAGCAAACCGCGAACCAGACTTCTGGTACTATTTTATCTGGACTGAGCATTTTCATCGATTCGCAAGCAATACAGCGCAACATAAAGCCCCTTTTTGGTATTACTTTCCTTTATTAATTGCAGGCACCTTACCCTGGACAGGACTCTTACCAGCAAGTCTCTATCATCCTTGGTTGCAACGTAAAAAACAAAATGAAGGGTTTTATCTACTTAGCTGGGTTAGCATGCCACTACTACTTTTCAGTTTGTCAAAAGGAAAATTACCGACTTATATTCTTCCATGCTTTAGCCCATTAGCTCTACTAATAGCGCATTACACTACGATAGCTAACAAAGTTGTATTAAAAATTAATGGTTTTATCAATTTACTATTTGGGCTATCTTGCATTCTTGTACTAGCTACCATGTTAACTCCCTGGAATTTGTTCCAAAATATAATATTCTCTCCAAATGAAAAGTATAAACTTCTATTAGGAATCTCTGGTTTTGTTATCTGGGCAGTTTTAGGATCGTTAACTGTATGGAAAACATCTACGTGGTGGTATTTAGCAGCGTTATGTCCACTAGGAATTGAGATACTAATAGGTCAATCTATACCGGATAAAATAATCCATGCAAAGCAGCCGCAATCTTTTATCCGTACAGTCCAACCTTATCTAGAAAAATGTCAATTTATCTTTTCTAATAACGTAGGAATAGCAGCAACCCTTGCCTGGGAGTTAAAACGTAGCGATATTTCTTTATTTGAACATCGGGGAGAACTAGCTTATGGTTTAAGTTATGCTGATTCTTATAACCGTTTTATTTGCAAAGAAAATTTTTCACAATGGCTACATGCTCATTCTAAGAAAAACTGTTCAACAGCATTAGTCCTCCTTCTAGAGGAAGAAAATGAAAGTATTAGTTTTGTATTACACCCAGATCAAATCTACCAAAGCGGACGTCTTGTTCTTTTAATCTATCATTAATATCAATACAATTAATTATCTATTTGTTTTCCTAAATCACCTCACTCTTTTTAGTACCTATATTAATAAAACAACTCATAAATTATTCGAAAATAAACATGGGGGTTCACCAATCTATTGTTATAGATGGACAGTATTAATTATATTTTTGTAATTACAGTAGAATGTTAATGATAACTAGATCTAGTATTATTAAATAATGCTTATTTTTTTCACTTTATATTGAATCCAGAAAAATATAAATCACAATAAATTTACAACGAAATATTTCTTGTGAACATCATTTGATTCAGGAAACGATTCTTGATAAAGATATAGCATAGATTTTGTTAAAATATACGGTTATATATTAACAAGCGATCTAAAAATTGTTTTTTTTAGTCAAACAAATTCTAATCTATAAGTTTTTATAAAAACTTTTTTAAAAACATCATATTGTTTCTATAAAAAAAACTTATTCACTTCTTATTGTAAATTATGTTTTAGTGGCTATAGAAAAATAAATAGTCTCCGTTTTGAACAGAGCTTGAATTCTATTCTTTAAGTAAATATCTTGTTAATGTATATAAACTTTTTATTAATGTAATGCAAAAAAACATTGTTTAATGTTATTAAGATAACTAATATCAACAGTAAAGTACCTTCGAACTATCTTCTTCCTGAAATCTAAACGACCTTCGACTACATGACTTTTATTTTAACTATTAGAGGTTAGCTTTTTCTATAAAAAATATTTTATTTATATACAATCAATGTTGTACTATAAATAATGGAAGGATGTTATTATAATCATTTTTGAGTTGATAAAATTCATAACTAAACACTTACTTTTTATTTTGCTAAATTTATATTTTTTAGATTTAAATAGCATTCGTTACCATAAAAATAATTTTATTTATATTTTAGCATTACCAATATTTGTGTATTATGTGAATATTTAGCTAATAAAGATATAAAATATTTTATTATTATTGTTTTAAGTGCTAGATCATTACATTCTGATAGGTTTGATGGTCTAACCCTAATGAATGTTAAAAATTCTTATTAAAATGGTACACTTTAACGAGAAAAATTATATTTTAGATATCAATATAAAGAATTTTTCTTAAATTTTTATAAAAAAATAGTTTATATTTAAACGTCATCAAATAATCAGAACACTGGATATCATCTAGCAATGTCTTCAGCATCAAATATCATCATTATTTTTCTACAACGAAATATTTTTTATAAAAAATTATTATTACAATAATGACGCTTATTTCTTTGTATTTACTTTTTTTCGAAAGACAAACATGTAATTTAATCACCTTATTAGTTAAATCAATTGTTTAACATTTTAACTATTGTTAATATTTTGATCAAACGAGAATGTCTGTATCATAATTTATGATATCCATCAAACTTAATATAACTAAATAAAATTTTACAAATCTCAACAAGAAAAGATCTAATTTATGGTTTATACGAAGGTATATTATTTAAATTTTACAACCATAGTTTATATTATATAAATTTTTTACTAACGATAACAAACACCCACATTATCTAATTATATATTAATTATCTCTTCTAATTTAAAATGGTTTTTTGGATATAATAATTCATTGTGATTAAACTCTCATATATTCGTGATATATAGATATTAAAGTAAAAATTAGTTTTTGTAAACCAACTTATATTATAAGGCATTTTTTATTTAAACTTTATTGAAAACAATTAAATTATTGATTCATTATAAAGCAAACAAAACAATATAAATTAGAAAATACTCTCTCTTAAGTAAAATTATACCGCAAGAGGTATATTAAAAAAACTAAATATATTGACATCAATAAAATCAAAAATTTTTATAAATTTAATATAAATCAATTTTAAATACACCTGCACAATTACTTTAATTAATAAAACTATTTATTCAGATTTTAATCTCACGCTTATAAAACCATGATTCATCATCTTTATTGGTTTACATAAACTTCAATATTAATAAAAGTTAGAAAAATCTTAAGCGAGGGTGATATTTTTATATATAAATTTTTTGATAAACTTATATACGAATTAATAAAAAATTATTTTTATTTTAATAAAAAAAATATAAAATTCTTTTCTTAAAAAGAAATTATATAAACATGAAAAAAAACAAAAAAAATAATGACTAACTAAAAATAACAATATTTTGTCACAAAAATTTTATCTGAGATGTTATTACCAATAATAACTATGCTTCATTTATGAAACTTTAAATCAAATCCAAGTTGAGAAAACCATGATTAACAAAAATAGTTGGGATCAAGATCAACAGAAAATACCTACACAACTATATGATTCGACATAATAAAAATCTATTTTTATAAAAAATCTACTGAATAAACAACTCTAATAAGATTTTTTTATTTAAACACTATGCTAAAATTAGAAAATCTTCTTCGATAAATAAATTATTATTGGAATTACTATACGTTAAATAATTGAGATTTTTGTTGGCACAGCGCAGAATAAGAGTTTTCATCCTACCCTATATCAGCACATTATGACTGAAAAATTAACCGATATTGCTAACTTACACAAGGAATACACTCGTAGTGGATTACGACGCAGTGATTTAACCACAGAACCTATGGATTTGTTTGAAAAGTGGCTTAAACAAGCGCGTACCGCGGAGATTCCTGACGCCACTGCTATGAATGTTAGTACAGTAGATAAAAATGGACAACCTTATCAACGTTTAGTATTACTTAAATATTTCGATCAAAATGAAATGGTATTTTTTACTAACCTCAACAGCCGAAAAGCCACACATTTACAGAATAATCCTCGGATTAGCCTACATTTTTCCTGGAATTCACTAGAACGACAAATTTTAGTTTTAGGGCAAGTGAAACCATTATCGTTTTTTAAAGTAATGAAATATTTTCATAGCCGCCCCCGAGAGAGTCAAATAGGCGCCTGGGTTTCGCAACAATCTAGCCGCATTCCTACTCGAAATGTACTAGAAAACAAATTTCTAGAATTAAAACAAAAATTTAAAAATGGATACATACCCCTACCTAGTTTCTGGGGAGGTTATCGAGTAAAAGTCGAAGCAATGGAATTTTGGCAAGGGCGCGCATATAGATTACATGATCGATTTCTATACCAACGAACAATCGATAGTTGGCAACTTGATCGATTAGCACCATAATTTTTTTATTTTTTTCTAAAAAATATAAAAATGAAGCAGAAGAATAATCATAGATATGGCCCTTAACTACTTTATTTTCTGTTCTTTTTAAAGGGATTTATATGGCCACCAACAATTTAATAGAAAATCTTCAAAATCGTAATCTAATTGCCCAAATTACGGATGAAAGAACATTAGCAGCATTATTATCGACTGAATCGATTTCGGTATATTGCGGTTTTGATCCAAGTGCTGATAGCTTGCATTTTGGGCATTTAGTTCCTTTACTATGTCTGAAGCGTTTTCAACTAGCCGGACATAAACCTATTATTTTAATCGGAGGAGCGACGGGTCTTCTTGGAGACCCTAGTTTTCAAGCCACTGAACGTAAGCTACACTCGGTAGAAACTGTTCAAGAATGGGTAAAACATATAACATGTCAAGTTTCGCGGTTTTTAGATTTTGATTGTGGAAATAACAGCGCCTTAGTCGTAAATAACTATACTTGGTTTAGTGTTATTGACATATTAACTTTTTTGCGTGATGTTGGTAAACACTTCTCCATTAACACAATGATCAATAAAGATCTCATCAAGCAGAGATTAACGCAAGCTAATCGTGGTATTTCATTTACTGAATTTTCATACAATTTATTACAGGGATACGATTTTGCTTACCTACATAAAGAATACGGTGCAACTTTACAAATAGGAGGCTCTGATCAATGGGGCAACATTATTTCTGGAATCGACTTAACACGTCGCTTATACCGGAATACAGTTTATGCAATAACAGTCCCGCTCATCACTAGAATAGATGGTAGCAAACTCAGTAAAAGTAGCGGCAATACGATTTGGTTGGATCCAAAAAAAACTAGTCCTTACAAATTTTATCAATTTTTAATTAACACTGCGGACAAAGATGTATATCGTTTTTTAAAATTTTTTACTTTTCTTGATCTAAAGATCATCAATGAACTCGAACAAGAAGATCTGAGTAGCAATAAAAGTCCAAAGGCTCAATATGTATTAGCAGAAGAAGTGACTCGTATAGTGCACGGTGAGCAAGGATTAGCTACAGCAAAACGTATCACCACCAGTTTATTTACAGGGGTGTTATCGAATTTAACTAAAGATGATTTCCTTCAACTCGAACTAGATGGCATGCCAACTTCCTATATCACATTAGGAAATAATTTACAACAAGTTCTGGTCGTGACTAAACTTGCACCCTCACTTGCTCAAGCTAAAAATTTAATAATCTCAAATGCCGTATCAATTAATGATAAAAAAGAGTCATCTGTAAACTACCTTTTTAATGATACTGACAGGATTTACAATCAATTTACTCTACTAAAGCGGGGAAAAAAACACTACCATTTAATTAAATGGAACTTAAAAAAATAATTAATATATTCTTAAAAGGGGCTTGTAGCCCTTTGGTTATTCAAAGTTTATAAAAATTTATGATAGATTGTTGTAATGAGAATATTTATAATCTTTTGTAGCAATTGATTCTCATGTATTTATAATATTGCAAGAATTGTTAGCAACACTTTTTTTTAACTATTTTTACATCTTAAGTATAAGTAACATATAAAAATAATAATTATAAAAATCTTACTATAATTTAATGTATTTTTTTCTCATTACCTTCATAGTCTATATATTAATATAAAATGCATTTTATTATCAATAGATAAGTAAGATTAAAAAAAATATTAAGGATAAAAAGATTTTTTATAATAAGAATTGCGACAAATATACATGCATAGTAAAATAATCAATTAAACTAGTTATACGTTTCTTGTAACTATAAACATGGTCAATAACTCTTCAATTATGTTGTCAAAGAATCAATTTTTTTCATTCTGATTAAAAGAATTTAGTTTTAATAAAAACAGGTTGATACAATATCCAAAAACCTTAAATCTATCTATTAAAAACATGCTAACACAATAAGAACCAACATTCTCTAACAAAGCAGAGACTAAAATAATTCACAATCACAATAAAAAGTGTACAGGTACATCTAGAGAATCAACAATGGCTTCAATGATCTGTCTAAGTGCTTTCATTGATATAATATAAGGAGGCATCAAGTAAATTAGCTTTCCAAAAGGACGAATCCATACACCATGATCTACAAACCATTTCTGTAATGTCGCTATATTAACTGAATCTTTGGTTTCAACAACCCCTATAGCACCTAATACTCGTACATCGTATACTCTAGGATGTTCAATTAAGGGTAACAATCCAGCACGAAGTTCCGAAGAAATAGCCGCCACACGAGGACGCCAGCTCTCGTCTTCTAATAAAGAAAGACTAGCGTTAGCAGCAGCGCAAGCTAAGGGATTACCCATAAATGTCGGGCCATGCATAAAACAACCTGCATCACTATCGCTAATGGTGTTTGCCACATGGCGACCCGTCAAGGTCGCAGATAAAGTTAAAGCCCCTCCAGTTAAAGCTTTACCTATGCATAAAATATCGGGCGAAATCCCAGCGTGGTTACAGGCAAACCATTCACCAGTTCGTCCAAAACCTGTAGCAATTTCATCTGCAATTAATAATAAATCATAATGATCACAGAGAATACGCGCCTGGCGTAAGTATTCCGGATGATAAAAACGCATCCCACCAGCACCTTGAACAATCGGTTCTAAAATCATCCCTGCTAATCTATGGTGGTGCAGCGCTAAAAAATCAACTAATTCCTTATCGTCACCTTCACACCAGGAATCATTAAACCTTCTTCCTGGAGGTTGAATAAAAAAATGCTTAGGCAAATAACCTTTATATAGACTATGCATTGAATTATCTGGATCACATACCGACATTGCACCAAACGTATCCCCATGGTATCCATGTCGAAGAGCAAGTAATTTATAGCGTGGTTCACCTCGAGCTTGCCAATACTGAAATGCCATTTTTATGGCTACCTCTACAGCTACCGACCCAGAATCTGCAAGAAAGACGCAATCTAAACCAGGAGGAGTCATGCTTACAAGGCGACGACATAAAGATACTGCTGGAAGGTGAGTAATACCACCAAACATGACATGAGACATACGACTAATTTGATCCTGCATAGCCTGATTGATCACTGGATGATTGTAACCATGAATAACTGCCCACCAAGAGGACATACCGTCTACTAGTGAACGACCATCGCTAAGAGTAAGCTTATAACCATCCGCAGAAATAACGGAGTAAGAAGGTAAAAATCGAGTCATAGAACTATAAGGATGCCAGATATGGCGTCGATCAAAGGCAAGATCATCGGCTTTCATAAAATTATCCTGATGAACTAAATTTTGAGTATATTTTAAGATAGTACCTGTAAACTCTAAAAAAAGTACCATCTATTAGTGTACGCTGGAATATATTAAAAAATATATAATTTTTTGGATTGTATCATATAGTTTAAATTACAACTATATATTCAAATTATTTTTTAATTTTTTAAGAAACTCAACAAATACTTAAGTAACAAATTCTACATACAGTTTTTGACCAAAAAAAACATCTTTACTGAAATTCTTAATGCTTTCGTAGTTAATAATAACTTAATAAAACAACTTTAAAACATAAGCATTGTAGTGAGTAGACTATCTTCTAATAAAACCTATACTTTATTTTTTTATGTTTTAAATCTGATAAACTCTCCGTAAGCAACATCTAGAATTTTTACTAAATTAATAAATTAACAATTTTCTTTCTTATAAAAACATAGATGATTTGATTTAACTATAATATATTATTGTTGTATAATATTATTATAATTATACTTGCTATACTTTAATCTATCCTAATTGAGGGTGTATTTATTATATATTTGAAAACAATGCGTAATAGATAAAAAAAATTATTATTACAAATAATAACTTTTACAACATATACATAAAGCACTACTTTATGCATTTTGGTTTCGTACTATAATATTGTAGACATCATAAAGATAATCGACAAAAAAACGATTAATTCTAAATTACTTTAATAAATAGATTTACAATGTTTATATAAAAACAGCACTTACAAACAAGTGGACGCTTTATTTTAATCGTATCATGTTTTTGTTAATGTCTAACCAAAAAAACTTAATCAAATTTAAAATATAATACAAAACTTTTAAAAATCAAAAAAAACAACTAACTATATAGATATATCCAATTATTGTAATAATTGCATATATTGTTTAAATATTTAAAAAGATTATATTACAATCATTCATTCTCTTATCGACTAAAACATTCACTATTCGTATCACTAAAAAACATTTTCATTAAACTACGTTATAATTATAATTATAGAAAAAAATGCTTTTTCTTTAAAAAAAGATACGAATATTTATTTATGTTTATTTAAAACATATTTAATTCGATCAATATAAAAATTTAAACCATTTGAAAATACAAACTCCCTAATTAATACTTAAAACTTTTTTCTAAATAAAAAATAGACAATCAATGATTTAAAAAGAAATCAAAATATTAAATATGTTCTTTATGTGATTAAGAAATCATAAGAATAACTCTACTTAATATAGACTGATAAATATCGTTGTAAGTTATACTGTTTGTTAGCCATGATTAAAAATAGATTAATAGAACTAAAAGGTAATAATTAAGATGAAATCCATTATTATGAAAAATCACAAAACTAAAGAAGACTGGCTACATCAACTAGCCGACAGCATTACTGATCCAATGAATCTTCTTCAACTACTTAATCTTGAAAATCATCCCGAACTACGAAAAGGTGCAGAAGCACGACGACTATTCCCGTTTCGCGTACCTCGAGCTTTTGCAGCGCGAATGATAAAAGAAGACCCAGAAGATCCATTGCTACGCCAAGTAATTACAACGCTCGAAGAATTTAACTTAAAGGTAGATTACCATAATAACCCACTTGATGAACAAGACAATACAGTACTCGGATTAATTAAAAAGTATAAAAATCGCGCACTAATATTAGTTAAAGGAAACTGTGCAGTTAATTGCCGATATTGCTTTAGACGACATTTTCCTTATCATGAAAATCAAGCTAACAAAAAAAATTGGCCTCATATTGCGAACTATATCCGAAACCATCATGAATTAAATGAAATCATTCTTTCTGGTGGAGACCCGTTAATGGCCAAAGATAATGAATTAGATGAAATTATATGCTTACTTGAAGACATCCCTCATATTAATACCTTACGGATTCATACTCGCCTACCAGTTGTAATTCCAGCACGAATTACTGTAAGTCTATGTCAACGATTAGCTAACTGCCGCTTCAAAGTTGTATTAGTAACACATATCAATCATCCACATGAAATTGATATCGAATTATCCAATAGTATTAATTTGTTAAACAACGCAAACGTAACTTTACTTAATCAAAGTGTCTTACTTCGGGGAATAAATGACAATGCGGATACACTAGCTTCATTAAGCCAAGCGTTGTTTTCTGTGGGGATTTTACCATATTACTTGCATGTTTTGGATAAAGTTCAAGGAGCAGCACATTTTATTGTGGAAGATATTCAAGCACGGCAAATTATAAAAAAACTACTAGAAAAAATTTCCGGATATCTAGTGCCACGACTAGTACGGGAAATTGCTGGTGAGGCCAGTAAGACCTTATTAGATCTTGAGCTACGACAAAATTAATAGGTTTATATTTAAAATTTTACTTTTATAGTAAAATATCTTAAAATTTATCTTATCTAGAATTTTTGATAAATTTCCCTCAAAATAGTATTTTCTTATAATCAAAGTAAAATTTAATATTTTTTACTTAATATATATTTAAGAAAAATTAAAATAAATATTTACATGTTAGATCTACCTTAAACAATCTAGGTGCATTTTTAAATATTTACTAACAAGTCCGCGTGAACATATAAATAAGTTTGTTTATTCTTTAATGATTAATACTGATTATAAATGTTATTTATGTAATTTATATTTAAATGACAATTAATTAAATCATTATCATTAAACTAAAATGCTAAAATAGTGATAAGGATCACTGTCGCATAGATTATATAGTTCATATCTCATTTTAAACCTTTTTAAGAAAAAATTTTATAAATTAAAAAACTTAGTTGAATATCAGTTGCGCAAAAAAAACAGTTTTATTTAAAATAAAAATAAGTTTACTTTTAAATAAAAAACATCGATAAAATATTCTATTAAATACAATCATAAACGATAATTAAATCTTAAACTTAAGAATTGATGCAAAAGATTTTTTTCTGAAAACAAATTTATTTTTTATAAAGCCAAGGGTAATATCCCATAAAGTATCGTAAACTCACAATTTACATAGTTAAAAATAGTCCAATAAAATTTCGTTATTTAATGTTGTTTTATCTTACGATAAAAAAATCGTAAATATAGTATGTCCAAAAACTAAAATATAACAGTCATGTAGATACAATAATTATTAAACGAATAATTCGAATATATCTAAATCTATCAAAGTACTAGTTGTCAATAATAATATAAAGTTATTTATTTTTCTAAAATTTAAGATAAAAGTTTTACTATCTTAAAATCTAGGATTAATTAAACCATCAACATTATCTGTTCATGAAAAAATAATCACAAGAAAATATCTATTAACTATTCTTGTAAATAGCTAACATGTTAATGAAAATTTTTATAAAGACTTTAATTGGGTGTTATTAATACATTAATTACAATAAAAACAAAATCATTCAAAAAAAAATAAAAAAACATAGTTATTTATTGTACCGCGATTAATTTTTATTCTTATGAAAGAAACGAATCTACCTAGAAAACATTAGCACCTTATTACTAATACCATAGTAGTAGACAGTTAACAACTGTATAGAAACTAATCATCTAAATAAAATTTTTATCTAAAATGTAATATACCAATCATAAATAACTAAAAAATTAGACATCCTGAAACTATATTGTATATACGCCATCCTTTGATATCAACTTTTTCAAGAAAACATGGTTATTTCAAAAAAAATCAATTTAGATTAGCATATCTAAAAAAATAATTGAGAAAATAGTTTAAAAAACAAAACATATCGACATTATATAGAATTAATCTCGCAGACAATATAAGTAATGATTAAATACATTGTAAAGATGCTTGCATCTTAGTTTAAATAAAAAAAATCACAGACAAGCTTGGCATTCACGAGTTTTATAAAATTCAACATCTGGATTCCGATCTTGAATTAAGTTTAGATTTGCCATACTAGGCGCAATATAAGATAAATTATTATCTCTATCAAGAGCTAAATTAGCTTCATTTTTTCGTATAAATTCTTCTAAAATTTTTACGTCTTTACATTTAATCCAACGAGCAGTAAAAATATTAATTTCTTCATAAATAGCTTCTACACTATACTCATTTTGTAATCTTGATATAACTACATCAAATTGTAAAACACCAATTACACCCACTATAAGATTATTATTAGCTAGTGGCCGAAATATTTGTACTGCACCCTCTTCTGATAATTGTATTAACCCCTTTAGTAATTGTTTTTGTTTAAGAGGGTCAGATAATCGAATTCGACGAAACAATTCTGGTGCAAAGCGGGGAATACCAATAAAGTCTAAATGTTCTCCTTCTGTAAAAGTATCACCAATATGAATGGTACCATGATTATATAATCCAATAATATCACCAGCGTAAGCTTCTTGTATGTGAGAGCGATCCCCCGCCATAAAAGTTAAAACATCTGTTATTATCATGTCTTTACCGGTTCTTACGTGATGTAATTTCATGTTCTTCTTATAACGACCTGATACGATTCTTAAAAAAGCTATTCGATCTCGATGACGAGGATCCATATTAGCCTGTATCTTAAATACAAAACCAGTAAATTTGTTTTCTAAAGCACTTACAATACGCACGTTACTCTGTCGCGATGTTGGAGGCGGAGCCCATTCAAGCAAAGAATTGAGAATATGATCTATACCAAAATTACCAAGTGCAGTACCAAAAAAAACTGGAGTTAAGATCCCAGCCAAGAAATCTTTCTTATCAAATGAATGAGCAGCCCCCCTCAATAATGCAATATCTTCGCGCAATTGGCATGCTACATCACTACCTAATATAAAATCTAAAATTGGATTTGCTAACCCTCTTACTAATTGCATTTCCTGAATAGTATTTCCACGACCGCTCTGATAAAGATAGGTTTCATCTTTTAATATATGATATATCCCCTTAAATAATTTTCCACAACCAATAGGCCAAGTAATGGGAGCACATGCAATCTTTAATTCATTTTCAGCTTCATCTAACAGTTCTATTGGATTGAGAATATCGCGATCTATTTTATTCATAAAAGTCAAGATTGGTGTTTTACGTAAATAAGTAACTTGCATCAATTTACGGGTTCTCTCTTCCACGCCTTTAGCTGAATCAATCACCATCAGACAACAATCTACTGCCGTCAAAGTGCGATAGGTGTCTTCACAAAAATCTTCATGACCAGGAGTATCTAGAAGATTGATTAGCATTTTTTTATAAGGAAATTGCATTACTGACGTAGTAATAGAAATACCTCTCTGCTTTTCAATTTCCATCCAATCAGATTTAGTGTGTTGGATAAAACCTCGACTCTTAACCATAGCAGCGGTTTTAATTACACGACCATATAAAAGCACCTTCTCAGTGATCGTAGTTTTACCAGCATCTGGATGAGAAATAATTGCAAAGGTACGTCGTTCCGCAATCTTGTCGGCGGGATATACATCGTTCTTCATGGTCACTTCCTTTGGCAGGGTCCACGATTAACTAAACTAATAGACGCAATAAATTAGATTTTAATAAATTTTTATTTAGATATTTTATATCTTATAAAACTTAAGGTTCATAAGATATAAAATAATACCAACTTCAGTGAGTGAAAAACTAAAATCTCTTTTATTTTTTCTTAAACTTAAAAATAAAATGTTTAATTATCAAGTGATAATGGTGTGAAAGATAAACAAAAATAATTATAACTGTATTTTTTTATACAAAACATTTTGCATTCAACATACAAGTATCATTTTAAGAAAATAGGTTTATCTATTAAAAAACGAAAGCATTTATAAAATTTTCCTCATAAATAAAATTAAATAATTTACCATGTTTTCAACAAAAATTAACTTATATTTCGTAATAGTTAACTTATCATTAACATATAACATTTATTAAATAAAATCATACCGGAAACACTGTTCTACTTATTATTTTTATCTTTTTTCCTAAAAAATCTTAATGGTTGTATTTATTTTTGTGTTAAAAAGATCAATATCTCTATTGGATTTGTATAGATTATTGAATACTCTTGTAAAGTATTCTTAGAGCAGATACTCTAATATAGAGTAAAATTAGGGATTAAATATTTGTTTCAGCTCAAACAAATGATTATTATTACAATAATATCATACAATTTAATTACATAATTAATTATAGAAAACACATAATTTAAAGACTATAATTCTCTATAATCTTAATTTTTTAAAACTTCTCAACTTTCTCTAGAAAAATATTTCTGATATTAATTGCAAATATTTTAAGATTGATTACTATAAATAACTACTTTTTTTGAAAAAAAGTATTTTAATAATTTTAATCAATCTGTTTATTAGATTAATAAGTCACATTTCTAAAAAAATTTTTTTTTAAGTCAAACATTTTATAATGTAAGTCTTACATAACACAAATATTGTTCAATGTTTTAACTATTAATAATTACTAAAAAACTAATCAATAATTAAATGATAATTTATTAGTTTAATAGAATCAAATTAAAAATTTATTAAAATCGCACAATTAAAAATAATTCCCATTTTAACAACATTATATTAATAATAAAATATTTTATTTTGAACATAAATTCAAATTATTAACAATAGGTTTATCATCTAAGAATTACCTTGATATAGAAAAAGTTATTCACTATTTTAATCATAAAAATAAAATCCAATTATTGTTTTTTTATAAAAATCTATCTCTAACTTAAAAAGTAATTGTATAAAAGATACATATTATCTTTAAGATCCTAAATACATAAAAACTTGCAGATGAGACAAATTCAAAGAAAAACAAGATTCGCATTATAGACTACGTTAGTAAAATCTTTTAAATTTATAGATAAAATGCTTTGCCCCTCATAGTCATCGTGAGATTTGATTAGCTATACCAATTATTATATTTTCATATAAACCATGCAGAAACAATAAATGGTTTTTAATAAAAGGTAAAAATATGCGTACTAGCCAATACCTTCTCTTTACCATTAAGGAAGCACCAACTGATGCAGAACTGATTAGTCATCAACTGATGCTACGTGCTGGCATGATTCGTAAATTAGCCTCTGGTCTTTATACATGGCTTCCTACCGGTTTACGTGTACTACGTAAAGCAGAAAATATTATACGAGAAGAAGTAAATAATGTTGGGGCAATTGAAATATCTATGCCTATGGTACAACCAGCCAATCTTTGGCAAGAAAGTAAGCGATTATTACAATATGGATCAGAACTACTTCGGTTTTCAGATCGAAATAAACGACTCTTTGTTTTGGGTCCAACACACGAAGAAGTTATTACTAATATTGTTCGTAATGAAGTTCGCTCTTATAAACAACTACCACTAAATTTTTATCAAATCCAAACTAAATTTCGTGACGAATTACGCCCGCGTTACGGAGTAATGCGAGCACGAGAATTCTTAATGAAAGATGGTTATTCTTTTCATACTACTGAGGCTTCTCTGCAAAAAACATATGACCTTATGTGTCAAGTTTATAAAACTATTTTTACTCGTATGGAGTTGGAATTTCTTGTGGTAAAAGCGGATACTGGTACGATTGGAGGAATAGTATCACATGAATTTCAGGTATTAAGCGATAGTGGTGAAGAAGAGATCGTCTATTCCACAGAATCAAATTACACCTCCAATATTACACTTGCATCCCCGTTAATATCTAGAACTAAAATTCCCTCACCTACTGAACAAATTAGATTAGTCGAGGTTTCCCCAAACTGCACTATTGAAGAATTAATAGTTCAATTTTCTATTCCAATTGAAAAAACCATTAAGATAATACTTGTTCATGCATCAAAAGAAGCAAATCATCCATTAGTAGCACTGGTAATTCGGGGTGACCATAAACTCAATCACCTTAAAGCAGAAAAGCTGCCCCACATCGCTGTTCCGATAATTATTGCCACCGACGAAGAAATACGTAAAATAGTGGGCGTAGGATCAAACGCTATTGGACCAATTAACTTGTCATTGCCTATAGTTATTGATCACAGCGTTGCTGTTATAAACGATTTTGTTACGGGTGCTAACATCGAAGGTAAATATTTTTTTGGAGTTAATTGGGTTCGAGATGTACCGTTGCCTCAAAGAGCTGACATACGAAAGGTTACTGATGGTGATATTAGTCCTGATGGTAAAGGTATATTAAAAATTAAACACGGCATTGAAGTTGCCCATATTTTTCAATTGGGTACAAAATATTCAAAGTCGATGAAAACAAATATTCAAGGGAAAGAAGGTTATAACCAAATACTAACCATGGGATGTTACGGAATTGGAATCACCCGGCTAATAGCCGCAACTATTGAACAAAAACATGATAAAAGAGGCATTTTATGGCCAAATGCTTTAGCACCTTTCAATGTCGTACTTTTACCCATCAATATGCATAAATCCTTACATGTTCAAACAGTCACAGAAACACTGTATCGAAACTTGAAATTACGCGGCATTGATGTTCTATTAGATGATAGAAAAGAACGCCCTGGTGTTATGTTTTCTGATATGGAACTTATTGGTATACCTTACCAACTAATAATTAGTGAACGTAATTTACATGTTAAAAATATAGAATATAGAAACTGGAGAACAGGTGAACAACTTATCATTAAACTAAATGTTATAATTGATTTTTTAACAAATGAATTAACTTTACCTTAATAAGATATTATTAAACATATTACCATATAAGATAAAAACTTTTATCTATTTTAGATAACTTTTTCTATACCATATAAAATAATTTATTTTCTTAAAAAATCATATTTATCGAAATATATAAACATTATTTTTAATATTGTAAAAATAATTTTCTGATAGTTCTATAAGATATGGGTTAAAAAACCCTTTTGATGTGACAACTACTGTATAAAATAAAGTTACCTATTGATCAAAATATCTTCACTGTAGTAAAATTATTAAAAGTTTAAAGAAAAATATTTCTTACATAAATAATTGTATAAAATTTATTATTAGACGATAAATCCTCCTAAAACAAACCGTTTTTTTTAAAATATTAACTATTATAAATATATACTTAGAAAGTAAATTATCTTTTAACTGGCACTATTAATAAAATAACGCGGAGCTAATCTAGCCCTATTTAAAAACTTTCATTAACACGATATACATCGTATACATGTTAATAGCTATTGCAAAAAGATATAAAAATTAAATATAATGCTATTATTTAATACGTAAAACAAATACATATAATAATTAATTTGTTTACATAAAACATGCTAACATTTATTTATGCAGCCTGGTAAATTTAATATACAATTTATAAATATATCTAAAGATGAATCTGGTCAACGAATTGATAATTTTTTATGTAGAAAGTTTAAAGGTGTACCAAAAAGCATGATTTATCGCATCTTGCGTACAGGTGAAATTCGGGTTAATAAAAAACGAGTAAAAGCGGAATATAAAATTCAAACATTTGATAAAGTACGTATTCCTCCACTCAGGTATTCTCATGAAAAAAAAATACCGTTTTCTGTCAAACTGAACAAAATTTCTGCATTAAATAATTCAGTAATTTACGAAGACGACTATATTCTCATTTTAAACAAATTAACAGGAATTGCTGTTCATGGAGGGAGTGGTCTTCATTTTGGAGTCATTGAAGGATTACGCACATTACGACCTCACACTAATTTTTTAGAATTGGTTCACCGCCTAGACAAAGACACCTCGGGAGTATTATTGATAGCTAAAAAAAGATCTGCACTACATTTATTACATAAACAGCTACGTGACAAGGAAATGAAAAAAGATTATGTTGCATTAGTGCGGGGTCAATGGCCCAACACGCTCCGCTCCATTTCAGCACCTTTGTTAAAGAAAAAACTTTACAATGGAAAGCACATCGTTCAGGTACATAACGAAGGAAAGCAAGCAAAAACTTAC
The DNA here is from genome assembly GCF_000287355.1 of secondary endosymbiont of Heteropsylla cubana. GTDB lineage: Bacteria > Pseudomonadota > Gammaproteobacteria > Enterobacterales > Enterobacteriaceae. The sequence continues at coordinate 355,157 of NC_018420.1, read as the reverse complement.
TTTCAAATCAAAGAACGATTTACATCGGCAACATTGCTAAGCGTGCATCCAATAACCGGACGTACCCATCAGATTCGTCTTCATACGCAATATAGTGGACATCCAATTGCATTTGATAATCTCTATGGAGATGACACATTTAATAAAACATTAAAAAACTGTGGTTTAAACCGAATTTTTTTACATGCAGCTGCAATTAGTTTTTTTCATCCTGCTAACGGAGAAATATTCCGAATAGAAGCCCCTTTAGACTCATCATTACATCAATGTCTCATCTATTTACGAAAAAACTAAATTATACATGTTAATATAAAAAAACAATGATTTACTAGTGTCTATTTAATTTTTGTAAAAATAAAAATTATCGAAATTAAATCCATATTTAAAGAATGCATTTAATACAAATATACTTCAACATATTCATCTATATAAAATTTCATCATTTAAAAGAAAAACCTCTCATTGTAGAAAAAAACATTTTATTGGATAAATTTATATTTTTTGAAGATTATCGATTAAATAATGGTAATATTAGCGATATTTGTTTTAATTCTATTCATTAAAAAAAACAAAGAAACGTTGACAGAATTAATTTTTATATTAATTAAGTATTTTTTTTGTAGAGCCATTATTCCCACTCTATAGTAGCAGGAGGTTTATTGGAAATATCATATACAACTCTAGAAACTCCATTTATTTCATTAATAATACGAGTAGAAACCTGCCTTAAAAACTTATCAGGTAAACACGCCCAATGAGCCGTCATAAAATCAATAGTTTGAATAGCACGCAATGAAATAACCCATTCATATTTTCGGGTGTCTCCCATTATACCTACAGTACGAACAGGTAAGAACACAGCAAAAGCTTGGCTAAGCTTGTTATATAAATTTGCCTTATGTAATTCTTCAATAAAAATTGCATCAGCATAGCGAAGCAATTCACAGTACTCTTTCTTTACCTCTCCTAATATTCGCACCCCTAACCCCGAACCAGGAAAAGGATGACGATTAAGAATTTCGTAAGGCAAACCTAATGCTAGACCAATCTTATACACTTCATCTTTAAATAAAGATTTTAATGGTTCCACTAATCCTAATTTCATTTTTTTTGGTAGACCACCAACATTATGGTAAGACTTTATTACATGGGATGCACCTATACCGGTTTTAGCAGACTCAATAATATCTGTGTAAATAGTGCCTTGTGCTAACCACTTTACATTGGAAAATTTAAGAACTTGTTTGTTAAACACGTCGACGAACACTCGACCAATTGTTTTCCGTTTTTTCTCTGGATCTTTAATACCAGATAGTGCAGAAAGAAATTGATCTTCTGCTAGCACATAGACAATGTTTAATTTGAAAAAACTCTTAAACATGTCCATGATTTGTCTTCCTTCGTTTAAACGTAACAACCCATTATCAACAAATACACAGATTAATCTTGAACCAATAGCTCGCTGTAAAAGAACGGCAGAAACTAAAGAATCCACACCTCCTGACAAACCAAGAATCACGTGATCATTTTTAATTGTTTCTTGGATAGAATCCATAGCATTTTTAATGATATTAGTTGGAGTCCATATTGAAACACATTCGCAAATATGAAAGACAAAACGCTCTAGTATACGCTGTCCTTGGCGGGTATGAGTAACTTCTGGATGAAATTGAACTCCATAAAAGCGTTTTTCTTCATTTTCTATAACTGTGAAAGGACAACTTTCCGTCTTAGCAATATTAATGAAACCTAAAGGAATACTAGTAATGTTATCTCCATGGCTCATCCATACATCTAATACTGGCATTCCATCACTACTATACTCATCTTGAATGTCGTGTAACAACAAGCTACTATTCTGAAGTACTTCTACTTTAGCGTAACCAAACTCTCTCTTAGTTGAAACTTGAACTTCTCCGCCCAGTTGTATTGCCATTGTTTGCATGCCGTAGCAAATACCCAGAACAGGAACACCTGCTTGAAAAACACAATCTGGAGCACGTGGACTATCTTTTCGAGTAGTGCTTTCTGGTCCTCCAGAAAGAATAATTCCGCTTGGATTAAATTTGAGTATATGAGTTTCAATAACATCCCATCTCCAAAGTTCACAATAGACGCCTAATTCGCGGATACGACGAGCTACTAATTGAGTATATTGCGAACCGAAATCTAAAATAAGAATACGATCTTTAGGGAGCTTGCCCGTCATTGATTACACTTATTCCTCATATTTTTTTTAAATTTATAAAACATAATTATAAAAAAAATAATTTTATTGTTATTCTTTGAATAAATTATCGTAACTAGTTTTATTGAAAATAATATTTAATAAGTACCTAACATACATGTCTATTTGCTAAAAATCAAAAAACCGTAAATTTTTGAAAAATATTATTATATTAATTTCTTCACCACTAATTAAAACTTTGTTGCTGTATAGCATGGTTATGCAAAATTTTAATCTCCACCTAATAAAAAATAAATAAAAAAACAACGATCTATAACTGAGGAATATTAATAAAAAAATTTTTTTATGAAAATTATTAACTCTACTGATTGTAATTTTATTGATAAAATTATTTCAAATATTACTAATAATTTACATAAGAGATTTTGTAAATTTAAGATTAGGGGCAAAATTAAACCCTATCTAAAACATGCTTATGACTTTATAATAATGATTATGTTTTCTTATTACATTTAGTGTTACTTTTTTTCATTTAATATTATTTAAATTTAAATGAGTTATTAATCTCTAGTTTTAATTGTAAAAAAATAATAACATTTTTTATTAAAAAAGTTAATGACCCGATCATGTGAAAATAAAATTACTCTCTGCACCATTGAACAGAATGTGATATTAAAAACATCATTAACTATGTAACAAAGTTATAGAATTTATTACAATCAAAATGTGTATAAAAAATCAATTTTACTATTTACTCTAAACAAATACATTAATATACTGTTTTTATTTTTATATTAAAGATATCGAATATAATAAATATTATTGATAATAAAAATACGCAAGACAAATATTTTAAAAAAAATAAAGAAATATTTTAAGAAAAAAAATAATAAAAAATATATTTAGGTAAAATAATAATATAAGTTGAAAACTTTTTTTATTCTTTTTAAGAAATCTTATTTTTTAAATAGATAATTATCATCATGAATATTTTTTTAACATTCAAAATCTAGACAATTATTGCTCTTTTCCAAAAAGATCAGAAAACGAGCGCTGTATTAAAATAAATATCTTTTTTATTATCCAACTAAAATTTAGTTAGGGAGATTTTATAAACAAATTAGATAATAATTAAATATATTAGTTTTATATAATTAACACAAATATACAACATTCTGCCGTAGGTCTTATTTATTTTAATTCTGAATAAAAGATTTTTTTGTTTACAATTTCATTCATAAAAAAGAATATCTAAGTAAAAATAGCAATAAAAAAAACACTGACTTTTCATAAAAAAAGCATTTAGTTCGTATTTTTCCAAAAAGAAATAATTAATTATTTTATAAATATCGCTCATCATGTAAAGATGCAATAATAATTTTTTACCAACGATTTTTGCTAACAAGTTTTATTTAAAATTATTCGAATACTTCTTACTTTAAAAGATTTAAGTAATATCGCAACAATGCTTTATCTATAATCAAGAAAATCTGCTTATTTAGTTTCTTGTTAAAAATAACTTATCATAGAATTATACAAATAAATTAATGATTACCAAACAAACTATAAATATAATAGAATAAGATTCTAGAAAAGAAGTATATTTAACTTAAATTAAATTCAAGATCAAAAAAAAATAAAACGTTCAATATAATTTTAAAACTCACCAAATCAATTAAAGATTTGAGATAATTCAGTACTAATATCTTTGACAGATTGAGTACCATCAATTTTGATATATTGAAGATGACCAGCATAGCCTTCTTTACGGTAATATTCTATAACTGGTATCGTCTGTTGACGATACTCTAACAAGCGATTCTTTATCGTATCTTCCCGATCATCTCTTCGCATACTTAAGGGTTTCCCCGTGATATCATCTTTCCCTTCTTTCTTAGGCGGGTGAAACTGAGCGTGATAAACTCGTCCTGAAAGATTATCAATTTGTCGACCAACAATACGCTGAATAATTAAATCGTCAGGTATAGCTAACTCCAGAACATAATCTACCATAATTCCCTCTTCTTTCATTGCATTAACTTGACGCAAAGTTCTAGGGAAACCATCTAATAAAAAACTATTCCGACAGTCGTTTTGTTTAATGCGATTATTCACTAACGCAATAACAAGATCATCATTTATTAATGTACCATTATCAATTAATTTTTTAATCTGCTGATCAATTTTAGACTGTCCGTATACCGCTAGACGAAGCATGTCTCCAGTAGAAATATGTGAAATATTATATTTCTTCATGATAAATTGCGCTTGAGTGCCTTTTCCAGCTCCAGGAGGACCTAGTAACATAATACGCATTGCATTAACCTACATATATTAATATTTTATTATCTAAAAAAAATCAAAGCTATGACCAAATTTAATGCTCTAAGCTACCTTGACTACACTTTATTAAATATCAAATAAACAATATAACACTAGTTATTATAACTTCTTTCTAAAAAGAAATCTATACAAACGTATAATAGTGTTTTGATCTGATTGAGCAAATATCTTCTCTCCTGCGTCCAGGAGGACGATATAGTATTATGAAGACAAAATAAAATAAAAAATTTTCTTTAATGAAATATCAAATAAAATTTTAACTTAATCTGTTTAGTAGATGATTAACACGTCGAATAAATTGATGAGGGTTGTTGAGAGATCCCCGTTCCGCTAATAATGCCTGATCTAATAACAACTCCACCCAATCATTAAAATCGTGATTATCAATAATGTTCATAACACGCTTAATTATCGGATGTTCCGGATTAAGTTCAAAAACATATTTAATATCTGGAGCAGCCTGACCAGCAGCAGTAAATATTTTAGCCATTTGAGTCGTCATATCATCAGATCCAGTCGTAACAACAACGGGTGCCTCTATAAGACGATGCGTCACTCTTACTTCTTTAACTCTATCTCCAAGATAATGTTTTACTCGATTAACAAAAGGTTCAAAAGTTTTCCATGTCTCTTTCTGTTTATCACTATTTGCATCAATCAGTTTATCTAAAAAAGAATCTGATTTACTGACTGATTGTAGTAATTTACCATTAAACTCTGTTAGATAGCTAATCATCCATTCATCTATACGATCAGAAAGCAGTAGTACTTCTATACCCTTCTTATTAAAAAGCTCTAAGTGTGGACTGCTTTTAGCAGCAGCATAACTATCAGCACTAATAAAATAAATTTTTTCTTGTTCTATACTCATTCGACCAATATATTCTTCTAGCGAAACGGTTTGTTCTGAAGTATCGTTGTAAGTTGAAGCAAACCGGATTAGTTTAGCTATCGTTGTAACGTTCGTTGGATCTTCTCCAAGACCTTCTTTTAATACTAGACCAAACTCTACCCAAAAAGATTGATACTTCTGAGCGTCATCTTTAGCTAACCTTTCCAACATTAAAAGTACACGCTTAGTTAAATAACCCTTGAGATTCCTCGTGATTCGACTATCTTGTAACATTTCTCGTGATACATTCAGAGGAATATCATTAGAATCAATAATACCCTTTACAAACCTTAGATAATTTGGCATAAATTGTGTAGCATCATCCATAACCGAAACACGATGGACATAAAGTTTTAAACCGTATTTACGTTCACGATTCCACATGTCCCAAGGCGCTTTCTTAGGAATATAAAGTAGGCTCGTATATTCTTGTTTTCCTTCAACGCGATTATGACTCCAAATAAGGGGATCAGTAATATCATGAGAAAAATGCTTATAGAATTCTTTGTATTCATCATCACTAATTTGAGTTTTACTTCGCGTCCATAACGCTTGCGCTTTATTGATTTTTTCCCAAGTTATAATCTGCTCATCGTGATTATCTTCTAATTGTTTACCCCGAATTTCCATTTCAACTGGTAAATCAATATAATCAGAATATTTTTCAATAAAACTCTTAAGACGACAGCTGTCTAAAAAAACATCTTCACCTTCTCGCAAGTGTAAAACAATATCGGTACCACGATTCTGTTTAGTGATATCTGCTAATGTGTAATCTCCTTCACCAGTAGATTGCCAGAATACTCCTTCTTCCGCTTTCATGCCTGCATAACGAGTGCAAACAGTCACCTGATCCGCAACAACAAAAGCTGAATAGAAACCCACACCAAACTGCCCTATAAACTGATTATCTTTCAACTGTTCAGACTGTAAAGATTGTAAAAATGTCTTTGTCCCAGACTTAGCAATTGTACCTAAATTATCAATAACTTCTTCACGACGCATACCAATACCATTATCACTAAAAGTGATAGTACGTTTTTCTTGATCACAAGAAATTCTTATATGTAATTCAATGTCTTCTTCATATAAATCGGGTTGAGATAAAGCACAGAACCGTAACTTGTCTGCTGCATCTGATGCATTAGAAATCAGCTCACGAAGAAAAATGTCTTTTTTGGAGTAGAGCGAATGAATCATTAAATGAAGTATTTCCTTCACTTCTGACTGAAATCCTCGAGTTTCTTGTCTTTTCATACTAATTTTATACCTAAACTTAATGATTGGATATAAACAATTTTAACCATAAATGAAAAATTCGAATAACGGATATTTTAAGCGAAAATTTAAAAAAAGTATATAGAAACTGAACTAATCTATAAAGTAGAATGAAACATATGAGCATTATTCAAGCTTTAAGTAGACAAATGCTCACTTCTATAGAAAGAAAGAATATCAATATTTTTTATTAAAAATTATAATTGAAACATCCATTAAATAACAAGATCAAAATATTTAAAAAAAAACGTAAAAATCTTTATAGACACTTTACCATTAAACTGACAAATAACACTAAAAATATCTTGATATTAGCTGAATTAATCATCATTAAAAAATCTAAATATATTTTTTTATAATTTAAATCAAAACTAAACTATCAATTAAATAGTTTTATTAATATGAACTAATTTTTCATAATCATCTCTTAAATAAATAATATTTATCTTTTATTAAAATGTAGTGATTGTAGTGGACAATTAAGGGTTTTTTAATTTTTAAGATATACTACTTTTAACTAATACGAATTTAGTTTATACACCTAATTCTCTAATTAATATTTATTCCAAAAATTAAAGTAAATTACTAAAACAAATACTATTAGAAACAACTCTTATATACACTCAAATAACGATGAAACTGCACGTTTGAATTTACTGGTTATTATACTTTGACGCATTTATTAAATTTTAAAGTTTTTACTTTAATAAGCTAATTTCATCAAGATTTCAGTAGATTTTGAAAAGAATTATGGACATCTATGTTGTATGTTTAAATAGACAATATTTTTTTAAAAAATGATATTAATATCACCAAGAAACTCTAGATAAACTTTTGAATCAACCTCATGCGCTAAATACGGATTAAAAAAATAACGTTAGTCGTAAATATTAATTACAGATCGGCATTAAAATAAGTATTTTATAAATTGCAATCTCTAATGAGATTATCTAGCTGACGCTAAGAATTGATTTATTCCGTAGTAAAATACTATTCCACATTAACTTCGAATCAAGAAAACTTTAAAATAAGCTATTATTCTATATAAATAATATTATAAAATTTTAAATAATAATTTAGAGATATTTTTTTAAAATATTTCCATCTTTTAATTAAACATTAATCTAACTATCGTTTCTAATAAAGACATTTTCTTAGATTAATCTTATCCTTAATAAGAATTTTACAATCTAGATAATTATGAAAAACTTTACCTATTTTAAGGATTCGCATATTTCCGCCTGTAATTAACTATAAAACTATTGCTCTATATAAACTAAAAATTTGAAACATCAAATTGCTATTCTGATAAAATCAACTCTATGTTTGCGAACACTCTTAATAATATTACTTTACAATATAGATTATTATAGAATAAAAACCCGAAAAGATCAGACTAAATCCAAATATATTAATTAATAATCTAATTAAGCTTCTAGCTTGGTAACCTAACTTTCATTGATCTTTAAAATATTTTTTTTGATTTTTACAGCATCACAGCAAATTCATCACGACACTTATATCGACTGCTTATTAAAATTAAGAAAAGATACAAAGCTCATTCATAAAATAATAACATTAAATAATTTTATTAAAATTTTTATATCATTCACATGACCGAAAGGTACCTCAAAATCTTCAAGAAAAAATATTTAATCTTTATTTATTAAAATCTTTATACTTTTTTTGATTAATTGAACAATAATTTCATTAAAATCAAATAATTAAAATTTTTTAAAAAAAATCACTAACGCCAGGATTTATAACAATTGATAAGACCATTTGTCGAACTATCATGAGCATCAGTTAAATATTCACTCTTTAGTTCAGGAAGGATTTGATTTGCAAGTTTTTTGCCTAACTCAACCCCCCACTGATCGAAGGTGTAAATGTTAAGTATTACACCCTGAACAAAAATTTTGTGTTCATATAATGCAACAAGTGCACCTAGAGTGTACGGAGTAAGCTTTCGTATTAAAATTGAATTAGTAGGACGATTTCCCTGGAAAACTTTAAAAGGCACAACATGCTGCACTAAATCTTTATTTTTTTCATTTAAGCTACATTGCTGATTCATGCTTTGATGTAGATTACCGAATGCTAATGCTTTTGTCTGAGCGAAAAAATTGGAAAGTAATTTAAGGTGATGATCTCCAATAGAATTATGACTAATAGCAGACGCAATAAAATCACAGGGAACAATTTTGGTACCTTGATGAAGTAATTGAAAAAAAGCATGCTGACTATTAGTTCCTGGTTCCCCCCAAACAATGGGTCCAGTTTGATACATTACTGAGTTCCCCGAACGATTTATAGATTTTCCATTTGATTCCATATTACCTTGTTGAAAATATGCAGAAAAACGATGCATAGATTGATCATAAGGTATAATTGCTTCAGTTTCCATACCAAAAAAATTATTATACCAAATGCCAATTAGCGCCATCAATACAGGTATATTCTTATCCATTGGCATTGAAATAAAATGGTTATCCATAGCATGTGCGCCACTAAGTAGTTCCTCAAAATGATCAAAACCGCACGATAGAGCAATAGACAACCCAACAGCAGACCATAAAGAATATCGACCTCCAACCCAATCCCAAAACTCAAACATATTGTTTTTATCTATCCCAAACCGCTCTACTGCTTCAGTATTCATAGATAAAGCGATAAAATGACGTGCAATATATTTTTCATCTAAAGCTTTTTCTAAAAACCAATCCCGGGCACTATGTGCATTAGTCATTGTTTCCTGAGTGGAAAAAGTTTTCGATGCAATTAAAAACAAAGTAGTAGCGGGATTTAGGCCTTTCATGGTGTTAGAAATATGAGTTCCATCCACATTTGATACATAGTGCATTTTCAGATGATTTTTATAAGGAAATAATGCTTCTGTAATCATATATGGTCCAAGATCAGATCCTCCAATTCCGATATTAACGACATCAGTAATAGCATGCCCACTATACCCCTTCCACTCACCATTGATTATCTGATTGCAGAATGATTTCATTTTATCTAATACTAGATTAATCTGCAGCATAATGTTTTTGCCATCTAAATTAATCGGATTATTTTTTCGATTTCGTAGTGCTGTATGCAAAACAGCGCGATTTTCCGTACGATTAATTTTTTCACCACTAAACATAGATGTTATAGCTTCCTTAACACCACATTCTGTTGCTAATGTAATAAGAAGGACCAATGTTTTTGTGCTGATACGGTTTTTTGAGTAATCTATTAGAATTTCATCATTAAAGGTGGTTGAAAATAAGGAAAAACGCTCACGTTCTTTTAAAAATAAATCGCTTATTTTTACATCTTTCATCACAAGAAAATGTTTTTCTAATGCCTTCCAGGCTGAAGTCTGAGTAGGATCTATGTTCTTCATGACATAACTCTTAGTGTGGATAATTACATTTTCTAAAACATTTGAATTCTTTTATCACTCAAGGAGCAATGGATATTTTTGTATTTACATCTACACCAAATATAAGAAAATCAACATCAACATTAATGTATAACCTCCTAACAAATCTAATATAATTAATTCGAGATATTAATCTTTACTATCTATACTACACTACCTAAGTATTTACTTATGCAATCACTTAATATTAAAATAATAAAAATTGATCTTTATGTGGTGTGTAAATTGAATAAATATTTTTGAAGTTATGAATACATTTTGTTAAAATTAAAGATAATCATCAAACCTCTAACCTTACTGATAAAATTAATTTCAACAAAACGAGATATTTTTCTACTATATCCTAATAAATTTGTTACGCTTAATCTTTAAAGTACTTATATGTCTATAGACATTTATATGTAAATGATTTCATATCATTCTTGTTTCATATAAATTTTAACTACTTCAAAACTAATATATGCATAATTGATTATTCGTATACTTTCACTCACTAAAACACTCTATATAAATTCTAATAAAAATTGTTTTTCTAAAATCACAGTGAATATATTTTTATTATCTTCTAATAGAATCTCTTAACATCATCAAGATGTAGCCAGTATTATTTTTTTAGCGCTTATATGTATGAAAGAAATCAAAAATAATAATATACTAATTCACACTAAAAAAATCGTGAATCTTAAGTAAGATACCTATCATGCAGACAAATGTAAAGTTTAACTAAAAAATACATATTTATTTTAAAACTTTTTTATTACCTCAACAATATAAATTTCATGATAAATAAAAATCAGCTCTAAACAAACGTAACAAAATATTCAATAGATCTTTTCAAGATTTTCCTAAAGATACAATATGTATCTTTATAAATTTAATAAAACACTATTTAAATTATAAAGCCTTCCCTTATAACATTTCACATGTCTTTAATTATTATAAATATTATAGAAATGAAAATCCTCGCTGTCTTTTTAATCGAAAGACAGCGCTTGATTGCTTGTCAAGCATTGGATAAATTTTCTATTACATTCTTATACTCAGTGAGTAAATACTAAAATAACAGTAATATTATAAACTAAAAAACTTTAAAACTCTTTTAAAAAAATCTTAAATTTAAAATTTAAAATTGTAAAATATTGCAATGATTCATTTACATTTAAAGCTTTTATCAACTTAAGTTAAGAGTTACTTAACTAACTCACACTACAACAAACTACTATATAAACAAAAAAGTAAAACTATTCATTCATCTTCGATGTTATCTTAATACAACAATTCATCTTTAATATGGTTATTAATTTAAGATAATAAAAATACTATATTGGCAATAAAATCATAAATAAAAGAAATATACTTTCATAAAATTATTTTTTCTCATTAAAAACTCCTAGTCCTAACGTAGTATCAGCGAAATCAACCAAACCCTATTTTATCTAAATTATATCGCAAATCCTAAATCAATGCAAAAAGCATAATTAATAGCAATTTATACTTAAGGGTTTATTAATTAGTCATAGACACCATACAGGTTAGTAAAATTCTTTCACTTAACTTAATTGACTTATGCTGAAGAGGTTTCTTTTAAGCACAAATAGTACTTAAATATTGTTAAAGATTGGATTATTATATAATTTAATAAATAATTATCAGTGTGATTAGATTTTATAAAAAACTTCACCTAATTACACGGAAAATTACACGTAAACTTTAAAGCATCTTAACTACTAACAATTACAGTATTTTTTTTATTATATTAAGTATTTTTAAAGAAAACTAAGTCGTTAAAAATTTTAATTATTCTAATAATTGTTAATTATAAAAACATTTTCAACTTAATAAGAGTGAATTGGTATATTTATATGATCGTGTCCTACGATTCCGTAAATAGTTAATTAAAAAAAACACTTGTATAAGTTAAAATTTTTTTAAAGTGCACATAAACACAAAAACTTTTCTAATTAACGTAATTGAGATAATTTTATTATCTCCAACTTAATTATTCTTGAGATAGATATTTGCAAATCTACGCAAACAACTAAAAACATATGCAATATATATCTTTATTTTTAAAAAAACTATTTTACATTTAAAAAAAAAGAAATAATGATTTTCTTAAACGTCTTTAATCTAGTAGAAATACTATTAAATATAGAACGAAAAGAATTCTTTAAAATAATTAACATCTCTACTATAAAACCTCTAGATATCTAGAATAAAACATAATCAAGTTAATCAAATCAGTTACATAACTATAAATATTTTTATAAATAAGTAAGTCATCATACTATACTTTGTTCAAACAGCTCACAGCATTTAATACTTGTATGTGATAAACCTATTTTTTTTGAATTTTTTTTAAATTAACGAGCTCTTTACTCTTAAAAATGAAAAAAGAACTATGTAATATTAAAAAATATACAATAACGCTATTATCTATAAATATTATGAGGTTTTATCGACTATGTATCAGACGCTTCTTTCTGATTTTGGTTCTCCATTTCAACGCGTTGAAAATGCTTTAGATGCACTTAGAAATGGTATGGGAGTCTTAGTCTTAGATGATGAAGATCGTGAAAATGAAGGCGATATCATATTTGCCGCACAAACGATGACAGTAAAACAAATGGCAATGACTATTCGTTACGGGAGTGGCATTGTATGCCTATGCTTAACAGAGCAATATTGCAAGAAACTAGAGCTACCGATGATGGTGGAACATAATAACAGTCAGTATAAAACTGCCTTCACCGTCACAATCGAAGCAGCTAAAGGAGTTACCACCGGTGTATCCGCTATGGATCGTTTAACTACAATCCGTGCAGCTATTAACGATAACGCCAAACCGAGCGATTTAAACCGACCTGGACATGTATTTCCATTGCGTGCTCAACCAGGGGGTGTGTTAACACGTGGCGGCCATACTGAATCAGCAATAGACTTGACAAGTCTTGCAAAATTAAAACCAGCCGGAGTACTGTGTGAACTAATGAATGAAGATGGCTCCATGATGCGTGCGCCAGAGATTGTTATTTTTGGTCAACAACACAATATGTCAGTATTGACTGTGCAAGACCTGATAAGCTATCGTCGAAATTTAATAAATAAAGTAAAGTAAGTTGTCTATATAACAGAAATAGTAATTTATGTGCATCACTAACCAAGCAATCTAAATCGTTTTTTAAAACAACACCAGTTATTTACTTCATCTAACCAGGAATTAAATAACTGGATAAAACCCATAACATAATACAGTTTTTATATGACGACAACACTGCAATCACTTAATCAGGTGTTTAGTTAGCAAGAAAACACTTTCATAAACAAAACGCTAAAGTAAGATCTTAACACTGTATAATATAAGAATAAATTTAATTATCTAGAGTGTAGTAAAAAAATCAGTATAAAGTGTATTGACTTAGAAATGAACTTCTAACCAAATTTTAGATGTGTTAAAATAACAAGACATCATTATTAACATTATGTAAAATTAACATGTTGTACACATTTTTTAATGATAAAGTCATATTTTTTAAGAATATTAAGAATTATTTCTTCTACATTAATCTTCGTTAATTATTAACGTGTAACAATACAGCACTAAACATAAAAATAACTTTGTTTATTTTCTATAAACAATTTATTTCAAATCGATAAAATATCAGACAGCAAAATGTCTTCTAACGCTAGATTTATTATTATCAAGTTATCTAAAAAATAGATGCTCTAAAATAATTAATATGCATGTATTTATACCGCAAAATCTTTCTTTTAAGAAAAGAAATGTTCAATGATTAAATTTAATACCTTAATAATCGTTTTTATTTATAAACGGATTTTAACATATATACTATACAATTAGTAATAATTAATATTTTGTTTTTTTATTAAAAACGTAAATATAGAACAATTTACAATAAAATCTATTTATTAAAATTATTTTTTTTAACATCCTAGTTACTAGATAAAAATATATAATCATTCGAATAGATTTAAAAAATTTTAAGATATACTTAAGTTAACAATGATATAGGTGTAATTTTAATACTAAATATATTATAATAATTTTATTAACAATCATATTCTTAATTGCTCCATAATATTATTATTTACATTTTAAACATTATATTGTAAATAGTCCCCTAATTAACTCTTAATCAAAAGATCTCAGACAACACTTTATAAAATATTCTACAGAATATATAGTATCGTAAAACCCTATATAAAATATCTTTATTTTAACAAAAATAGAATTTTCATTTACTCCTGTTGCATTTATATGATAAAGGGGCTATTTTCTCTTCCTGTAATATAATTTATTCTTAAAAATATGTTAGGAGTAAACAATGAAAGTAATCTTGCCTGATTTCCGCCGGGCAAGCGTACTAGTAATAGGCGATATCATGTTAGACAGATACTGGTATGGTTTTAGTGACCGAATTTCACCAGAAGCACCCGTTCCTATCGTAAAAATTGACACTACGGAAGAACGTCCTGGTGGTGCTGCTAATGTCGCAATGAATATTGCCGAACTAGGAAGTTGTGTCCATTTAATTGGTCTTACTGGAATTGATGACGCCGCCTGTACACTAAACACTAAACTTACTCAAGTAAACGTAACGTGTGATTTTATTGCTATCAAGAGCCACCCAACGATTATAAAATTACGAGTGATCTCACGTAATCAACAGTTAACCCGATTCGACTTTGAAAAAAAATTTGAGAATATTGATTTAACATGCATAATGAAACGAATTCAATTTGCATTACAAAGAACCAACATCGTGGTACTTTCTGATTATGCAAAAGGTACGTTAGTAGCGGTAAACGAAATAATAACTTTAGCCCGCACCGCGGGAATACCTGTTCTTGTTGATCCAAAAGGAGCAGATTTTAGCCGTTATCAAACCGCAACATTACTCACCCCTAATTTGTCAGAATTTGAAGCAGTAGTAGGATCTTGTCCGGATGAACAAACACTAGTAAATCGAGGGTTAGAGATAATTAATGACTACCATCTATCCGCGCTACTTATTACTCGTTCTGAACAAGGAATGACCTTATTACAACCAGGGAAATATCCACTACACTTAGCAACACAGGCACAGGAAGTTTACGACGTTACTGGAGCTGGAGATACTGTTATTGGGGTTTTAGCGGCTGCACTAGGAGCGGGTAACAGTTTGGAGTCTTCTTGCATGTTAGCAAATGCTGCCACAGGAGTTGTTGTGGGGAAATTAGGAACTTCTAGTGTTAGTCTCTTAGAGCTAGATGATGCCATTCACGGGTGTATAGAAAATAGTTTTGGAGTGATGAGCGAAAGCACGCTTAAACAAGCGGTCATGCTTGCAAGGAAACGCGGTGATAAAATAGTCATGACTAACGGAGTTTTTGATATTCTACATCCAGGTCATATACATTACCTCACTAGTGCTTCTCAGAAGGGAAATCGACTAATAATAGCTGTCAACAATGATGAATCTACCAAACGCTTAAAAGGGAAAAACCGCCCTATAAATTCGCTAGAACAGCGTATGGCTGTTCTAGCAGCTCTAGAAATGGTTGATTGGGTGGTTCCGTTTAATGAAGATACACCCCAAAGACTTATAGCCGACATATTACCGGATGTCCTGGTAAAAGGAGGTGATTATAAAGAACATGAGATTGCCGGCAGTGAAGATGTATGGAATAATGGGGGAGATGTGATTGTTATAAATTTTAAACATGGTTTTTCTACCACAAGCATTGTTGATGCTATAAAAAAGAAGAATTTAAATTTTTAAACAAAAAAACAAAATCAATAAATTTCAATATGGGTTTAGATAACCCTGGCAATATTTTTACAAGATTTAAACCATTCTCACAAAAACTTTTCAGTGCTTTTTTTCGCATGAAAAACCTAAAACACTATATACTAAATTATTTATATGAGAAATAATGATTATTAATACTTGTTTTTGTTTTTATAAAGAAACAGGATTAAAAAATAAAATAATGTTCGCTTAAAAATTTTACATTTAAACATACAGCTTATATTTCATGTTAGTGGATAAACATCCAAGCATGATAAAACGCGGCTAAATTAAATGTGATCAATTTTCTTTTTTTCTCCATCATCGATAGATGATGGTAATCGCAAGAAAAAAATCAATTCTTATGAATTAGTAAGCACGTATATTTTAAAGATCAAACTTTAATGTTCAGAGACGCAGCTAGCTTTGCTAAATACTAAATAAAAACATTGATAAACATACATCCAAAAAAATAAAGATTAAAATTATTTAAAAAATAATATTTTTATAACTTAGTCGTTAAATGATTTTTTTTTAAAATACATTTCACTTAAAACATAGCCATCCTTATTTTTTTAAATTAATATTTGAAAAATAAAACTTTATAAGTTTATAATTGAGCGAATTTAAAAAAACAAATTTAAATCTTAAGATAGATAAAGATTTATAAAGCACATATCGTTAAAGGATGGATGCATGACTTGGATTGATTACATCATTGTAGGTTTCCTTGTGCTTTCAACTTTAGCGAGCTTAATTCGCGGGTTTATACACGAAGGCTTATCGTTAATAACATGGATCTGTGCATTTTTTTTAGCCAATCGTTATTATAGTTCTCTTGCAATATATTTTACGAGTTTTAAAGAAAAACTCGTTCGTAACTTTATTGCAATGAGCTTGATTTTTATATCAACAATTGTTATTGGATACATGATTAATTGTTTTGTTGGTTCGTTGGTGGAGAAAAGTGTTTTTTCAACTACAGATCGAGTGTTAGGATTGTGTTTTGGTGCAGTTCGAGGTATTTTGCTCGTATCCGTAGGAGTATTTGTCATCAATGTATTTACTGATTTTTCTCGCAGCCCAGATTGGCAACAATCTAAATGTATTCCACATTTTCTTAAAATAATAAGATGGATTATAGATTATATGAAAAATAGTTCAATTTTTCATATTAAGGATTTTTTCAACAAGTTTAATCTCTAAACACTATAAAATTTAATCTAATTTATTTTTTATTAGGTTATATTGTAACTTACATACTTCCATATTTTTTTTAAAATCTTTCAAATACGAAAGCTTAAAGGTAAAAATATAATTATTTCAATCATATACTAAATTTATAATTTATAGTGGAATAAAAATAAAAACTTTAATAACAACATATTCTTCTTTCAGAAGAAAGTTTTACATGTTATCTAAAAACTCTACATATCAAGTTAAGTTTTTAAGCAAGTTATTTTTTTAAATATCAATTATTTTCTGATTTTATATATATAAACTAAAAACTTTAATCATACTCATCTAAGTATGACCATATAATAAAACAATATTAAATATATTAACCTCAAACCATGTCACTGATTAAAATAACTATTATTCCTATTAGTACTTTTTACATTTTAAACATCGAATTAAGTGTATCATAGATTATAAAATTAAGAGTAATATAAAATTTCGGTTTTTTATGCTATGATCAAAAAAAAACTGCCTACCTTCAATCATCATTTACTCCATCCTCGTTATTGGTTAACTTGGTTTGGTGTTGCAGTGCTTTATTTACTAGTTCTTCTTCCATATCCTCTACTTTATAAAATAGGTACCTTTTTAGGACGATTTGCTCTTTGTTTTATGCAAAAAAGAAAGGTAATTACACGTCGCAATCTATTATTATGTTTTCCTGAAATGTCAACCAATAAACGTGAAAAACTGTTGCAAAAAAATTTTGAATCAGTTGGTATGGGTATTATTGAAACTGGCATCGCCTGGTTCTGGCCAGACTGGCGCATCAAACGATGGATGTCAGTTAAAGGTTTAGAAAAAATAACTTTCGCTAGAAAAAAAAACAAAGGCATCCTACTTATCGGTATGCATTTTCTTACTCTTGAAATAGGTGCTCGTATATTTGGAATACATAATCCAGGTATTGGAGTCTATCGTACACATAACAATCCATTACTAAATTGGTTACAAATCTGGGGTCGTATGCGCTCTAACAAATCAATGTTAGAAAGATCAAACCTAAGAGGTATGATTCGCGCATTAAAAAATGGTAATATTATCTGGTATGCGCCAGATCACGACTATGGTCCAAAAAGTAGTGTATTTACACCGTTTTTTGCTGTTCCTAAAACTGCAACAACTGCTGGCACCTACTTACTGCTCAAAACAACTAAACCATTAATTATCTCATGCATTCCACGTCGCCGCTCACATGGGCAGGGTTATGAATTATTAATTTTGTCACATAAAAAACGTGTGCCATTGGATGCTGTTTCTGTGGCTACTTACATAAATCAAATAATCGAACACGCCATCATGAAAGCCCCAGATCAATACATGTGGTTACATCGTCGTTTTAAGACCCGACCACCCGGCGAACCATCTTTATATAATTAGTTTTTAACTAACAATAGAACAAATAAATATATTTATTAAAATCAAAAAAAACTCTCTACAAATATATCATCTAAAAGTATGGACTATAATTTAAACATCATTATTACGTATTTTAAATTATGTCGTATAGATTTAAAGATTTTTAATCTTTATGGTTTTATCACTTCCTATAACCTTTAGTATTATGTAAAAACAATTCATTTAATCTTAGAACGAACTTTCAAATACAAATATCATTTTAAGATAACTTAAAAGGCTATTTTAGAAAAATACAGGTAAAGAAGGACATAAGTTTTATTGAATGGTATTCAATATTTTATTTTCTAGGATACATTTGCGGTGATCAACTATTAAACACTTTTTATCTTACTATAATATTAGTGCTTTAATTAACTAATAATCCAAAAATTTAAATCCTACATATACAATGTATGCATTTACATAATATATATATACTAACTACTAACTGAATTATTTGTTCAATATAGAAACAAAAAACTTTTATTGTCACAATAAATAAATTTACCGTTTTTTTAACTTCTTTTAAGATAAAACATTATAAACTAACATATATCTTAAATAGATATTTATAATATAGATAATGTCTATTTAATAGTTAGTAGTAATTCAGGCAGTTAATCCATAATACATAACTAGTATAAATTAAATGTATCATTTAAACTTTATACATATAATTTTTAAAAAGTATTATAAATAACTTAAAGTTAAATTATACTTTAAATATCAATATTAGATAACTCTGAATTACAATCAAATAAAATAGATATCATATATATAAAATAACACTTACAGGTTTTAAATATATCATATCTAGTTTAGATCATTGTCAACAATAAAATCTAAACAACATAAATAGAATCCTTATTTTTTTTGCATCTAATCAATAATCTGAATTAAAAATTTTTTAGTTACTAAGAAAGTAAAAAAAAATTACTACACCCAAAAAAATACTTAAGATCAAAATAATTTTAATATTGAGTATTTTATACTTATTTAAATTATTAACTTAACTATATTTATTTTTTAACAAACTAAAAATATCTTCATTGTTAAAAAAAAACATATATACCCCCTTGAAGCCCACTCTAACGCCCCCATCTTAATCAATCAATGAGGCCATGCATGATCCAAAAAAAACGTAGTGCAAGCCGTTTATTATAGGAAACTGATCAAGACTGTATCATAGGGAGCTATTAATGAAAATTCGTCCATTACATGATCGCGCTATAGTTAAGCGCAAAGAAGTTGAAGCTAAATCTGCTGGCGGCATCGTCTTAACTGGGTCTGCTGCCAGCAAGTCTACCCGTGGTGAAGTAATTGCTATTGGAAATGGCCGTATACTAGACAACGGCGAAGTAAAGCCGCTAGACGTTAAAGTAGGCGATATCGTAATTTTCAATGACGGATATGGCGTGAAAGTTGAAAAAATCGATAACGAAGAAGTTCTAATTATGTCAGAAAGCGACATCCTAGCTATCGTTGAAAAATAACATTCGCGCGAAATCATCTGAACTGAACGAATTTAAAGGAAATAGAAATGGCAGCTAAAGACGTAAAATTCGGTAACGACGCTCGCATAAAAATGCTTCGCGGCGTCAATATTCTCGCTGACGCAGTCAAAGTAACCCTTGGTCCTAAAGGTCGAAATGTAGTTTTAGACAAATCTTTTGGATCACCTCTCATAACGAAAGATGGTGTTGCAGTTGCACGTGAAATCGAATTAGAAGATAAATTCGAAAACATGGGTGCTCAAATGGTAAAGGAAGTTGCATCAAAAGCTAATGATGCTGCTGGAGATGGAACAACTACTGCTACCGTGCTTGCTCAGTCTATCGTTAATGAAGGTTTAAAAGCTGTTGCTGCGGGAATGAATCCCATGGATCTGAAGCGTGGTATTGATAAAGCGGTGATTGCTGCAGTAGAGGAACTAAAAAAACTTTCTGAGTCTTGCTCTGATTCTACCGCTATCGCACAAGTAGGAACCATATCTGCTAACTCAGATGCAACTGTTGGTACCCTAATTGCTGAAGCTATGGAGAAAGTTGGTAAAGAAGGCGTAATTACTGTTGAAGAAGGTTCTGGATTGCAAGATGAATTAGATGTTGTAGAAGGAATGCAATTCGATCGCGGTTACTTATCTCCCTATTTTGTCAATAAACCAGAAACTGGATCTGTTGAACTTGACACTCCGTTCATTCTCCTAGTTGACAAAAAAATCTCTAATATACGTGAATTACTTCCTTTATTAGAAGCAGTTGCAAAAGCGGGTAAACCACTTCTAATTATTGCTGAAGACGTTGAAGGCGAAGCACTTGCGACTCTTGTTGTCAATACCATGCGGGGTATCGTAAAAGTTGCAGCTGTGAAAGCGCCTGGATTTGGTGATCGACGTAAAGCTACCCTTCAAGATATTGCTATCTTAACGGGAGGAACTGTTATCTCTGAAGAGATCGGCCTTGAATTAGAGAAAACTACCCTAGAGGATATGGGGCAAGCAAAACGTATTGTTATTACAAAAGACACTACTACCATCATCGATGGTGTCGGAGATAAAAAACTTATTAATAGCCGAGTTATACAAATCAACCAACAACGAGATGAAGCAACTTCCGATTACGATCGTGAAAAACTTCAAGAGCGTGTAGCAAAACTTGCTGGTGGTGTTGCAGTCATCAAAGTAGGGGCCGCTACTGAAGTTGAAATGAAAGAGAAAAAAGCTCGCGTAGAAGATGCTCTTCACGCTACTCGTGCTGCAGTAGAAGAAGGGGTAGTTGCTGGTGGTGGTGTTGTGCTAATCCGAGTAGCTAACAGTATTGCTGAACTCCGTGGCGATAATGAAGACCAAAATGTTGGTATTAAGGTAGCACGTCGAGCAATGGAAGCTCCTCTCCGTCAGATTGTTGCTAATGCAGGTGAAGAACCTTCCGTAATTGCTAATAAAGTAAAAGCAGGAGAAGGTAACATTGGTTATAATGCAGCAACTGAAGAATATGGAAACATGATTGAAATGGGAATTTTAGATCCCACAAAAGTCACGCGCTCTGCTCTACAATATGCAGCCTCTATCGCTGGTTTAATGATTACCACAGAATGCATGATAACCGACCAACCCAAAGAAGAAAAACCTGAAATGAGTAACAACATGAATGGTATGGGCGGTATGGGTGGTATGGGTGGTATGATGTAGTTTTTAGAAAAATATTAAACACCCACACATCATAGTAAGTACTACTTAAGTATCATTAAGTTATACATCTCCGATGTTCTAGAGTTAAATCTTATCCAGAACATCGGTATGATTTTAAAAAAAAATCATTTCTATATAAATCCAAAATAACATATTTATTTCAAATTCTTTTACTCGGTCTTAAATTATTTTTCTAGAAAAATATAATCAGATTTTATCTAAATTCTTTGAAAAATACTCAATAACTCCTTGGTGGGATGTTTTCATTCCTTCCTGACCCTTAATCCATTGGGCTGGACAGACATCACCATGTTCTTCATGAAACTGAAGAGCGTCAATTATGCGGATTATCTCATCGATGTTTCGACCTAAAGGTAAATCATTAACAATTTGATGCCGAACTATTCCATGCTGGTCAATTAAAAAGGAACCTCGTAATGCTACTCCAACATCTGGATGCTCCACTCCATATGCTTTAATAATTTCGCGTTTAATATCAGCTACCATAGGATAATGAACAGAACCAACACCACCTTGCATAACAGAAAGATTTCTCCAAGCATTATGAACAAATACAGAGTCAAAGGAAACACCAACAATTCTAACCCCGCGTTTTTTAAATTCCCCATAACGCTTATCAAATGCAATTAATTCTGATGGACATACAAAAGTAAAATCCATTGGCCAGAAAAAAACAACTGCTGATTTACCTTGAATATATGATTTAAGGTTAAAATTATTAGTAATTTCTCCGTTTCCAAGTACGGCAGAAGCCGTGAAGTCAGGTGCTTGACGAGCAACTAAAACCATGTTAACTCCCATAAAGTTATTTTAAAATTAAAAAATTAATTTACTAAAACATGCAATTAACATAAGCACATAACGTCACTGTGATAGTTAAATAAAAAAACAAGAAAACTATTTATAAAAAATAATTAATTTATAATAATATATAATTATCATGTTTACAATAATGTCTTATTTTAAGAGAAAATAAAAAATATTATTAAAAATTAACTATTGTACTTAATTATTTTAATTTTTCAAACATTCTTTATAATTAACAACTTTTTATTAAAAAATAAGATTCCTTTTAAAATAGGGAATTTCTACATCTCAATATAATTATTTTAAATTATAGTTTTATCAACTTCACATCGTCATTAAATTTAAAATTTTACAATACTGCCCACAAAAACTATATACTAAACTTCATGACAACAGAATAAAAGTATATTTATTCCACAGATATGTTTTTGTCTTTCATATGAAGCGAGGAGTGGGATCTTATTTTAACAAGAAAGATAATAATTTATACTAAATTGTTGTTTTTTTATTTTATTAGCGATTACAGCCACTCTTTATCTTAATTAATAATAATGCATGAGAGAAAATCTCTCATATTAAAATTTATTTATTAATATACATTTTATCTTTTAACTCTACTAAAACTGG
Source organism: secondary endosymbiont of Heteropsylla cubana (assembly GCF_000287355.1). Taxonomy (GTDB): domain Bacteria; phylum Pseudomonadota; class Gammaproteobacteria; order Enterobacterales; family Enterobacteriaceae. The sequence goes on along the minus strand of NC_018420.1, from coordinate 331,949 downwards.
CGCCACAGTATAAAAAGAACCAAATACTAACACACAATCTTCAGGAGAAGAATCTTCTAGCGCTTGATACCAAGCGCTTAATACATCTTTAAAGTTTCTTGTATCATGATGATTAAGATGTAGAGCTAAATCTAAAGAAGTAGCTGCACGTGTCCCTTTAAGCGATGCACAATACCATATATCTACCTGATTACGTAAACATCTAAGAGTTTCTGGAATATTTTTATCTAACAACATTCCCACTACTGCTCGAATAGTACCATCAATAGATATTTCTTCCAAACGTCGAGCGAGATAACGAGCAGCATGAGGGTTATGACCAACATCTAAAATGATTAATGGTGTTCTTGAAATACATTGAAACCGCCCTAAGAGAGAAGCTTCACGAAGCCCCTTATGTACCGCAACTTCTGATATAGAAAATGGTAAGCAAGAAACTACCGCGAGCGCTGTTGCTGCATTCGCTAATGGAATAGTTGGTTTGGGAAGCAAAGTAAGCTTATAATAATTATTCCACCAACACCAATCTATTTCACCACTCTTCCACCACCAATCACGATTTACAGCATACAAAACTGAATTAGCATCAAAAGCAGCCAGATCAAGTGTTGATGGTCGGTTAACTTCACCTATAACCGCTGGTTTCCCTGGGCGGAAAATACCAGCTTTTTCTCTCGCAATACTAGAACGATTGTTACCCAACCACTCAATATGATCCAAGGCAATGGATGTTATCACAGCGACATCAGCATCAACAATATTAGTAGCATCTAACCGTCCCCCTAAACCGACCTCAAGGATTACTACGTCGAGATTTGCTTGTCGAAAAAGATGCAACGCCGATAGAGTACTAAATTCAAAGTAACTCAATGAAATCGAATTTCTACCAGATTCAATAAACGCCATCGATTCACTATGAGCAACATCGGATAATTCAACACCTTGAATACGAACCCGTTCAGTGTATTGCAGTAAATGCGGGGAAGTATAGAGACCAACACGCATTCCACTGGAAAGAAAAATGGCTTCAAGCAAACAACAAGTAGTTCCCTTTCCGTTCGTACCACCAACAGTAATGACATAAGTGGCTGGGGATAGCAAATTAAGCTTAGTTGCTACATGCAACACTCGATCCAAACTTAAATCAATATCTTTAGGATGAAGCGATTGAAGATAATCAATCCACATCTTCAATGAAGATGTGGATTTAGGAATCAGTGTTTTTTTTATATCTTTATTCATTAGCTAATAAACGTTTTTTTAAAAGTTACATTTTAATAAAAGATACAGTTTTTATTATTTCGATGGTTTTTAAGAAAATAAATCTCACATTGAAGAATATTTAATTATTATAATTGGTGTTTTTGACAAGGAGGCAAATTAGTTAGTTTTGCTAACAGATTAGCTATCCGGAAACGCATTTCTGGACGACGAATAATAAGATCAATTGCTCCTTTTTCAATCAAGAATTCACTTCGTTGAAAACCTGCTGGTAATTTTTCTCCCACAGTTTGTTCTATTACCCGAGGACCTGCAAATCCAATTAATGCCTTCGGCTCAGCAATATTTAAATCACCAAGCATAGCTAAACTAGCTGAAACTCCTCCCATGGTAGGATCAGTCAAAACTGAAATGTAGGGTAACTTATGTATTCGAAACCGAGCAAGAGCCGCACTCGTTTTAGCCATCTGCATTAAAGAAATCAGAGCTTCTTGCATGCGTGCACCACCACTAGCAGAAAAACATATCAACGGACAAGCATCTGATAAAGCGGATTCGACAGCACGTACAAATCGCGCACCTACTACTGAGGACATTGAGCCACCAATAAATGCAAATTCAAATGCCGCTACAACTACAGGCATTCCATAGAGTGTGCCTTTCATTACTACTAATGCATCTTTTTCTTCCGTAGTTTTCTGAGCGATAGCTAGGCGATCTTTATATTTTTTTAAATCTTTAAATTTTAAAATATCTTTTGGTTCTAGGTCACTACCGAGTTCTACCATAGTCTCTCGATCTAAAAAAGAATGTAAACGAGCTCTTGCTGTCATCCGCATATGATGATCACATTTTGGACAAACCTCAAGATTACGTTTTAGTTCAGCTCGATATAAGACTTGACTACAGCTATTACACTTAGTCCAGACGCCTTCAGGAATACTGGCTCTGTGCGTTGGAACTATTCTACTTTTATTGAGAATACGTTCAATCCAGGTCATTGTTGATTTTTTTTATATTTTTATAAATAAAGGTTATCTATTAACCTTAATCAAGCAAGGTAAAGATATTTTTCTCATCAGAGATACTTGTTAATATATCTACAATATTATTTATTATAAATAATTTAACTCTCAAATACGGTCTTATCTTATATTTATTACATTTATCCATGTTAAAATACATTGTTTTTAATCTTTTAAGGAAAAAGATAAATATAACATGATAGTTATCAAAGAACTAATTTTTAGTATAAAAATATATTATTTCTACGTTTTTTATCGATTATTAATTTTATTAATATAAATAATTTATTTTTATATAAAAAACATTACACTAACTAATTTTTTCATTAAAGCAATTAACAATAAATATTATTTTAATAATATATAACATATAGGTAAAGTTTTATCGGCAGATATTAACAACAATTATAATTAACTATGTTCTGAATAGAACTTAGTTATATATAACAACATTTCAAATAAATTACTCACAAAAATAAAATCAACTAATAAAAAATTCTATAAATGATATTCATCTTTATCGGTATTACGATGTAGAGATAAAATATTCTTTTTTTTGTTACAATATAAAACCCTGCTTTTTCTAACCTTCTAAGAAAATTTTACAATATTATAGAAAATAGACATAATTTTCATAAACTCATTTTCTACATTAAAAAACTTTCGTTTTTTTACAAAAAAACTTGTTTGAATCTCTTTAAAAATTTATTAACTTCATGTTTCATATTAATAATATATCTTTTAACTTTGTAGAAAAAGTAAAAGATGATTGATCAAAAATATTAATCGAAAACATATTTACAATAAAATAAAGCATTATTACTGTCTGTAAATACCTAGTGAAAGTTTTTTCATTAAAAGAGTCATTTTTATTTATTACCTTACATAAAAAGTTTACACTACTTTAATACTCTTTAATGTTCATGAATTAAGTTTTTATTTTTTTATTAGTATTAAGGCAAATTAATATCTCATTAAATTTGAATTAAATAAAAATCTCTCTTATTAAGATTTTTAAAAATTCAATCATATATTTAAATATTTTTAATAAATTTTTTATTAATTAAAATATAATATAGATATAGTTATGACTTAATTTGAAATATTACTGTTTATATCAAAACATTTATTTTTTTAATCATAGCTGTTTATACATCAATAAATCTAGGTTTACATCTAAGTAAAAAATTCACATAAGAATAAAACTATAGAAAAATCTTGATAAGATCAAAACTTTAATTTTACTAAAAAAACAGTAAAAAATAATTATTTTTTGGATAATTTTATGATTTATTTTTTAACCTTGTGCATCACTTGCGATCTTTATCACTTTATAATAAATAAATATGCAAAAAAAATACTTTAACTAAAAAACAATTCTTGTTATTTACTTATAATTAAAATAAATAGTTTTTTTTATTTTTAAAGTTTTATAGTAAAGATAAATGTACTTATTATATATGAAGTATTTTTATCACGATAAAAATCTAGATATTTATCTATACACTTTTATTAAAAAGAAACGATTATTATGGATTTTAATATATCAGTATTTTTTTTAGTTTTATTTTAATGAAAAATATAAACTAGATATGATATTTTATATCATATTATATCTGATAAAAAAATCAAATATAATATTATATTATTTATAATCTAATATTATATGTTAATAAGGTAGTCTCGATAATAAGCTAACTCAGACACCGTATCATAAATATCATCTAATGCTTTATGAGTATTTTTTTTCTTAAAGTTGAATAAAATTTCTGGCTTCCAACGTTGGGCTAACTCTTTTAAAGTACTAACATCAAGATAACGATAGTGAAAATAAGCTTCTAATCTAGGCATATAGCGAAATAAGAATCGCCGATCTTGAGCTATAGTATTTCCACATATAGGAGATTTTTTAGCATGTATCCATTTTGAAAAAAACGATAACGTCTGAACTTCTGCAGCTTCTTCATCAAATAAACTTTTACGCACTCGATGAATTAATCCACTATCGGTATGAGTTTTTATGTTCCATTGATCCATTAACGCTAATTGTTCTTCAGATTGGTATATAGCTAATACCGGACCTGTTGCTAAAACAGTTAGATCAGCATTAGTCACTAATGTCGCTATCTCTATAATACGATGACGCTGAGGGTCAAGTCCAGTCATTTCCAAATCTATCCAAATTAAATTATTATTATCTATTGGCATATTTTATCAAGAAAAAGGGGAAAGTTACTTAGTATACAACCTTGTCTGTTGACATTTCATTTTTTTTACAAAATCTACTTCTTAATAGATAAGAAATTTTAAAAACCCTAAAAGGAATATAAATTCAACTCGATTTGCGCTAGATTTTCGTTTAAAACAATCCAGATTATTGAATTAAAGTTCTTTGTGAATATCATTTTTTCATTTTTTTAACTTTACATTTTTATGTCATAATTCAGAAATTTTAATTTCAATAAATTATATTTAAAAGTTATACAGATAAAATCTGTAAATAATTATTAATCAAATAGAAAATATTTTCTATAAACATTTTTAACTCTATTGATGTTAATCTTTTAGTAAACTTACTATATTATATTCAATATATGTAATTATCCTAATGAGTAGAAGATATTTTCTAAGAAATAAATTAATATTTAATATAAATTTTTAATAATTCCTCATAGAACAGATGTAATCTAATAAATTGTTATTCTATTTTAATAATAAATAGTTAGAGATTATTTTAAAAACTTGATGAGTCTATATTGATGTTTTTAAATATTTTTTATAAATTTTACAAAATATTTTTATTACTTAATTAATAAATTTTAATTTTTAAAAATTAAAATTTAAACTATGTCTCTAATTTTTTTTATATAAATAAAATATAACTTTTTAATAGATTTTAAAAAAATAACATAATAACTAAAATAATTTTCTATTTTTTTTATATCACTATAAAGTATTTATTTGTTATAATTTTTAATTATTTGCGTTTGATTGAATATAGGGTTAGAATTAGAAAAAGTTAATAAATTAATTTATATTAAAAATATACAAACAAAAAAGTTATTCACTATAATATTATTCTATACTCAAAATAATCAACATTTATCTTTAAGATAAAGATGAAAAAAATAATATCATGCAAGTAATATTATATAAATAATTAAATGTTAAAAATTACTTGCTATAAAATTATGATATCAATATTTTATATCTTACCTTGCATATAAAGTTTAGTAGAAAGCTAACCTAATATATTTATTTTAAAAAAACACATAAAATATGTTAATAGTACACAATTAATAACATAATTATTTTATCATAATCAAACATTGATGTTTTTATTAATCTTAAGCTATAGATATTAATCAATTTTACGTAGTATTGAATATCAATAAACATTTGAGTGTTTTCATCAAGAAATTTATTGTATTTTATTGCATGTTTTATAAATTTAATAGAAACTAATGAATATTAATTACAGAAAAATAAAAACTGATTCAGAGGGATATTTAATTTATTCTCAAGAGTGGTCTAAATATTTGGCTGAAGAAATTGCGCGTAGAGAAAACATCACTCTTAGTAAAGCACATTGGGAAGTGATCTATTTTATTCGCGAATTTTATTATAAATATAACACTTCACCGACTATGCGAATGCTAGTAAAGTGTATGGAAAAAACTTATGGTCCAGAAAAAGGTAATAGCTTATACCTTTTCCATTTATTTCCTCAAGGTCCGGCGAAACAAGCAACAAAAATAGCCGGATTACCAAAACCAGTAAGGTGCCTTTAAAACTTCTATAAAAATACAATTCTTAAAAAGAAATATATCACACTAATAAACTTATCATGTAATATGAAACTTTTCGTTTTTTTTAAATCAGTAATTCTAATAATGAATCAAGAAACAAATACCCTTTTTTTGTTAATTTCCAATGATTTTTACTTTCAGTTATATAACCAATTCTTATTGCATTATTCAACGCAGGGCGCACTTGACACTCTTTTAATCTGGTAAAAAATCTGAACTCTTTTTTCGATACTACTTTCAATAATCTAAAACGATTCATAAAATATTCTAAAGGTAGTTCAGATAAAGATATTGGATATTGTTTATCAAGATACTCCCCTTTCATATAACGATACGGGTTACGCGTTTTTACTGTGCGTAATATTTTACCATCTTTCTGACACAGCTTACCGTGAGCACCACAACCAATACCGATGTAATCACCAAAACGCCAATAGTTTACATTATGCTGGCATTGAAATCCAGGTTTGGCGTATCCAGAGATTTCATACTGATAGTAACCTGATGATTTTAAAATTTTTTTACCATACTTATATATCTTCCATATAGTATCATGATCCGGTAAAATGGGTTTTTTGCAAAAAAATAAAGTATTTGGCTCTATAGTTAATTGATACCAAGAAATATGCGGTGCTCCGAAATTAATTGCTTCATTTAAATCATTCAGCGCCTCCAATAGGGATTGATTCGGTAATCCATACATGATATCAAGATTAAAACTATGTAACTTTACTGATGCTGCCATACGCGCTGCGTATCGGGATTCTTCTACGCTATGTTTTCGTCCAAGTTGAATCAGTTGTTTTTCTGAAAAGCTTTGTACGCCAATAGAAATACGATTAATTCCTGCTAACTGGTAATCTTTAAAAGAATTTTGATCACTCTTTCCAGGATTTGCTTCCATGGTGATTTCAGCATCTAACGAAATTGGTAATCGATCACGAATATTATCAATTAATGTTTGAATTAGTTTAGGTGAAAACAAATTAGGAGTACCTCCACCAATATATATTGTATTAATTATACGATTTGAAATTAAAGGTATATCATGATCTAAATCCGATAAAAGATGTTTAATATATTGGTGTTGAGATATCTTTTTTGTAAGTTTATGAACATTAAAATCACAATAAGGGCATTTTTTTATACACCAAGGTAAATGTAAATATAAACCAAGAGGAGGAAAATTAACCATAATTTAGGAAATCTATTAATTCATTTAATGCGCAAGTGTTAGTATGATAAAATTGTGTATTTTTTTTCTGCCAATCTAAACGTAATGGCTATAAAATACTTCAAAATAAAAATAGAGTACATTATACAAAGAAACTAATCCATGAAGATGTCAAAGAAAAAAACGAAATACATGTATATGTACATACTACTTTGACTATTTAGGATAAAACAAAAAAAAGAGTTATTAATATTCTTAAGTAGTGTAGTCGCTACTTCTTTCCCTTATATGGCAATATTTGTTAATATTAAATTTCTTCCTATAACCGAAATTAAATTAATATAAATCTTTAATGCAGTGCTAGTAATTCACTAATTTACAATGCAAAGTGCACTTTGTTAATTTTTTAAAAAAAATATAAAATAAATCTTTTTTTTGGAGGGAAATAACATCTAACGTATTTTATTATTCTTTCAATAAAGAGATTTTTTAAGATATGTGTAATTTCGTTAATTGAATTTAGTTAAATTTTTTAATTATTATTTTATATATAATTATGTTTTATTTTTTCTTTTTTAACATGAAAATATCTATAATATTTCAAAGTTAGATATTTAAAATTTTCTCTATTAACTAATAAGCGTATTTTAATTGTTTGTTGTCTTACAACATGATTTTTTTATTTTTTTCTTGTTTGAATACTTTAAAAGTATTACAGTTTTTGTTTAAAAATTCGTATTATTTTTAATATTATAACTTGGAAAGTCACTATTAATAAAAATATAGAATAAATATAAATAATTCATAAATTTATAAAACGCGAATTATAATCGATACCAGATACATGGAAATAAATCCATACCAAGATAATTAAGAAAATATAGAATGATACTTATAATCATGGCCGAAAAATCAATTCCTCCAATATCTGGCGATATACGACGAATAGGAGACATAATTGGCTCACTTAACTCATAAAGAATAACGTCTATTTGCGTCCGACCTTGACTAATCCAACTAAGAAGTGAACAAATTGTCACCATAAAAAAAATTAATTTTCCAGCTGCTTTTAATAAAGCTAAAAACCCAATTAGTAAGTAAATAGAGTCAAGTATAACAACACGAGCCTCAATAAACGTCAGTAAAGGAAATTTAATTGTTGCTAAAGTAAATGCCACGAACAATGATGCAATATCTAGAAGACGAATTGGAGGGATAATTCGATGTAATGGGGTGATTACCTTTTCAGTACTTTTGATAATAAATTGTGAAAAAACATTATAAATGCTACAACCGATAAAGTGTATCCAGCAACGTAAAAGCAAAAGCATAATATAAAGATCGATAATCGTTTTAAATACAAACGTTAACGTCAGCATGCGAAAATAATATCCTCATATAAACAAATTTTGTATTAACAAATACATACTCACAATGATTTTTTTCTATCTTTTTGAGTTTTTGACTAAATCACTCGCGTTGCTATTATTAAGATTATAAAGAATGTAATTTATTTTTATTAATCAAGATGAAGGAAATAAAATTCTAGTTTCTTTAAAAGAATAAAAATACTATATTAAATACTAATTATATTTAAAAAATATTTATTGCTTTCATCTTTTAATTTGAAAAATTTTAAATAAATATAAAAATTCATCTTGCTAGTTAACTAGGTATTTTTTATTTAGAAATCACTATAAAACTTTAATCTTTTTTAATGCAACATAACTCTACTACTTTAATCATTAATTATAAACTAAAAGTCTAATTTGAAAATATTAGATAAATAACACAAAGTTATTAGTTTCTCTTTTTTTTTTGAATATTCAAGATAATAATCTCGCCAAGTAGAAATACTATTTCTACGTAACCTACTATACTACAATTTAAATTAACCCTTGAAATAATTAAAATCAATTTTTTAATAAACCAAACTTTCTAATATAATTAGAGTCATATTAATAATGATTAATCAATGATTAATGCAAGCGACTACAATGTTATTCTTAATGTCACTATAGAATCTTATATAAAATAAAACTAGAGAGACAACTCTTAATTCCTACGTCGAAGATGTATGCTTGAAACAATATAAACTATCAGTAAACATTTAAAGTTATTTTGTTGGTAATCTGAAGATAATAACCTCTTAATTATATTTTTGAGTTTAACATGAATAATATGACCTTTATTAAGCTTTCATTTTTAACTTTTTAAGAACAAAAAATTAATTATCTCTCACCAAAAATAGCAGTTCCAATACGTAGTAGAGAACTTCCAGCTGCAATAGCTGCAGACATATCACCAGTCATACCCAACGATAAAGTATCTATTGTTGGATAAATAGATTGTAAATTTTTATATAATGTATTCATGCGATTAAAGCTTGATAATTGATCTTGAAAAATATTTGTTTTAAAAGGAATAGCCATCAAGCCACGCAAACAAAGAGCAGGGCATTTGCTAATAAATTCTGCTAATTTGAACATTTCATCCGGTAGAATTCCTCCTTTGGTTATTTCACCGCTAATATTAATTTGAATGAGAACGTTAAGCGGAATTAAGTTTTTTAGACGTTTCTCATTTAAATTTTCAACTATTTTTTTTCGATCTACAGTATGACACCAATCGAAGTTTTCTGCAATTAACCGACTTTTATTAATTTGCACATGACCAATAAAATGCCAAATAAGATCTTTAATCTTTCTTTTATCGCGTAACCAAACTATTTTTTTTATCGCCTCTTGTGCATAACTTTCGCCAAAAGATCGATGACCTGTATTTATGGCCTCTAAAATTGTCGTTACAGGTTTAGTCTTGCTTACTGCAACTAAAGTAATCTTGCTAGGGTCACGGTTAAAATTATGAGCTATTGTATAGATTTTTTTATAAACATGTTCAAAGTTTCTTTGGATTGGATTCATTTTAAAATACTTAGTATTATCTAAATTTAAGATCTAAAGTTTAATTAACTTAGTTAAACTTTAGTATAAAATATTATAAACATAATAAATTTATTTATATTTCAAATATCAAATTAACTTATATTATTTATTTAACTTTTTATAATTAGTTAAATTAACTTTAATAAAAAAAAGAAATCAACTCTAAAATTAAATATAATAATTCATTAAACAATTAAGATCTATAATAGATGGGAAAAATAAAGATAAAGTATGTTACTTATTTTTATTAATAAAATTCACCAACTAATACTTTATTATATAAATTGCATATCGATGTTTTTATATAATAAATCTAATTATCTTGTAGGTAAAAATATTACATATCAAAATTTTTTCATAAATAATTAAAACAATTATGCTTTTGATTTGATTTGTTTTTTTATTTTTGAACTAGTTGCTGAGTAAGTTAACCAGGTCTAAAAAAATGACGAATGAATAATTATTCTAATTTAATAAAAACATTTATTACATAAAATGTTTTTATTTGCTAGACAACATATTTTCTCTTTTTTTTTAAAGTAATAATTATTAATTAAAAAATCATAAAATTAATATTTTAAAATTTTTAAGCGTTGTTAAATTATTATACAGATACTCTTTTAACCATCATGTTTTCTTTCTTTTTTAACTTGAGAAATTAAACCATTTTTTTTAAGCCACATCAACAAGATGGAAATTGCTGCTGGCGTGATACCAGAAATACGAGAAGCCTGACCAAGAGAATGCGGTTTTTGTTCATTAAGCTTGGTTATCACTTCATTCGAGAGACCACCTATGGTTTTAAAATCTATCGTTGTAGGTAAAAAAGTGTTTTCATGTTGCATTTGACGTATAATTGCATCTTGCTGGTGAACAATATAACCTTCATATTTAATTTGTATTTCGATTTGATCTGTCGCTTCTTTATCTAGAAGAGGAGGCCCAAAATATTTTATAGAAGTTAAGCGACTATAACTTATTTCTGGACGACGAAGTAATTCTTCAGCGTTAACTTCTCGGGTCAGCGGGGTTTCCAATAATTGATTAAGCTGTTTGATGTTTGTGCTTTCTGGGTGTGCCCAAATATTACGTAAACGCTGGCGTTCAAGTTCAATGCATTCTTGCTTAGTAGAGAAACGAGCCCATCGGATATCATCTACCAAACCAAGTTTTCGACCAATTTCTGTTAAACGAAGATCAGCATTGTCTTCTCGTAATAGCAATCGATATTCAGCTCGAGAAGTAAACATGCGATAAGGTTCTTTCGTACCAAGTGTAGATAAATCATCAACAAGAACCCCAATATAAGCTTGATCACGTCGTGGAAACCAACTATCTTTATCTTGAGCCAATCTTGCCGCATTTAAACCAGCAAGGATACCTTGAGCAGCAGCTTCTTCATAACCTGTAGTACCATTGATTTGACCAGCAAAAAAAAGCCCGTTTATAAATTTACTCTCTAACGTAAGTTTAAGATCTTTAGCGTCAAAAGCATCATACTCAATCGCATAGCCTGGACGAACAATTTGAGCATTCTCGAGACCATAGATAGATCTTATTATTTGTATCTGTACATCAAAAGATAAGCTTGTAGAAATTCCATTAGGATAAATTTCATTAGTATTCAACCCTTCTGGCTCAAGGAAAATCTGATGCGCATTACGATCAGAGAATCGAATTACCTTATCTTCAATGGAAGGACAGTAACGTGGACCCACTCCTGTAATAATATTCTTATACATGGGGCTTTGATGTAGATTATTTCGAATAATACTATGCGTATTTTCATTAGTATAAGTAATATAACATGGTATTTGACGCGGATGTTCTCTTTCAGACCCAAGAAATGAAAAGACTGGTGATGGAATATCTCCATATTGCTCCTTTAATACTGAAAAATTAATACTACGTGCATCAAGACGCGGAGGTGTACCAGTTTTTAATCGATTTACCTTTAAGGGAAGTTCGCGTAAACGATAAGATAAAGAAGTTGCAGACGAATCTCCTGCTCTACCACCTTGATAATGATTTGTTCCAATATAAATTTTTCCATCAAGGAAAGTTCCTGTAGTTAAAATTACCGCTCGAGAATAAATTTTCAACCCTATTTTAGTAACAACGCCAATCACTTTATTATTTTCTATTATCAAATCTTCAACTGATTGCTGAAAACAAGTTAGGTTGGGTTGACTTTCTATTGCCGAACGTACCGATTGCCAATAAAGCACTCGATCTGCTTGTGCCCGAGTAGCTCTTACAGCAGGTCCTTTACTAGTATTTAGCATCCTAAATTGTATTCCAGCTTTATCGATTGCTTGAGCCATTAATCCACCCATAGCATCAATTTCTTTAACTAAATGTCCCTTTCCAATACCACCAATTGCTGGATTACATGACATTTGTCCAATCGTATCAATATTATACGTCAGTAAAATAGTTTTACATCCCATCCGTGCTGATGCCATAGCTGCTTCCGTACCAGCATGTCCACCACCAATAATGATAACATCAAAGTCATATGAATAAATCATATTTAAAAACCCCGGGCAAGAATTTAGTGTAGTTTGCAGCTTACAATACAACTTTCCCTTATTAAGTTAATTTTTACAAAGTAATTAAAATTTATAAAAAATTTAAAAGAAGTGAAGAGCTCAATTAATTTAAAAAATCTTTTTAATTTTTATTATTAAGGTTGTGTATTATAGTGAGTAAACTAGTTAATGTAATAAGATACAAGGGATTATCTATGTATTAAAGCTGTGAATGAACTGTGTTAATCCGTAGTATAAGTTAAGATTTTTTAAATTGTTATATCTAACAAAAACATGTTTCTTATTATTATACATAACATAAACTCAGGTTATCCTCATCTTTGTTAAGAGTTAAAGTTATTGAAGAATGAATACTAAATTAATCTAGTTTTATTCTTTTATATTATAAAAACGTTTTACTTGACTTTCAAATAAGTTATGAGCAATTAATATTAATTATAATATGTTTAACTATTTTCGAATATAGGGGGGGCTGGGTTGACAATAACGAAATTTTAAATGGGTAACATAAAACAATATTTACACTATATTCGTCGTTTATAGAAAAGTGTATTTAAATAATAGTAATGATGTTATTATTAGTTAATAGTATTAATTGCTTTGATAATCATTAAAGATAAAAATATTTCTATGCCGCAACTTGATCATAGCAGTTAGCAAGTGTTTATATTTACTTTTATCATCTCGAAAATTATTGATTTTTATTTTTTTATTTATTGAAATCTTTTCAAGATTTAAATCAAAAAAAAATAATTTATGCCGCTCTATCTAGGTACTAACTCACTCGCAACTACTACTTATAGTAAAAATATATAATAATATTATCACACATATCAAACATATTGGGTACTCTCCAGGAGTAAACAATAAGTTATAGATTAACGTGAGTAGTTTTTAAAAAAATATCGAAGTATGGTGTCAAATTTAAATTGATTTTTATATAAATAATTGTTAATAATAAATATGTATAATTTACTATGATTAATTTTAATTTTTTTATTGTTAATGATTTTTTATAAGTTGGTATTTAATTGATCAACTAATTTTTTAAAAAAAAGTAAACAATTAATTGTAGTAAAATTTGTTTTTATTAGAGTTAATGTAAGAAATCCTTCCTATTTTAACTGGCATTGTAATTATTAACTGCACTGTAAATCAGAATTTAGTTCCTTATGTTATATTAAAGATAGATTTTAAGTTTTTTTATATTAACTAAATTATGAATTTTATTGGTTTTCTGTTTCAATTGTGAATTGAAAAACATATTTTTCTGGTCAAAATGTAAAAATGACATAGATAAAATCTTTTATTTTTTCATTAATCTTAGTGAGATGTACTTAAATCAAACAATATTTGATATTAGACGTTTTCTAAAATTAAGAGTAAAATCTTTATCTAATAAAAAAAATTTTAATTTCCAGAACATATATATTCCTAAAATACGGAAAAATCTACAAACCCCCTTTCCCTTGTTCAATAATAAAGATTGTTTATAATAATTTGATAAATATTTAATAATTTTAATTAATAAAGACTTATTTAATAATAGTAAAAAACATATATTACTTGTAATATATATTTTCTGCCTCCCTTAAAATAGCAGCTATGAAATTTTCTAAATTATAGTAACAAAAAGAAGCTAGACATGTTTTTCAACTAAAATATGAATCTCAATTTATAGACTAATTGCTCAAGTAATTATAGACAGATTTTTGCTCTGTTATGTGCAATTAATAATTAATGCATTAAATTACAGCATTTAAACTCAGTGTTACGTTCAATCATAAAATATTTAAGAAGTGTTTTTTATTATTGATTTTTCCATGATGTCTTTAATGTTGTAAAAATATATTAGGTTTTTAAATCTAAAACTATAATTATAACTTACAAAAAATTTTTATAAATAAATCAATAAGATAAAGAGATTATATATCAACATTTATTATATGTTTAACATATAAACAATTTAAGTTCTATAAAAAATTTTAGAGAATTTAATTTTTCTAAACAAGATAAAGTTAAAAACTTATTCTAATCATAAATTTTTAAAAACAAAAAAAATAAACGTAAAAATATTATAATCTATAATTTATATCCTAAATAAATAATATTTATTAACTAGTATAACTGTTACAATTATGATGATTACAAAATAAAAATACTCTATGGTTAAAACAGCAAAGAAGTTAATTATTTTAGTAGATGGTTCATTTTATCTCTACAGAGCGTATTATGCCTTCCCATCCTTGATCAATAGTAAAAATGAATCTACCGGAGCAATTTATGGCGTGTTGCATATGCTAAGAAGTTTGATGATAAAGTGGCAACCAAGCCAAATTGCAGTGATCTTTGATGCTCCAAACAAAACCTTTCGACATCAATTATTTAAGGATTATAAAGCTCATCGCGCTCCCATGCCGGATGATTTAATTAGTCAGATTAAACCTTTACATGATATGATTAAAGCCATGGGGTTATCATTGTTAGAAATCAATGGTTTTGAAGCCGACGATATTATCGGAACCCTTGCTATTGCGGCAGAACGTAGTGGTTTAGAGGTACTGATTAGTACGGGCGATAAAGATATGGCTCAATTAGTATCGAATAATATTAGTCTCATTAATACTGCTTCAAACGTTATTTTAAAACCAGAAGATATAAAATTAAAGTTTGGGGTACCGCCACAGCTGATAAGTGATTATTTAGCATTAATAGGCGATAAAACTGACAATATTCCAGGTGTTCCTGGAATAGGAAGAAAAACAGCACAAATTCTCTTAGAAAAAATAGGTGGAGTGAAAATTTTATATAAAAAACTTGATATAGTTAGCGATTTAAGCTTTCGCGGAGCTAAAACTATCGCTAATAATCTTAAAAAATATCAAGAAGTCGCTTTTATTTCTTATGAATTAGCAACGATTAAAACAGATGTTCCTCTAGACTTTTCCTATACAAAGTTTGAAATAGAAGAGCCTAAGATAGAAGTATTAATTTTCTTGTTTCAGCGATATGAATTCAAGTTTTGGATTAATGAATTGAAAAATATGAAATGGCCTTTTGGGTTAAGAAGTCGCATGATACTACCATCAACGTTTATTAATTCACCCTGTCCGAAATTTGTGATTTTAACTGAGAAGTTGTCGAAATCTGAATCCATTATAATTGATAATATAGTTATTTTAAAGGAATGGATATCTATAATTCGTAAAAATGGTATTTTTTATTTTAATACAAAAACATATAGAAATGATACGTTTACTACTAATATAATGGGTTTTTTCTTTGCTATTCAATCTGGTGAAAAAGCTTACCTTCCGATTGGACATAACTATTTAAATGTACCGAAACAACTTGACCTTT
Organism: secondary endosymbiont of Heteropsylla cubana; assembly: GCF_000287355.1. Classification (GTDB taxonomy): domain Bacteria; phylum Pseudomonadota; class Gammaproteobacteria; order Enterobacterales; family Enterobacteriaceae. The sequence continues at coordinate 315,863 of NC_018420.1, read as the reverse complement.
CAGTCGTTTTATCGGTTTTAAAACCTATATTAGAAGATTCAACAATAAACAAAATTGGACAAAATTTAAAATTTGTTTATAAGATCTTAGAACAATATAACATAAAACTAACTGGTATGAATTTTGATACTATGTTAGAATCCTATATAATAGACAGCGCCGCTTCGGGCGGTCACGAGATAGATGTATTAGTTCAACGTTTTTTACAAGATTTTTTTTGGGATTCTAAGAAAAATGTAAGAAAAAAATCTAATCAGACAATATGTAATACAACATCGATAGAAAAAGCTATGATGTATGGTGGTAAAAATGCAGATGCAATACTGCTTCTTCATAAAAAGTTATGGTCGCGTATTAATCAAATTCCAAAAGTGAAAAAGGTATTTGAGACAATTGAAATGCCATTAGTTCCAGTTTTATCTCGCATTGAGAACATAGGTGTATTAGTTGATCAATCTATTTTAGCTACATATTCATTAGAACTTTCTAAGCGATTAGAAAAACTAGAAAGAAAAGCTCATCAATTAGCAAAAGAATCCTTTAATCTCTCTTCGAACAGAGAGATTCAAATGATTTTGTATGAGAAACAGAAATTACCTGTACTTAAAAAAACTTCTACAGGTTCCCCTTCAACAAGTCAAGAAGTATTAACAAAGTTAATTACAAATGATCCAATTGTAAAGATTATATTAGAGTATCGCAGATTATATAAACTAAAATCTACCTATGCAGATGGATTACAAAAGATGATTCATCCGTCATCGAAACGAATCCATACGTCTTATCATCAGGCTATCACCGTTACAGGACGACTTTCTTCACGAAAGCCTAACTTACAAAACATCCCTGTACGTGATGATGAAGGTCGGCATATTCGTAATGCATTTATTGCTACACCTGGTACTTTATTCATAATTGCGGATTATTCACAGATTGAACTACGTATCATGGCACATATTTCTCGCGATGCTACATTATTGAAAGCTTTTTCTGTTAACAAAGATATTCATTCTGTTACTGCGTCTGAAATCTTTAATATATCCATAGAAGAAGTTACAAAAAATCATCGTCGTATTGCAAAAACAATTAACTTTGGTTTGATATATGGTATGAGTGCTTTTGGTTTATCTCGTACACTTTCCATAATACGCGCCGAAGCTGAAAAATATAAAATTCTTTATTTTAATAAATATCCAGGTGTTCGTGAATATATAGAGCGCATCTGTCAAGAAGCTAAACTTCGTGGATACGTTGAAACGTTAAATGGTCGTCGAATATATTTACCAAATATCTGTTCATCTCATGGTATGCATAAAAAAGCAGCAGAGCGAGCTGCGATTAATGCTCCCATACAAGGTACAGCTGCTGAAATTATAAAAAAAGCAATGATTACAATAGATAATTGGTTACAAAAAGAGCTGTTGCCAATACGGATTATTATGCAAGTACATGACGAATTAATTTTTGAAGCACAACATGATTTCGTTAAATATGCTTTAATAAAAATTAAAAAAATCATGGAAGATTGTTTTGAATTAGATATTCCACTAAGAGTAGATATAGGTGTTGGAAAAAACTGGAATGATGCACATAACTTTCATTAATCATTTGAAGAAGTTTTTTATTAAAAATAGGGTTGATATAGGTTCAGATTAATACTACAATATATCACATAAAGTATATGGATGTCTCAATGAAGATAATATAAAATATTTACTTAAAAAAATAAGGACATGGTATCTTAAATAGATTTATCTAATTGCGATTAATTACTAACAACTATAGGTTTATCATATAAAAACTTAATAATTATTACGTTTTTGATAAACTAAATAAGTTTATAAAAATATTCAACTCGTTACGTTAGGTTATTATTAATAATCAGGTGATTAGCTCAGTTGGGAGAGCACCTCCCTTACAAGGAGGGGGTCGGCGGTTCAAACCCGTCATCACCTACCACTTAATTACTTCTAAAAAAAAGTAAAAATTTTTTTAAAAAAAAGATATTGCTTGTTTACACAAAATAAATTAAAATTTAAAGTTTTATTTATATAATAAATAATTTTATTTTTTTTTAACAAAAAATTATTTAATATAGTTTATTTTTAATATATAAAATTTTTTATATCATAAAAATTAATTTAATTCTTGTTAAATTATCAATAAGAATATGTAATATTTTAATATACTGATTTACTATAATTATTAATACTATACATATTTTTTTTGCGAGGTAAAACCTCATCATGTGTATGATCAGAAGAGGATAAAACATGAACATTTCTTTTTTTTTCATGTCCTTATTATCTCGATCAAAATAATTTTATTAATATGTTATAAAAAAATAATTTTAATCTTATTTTTTTACGTTCTTTAGACAAAATAAAACTTATAGTTTATAACTATTGATAAGTAATTCAAATCCTCTGAACTTCTCTTAAATGTCTAATATGTCGTTTTTAAAAAAATATCATTTAGTTTATTAAATTTTTTCTTATAAAATTAGAATTAGCTACATTTAATAAATGTTAACTGAGTAACACAATTTCTATTTTTAGTGATTGAATTTTCTTGTATCAGATTTACTAAAGTTTTTAACTTTATTATTATTTTTTTATTGTTTTATCGAAATAATTTTAGTTTCCATTTATTGTATATTTGACATAAAGGTGAAATTTGTATCATACAAAAAAATATATATACTGTTAATAATAATAAATCTATAAGTATGCAGACATCTGAGGTTTTAAACCCGCAATATCTCTAATAATTTCACATTTATCAGTTTTTTCCCAAGGAAAATGATCTCGACCGAAATGACCGTAACTTGCGGTTTCACGATAGATTGGTTTTAATAAACCCAACATTGTTATAATTCCATAAGGGCGAAGATCAAAACATTTAAGTACTAGTTTTGCTATATTTTCTAACGAGATCTTTTCAGTTCCAAAGGTTTCGATAGTAATAGAAGTTGGTTTTGCTATTCCAATAGCATACGATATTTGAATTTCACAACGTTTAGCTAAACCAGCCGCAACGATGTTTTTCGCTACATAACGAGCAGCATAAGCTGCAGAACGATCAACTTTAGAAGGATCTTTTCCAGAAAAAGCACCACCACCGTGACGCGCCATCCCCCCATAAGTATCGACAATAATCTTACGCCCAGTTAAACCACAATCACCCATTGGTCCACCTATTACAAAACGACCCGCGGGATTAATAAAATATTTTGTGCGAGCAGAAATCCATTCTCTAGGAAGAACAGGTTTAATAATTTCTTCCATTACGGCTTCTTGTAAGTGTGATAAAGAAATATGCTCAGAGTGTTGTGTTGATAACACTACCGTATCGATACCTATTATCTTACCTTTTTCGTAAAGAAACGTCACTTGACTTTTAGCATCTGGACATAACCATGGTAAGGTTTTGTTTTTTCTGACTTCGGACTGACGTGCTACTAGACGATGTGCATAAATGATTGGCGCTGGCATTAGTGCATCAGTTTCATTAGTAGCATAACCAAATATTATTCCCTGATCACCTGCTCCTTGCTCCATTGGATCTTTGCAGGATAAGCTCTGCGTGATATCTGGAGACTGTTTTCCAATTGCATTCAATATTGCGCAAGAATTAGCATCAAACCCCATATCTGAATGAATATAACCGATATCTCGAATGGTAGCGCGGGTTAATTCTTCAATATCGACCCAAGCGATGGTACTAATTTCTCCACCTATAAGGACCATTCCTGTTTTTACATAAGTCTCACAAGCGACGCGTGCATTAGGATCTTGTGTTAAAATAGCATCAAGTACAGCATCAGAAATTTGATCTGCAATTTTATCAGGATGTCCTTCTGAAACAGATTCAGATGTAAATAGGTTTTTAACCATCTATTTTTACCTTGAGATATAGTGTAAAGATGACCGCTTATTGCTGAATACGATATAAGATCTATACCTGATCTTATAATAATTAGGCTTTATATGCCATTGATAATATCAAACGATATTGTGTTAGCTTAATAAATATGTTTACTTAAAAAAATAATATATGTTTTTATATAAAACATGATTGTAAACATTGTCAAGTAAGAAACTTATTTTATAACTAAACTTTAACTACTATTATAAAATATAGATATTTTAATCGAGAACAATATGAAAAGATTAATTGTCTAAAATATTTTGAGACTAATCATTATTGCTGATTATGTTATAATTTAGAGGGGAATAGGTGAAAATATGTAATTAAAAAAATAGAATGTAATATAAGTGTAATGTATTAGATTAATTGTATTTATATATAACTAAATATTATTAATAACATAAAGTATTATTTTTAATAAAAAGTTTTTATTCATATCTATTTACTAGTATACTAAAAAATAGTTGTATCCTAACTATTGTAGGATATGGGCTTATTTTTTATCAAGTATAAATAATTTCAATGTTTTATAAAAAATACGATTTTATCGTATAAACAATATCGAATATAAAGTATGTTTTTATTGTATTATTTAAAATTTTATTAAGATTTTTTTTAAACTAGAAATTACACTAAAGTGTCATTTATTAATGAAATATAGAGTGTGATAATAAAACAAGTAAAACGTATTCCATATTTTTTCTGTAGCTATGCAAGTAAATAAAAGAAAAATTTATATAATAATTTATATATTACTTGTTTAAATTGCTCGCAATTTGTTTGTAACAATTATCATTTTTTATCTGAAATTGGATTGTTAGTTGGATAATTAAATAGATTGATTGCTGAGAATATGCGATCTTAATTTAGTTCATTGCTTTAAAAGAAGTGTATTTTATTCATTTTATTAAAATTCGTCAATTTTTAAAAAAATACATTTTCCCAGCATTAAAAACTGGGAAAAAGAAAATCTAGTGATTTAGACAACCAGCCCGGTAATAGCAGAAGATAAGACACTAACTAACGTAGAACCGTAAATTAATTTTAATCCGTAACGGGATAGAACATTACCTTGACGTTCGTTTAGTCCTTTAATTGCACCAACAACAATTCCTATGGAAGAAAAATTTGCGAACGATACTAAAAAAACTGATAAAATACTTACTGATCGAGGAGATAAATAGATAGCGACTTTTTGTAGATCCATCATAGCTACAAACTCATTAGATACTAGTTTAGTGGCCATAATGCTTCCTACTTCTAAGGCTTCATGTCCTGGTACGCCGATAATCCAAGCTATAGGAAAGAAAATATAACCAAGAATTGCCTGAAAAGTAATGCCAAATAATAGATTAAATAATGCATTTATAGCAGCAATTAAAGCAATAAATCCCATAAGCATTGCTGCAACTATCACTGTTATTTTAAATCCAGCAATAATATATTCTCCTAACATTTCAAAGAAGCTTTGGCCTTCATGACAAAGATCGCTGATTTGTAAATCTTCTTCTTTTTCAACTTGATATGGATTAATTAAAGATAAAATAATAAAGGTACTGAACATATTGAGTACTAGTGCTGCTACGACACATTTAGGAGAGATCATACTCATATAAGATCCAACAATAGACATGGATACTGTCGACATTGCTGTAACAGCTAATGTATATATACGCTGTTCTGACATTTTACCTAGGATATTTTTATAAGCAATAAAGTTTTCAGACTGGCCAAGAAGTAATGAACTAACAGCATTAAATGATTCTAATTTTCCCATTCCATTTATTTTAGATAAAACACTACCAATAATGCATATTATAAAAGGAAGTATACGTATATGCTGAAGAATGCCAATTAATGCTGAGATGAATATTATAGGACATAATACTTCCAAGAAAAAGAAAGCTAATCCTTGTTGGCTCATGTTTCCAAAAACAAAAGAAGTTCCTTCGTGAGAAAAACTTAATAATTGCTTAAGTAATTTAGATAAACCCTGAACAAACCCCAGCCCGATTTTGGAATTAAGGAGAAAATAAGCAAGAAAGATTTCAATTGCTAATAGTTGAATAATAAAGCGAACGCAAATATTTTTACGATTGTTGTTTACAAGCATTGCTAATATTATTACTACAATAAGCACCAAGATAAAATGTAAAATACGGTACATAGTTGCTCCAAATTTGAGTCAGGGAGAGTTCATTATTCATTCTATGTAACGGTGAATATAAAACGAATTATAACTGGCCGATACAATAAAATCTTGAAAGCATCATTAAAGATAAAAATATTTTAAAGTGGAAACTTATAATTATACTACATGTAGTATAATTTGTTGATTTTTACATAATATTCTATTTTTATTAAAATCGTTCAATACTAAAATAGTTAGTAAACTAATGTAGTATTGAAAAACATAAAAAGGCTTAATGAAATTAATTTTAGCTTCAATTTGGAAATAAAGGATTTAAATATAAAAGAATCTTTCTTTTCATAAATTCGTTATACTCAATATATAGAATATATATAAGACTATTCCTATGACCTACTATGAAAAATTTTTAACATTAATTGAATCAATATATTGTATATATATAAGATAATTTAAGGTAAATATATCTATAAAAATGATATTTTTTTATTTAATCATGTCTAACACTCATTTCTTTAAAAAAATTTTATATTACTTCTAACATAGAAAGATCAGCTATTCGTAAAAAGAGATGACGAAGATCCCTAAGTAACGTTAAACGATTTATGCGTAAATTAGGTTCGTCTACCATGACCATAACTTTTTTAAAAAAATCATTTAAAGGTTCTCCTAATGTTGATAAATTGAGTAGTGCATCTTCATAGTAACCAGCGGCAAAAAGGGGGTTTAGTTTTTTTTGTAATATTAACAGATGTTTTCCAAGAAAAATTTCAGCTGGTTCTTTAAGTAAAAGAGAATTAACATGTTCGTATGTAATATCATTAGATTTAGCTAATATATTTGATATTCGTTTATTAACTGTTGTTAATATCGATGCTTCTTTTCTCATATAAAAAGATGTTACTGCGCGTATACGTTTATCAAAATCTAATGGATTGGTTGGTCGACAAGCTAATACCGATTTAATAATACAGATGTTGTATCCTTTTTCTTGGTACCAGTTTCTTAAACGGGAAAAAATAAAATCAATTGTATCGTTGGTTACCCTGTTGTTAGTTAACCTTGTATCATACAGGCGGATTGCTTCTTCAGTTAATGATTGTAAATCTAATGATAATTCTTTTTCAATGATAATACGAAGAATCCCTAAAGATAAACGTCGAAGAGCAAAAGGATCTTTATCTCCTGTTGGATGTTTTCCAATTCCGAACATTCCTGTTAAAGTGTCGATTTTATCCGCAATAGCTACCGCGCAAGATACTAAAGTTGTAGGAAGTGAATCATTGGGAAAACGTGGTTGATATTGCTCTTTTTGCGCTATTGCTATGACTTCTTGTTCTTCGTCAAAGCGAGCATAATGCATACCAATTATGCCTTGAATATCGTTAAACTCACACACCATATTTGTTATCAAATCACATTTAGATAAAAGACCAGCGCGTGCGGAATTAATTATGTCTCCTTTAATCCGTTCAGCGATCCAAGCTGATAAAGTTTCAATGCGCTTACTTTTATGAAATAAAGATCCAAGCTCTTTTTGAAAAATAACTTTTTTCAGATCGGGAAGAAATTCTTCTAGTCTCTTGTTTCGATCAGTTTTAAAAAAAAACTCAGCGTCAGATAGTCTTGGATGAATTACTTTTTCATTACCATTGATGAGTTGTTGAGGATCTTCAGAGTTAATGTTTGCTATAAAAATAAAATTTGGTAAAAGATTGCCATGAGCATCATAAAGAGGAAAATATTTTTGATCCCGTTTCATAATATAGGTTAAAACTTCTGGGGGCATGGAAAGAAATTTTTTATCAAAACAACCGCTTAAAGTTACAGGCCACTCTACTAATGATGTGACTTCTTCTAACAAATTGTCGTTTAAATCAGGTATTCCACCTAATTCTTTAGCTGCGTCTATTACGTCTTTTCGGATCTTTTCTTTACGCTGTAGGTAATCCGCGATTATAAAACCTTTCTCTAGTATAATTTGAGGATATTCATTTGCATGTTCTAGTATAATATGTTGTTCTCCCATAAAACGATGCCCAAAAACAATACGATGAGTCGGAACTCCGAGCACGTTTCCAGAAATAATATTTTTATCTAATAGTAAAACTACAGTATGTACCGGTCGTATAAAATGGATGGGATTATTACCCCAACGCATCATTTTTTCAGTAGGTAATTTTTTTAGTGCACGATTAACCATACCACACAATAATTCTTGTGTTTTTTTTCCTTTTACATGAGATCGATAAATAAGCCATTTCCCTTTATCAGTCACGAGGCGTTCGGCTTGAGCTACCGTAATACCCATGCGATATGCCCATGCTTCAGCAAGTTTTGTGGGTTGACCGGTTATGTCAAATGCTTGTTCGATTCTAGGACCACGTTGTTCAATATTATCGTCTACTTGTCTCATACCAACCGAAGTGATTTTGACTGCTAATCGGCGTGGAGTAGCAAACCACCTAACTTTTCCATATTGAACCTTGGCTGCTTCAAATTCGTTAGTAATATTATGAGAAAACGTTTTAGCTAATACATGTAATTCCTTAGGCGGCAGTTCTTCCGTGCCAATTTCCACAAGAAAAGTATGTGTTTTCATAACTACCTCTTAGTGAGTATGTTTCATGCATAATGGAAAACCTAAAGCTTTACGTAAATTGTAGTAAGTTTTTGCTACGCTTTTAGTTAAAAGGCGGATTCGAAGGATATAGTTCTGACGCTCTGTAACTGAAAGAGCTTTACGTGTGTCAAGTAAATTAAAGGTATGAGTAGCTTTTAACACCAGCTCATATGCTACTAATGGGAGTGGTCTTTGTAAGCTAAGTAATTTTTTTCCTTCTTGCTCATACTGTTCAAAACAAATAAATAAAAAATCTGTGTTAGCATATTCAAAATTATATATAGATTGCTCAAGTTCATTTTGATTTAAAATATCACCGTATGTGGTACATCCTGTCTTCCCATGATTCCAGACTAAATCATAAACGTTATCCACACCTTGAACATACATAGCTACACGTTCAAGCCCATAGGTGATTTCTCCCGTAACAGGTCGGCATTCAAATCCACCTACCTGTTGAAAATAAGTGAATTGTGTAATTTCCATTCCATTAACCCACACTTCCCAACCGAGTCCCCAAGCCCCTAATGTTGGATTTTCCCAATTATCTTCTACAAATCGAATATCATGAATCTTGGGATCTAATCCAACTTCTTTTAAAGAAGACAAATATAGATCTTGAATATTTTTTGGTGATGGTTTAATGATTACCTGAAATTGATAGTAATGTTGAAGGCGGTTAGGATTTTTAGCGTATCTACCATCTGTAGGGCGACGCGTAGGTTGGATATAGGCAGCCGCAATAGGTTCTGGTCCAAGCGTGCGGAAAAACGTTATAGGATGATACGTTCCTGCACCGACTTCCATGTCTATTGGTTGGATAATAGTGCAACCCTGACATTCCCAGTAATTTTGTAACTTAAAGATAAGTCCTTGAAAGGTTTTTGTATCAAACTTTTTCATCTTAAAATTGCATACCTTCTTAATTTAGAGATAGTCAGAAAACGTTATATCAGTATACACTTTGGAGTTTAGATAGATATCTTGAAACATTATATAAGGATTAAAACTTTATAAAAATAGAACGGTAAGTTCTTTTAGTTTTCTCTCTAAATGTAAAAAATGAGATAATGTGAATTTTTGTAAAAGAAATTAATGTTATTAAATTCACTAGATTACGGTAAATTACTGAAATCTTAGTGAAAAAGAAGATAATATGAATAGAAATAAAATTTTTATTTCATAGCGTTTATTTTTAGATGAAATTATAAGAATTCAAGGTTTTTATATAGATTAAATAAAAACTAATTATAATACATTTTGTTAAAAACAAAATTTATATATATCATCAATATAAATTCGTAAATCAATATTTTTATTAACAGCTAATTTTAGTATTTACGATAACGTTAAAATCTATAAATCTATTAAAATATATTAGCGATTTTATAAAGTTAAAGAAATGTCTTCTGAAAATCTTTATTCTATTTGTAATTTTGTAGTATTTAAAAAAAATCGGATAATACTTATAAGTGTTTTTAAAAAAACGATTTATATTTTAAAAAAACTAACCTTTTCAAGGTAGTATTATTTTTTTAATGTTAGACGCTAAGGTATTTTTTTTACACAACTATGTTTATAATAAAAATTATTTTTTTATAATTATATAATTTAAAATTATATCTATCGATCTTTTTCTTCATATTTTTATTATTAAATATTATTAACTTTTTATTGTTATTTAGTTTTCTACATTTATTTCAAAACGATAAAAATAACTTCTGAAATGAAATAATTCGTAGATTATTAAAAGAAAATTCTTATTGTAAGCAATAATAAATGAAATCACGCGTGAATAGAATTTATTTAGATATTGTAGATACAATATCTTAGTTATCGATTACTGCAAGAAAGGATTGTTCCAACGTTCATAACCTAATGTTGATTTAGGGCCGTGACCTGGCAAAAAAACAATATCATTTGATAGCAAAAGAAGTTGATTTCGAATTGATTTAATAAGAGTATCCAAATCACCTCCAGGAAGATCTGTGCGACCAATACTTCCATTGAATAAAACATCACCCATAAAGATAAATTTTTTAGATTTATTCCAAAACACTACATGACCAGGAGAATGACCAGGACAATGTAGTACATAAAAGGAAAGACACCCTAAGTGTAATCTACACCCGTTCATAAGCCATCGGGTTGGTTTGAAGGGTGTAATGATAGTATCTAAACCAAACATTTGACACTGTTCCGGTAACTTAGCTAAAAGTGGTTCATCATCAGGATGAGGACCTATAATAGGTACATCATAAAACTTAGCTAGTTCGATAGCAGCTCCAACGTGATCTAGGTGGCCGTGTGTTAACCAAATTTCTGTAATTGCTACTCCTATTTTTTTAACTACTTGAGATAAAACGTTAGCTTCACCACCTGGGTCTATTAAAACGGCATCACCTGTTTTCTCGCACCAAACCAAAGTACAATTTTGTTTAAATGGTGTTACCAATATAATATGATATTTCATATTGTATCCTGTATAGTTTTTCTTTAAGTGTAAAATAAATACTCTTTTCTTTAATTCTAATTCATAGTATTTAATTATATAATTAAATAATTATTATTAATTATGTTAATTATGCTTTTAAATATATTTTTATTAGTATATTGTAACTCTTTCCTTTACAGTGGTTATTTCATTCTTCATGAAGAGTTTTTTATTAAAAATCAAAAAGATAGTTGTATGATAACTGATTGTTGATTTGTATCTAAATATTTTAGACGTTCTTTCTTCTAGAAAAGATGTTAATTTTTGATAACTTAAATATTTTATTCGAAATTAATAAAATACTTCTGTTCATCCTACTCTTTTATAAGTAGTAGAGTAATTTTATTGCATTATTTATAATATGTATAAATATTCTTAAGACTATCGTTAGTAACACCAGTCAATATTTTATTGTGAATTTATCTTGAATTGAATTCATTAAAGTAGATGTAAGCTAGACGTTAACTTTTTTTTAATCGGAGGTTATCATTATAGAAAAAGCGTATTTATAAATTAGCTTTGTTTATATGGTTTATTTCTTTTGAAAGAATTTTTTAACAAATAAGTTGTTTCATATGCTATTATATATATAAATTACACTAAATTTAGTTCAATTATATTGTTTTAATTTTAGTTATTAATAATATCATTACGATAGTAAAATTTAAAAATAATTTCTTAGATCCATTTGCTTAAACATAAAAATTTTATTTATTATAATTTAATTTTCTATTAATTATTTATTTATGTAAAAAATATTTTTATATAGCGAGGTGATCTACGTGATTAATCAAATATGATGATCAGTAATTTTTTTTGAATTCAGAGTATTTTTATGTGGTTTTATTTTATTCTTCCTCAAGACGAATATTAGGCTGTTATTGCTAACGTAAGTTAAAATTTGACGAAAATATTAAGATTAATGCCTTAGTCTACGAATAAAGAAAACTCGATATATTAATATAAAATATTTGTTTATAGATAGCACAAAATCTAATTTTAACAAAAAATATGCAGTTCTCGATAGAATGAGAATAAAGCATAATTAAAAAATATTTTACATCAATCAAATCCAATAAAAATCCTAATTAAATCAAATATTTTATCTCTTTTTTTTCTAAATTTACTGAACAGATATCTAAATTTTTTTATTTATAGAGTAAATAACTTATTACATTTTAAAAATTTTTCCTTTAAAAGAACTTATCGAGAATAATTTTGTTAATAAAATTTATATATTATTTTTAACGAAATATATCAATATATAATGTTGGTTAATTTTTTAATTTTTGTAATATAGTCTTCTCTTTTTTTAACCCCCCTTCTCTATGGCGAAACTAATTTGATTTGTTTTGCATCTAGTTAGTGTATCACGTAGATTACAATTCAATCTTATTCAGTAAGTTCGATAAAATAGTTAGTTATGTCTAATTTTTCGAGAAAACGTATTCTAAATATTTTAGAAGTGCTTATTTATCCTGACTTCAAGTAGAAATCTCAATTTTTTAGACTATTCGGAAGACTCCATGCTATTCCATACTAGCATAGTGCGGATATCCAAATAATATTAATAATTTTGGAAAAAAAACAATGAAGTAAAGTATCTAAAAAATATGGTTATCACGAATCGTATAAGTGTTAATACTTTTAATTGTTTTTGATTTTCCTGTATAAATCATTTTGATTGGATGCTGAACTAATATTCTAATGATGCTTTTATAAATTATTGACCATAAAATCTATAATAGTTACTTTATTCATGCTTGAGTTCTTTAAATATTGCTCCATTAATAATAAGATATATACGGCAAGTATCGCGAACCGGTATATATAAAATATTTTATCATATATGAGTATGATTATTAATCAACATTAACTCTGATGTATAGTAGTCAGTCGGATGTGATTTAAATTTTAAAATATCTTTAATAATTTATTGTATCTCTACAATAAAATAGTTAAGAAAATCAGAAATAATAGAAGTTAATTTTAATTGGCCATTTATGCCATTTTTAATAAAAAAACAAGATATGAGTTAAATTTAAAAACAATATTTTATTATTAGATGTTTATTATTCTATGATAATGTCAATATATATAGATTATCCTCATTGGAGGTAGTAAAATAAAAGATACTAAGTTTATACCAATTATATATGAATACTAAGTAAAAGAATTATCTTTTTTGGTGAACTTTTGCCATTAGTTGTTCAATTTCATAAACTTCTTTTATGACTAAATCGGTAAGATTTTCATTCCCCGTGTCAGTTATCAGGATAGTTTCTTCAATTCGAACACCGATCCCTCGATAAGCAAAGGGAATATCTGAATCACAAGGGATGTAAATACCGGGTTCAATAGTTAACACCATTCTCGGTTCTAGCACCTTCTTTTGTTCACAAAAACCAGAATTACCCATCATGTCGTGTACATCTAAGCCGAGGAAATGACTGAGCCGATGCATAAAAAATCGCTGATATCCTTGAGTTGCAAGAAATGTTTGCATGTTTCCTCTGATTATCCCAATTTTCCATAAACCACTAACCATAATCTGAATTATTTTTTCGTGTAGCTCTAACATGGTATATCCTGGACCATAAAATTTAAGAGCGTAGTTAAGCATGTCAAGTACAAGAGTGTATATGATTCGCTGTTCTTTAGAGAAACGTCCGTTAATAGGAAACGTACGACTTATATCACTTGCATAACCTTGATAATTACAACCAGAATCAATTAATACTAAATTACCATTTCTCATATACGAAGAATTTTCTGTGTAGTGTAAAATACAAGCATTTTTACCACTTGCAACAATAGTATTGTAAGAGGTGCAAGGAGCACCTTGACGATTAAATTCATAGTGTAATTCACCTTCTAGGTGATATTCATACAATCCGGGTTGGCATCGTTTTATAGCGCATACATGTCCTAGAGCGCTGATTTTGCAAGCCCGACGTATTAGCAGTAACTCTGCCTGAGATTTAATAAGTCGCATTTCATAAACCCAAAATCTCCAATCAATTAGCATAGTAGGTGCTTTTAATTCATGAGAAACACCCTGGCGCAGTTTCCTTAGAGCCCTAAAAAGAATTTGATCAGCGAATGCAGATTCACCTTGTGCGTGATAAACTTTATCAAGTTTGTTGAGTAGAAGATATAATTGATTGTCTATATCCTCCCAAGGTAAAGCCATGGTCACACCTAATCGTTTTAGTGCTGTTATTTGACCCAAACGACGTCCTGTCCAAGTTTCAGCATATTTATCACGACTTTGATTAAATAAAATACTTTTGTGGTTATTTTTGTTTTTTTTAAATAAAATAAATAATGCATATGGTTCGTTAAAACCAGTAAAATACCAAAAATTACTATTTTTCTGATAATGATAGTTGTTACTAGTCGTACTATGGTGCTTTTCTTGGACAGAAAAAAACAACGCAGCACTATTGGATGCCATTTTTGCGAGTAAGCTTTGACGACGATTTTTATATTCTTTTAAAGTTATCATTCCCATTTAACCTTTAACCTTTAATCGGCATCAATCTTTTTAATTTTTTTTGTTGTTTAAATAAGAAGGGTGTTAACAATTATATTGTTAAGAGTATCTATTAAGATATAAGTTTATACACTTACAGTTATTTATTAAAATATACTTATATTTTTTATATTTTTATCTTTAATCTCATCATTGATACTCATAATAAAAAATTCACGTAAATTTTTGTTGACGCTTATAAAGTTAAAATTTTTCATTACAATATAATTTATATTAATCTTATATTATATTTTACTTTACTTAGTTGATCCCTGACTTAAATATTTATAGGACAAGTTTACTACATTAAACAAAGTAGGATTAAGAAAAAGATTTTCTTCTATAAGGTTATTAATAAGATATTTAATTTATTGTCACAATTTTAAAAAAAAGAGCTTCTGCGAAACAGAGCTATTTGATCATAGATCTTATGAAAATAGTATTTCTATTTATTTAATTTTAATTTAGTAAATTAATCTGCGCTGTTAGCTTTATCTTATTAATAACACCGGTGTAATTATTATATTAAAAATAAGTAAAGAAACGTTAAAAAATAGATTATATTGATTTAATAGTTACTTGGTTAGCTTCATCAAGAACACTCTTTAAGCTTCAAGTTGTTACTTAATAGTAAAAATTATTTAAACTAAACTAATTAAATTTATTTAGTTTATATTGCCACGAGAAATGTCTACTTAATAAGTGCATATATTATGTTTTTTTGAAATTTGTGATTACATAACGTATGTTTCTGAATAAAATAAGAAAACATGATTACTAGATATTTTTTTTGATTACGATAATTAGATAAGAATATTAAAAATATTATGTAAAAAACTGAATAACTCAATTCTATATCGGTATAAATGACACTATATCACATTATGTGTCTTTTTGTTTTTTTTATAAACTAATATAAAAAATATTATCCATGCTTGACAGATGATCAATAAACTATTTTATATACTTTTAAGTAATAGTTTTTTTTAAAGTCTTAAATAAGATGCATGAATATTATAGTTTTATATAACCACATAACAGAAATAATATCTTCAAACAAATCTAGAGCATTAAAATATTATCTACATCAATGTTATCCAAAAGTCACTGAATCATTAGACCTCAGAATTTTTAAGAAAATACTAATAGCATATTAGCAATCTAATGATTTTTTTTGGTGATTTATGTAACTATAATTTATATTTAATCTTCTTACTAAGAAACATTAGATTGTATCTAAATAAACTACAAGAAAATAAAGTTAAATATGGTTTAATAAAAACATTAGATAAGAATATATTTGAGAATGTTGAATAAAACCAAAGTTCTAAATTAAAAATTTATAATAATTAAAGTTTAATTCTTTTTTTTTAGAAAACTTTATTATGATATTTGTTGAAAACATTTTGTCTTGAACTAAACTAAGGCTAAAAGTTAAATTAATTTATCAAATTATTAATAAAGTAATTTTTATTATTGATTAAAAAAAAGAAACAATTTTTTAGTAATCAAGAATTTGAATGATGGTGCGAAGAGAGGGACTTGAACCCTCAGGTCTATTAAGACACTAACACCTGAAGTTAGCGCGTTTACCAATTTCGCCATCTTCGCATATTTTATAAAATTGAAAAAAAATAAAAATAAATAATTAAATTTTCTCATTATAAATATTAATCTTTATTTTTGCATTAATATCTTTGATTAATAATGTTATATTAAATAAATATTGTTTTTTGTAATGATAAAGATCAATTTAGAGTTTTCTTCTTCGTTTCTTAGGTTTACTAAAGCATCACTTCTGTATTTTATTTTTATAAATAAAATTATATTATAGAATATATATTTTTATTTGAAAAATTATATAGGAGTTAATCACTTGATTCTTGATAAGATATTTTTATCTAAGGATAATTTTTTAATTAAATTTTTATTATATATAAAAATATTAATATATTACATTTAATTTTAAACGGTCAAGTTAATTTATATCAAAAGTTTTTGAATTTAAATGTTTATTTATAACATTAGATATTTAGGAAGTTATTAAATGAGCTTAATTTTTATTAAATGCTAAAATCCATTTAGCGTTAGAAACGACAATAATTGTATTTATGGACACAGCACTGATATATTTTAAGTTTTTAACTTAATATACGTAGGTGAACTTAAATATATTTTTTAAAGTTTTAATTTGATGTATGGATTTGTATCCATAAAAATAAGTCGACAGTATTTTGATTTTTAATTCTTTTTTTTTGTAAACATGCAATAATGCTTTGATATTTGAGTACGTCGTTTTTAGGTATCAAGATGATCAATATCTTGATATTTTTGAATAAAATAAAATTATTTTTTTTTAACTTAAAATTTATTTATCATCGGTTATAAACATTAATACTGTTAGATGATAATTTATTTATCTTCAGTTAGTTCTTTATACTAAAAGAACGATGTTCTTTCCTTTTTTTTATTTTTCATAAAATTTAAATGTAGATTTAATAATTTTTTTTGGTTAATACCATAAAAAGTTAGAAGATCTTATCTAAATTATTTATTGCTAAAATATAGTTATAATAGAGTATTTGTGTAGTGATTAATAGCCAATTAAGGGTTATTCTCTCTACTTGATAATAGCCGATAACCTATTGTGAATTATTCCTATATATTTATTTTTTTCTCAATACTTACAACCTTACCGAGCTAAATTTTATTTAGTGTAAAGTCAGAGTTATATTGTCAAATTAAATATAAAAATCGATAACAATTAATAAATTTTTTAGTATATTAGTTGTTATGTAATTAGATTACAGGTTAATCTAAATATTAGATGTTATTGTATTAGTCGGTCTGTCTTTTATTTTTTTTTAAAAAATATGCAGTTACTTTTACCAGAGGTCATAGAAGATATGAAAGTTACAGGGTAACTTATGAAGTTTTCTATGTTTCAGATATAATTGCAGTTATTATTATTTTATAATAAGGAGCGTAGATTAGATTAAACAATTTTAGAAAGTAAATAGACAAACTATAGTTGACAGCGTCGTGGTACGCTCTACACTGACGACACCTATTTCCTTTTAAAAACTGTGGATAACTAATATGTCAACTTCTCAACGCTGGACGCAGGTGCAAGCCGAAGCGCTTTTTAATAAACCATTTCTTGATTTATTGTTTGAAGCACAACAAGTACATAGAAAACATTTCAAAGCAAGTGAAGTACAAGTCAGCACATTGCTGTCAATTAAAACAGGTTCTTGTGCTGAAGATTGCAAGTATTGTCCGCAGAGTGCGCGGTATAATACTGGACTAGAAAGCGAGCGTCTAATGCAGTTAGAGCAAGTTATGAGCGCTGCTCGTAAAGCGCTTGAAGCTGGCTCAACACGTTTTTGTATGGGAGCTGCCTGGAAAAATCCCCATGAAAGAGATATGCCACTTCTTGAAGAAATGGTAAAAGGTGTAAAAAATATGGGGTTAGAAACGTGTATGACACTTGGTATGCTTAACGAGAATCAAGCACAACGCCTAGCAGCTGCTGGGTTAGATTTCTATAATCATAATTTAGATACATCACCTGAGTTTTATAGCAATATTGTTACGACTCGTACTTATGAAGATCGACTCGATACTCTTAGTAAAGTTCGAGAGGCTGGAATTAAAGTATGTTCTGGTGGTATTGTTGGATTGGGAGAAGATGTTCACGATCGTGCGGGACTTTTGGTAGAGTTAGCTAATTTGCCTACGCCTCCGGAGAGCGTCCCTATTAACATGTTAGTAAAAGTAAAAGGAACCCCTTTAGCGGATAGTGAGAATTATTTAGATCCATTTGAATTTATTCGAACTATCGCAGTAGCTCGAATTATGATGCCGTACTCACATGTTCGTCTATCTGCGGGACGAGAGCAGATGAATGAACAAACTCAAGCTTTATGTTTTATGGCGGGTGCTAATTCCCTTTTTTATGGATGTAAGTTATTAACGACGCCTAATCCAGCCGAGGATTCTGATAAAGCACTATTTCGAAAGTTAGGTATTAATATAGAGCATAATATTTCTTCTCAAGGCGATATTGCACAAGAAGCACAACTAACTGAAGCACTTCTAACTTCAGATACATCGCATTATTATAATGCAGCACCTTAATGTTAGATTTATAAATATATAGTCGTTTATAGAGAGTTAAGTTAAGAAATCAAGAAAAAGGTAAGCGATATTAAATAAGAGGCTTGGTGAGAAATGAATCATTATTTTCACCCTGTCTCTTCTTTGTTGTTAAGTTATAAGCTTGTTTTTCATAAAAATTATTAATTAACGTTGAAATAGATGTGTTATTTGCAATTTTTGCTATCAAATAGAATGTTTTTGTTTGCAATAGTTTAATTTAACAATACCTTCACTTGCTTAAAATAGAGAAAAATTTATTTTTCTTGTAGGTTTAATTTATTAATTGTTTATTGGATGAGATTTTATATCTATTTTCTTTTTTTTTAAACAGAGTTCGATTAATAATACCTATTATAGAAACATTTATTACTAATGAGTATTTTTTTTGGTGAATATTTAAAAACATTGCTATATTATTATTTTTAATACATATAAATTTTTTTATTAAACAAAAAAATATATATCATAAGAAATGAATGTTATTTGATAACTCTAATTAATTATAAAGGTAGAAACTTAATTTTTAGATTTTAGGGATAAAACGAATATTATTGTTTTTATAAATTTAAAATTTTTAAAAAGATAAAAACATACATAAATTCTAATTATATAAAAACAAAATTTATATAATTTTTATATTATATAATGTTAGATATAGACATTAGATTTTTGATCTATAAAAATATAATTCTGAAAATCTATATACAATATTTTTGAAAATAATTATTTTTAGTACACATATAAAGATAAGTAAGTAAATGATAGATAATTGATTGTTTTAAATAAAGAAAACTATATTTTTATTTTTATAAAAAAATAATAAATTTTAAATATTTTTAATATAATCAAATGGATATCATTTTTTTTGTTAAAATGTCTAAGAATTTTTATAAAAAATTTAAATAGTATTTTTTTATAAATTAAATATTTATTTAAAAAGAGTTAGTTGCTATATTTTAATAAAATTATTTATGAGTTAATGTTTCAAGATAAGAAAAGTTAATGTAGTTAGTTAAATTATCTTGATCTAATACGTTAAGCCAGGGAATCTCTCCTAAGAAAGGAGCATTAAGGTATTGTGTTAGTGTTAGGATATAATCGTTTAGTTGATGACTAGAATGTATAGGATGATTAGCGATCCACCCTAACAATGGGAGTTTTGCGTTTTCGATTGCTAGTTGTGTTAACAGTGCATGATTAATACAACCAAGCTTTATTCCAACGACCATTACTACCGGGAGTTGTTCCGCGATAACCCAATCAGCATAAGTTAGTGATTTTGCTAAGGGAGTAAACCACCCTCCTGCACCTTCTATAATCACCCATTCTGCGAGGTCCTCTAATTTACGAAGTCCAGCTGATAGAAGCGTAACATCAATATATTGCCCGGCATCACGACTGGCAATATGAGGGGATGTTGGTGAAAGAAATGCTAACGGATTAACTTGTTCATAACAAAGAGTAGCACTACTGTTTTTTATTAAGGCTAACGCGTCGTGATTGCGTAGTCCTTCGGGAGTCATTTCACATCCTGTGGCTACTGGTTTATAACCAGCAGTACGATAACCAGCTTTTGTAATAGATTGTAACAATGCGCAAGCTACTAAAGTTTTACCAATATCGGTATCAGTTCCAGTTATAAAAAAACGTTTAGTCACAATAAATTTTCCGTAAATTACGCAATAAGCTACCGGTAACCTTATTAAAATAAGGGTTGTATGATATCTTCTTAATTTTTCGGATTTAAAAAAAATCCACAAATCTTACATTTTAAGATATTACATTTTTAAGTTGTATCTTGATATGTTAAATGTTTCTTCTTAAGAAGCTACAAGTTAATATATTAACAAGTTTATGAAAAGATTATTTTTTATTTTTATAAAAGTTATTACGGCAACTTTTATAGAGATTTTACTCTAAATTAGAGTTTTTAGTCGAATTTTTAAGATGTTAATAATATTAATTATAGTATTTAGTTATTTTATAATTATTGTTCGTTTATTCAATCTTATTGAAGTCAATTTAATTTTATTAAATTTATCTAACTAAAAAATAAAAATTTTCATTAGTTTTTTTTAATATTCTTATTGTATTGTAATATTTACACTAGTGTGTGTAGTAATTATTATTTTCAATAAAACAGTTTTTAAAAAAACATTAGATCTCTGTTTTTTCTTGAAATATAAAAATAAAAATATAACCCTTATGATTTACAATATAGAGATTATTAGCATTAACTTTTATATTCAAACGGATATTTAGTTGTTATTAAGATATCTTAAAGATTATTTCAAAATGAGCGAACATCTAATAAATTTTCTATTAAAGTTTATATGTTGATTTTAATTAAAAGTTTTTTCCTAGTAAAATAAGATTTTTTAATTGATCAAAATCGATATTTTATCAATTAAAAAAAATCTTGTTATTTACCTAAGCAAAAAGTTAAGGGTATTCATATGGCAACACAGGTAATACAATTATCATATAATGCATGAGTGTAGTGCTATTACTATATATGTGATTGAACATGAAATGTTTTTTTTGTTTTCACCGTTATTAGTTGTAACAAGTAATAAATTTGATGTTCGATCTGATCAATGAAATGTATCAAAAGAATCTAAAAAATAATATTAGTTAATTAATATTATAATAAAAAATAATGTATAAAAAGTGAATAATATGTTGCGAAGAAATAGTGGAGTGTGTTTAAGAAAAGAAAGTAAACATCTAATATCATATTATTATCTTGGCAAAGATAAAGTTAATAGCTTTTATAAAAAGAATTAAATTCCTCCTTATTATTTAGAATATTTAATATAGGTAAGTATTAAAAAAAGACGACGTAGCATGTAGTTCTTTATAAAAAAAATTTATTTAAGAAAAGTCGCTATTAATATTTTAAGTCGAAGAATAGTATTAATTCTATTAATATAGATTTAATTCAATCAAGTGTACATTGATGCAAGTTTATGTTTTTATTTTAAGTTAAATGAAAAAACATTAGGGTTAGTACTGTAATATAATTAACTCTTCTCAAAGAGAGCTATGTTATTTATAAAAGTATATTAAAGGTAAAAAAGTTCTTTTAGGCGGAGAAGTGTCTAAAGAAGATTTGTATAAGTGATAGCAATACACTTAACCAAGAATTTTTGCTATTCAATTGTTAGCCTTACATAACATTTGATCAAAAACCTGGATGCGTCAGGTATAGCAATCTCTGAGTTCTATGTCTTCTGCTATCAGTTCATAATTTTTTTTAATAAAAAGTGTTACTAGTAAAAAGGAGATTTATTGATTAGATCAATAGATCTACCTACTAATTTAATCATTAAAATTTTATAATTATCGATGTGTTATGTATAGAAAAGTTCTACGGATTTTTTTATTAGATATATAAAAATGATCGAAGACTAATTGTAGGATTATAAATCTATTGAATATAAACATGGGAGATGGATATCTATAAATCTTGATTCAGTTTTTGATTTTTGACTTAACCCACATAATAGCATAAAAAGTGTACGTAATGTAAAAATCTTACATATTTATATTATCGTAACAATAAAATTTCCAGGCGATTAAATAGAATTTTTATGATTTTTATTTATCAAACGTATAACTATTTTAACATATAGCTATAAAAGTTAATAATTGTAGTTATTGTAGGATATAGTAGTAAAAATTGTGTAATATTTTTGTATAAAAAACTAGAAGCCTATTTCGTAGATATGAATAAAAATATTCGGTGTTCGTATCAAACTGTAGAAAACATACATTTTAATAATTAAACTTTAATTAAAATTCATATGAGTTTTTATGAAATTTTAAAAATCGTATTTTACGAAGTAAATTTGCTGTTTTTTTGAATCTGCTAATATTTTTTTTACTTTTTTGTAACTCTCGTTTTGTTTGTATTACTTAACTGATTGTAAACTATCATAACTTAGAAGATCAATATGTCTATTTAGAGGACATTTTATCCATGATTTAGCAAGAAAAATATGTCGAGACAAAGTATAATTCATTTGTCAACTATAGTGATTACATTGATTTATCGACATTATTTTATAATTTATATTATTTTAATGTATGTGTTTTAAAAAGATTTTTATATTTTTGTACTTTTTATCATATTTTTTCTTTCTCATAATATTTAATAAAGGTTAAAGCATTAATAATGCGATCTATACAGCGAGACTTACCTATAGCATGTGCAGTAAGATGCATCGGAGGAGAGTGAGTAACTCCAGTAATTGCAACACGTAGTGGCATACATATCTTACCAATGTCTATGTTTAATTTTTTAGACGTTTCCTGAATTGTCACATGCACCATATTTGGCGTCCACTCGGTCAATAATTTTAGCTTCATTAATATTACTTCTAGTATTACGGCTGATAGAGGACATAAATATTTCTTAGCTATATGGATATCAACTTCATGAAATTCTTCGTAGAAGTATCTGCAAGTAGCCGCTATTTCTTTAAGAGTTTTGCAGCGAGGTCCTAGTAATTTGATAAGGTCTGGCAACTTTGGTCCGGAACGTATATCAATCCCTTGCTGTTCAATGTGCCAAGCTAAATAAGTTGCAACGTAGCCTGCTTCTAGTGTGTTAATATAATAATTATTTAACCATAGTAGTTTTTCACTATTAAAAGTACTAGAAGATTTACTAATTGACTCAAGAGTAAATAGTGTCTTCATTTCCTCAATAGTGAAAATTTCTTTGTTGCCATAGCTCCACCCTAAACGCACCAAATAGTTTAAGAGTGCTTCTGGTAAAAAACCGTCATCACGGTATTGCATAACTCCTACCGCTCCATTGCGTTTAGACAGTTTGTGCTCGTTTTCATCAAGTATCATTGATACGTGTGCATAGGAAGGGACTGGAGCTCCGAGCGCTTTAAAAATGCTAACTTGGCGCGGGGTGTTATTGATGTGGTCTTCTCCGCGGATAACGTGGGTTATTGCCATATCAAAATCATCAACTACTACACAAAAGTTGTAAGTTGGTGAACCGTCGCTGCGACGAATAATGAGATCATCGAGTTCTTCGTTATCAAATTCTATGGATCCTCGGACAAGATCATTGAAAATAACTTTTCCGTGTTGTGGGTTTCGAAAACGTACGACACAAGGGTTCTTTTTATCCTCGATATGATGTTTGTATCGTTTGTAGCATCGACCATCATAGCGTGGTTTTTCCCCTTTGGCTATTTGTTCGGAACGCAATTCATATAGTCGTTCTTTAGAACAAAAACAATAATAGGCAGTTCCTGTTAAAAGCATATCATGAATAACCATATTATAGCGTTTAAAACGTTTGCTTTGAAAATAAGGTCCTTCATCTATATCAAGTTTAAGCCAATTCATACTTTCTATAATAGAATCAATTGCTTGTTGTGTTGATCGCTTAAAATCAGTGTCTTCTATACGTAAAATAAATTCTCCACCTAATTTTCGGGCGAATAGCCATGCATAGAGTGCGGTTCTTGCACCCCCGAGATGTAAATAACCGGTGGGACTGGGCGCAAAACGAGTTTTGATTTTCATCATCCATATTGCCTTTATTAATGGAGGAGTAAATAGCTGAAAATTTTTGTAAAAATTAAGAAGAAATGTTAAAACATTTTATTAGTAGGAGCTAGGGTTTAATCCTATATAGAACTTATGATAACAAATAGTAATTGGCTTTTTGAATGAATTTTCGAATATTTTTATTAGGAGATTTTTTTTAAAAGTGTTGAAAATATTTTTTTAAATTGTTTATTTTATCATATATATTTGCATGTATAAACTTAGACAACATTACTAACTTGATCTATCAAAAAAAAACTTTTAAGTAAAATATTTTTTTATACTTAATATTAATTAAAGTATAGTTTTTTTGTTATTTGTATTTTATACATGTAATGTTTTTTATAGTTAAGTTACATTTAATAATTAATCTGAACAACTAATATATAAAAATATTTTACATGATTTTTTATTGTATCCTTCTAACTCTCTCAATTTGAGATATGCAACGTTAGCGAATCTTTATTAGATTTGCAAGTAAACTTATTCTATGAAAATGATGAGAATATTTCTATTCTCACTATTATAATTATATGATAGAGGGATCTTGAAGTAACATAATTCTATATATCCAGTTATCTTTAGTCATATGCATCTTAAATGCGATATTTCTACTTATTATTAATTATGATGATAATACTTAATTAAATATGCTAATGTTTATAAATGTTTTTTTTATTTATTTTTTTTGACTTAATTGCAACATTTTTAATTGTATTAATCAGTTGTTTTTTTTAGGTTTGTGAATTTTCTACTTTTGTTTTCTATAAAAAAATAAAGCATATTATAAATTTATGAACTCTTTCGTGTGATGAACATTAAAATTTTAAAAAAAGCGATTTAAATTATAAAACAAGGAAATTATATGTACATCTTAAATCGAGAGCATTTCATAACAACTTTATTCGATTAAGAATAAGGAAAGTATGATTTCAATCAATTTTTTACTAAAATAATTATTAATATAATATTTTTTTAGTAAAATTTACTATTTTTTAAGTAAAATTTTATGAGAATTACTTGTTTTGATTTTTTTTATTATTAACAGTTATTAATTTTAATAATATTATTCTATAATAGAATTATAAAAGTTGTTTCCATGTGTATCTTATAAAATATTTTTAATATAGTTTTAAAAAAAAATAAAAAGCATAGATAAATTTTGTGTTAATTAAATATATTTAGATCTCACCTATCTAGGTGAGAAAACCGTTTATTTGGTTTTATTAAGTTTTTAAGAATACGCTTCTTAAGCGGGAGTTTGTGAGGCGACTAGTTATAAAAATATCTATATTTTTTTATTTTTAGATCAGCAAGTCAACTGAAACATTGATTACTATGAAATAATTAATTGCGATAAATTTATATTTATTTGTCTTTGCGTTAGAAAATAAAAATTTTAAGCAATAAGAATAACATAAAAATACAATCTTTGTATTATGCCTAGAGTATAAAATAATAAGATTAAATTATTAATACTATTACTAAATGGTATGTAATATCAAAAAAAAGATTAAACTTTCACAACATATAGTATAATAAAATTATCATATAATTCAAGTGATAATGTTGCACCAATTATTTTTTAAATATTTGAATTTAGTATTATAAATTAATACAATACTTATACAGATCAACTATACTAATTCGTTCGATAAGGTATGCTTACGAATAGTTCGTATATTAATGTTAAAAATATAATAAATTCTTGTAAGATAAAAAATATAGAATACGCATATCTAAAAACAACTAAAAAAAAGAAATATTTAATAGATTCGATACACATAATCAAAATTTTTTATATTTTACTGTCTACTGTATATTTTTTATAGAAAATATTTAAGTTTATTTGATTAGTAAAACGGAACTATCGTAGCTATCATCGGAATAGCACATACTGCTTATATAATAGTAGTGAGAATGACCATGCTCTAAAATATTTCTTTCATAAGAGTTTTTCACGCTAGTTAATAGTAAAAATAAAACAGTTGTTAAAAAAATAACCAGTCTAATGTAAGAAAAATCTAATTCTTAAACCTGCATTTTGTTCAAAATTCCGTATTCTAATCAAGATATCTCAAATAATAGTTTTTTAACGACCTTTTGCTTTTTTGAGAATATAGTTCCATTTGATATACTTTTATTCAGATAATTCTAAACATTATTTTTATAAAAACAGAATATTATTCCGATACTTTCTTTATATTCCAGTCTACATAGTAAATTACCAACATGAAGAATATACGAAATTTCTCTATTATTGCTCATATTGATCACGGAAAATCCACGCTATCTGATTGCTTAATTAGAATCTGCAAAGGTTTAAGAGAGTCTGAAATTGCATCTCAAGTTCTTGATTCTATGGATCTAGAGCGTGAACGCGGCATTACCATCAAAGCTCGAAGCGTAACCTTATTCTACAAGTCTGATGATGGTAAAATTTATCAACTAAACTTTATCGATACACCAGGGCATGTAGATTTCTCTTACGAAGTTTCCCGCTCTCTTGCTGCATGCGAGGGTGCCTTATTAGTCATTGATTCTGCACAAGGGGTGGAAGCCCAGACTTTAGCAAATTGCTACACTGCATTGGATATGGGTTTAGAAGTTGTCCCTGTGCTCAACAAAATTGATCTTCCTACAGCTAACCCTGATCGAGTGTCTAAAGAAATTGAAGAGATTATTGGTATTAAGGCAAGCGATGCAGTGCGATGTTCAGCAAAAACTGGAATAGGTATACCAAATTTACTCGAACGGATTTTACATGATATTCCTCCGCCAAATGGAGACGTGATAGCCCCGTTACAAGCGCTTATTATTGATTCCTGGTTCGATAATTACTTAGGTGTTGTTTCATTAATTCGAGTAAAAAATGGTATTTTAAGAAAAGGAGAAAAAGTTAAAGTTATGAGCACTGGTCAACACTATGATGCGGGTCAGTTAGGTATTTTTACTCCTAAACGTATTGAGCGTGAAGTTCTGCATTGTGGTGAAGTTGGATGGCTTGTTTGTGGTATTAAAGATATCCACGGTGCGCCAGTAGGGGATACTTTAACCTTGTCACGAGATCCAGCTCATAAAGCATTAGCTGGTTTTAAAAAAATCCAACAACAAGTGTATGCTGGTTTATTTCCGGTAAGTGCAGATGACTATGAGGCATTTCGAGATGCTCTCGGTAAGCTTAGCCTTAATGATGCTTCTTTTGTTTATGAGGCAGAAAGTTCAAGTGCACTTGGTTTTGGGTTTCGATGTGGTTTTCTTGGTCTTCTCCATATGGAAATAATTCAGGAGCGTCTTAAGCGAGAATATGCTCTCGACCTTATTATTACTATCCCAACGGTGATTTATGAAATTTTGACAACAAATAACATGAAGTTATATATAGATAATCCTTCAAAGCTACCAGTCTTGAATTCTATTTATGAATTTCACGAACCTATCGCAGAATGTAATATATTGTTACCTAAGATTTATTTGGGAAACATAATCACCCTATGTATTGAAAAGAGGGGTATTCAGACAAACATGATATATCATGGAGATTATGTAGCCTTGACATATGAAATCCCGATGGCAGAAGTAGTAGTCGATTTTTTTGATCGATTACAATCTATTTCGAGTGGGTATGCATCATTGGATTATAGATTCAAACGTTTTCAAAATGCCAATATGGTGAGAGTGGATATTTTGATTAATGGAAAACAAGTTGATGCGTTATCGCTAATCTCTCATAGAGATAAAGCGGTTATCCGTGGAAAAGAATTTGTTGACAAGCTCCAAGGAATAATTCCTCGACAGCAGTTTGATATTACTATCCAAGCAGCTATTGGTAAGCATATTATTTCTCGCTCGACTATTAAACAACTACGCAAAAATGTTCTAGCAAAATGTTATGGTGGAGATGTAAGTCGCAAGAAAAAACTTATAAAGAAACAAAAAGAAGGAAAAAAACGTATGAAAAAAATTGGTGATATAAATCTTCCAAAAGAAGCATTTTTGATAATGCTGAATGCAGGTAATAATAAAAAATAAGTTTTAGGAGCTGACATGGCTAATATATTTACTTTAATGTTAGCAATTGCGACATTTAGTAGCGGCATTCTTTGGTGTTTATTTAAAGTTAAAGAAAAGTTGATTAATCCATTCCTAAACCAAAAAGTCGCGATGAGGCAAAAACAATATGTCATAAATGAAATTTCGAAGAATAATAACACACTTTATATGGATCGTAATCTAATGCGGCTTCAGAGTTGTGCTTCAATCTTTCCTGTATTATGCATAATTTTTTTAGTCCGTTCATTTATTTTAGAACCATTTCAAATTCCTTCATCTTCAATGAAGCCAACATTATTAGTTGGTGATTTTATTTTAGTAAAAAAATTTGCCTATGGTGTGAAAAATCCTATCACGCAAACAACTTTAATGAAAACTAGTTATCCTAAACGCGGTGATTTAGTTTTGTTTAAATACCCCCTCAACCCCAAGTTAGATTATATTAAACGTGTCGTAGGATTGCCAGGTGATCATATTATTTATGATTATGTTAATAAGCATTTAATAATATATCCTTATACTGATAATAGTGTAATGAAATTAAAAAAATCACTAAAAATTACTTATAATGAACTTCATTTTGATAATTTTGATAAAAGTTTAGATTTAAATAATATTCAAAAAAAGAGAACTGATTGCCTGCAGGTTTTTCTTGACAATGAAACAAACATTCCCTCATTAGATCAGACAAAGAATAAAGAATCTTTAGGTGATGTAATCCATGAAATTTTAACCGTAAAAGGAAAACAAGATAATATAAAAAGTTATTATCAACAGCCTGGTTATTGCTTGGGAGAATGGGTAGTTCCCGAGAAATCATATTTTATGATGGGGGACAATCGAGATTGTAGTGCTGATAGTCGTTTTTGGGGATTTGTTCCCGAGAAAAATTTGGTAGGAAAAGCAACAATGATTTGGATGAGTCTGGATAAAGAAGAAGGAGAATGGCCTATAGGAGTTCGTCTCAATCGCATTGGAGCTGTTCATTAATCAGTTTTTCAAACATTATATTGTTTGGTTAATTATAGAATAGTTTCTATATAAAAATGATTTCTTCTTCTTGAAGAAGAGTACAAAACTTCTTTAAAAATTTATGTATTGCGGTTTTTTAAAGATATTTTTATTTATCAGTAAGTTATTGGTAACGCATGAATTCTATTTCAATAAATACGCTTCAAAAAAATCTAGGTTATTTTTTTCAACATCAAGAATTATTATTCCAAGCTTTAACGCATCGTAGTGCTAGCAGCAAACATAATGAGCGACTAGAATTTTTAGGTGACTCTATACTCAGTTATGTTATCGCAAATGATTTGTATCAACGTTTTCCTCGAGTCGATGAAGGAGATATGAGCCGAATGCGAGCAACGCTCGTCCGTGGTTATACTCTTGCAGAATTAGCACGTGAGTTTAATGTGGGCGATTATTTACGACTTGGGCTTGGAGAATTAAAAAGCGGTGGTTTTCGTCGTGAATCTATTTTAGCTAATACAGTAGAAGCATTGATTGGTAGTATATTTTTGGATAGTAATATACAAACTGTCGAAAAGTTGATTCTTGAATGGTATTGTTTCCGATTGGATAAAATTAGTCCTGGTAATAAACAAAAAGATCCGAAAACTCGACTGCAGGAATATTTGCAAGGATGTCATGCACCTTTACCAACCTATCATGTTGTTGAAGTAGAAGGTGAAGCTCACAAGCAAAATTTTACTATACATTGTCAGGTGGTAAGTCTTCCTTATCCCGTAATCGGTAATGGATCAAGTCGTCGTAAGGCCGAGCAAGCCGCAGCAGAACAAACTCTTAAGTTGCTGGAGATCACATGAGTGAAAAACATAAGACTTATTGTGGTTATGTTTCTATAGTAGGTCGTACAAATGTTGGAAAATCGACTCTACTAAATAAGTTGGTCAAGAAAAAGATATCGATTACTTCGCGAAAACCATTTACTACGCGTGAGTTAGTCATAGGTATTCAAACAGAAGGTATATATCAAATTGTTTATGTAGATACACCAGGATTGTATGTTGAAAAAATACAGACAATTAATAAATTAATCGATAAGTGCACTAGTAGCAATGCAACTTATAATGTAGAATTAGTAATTTTTGTAGTAGATTGTATAAATTGGACATCAGAAGATGAAATGGTTTTAAAAGCACTAAATCAGATTCACCGTCCAGTTATCTTAGCGATTAACAAAATAGATAATTTAGAAAAAAAAGAGTCTTTGTTACCATATATATCTTTTCTTAGTCAAAAAATGTCGTTCTATGGTATATTGCCTATATCAGCCAAAAACGATATGTATATTGATGCTGTAGGAAAGATTGTACGCAAAACTTTGCCGGAATCCATACATTATTTTCCAGCAGGTTATGTAACTAACCGTTCTAAAAAATTCTTAGTTTCGGAAACCATACGTGAAAAACTTATGCGTTTACTTGGCGATGAGCTTCCTTATTCCATTACGGTAGAGGTATCAGATGTTACTAGCAATAATTGCGGCGATTATAAAATTCACGGATTGGTCTGGGTGGCGCACAATAGGCAAAAAAAAATAATTATTGGCAATAAAGGAAAAAAAATTAAAAGAATTGGCATTGAAGCTCGAAAAGACATAGAAATTATTTTTAATAAGCGCGTGCATCTTAAATTATGGATAAAAGTTAAACCAGTTATCTTATCTGATAAGAATAACTACAATAATTTTAAACATATTAATAAGTTGTATGTAAGCACAGAAGACTATTTAAAAAATAACTTATTAACAAACGAAAACGTTTCATATTCTTGAGGATATGAAACGTTATTCAGTCCCAGTTTCCATTTATTCTTTTATGAAAAAGTTTAATTAAAAATCTTTTATTATAAGTTTTAGTCAATTTTGGGTTTAAAAAAATAGAAATATATTTTCATGATATTTCTTTTCAGTGAAGTGTAGTTTTACTGACTAATTTTTTTATTTTCAGTAAACCTTTAAGAGTTAGTCTTATTGTAAAACAGAGATGTTAATTATAAGTAATTTTATTAAAAGTATTAATTTATTATATAAATGTTGTTTTTTTATTATTTAAATCTTCTAAAGTGTTTATTCGTTATTTTACACTAAATATCTTAATAGGAATTCAAATTAAATTATATCGATTAAATATGAAGATAGTTTTATATTTTCTACTCTCAAGAGTTTTTTTATTCATTATGCTTTTAAAGCATACCCTTTTGTGTTGAGAGTATGTTTTAAATTTGAATTTAAGATCGTGTGAACTTTTAACAGAAATGATTCGATCAGATAAATTTTATTAGATAAAAAATATCGTTAAATTTAACTGTTAATATCATAAAATTTTGATTTTTATCAGATGTTGATAACTAATTAAGATCTTTATATTAAAATTTTACATAAAAAGTTTTAGTTTAATAGTCATTAAGACTTATTGATTATGGTTTTAATGTTTTTATGATGTTTTATAGGCTTATCAGAAATAACTTAACGTCTTACTTTAAGAGTAGTATTACTTTTTAAGGTTTATAGAAACTTGTAAAGGTCTATTTTAGCTATAAGTAAATACTATTATTTTAACATGAAATATTTTATTTGTCGAGATAATAATTATCATTATTTCTGACTAGAAGGAATAAGTGTATTAAATTTTTGAGATTAGACCTTAATCAGTTAAGAGACGTGATTTTAATTTTCTTAAATTTAGTGGTATAATAAATTGATATTAACATGTGCTTTAAATTAGAAATTGATATTTTATTAAGCTTTTAAAGCAAAGTTATTACTTAATATTTTTTGGTTGCGGCCATTAAGGCCGCCATACTTATTAATAAAATTGATATACTATCAAAATATAAATCTATTTCTTCTTAGGCAGGTTATTTAATAAAGTATTACACTTCGACGGTTTTTAGCATAAGAAGATTCTTCATGTCCTATTGCAAGTTGTTTGTCTTTACCGTAAGAAATAATAGTCATTCTATCTTCGGATATACCTTGAGTTTGTAGGTACATTTTCACGGCATTAGCACGGCGTTCACCCAGAGCGATATTATATTCTGGGGTGCCTCGTTCATCTGTATGACCTTCAATGGTTATTGTACAATTTGGTTTCGTTCGAAGAAAGTCAGCATGCATGTCAAGAATATGAGTATCTTCAGGTCGAATATCATATTTATTAAATTCGAAATAAACGATGTTATTTTTCTGAACATCTTGTTTTTGAAGAAAAGCATCTTGATCGGAAATACTGGTAATAGCATTTTCTTCTCTATTTATATTGCTTTCTATTTCTAATTTATCTTCATTGTTTACATTTTTATAAGAACTACATGCAGCAATAGCCATGACAGGTAGTACCATTATTATTTTTTTTAGAACTTTTTTTAATTGCATATCATATTCCTTTTATTTTTTGTTATATCTATATTATAGATAAGGTCAACAGACAGGGAATTTAGCTTGCCCACCACATTTTTATCAAAAGATGAGTTTTAAAACTACCATTAGTACAGAAACAACATGTAATACGGAATGTGATTCTTGTGATGAAATGGTGTAGATTACTAATGTATCGTTTAGAGTAACGCTAATTATTTCATACAGGAATGTGTTAGTTAATATCTAGATTGATCGTGTGTGTAGATTTAGTTTACTTTTGTGTAATTTGTAATAAGTTCTGCTAACTATAACTAGAAACATACTGTCTGCACTGATTTTTTTTTGCATCTTGATTGTGGTATCAACCTCAAAAAAAGATATTGTATCTATTGTTGTATTTGTAAAGATGCATGTTGCAAACTTATGAGCATTTTTCTTGCTCGGGAGTATAAACCAGTTTCAGGCTATCGAAAAAAAAATCAAGTCGGCTCCGTATTATTGTTGCGTTCTTCGGTTAATTGATTAATCTTCCGTAAGGAAATATCTCCATTATATACAAATGAAGACTTCCTGTCTTCGATAAAGAAAAAGCTAGTTTTTTTTATTAGAAGACCAAGTTGGTGCAATCGTTAATTCAGACAAACGATATATGAAAATTGGATTGTAATCATCGTAATCTAAAACATGTAATTCATAAAAGGATGCTCCTGTGTTTTTTTTACAATGTAAGTTGTATGGGTGTAAATAGTTCCTCTGTTGTTGATATTAAATAGGTTTTTCAAAATTTTCATTATTTCTGGCATAAATAGCATAACGTCGCCATTTTTCTTTAAAGTTAAAATTAATTTTGGATTTAAGACAGTTTCTTGATTACTATGTAGTTTTTTTCAAGAAAAACGAATTCGATTTCAACAACATAACAAATATGCAACATCAGTGCTGAACGAGTGTTTAGATCGTGTATGTGACGTGTAGGTCACATCACTAGCAATAATATAAAGTAGCGTCTTTAGAAAAACTTTTCTAGTCTAGCCCAATTAAATGGTACGATATCTATGAATCTTTCTTTATCTGATTTTTTAGTAATTTTAACACTTATGTTTTTCATGTCGTATAGAATTCCATAAAATAAAGGATATTAATCCTATTCTCAATATCTAAGTTATTTCTTTTCCTCAACACTGATTTTATGGATATAGGCATTATTGTAGTATAATAAAATTTATAAGTTAAATAATACTAGATTATTTAATTTGGATAAAAATTCAAGTTTGATTTTTGAAAAAAACCTTATATAGTCTAGATCGTTTAAGTATTTGTGTTGTGATTTTCTTTAACTATACTGAAGATATTGTTGTTTCACATAACATTCTTTCGTTAGAGATGAAATTAATTAATGCCAGAATACGATTAAAGAACAATATAACTTAACGCGCTTTCAGGCTTTTCTATGATCACTATTATCATCATAGAGCTTTACTGTCTATTTTGAAAATCTGTTTTTTATGAATACTAATTTGTAAGATTAATGAGATTGCTAAATTCAATCTTCTGTTTTCCCAAAAAAAAATAGCATGAAAGAGAGTGTCAATGATGTTGAATCATATTATTATAATTTTTTGTATAGATTAATAAATTCTTGTTTTTTTAAATAGATTCTTGTTATCAGTATAAGATTTTTTTAATAGATTCATTTGCATGTTGATTATACTTTTTTGTTTTTTTTAAGATGATGAAGCGATTTCGTTATTTGTTTTAGGGTTAGTTTTTTTTGTTTTTTTTATTAAGGAAGAAGCAGTTGTTTATTACCACTTTTTTATTATCTCTTTTAAAGATAAATTAGTTTCAACTCATTCATAGTTACTTTTTTTTATGATGATAAAATATTCTATAACGTTTTTTTGTTCAGAATTAATTTTCTTGGATTTCAAAAGGAGTCGTTGCTTAACATATCATTAATGATTGTTATAAGCGCTTTCATTGTTGATTAATAATTTTAATTCTACTAATCGATTGATTTTAAATAATTTTTGTGTTGATTCTTTAAGTCGGTTTTAAAATGTTTTATGTAAATTTTATAAGTAGCACTGTAGATTTATATAATAATTCAAAGAAGTTAAAGATAAACTCTCAAAGAGAGCATATTACTATGAAGCTCGTAAAGTTTTACAGGAACTTACTATAAAATTGATTATCAATAAGATTTCATTGGATTTAAGTATACTTTATGAAAAAGCTTTTAGATAGAAGCGTTTAATAAAATTAGCATATTTCGTCTTAATATAATAATTTTAGTATATTAATTATGTCATCATAGATGATGCAACCCTATTCTTGTTTATAGAAAAATTATTTTTTTTCGAAGAAACTTCATTGGATATTTTATATTGTTTGTAACAAAGAGATTACATTCATCAATTTTATTAGTTTTTGTAACAACATAAGAATGTTGTCATTAAAAATAATTTTTGTATTTTTATTTTAGTCAAGTACGAGGATATTATTTTGAATTATAATAACATGTCTTTCCATTATAACATTAATCCGAAAGTATTGAAATTAAAATGTATATATTTAAAACAAACAAGATGGATATATGGTTTTAGTATTTTTTTTGATTGAGAAGATGTTGTGATTATTATTTGTTTATATTGATTTTGCATATTTTCTATAAAAAAGTTTAATAGAATAATTGATGTCATCCATTAGTGTTGAAACAGACATAAATATACAGATTAGTATGATTAGTGAAGTAATTGCGGTTGTTTTTTTTCTCGAGACTAACATTTTTTTTAAAATCAGTTTTTTATTTGAAACATCTTGCTAAAGTGAACAATAAATTTTATCGAATGGTGTTAATGGTGTTATTAAACCTTAATATGGCTCTGAATTTTTTCACGTACTCAATGTATTAAAATAAGTGTCTATTGTAGGAAAAAAGTAATACGTATCTTAATGATAAGGGTAGAACAATGTAAACTTAAACACATAAAAATCTTTTACATCTAATTGCTTTTTTTCAAAAAAAAAGAGTAAAGAGCATCTATTAAATAGTTCTTTCTGTTATCTGATCAAAATTAGAATATACTAATTTTTAATTAAAAATTTTATTAATCAGTGATTAAAAATTTTGCTAGATAGTTTTTTTTAAAATAAAAAAATGTTTATTTTGTCACTATTTTGAGGGTTTAATCAGGAAAAAGAAATAAAATTAATTTTAGATTTCTTCTAAAAAAAATATTTTTTTTTAAAAAGATAAATAACCTTTCTTTTAATACAATCAAACATTCTCTATTTTTATAGAAAATATTTTTTTACATAAAAATTTTTTTATGTACTCACATATGTATAATAGTCGAAATTGAGACAAGAAAAGACTCATAATTATTTATTTATATGCTTGATAAGCATATGTGTAGGAATATTAATAAAATAATTTTATAAGAGTATTGTATCTAATTTTAAATATTTACAGTATATAGAGATATTTTAAAACAAACTGTATAAATTAATCGAATGAAAAAATATCTTTTTCTGAAAGATTTCATTGTGTGTTATTATTGTTAATATTTATTTCCAAGTAACACTGACTCTAGAGTGACAAGAATCATGTCGTTAAAAGTGCTTTGACGATCATCATGACTTAAAGATTCCCCTCTGCGAATGTGATCTGACACAGTACAGATTGCCAAGACACGAGCACCAAATTCCGCTGCAACTCCATAGAGCCCTGCTGCTTCCATATCTACGCCAAGAATTCCATATTTCTCTAAAAGATCAAATATTTCAGGATGTGGTGCATAAAAAAGATCAGCAGAAAAAATGTTTCCAACATGTACTGGAATATTTAAGGCTTTAGCAGAATTAACTGCATTACGTAGTAAGTTAAAATCTGCAATGGCAGCTAAATCATTATCTTTAAAGCGAATACGGTTAACTTTAGAATCAGTACTTGCACCCATTCCGATAACAATATCGCGCATACGAATATCCTGTCGAATAGCTCCGCAAGAACCAACGCGAATAATCTGTGTGACTCCAAAATCAGTAATTAGTTCTTTTGCATAAATTGAACAAGATGGGATTCCCATTCCGTGTCCCATAACCGAGATTGGAAAGTTTTTATACTTCCCTGTATAGGCTAACATGCCGCGAACTCGATTTACTTCTCTTGCTTCAGAAAGAAAGGTATTAGCAATATATTGTGCTCTCAATGGATC
Organism: secondary endosymbiont of Heteropsylla cubana; assembly: GCF_000287355.1. GTDB lineage: Bacteria > Pseudomonadota > Gammaproteobacteria > Enterobacterales > Enterobacteriaceae. Next base: position 278,734 of record NC_018420.1, on the reverse strand, counting down.
TCCAGGCATTAGCACTACTTCTGCAAAATCACCTTTCTCAGCGTTGATATGCGGTGTTGACATAATTTAATATTCCTTGTGTAGTGAATAATTTACTACTATATCTTTAATGCAGAATGTGATCAATTAAACCTAATATTTATATTATTTACGAGCACGAATTATTGATTGAGTATTAAAAAATCGCTGTTCCGTATTCCATTGGAGAGAGGGAAAAGTAACGTGATACTGTTTGCCCAATATCAGCAAAGGTGCTACGATGACCGTAAAAACCTGGAAGAATTTTATCTCCATAAATCAAAATTGGAACGTGTTCACGAGTATGATCAGTTCCTTTCCATGTAGGATCACATCCATGATCGGCTGTGAGGATCATAATATCATTCCCTGTTAGTTGAGACATTAATTCCGGCAAACGACGATCAAAAAGTTCTAATGCATTCGCGTATCCGGAAACATCTCGTCGATGACCATAATCAGAATCAAAGTTAATAAAATTAGTAAATATAAGGGTGTTCTGTCCTGCAGAGTTTATTTCTTCAATTGTTGCATCAAATAAGGCGTCTAATCCGCTAGCTTTAACTTTCTTGCTAATAGCAACTTTATCATAAATATCGCTAGTTTTACCGATAGAAACGACTGTTCCACCTTTTTCTTCAACCAACTTTTGCAAAACTGTTACTGATGGAAGTGATATGATCAAGTCGCGTCGGTTGCCAGTTCGAATAAAATTTCCTTGTTTCTCCCCAATAAAAGGTCTAGCAATAACGCGTCCGATATTGTACCCTCCCTCGATTAATATTTCACGTGCAATCTGACATAATGAATACAGTCGTTTAAGTAAAAATGTTTCTTCGTGACACGCTATTTGAAAGACCGAGTCTGCTGATGTATAAAAAATTGGTTTTCCAGTGCGCATATGTTCCTCTCCCAGTCTATCGAGTATTAAAGATCCTGAAGCGTGGCAATTTCCCAAAAAACCTGGAAGGTTAGCGTGAGATATTAATGCACTTAAAAGCTCTGGTGGAAAAGTATTTTTTTGCGATGGAAAATAATCCCAGTCGAATAGTACTGGAACACCCGCAATTTCCCAATGCCCTGATAGCGTATCTTTTCCAAAAGAAATTGTACTAGCATACGCATAAGCGCCAATAATTTTTGCTTGTATATCTAGCCCGGGGGGGAATCGTCCGCTAGATTGTTCCGCGGCTTTCCCCAAACCAAGACGAGTTAGATTAGGAAGATTCAATTCTCCTTCTCGTTCTTGAATGGCAGCGCTCTGATGACAGAATTCAGCAATATGCCCTAACGTATTTGCTCCTTCATCCCCAAACCGATTAGCGTCTTTTGACGCTCCGATACCAAAAGAATCTAGCACTATGATAAATGCACGTTGCATTTTTTTCTCCAGTTTGAGATAGCATATCTGTCTCTGCGTAATATCAGACGAATAACTGTTTTAAATTGTAGAGTAGGATATGGCTTGCATAGAAGAAAGAGTAGATAAAAACATACGCTTTCTTTAACTTACGGCATGAAGATACTTAGGTCAAAACTTATTTTTTTTTAAGAGTTAATTATCTATTTTTATTTACATAAACAATTATCAGATTGTTTTATCCAGATATTGTATATTAAAGTATTAAATATTTTTTCTCATTGTCTCTTGCAGGTTGTAAATCTTTAAATTTTAAACTTATCTCAACAGCAATTGAATTGCTATTTATTATACCTAATATTAACTATGACAAATGATTAATTTATTAACTATACTAGGAACAACGGAAATTGTTGTGGAATGATTATATTAAGTCTTGATATTAGGTTGTATTTCATCTACAAATAAACATTTGTAATTGAAAAAATGTTAAAACTTGTCATTGTATAAATAAATTAATTTATACAATTAGTTTTTTAGTGGTATAACATCTAAATTTGTTAAATTATAAATTTAGATAGAAAAGTATTAAAAATTTTTATAGCTGCAATGCTTGATGTTAGTGAGTCGATTGATAGAATTTATTTTTTTAGGCAGATCTATCTAACTTTAAGGAAATTAAAACTTATATTAGTGGTTATAAAAATAAGGTATCACAGCATACGATCCAACTAAAAATATTGTATAGTTTATATAATATTAAATAAGCTAGAAAACATTTTAATAATTCTTTTAATGTCGATGCGAGCATTAATTTGATATGCTTTGTGACTCCCAGGATAATACTATATTAATTTACTCGATAAATATTTTTTTGGACGGTTTTAATAACTTATTAACGTGTGTACTATACCTAATATAGTAAGCTTGGATGTTGAAAATTATGTAGGCGAGTACTGTCTAGATATAAGTTATTCAGGTTATATAATTGATCATATGTATATTTGATCATATTAAGAAATGAATGGGATGAAATCTGTATATAGTTCTTTTAGACTTTTAACATCTTTTTATTAAAATTACCGGTATTATTTTTTGCACTCTCTCAATTGAGATATTAGATTTTTAACTTTAAATATTTAAGATTTATTTTTATTTCAACCAAAAAGCCTAACAGGTTTATAAGTATTAATGTTTAGTTTTTTTTATAAGTATTATTTTATATCTTAAGGTAAGAAAATGTAACAAATATTTTAAAAATAAAGTACATAACAAAATTGTTATATAATATATCGGTACTTTGTCTTTTTATTCTAATGCTGCTTGAACAAAATGAGATATTTCTCATCCAAAATACTTGAGGGTAAAGAATGGATATTGAGTTAATTAGAATATACGGATAATTGATTTTTTCTATTCTTTATTAAATATGTTGATATGTTGTCAATGTTTACTTAATATAACTATATTATTAATTAAATAATTTAGAAAAAACTATTCATATTATTTATTGTAAATCTTAAGAGATTAAGTAGTGTGGCGTTATACAGATGTATATCCGCAGGTAATCTAGAAGTATATTCTTGTCATAAAATTTTTTATTACATCATAAATAAAACGTTTTTCCTGATTCTATTCATGGATAGAATATAACCTTTTTTATTATATTTATTAAATATTTTTATTTTGTTCTTTATACTTGTTCTGTTTTTTTTAGTAAGGATAGAATAGATAGTAATCTAGATCTTTTGTTTGTGTTAAAATAAAATCAATATAAATAGTTATACTGTTTGTTAATACATTAATGGGCGTATTAAGTCATCTTCATTTATAGTTAGAGATGCTTAATAAGATTGGTTTATATATCGTTACAATAAACTAATGCGATGAAGATATATTGTGGGTTTAACAATTTTTAACGCTTTTCGTTAGTTATAAATTTAGTAATAATAACACATATAACATTTTAAACTTAAATGGCAAGATATTCCTCAGACTAAAATTAAAAGTCTCTGCAAACTATGTTTTTTTAATCCTAGTCTTAATTAAGAAGATTTTATTATTTAATATCAAATTATACTTAATATTAAAATTCCATTTGTAGGCTTTTATAGTTTTTAAATGTTAGTTATGATTTTTTATTTTTATAGAGACAAAAAAAACAGTTTTTAGAAAAAAAGATGACAGATAAAATATTTTTTTTAATATAAAGTTAGCGTGATTTTCGAGCTTTTAAGACTTTAAATTGAAAATAAAAATTTAAAAAAATAATACTTTATGTTTTTTTATTAAAATCTTTAAATCAAATTGTATCATAATTATGATGTAATAACAGTGAAATGAGAATAAATTATCTCATTTTAACAGAAATAAAGTTATATAAGAACATAAATAATTCGATTTTCGTTATTCATTTGATCATGATGAGTTTGTTATTAAGTTTAATTTGTAAGAAAATTAGTTATTACGTCAATCCATCTTTATTGTGAGATTGAATAAGAGATAAAGAAAATAGTAATAGCAGGTTAAACAATTTTTTTTACTAGTGATTATAATAAACTAATTAGTCAATTTCAGCAAAAAAGTGGTTAGGTTTTTTAGAAAAAAAAGGAACTTATTTTTATAGATCTACTATAATGTTTTTAGCTAAATAAATTATATAAATGAGATTACTGTGCTAGATAAGATAAAGGTAACTTTACAATATTACTTATTTCCTAAGCTTTGGTTGACAGAGTTAGCTGGTTGGATTGCTAAGTGCCAGGGTGGTTTTTTTACTAGAGCAATCATTACGTTATTTATACGTTGGTATAGAATAAATATGCAAGAAGTGCAGGAACAAAAACTTGTCAACTATAAAACGTTTAATGATTTTTTTGTTCGTACGCTACGACATGAGGCTCGTTCTATTAATGCTGATCCATCGACACTAGTATGTCCGGCTGATGGTATCATTTCTCAATATGGTATGATTGAAGATGGGAGGATATTTCAGGCAAAAGGACACCAATATACTTTAGAAGCGCTTATGGCGTGTAATCAACCTATGCTTAATAAATTTCAAAATGGTAGTTTTGTTATCACTTATATTTCTCCCAGTGATTATCATCGTGTCCATATGCCTTGTAATGCACTATTACGTGAAATGTTATACGTGCCGGGTACACTATTTTCGCTGAATCCCCTCATGTCAGCAAATGTTCCTAATTTGTTTGCACGAAATGAAAGACTTATTTGTTTCTTTGATACCGAATTTAGTTTCATGGTACAGATCTTAATTGGGGCAACGATTGTTGGAAGTATTGAAACAGTATGGGGAGGGACCATTACTCCACCTCGCCAGGGAATTCTCAAGCACTGGAATTATCCTCAGGCAGGTGAACGGGGTGCGATCATACTATTAAAAGGGGAGGAAATGGGACGATTTAAACTTGGTTCTACTGTAATTAATTTGTTTGAAGGTAAGAGTGTAATATTAGAGAAAAATTTGCATCTTAACTGCGTTAGTCGTGTTGGTCAGCCTTTAGCTCGTGGCATCAAAAAAAACAATATCCCCCTGATGTGAGCGTTTTCCGGTGAATTTTAGAGTTTTCATTTTGCGTCTAATTATAATTTGCTTTCTTCTATTTCTGGTGTCTCCACTACTTTTTGCTAGCACTCTACCTAATGAGGAACAGATTAAACAAGAACTTCAGTATATACAGGAAAATAAAAATATACAAAGTCAAGAAGCAATCATTAAAATATTACAATCAGTGTTAAAGATTATTGATAAAGGAAAAGAATCCATCGTTAAAATAAGTGAATATCATAAAGCTATTGATGATTTTCCGGCGCTTACTCAACAGCTGCGAGATGAAAAAGATATTGAATTAGAAAAACCTATTCTATTTGGTAATAAATTGAATAGTAATGAATTAAATCAGCAACTGTTAAGAACAAATAGCCAGCTTATGGATGTATCTGCTCAATTAAAAAAACAAAAAGATTTAGTGCGATCTATTAGTAATTCACTAAGCTTATTACCCCAAAAACAAACTGATGCACGAAGGTCTCTCAACCATGTTGAGAAACATCTTCAGTTGCTTGGAACGAGTATGCCAAGTTCACTGTTAGAACAGGTTCAATCTACGGCATTACAAGCAGAAGAAGTAGCGTGTCGTCTGAAAGTTGAGGAATTAGATTTAGCTCAGTTAAGCGCAAATAACCGACAAGAGCTATCCCGTCTACGTGCTGAAGTACTAAAAATAAAGCATAATCGTGTCGATAAAGAGCAACAATTGCTCCGCCACCGCTTGAATGTTTTACACAAGCAAGAAGCTGAGCAGGCAATTGAGCAGACGGAGATATTTGTAGAGCAAATCGGAAAATTACCTAAGTCAATTGCTATTCAGTTACACAGTAATCGAGCATTATCAGCCGAGTTGAGTCAACAGGCCGAACGAATGGATATTATTACTGTGCAGCAGCGAAAAGCTGCTTCACAAAGTTTACAAGTATATCAAACACTTACAACGTTATTAGAACAGGCAAAATGGTTAGATGCATCACCAGCACTAGGAGAAGCTTTGCGTGCTCAAGTATCTAGATTACCAGAAATGCCAAAACCACAGCAACTCGATAGCGATATGGCTCAACTTCGTGTTCAACGCTTATATTTTGAAGAATTAATGAATAAGCTACCGAAGCTACGTAAAGTAACTCAGAACAATGTCTTAACTATGACACCACTTCAAAATCGGATTCTTGAAGAACAGATTACTACTCAACGAAAGCTTCTGAATGCACTCTTAACCGGATGTAATATGCAAATTCTTGAGTTAACTAAGCTAAAAGTGGCTAATAGTCAATTAGAGGATGCGATGAGAGAAATTCAAACAGCAGCTCATCGTTATCTTTTTTGGGTGGCAGATATTAGTCCTATTACACTTTCTTATCCATTGGATGTTGGAGTTGATCTGAGAAAAATGGTGACACAGGATACTTTTAATCAGTTGACTCAGGCATTTGGGATGATGCTGACTAGTCGTCAAACGTTAATTCCGATTTTCGGAGCATTTTTTTTAATCAGTTTTAGTCTTAGTTCACGGCGACATTATTATACTTTTTTAAGTAGATCCGGCTTCCGGGTTGGGAAAGTTAATCAAGATCATTTTTCTTTAACTCTTTACAATGTTTTTTGGTCAGTATTAGTTGCTTTACCACTTCCTATTCTTTGGGCTGTTTTAGGGTATGGATTGTGTCATGCCTGGCCATATCCAGTAGCTGTTGCTATCGGAGAAGGTGTCAGCGCGACAATGCCTATTTTGTGGATATTTATTATCTGTGCTCACTTTGCTTCTCCTCAGGGGTTATTTATTGTTCATTTTGGATGGTCTAAGCCGCAAGTTAAGCATGCTTTCCGTTATTATACTTTATCCGTAGGAATGATTGTGCCATTGATTATGGCTCTTGTTTCTTTTAATCATTATAGTGAAAAAGACTTTTCAGGCACTCTAAGCCGATTATGTTTTTTATTACTGTGTGCATGTTTAGCGTTGGTTACTAGTAGCCTAAAGCGTGCTGGTCTACCATTATATTTAGATAAGCATGGAATAGGGGAGAATCTTATAAATCGTTCATTGTGGAATCTAATGATATTTGCTCCTATCCTTGCTGCTGTTGCGGCGTGTTTAGGTCACTTAGCTACGGCTCAAGCTTTATTAGCTAGACTAGAAACATCGTTATTAATTTGGTTTTTATTATTAATAATTTATCATGTTATTCGTAGATGGATGTTTATTCAGCGACGGCGTATTGCTTTTGAGAGAGCCAAACAGCGACGCGCTGAAATACTAGCTCAGCGTGCACGTAATGAAGAAGGTTTATCGCAATCACAATTAAATGAAGTGGCCGCTGAAGTAGATGAAAAGGTCTTAGACCTTGATACAATCAGTGCACAATCTTTACATTTAGTCCGATCAATTTTAACGTTAATCGCGCTTTTATCTGTAATTTTATTATGGTCAGAACTACATTCTGCATTTGCATTTTTAGAAAACATTACCTTGTGGGATGTAACGTCAACTAATCAGGGAATCGATAGTATTCAACCAATTACTTTAGGTGCAGTATTTATCGCTGTCCTTGTTTTTATTATTACTACTCAGATGGTGCGAAATCTACCGGCATTGCTGGAATTAGCATTACTACAGCATTTAGATTTAACTCCTGGAACTGGTTATGCGATAACCACCCTCACTAAATATGGATTGATGCTTTTAGGATGGTTAATTGGTTTTTCCATGATTGGAATAGAGTGGTCAAAACTACAATGGTTGGTAGCAGCTTTAGGCGTTGGATTAGGGTTTGGTTTACAGGAGATTTTTGCTAATTTTATTTCAGGTTTGATCATTCTTTTTGAAAAACCAATTCGTATTGGAGATACAGTTACAATTCGTAATCTAACGGGTAATATTACCAAGATTAATACCCGCGCTACAACGATCACTGATTGGGATCGAAAAGAAATCATTGTTCCTAATAAAGCTTTTATTACGGAACAGTTTGTTAATTGGTCGTTATCAGATACTGTCACACGAGTAGTCTTAAGTGTACCCGCGCCTGTAGGCGCTAATATTAAAGAGGTAACTGAGATATTGGTGCAGGCAGCACGTCGTTGTCCCCTCGTTCTGGAATTACCTTCACCTGAAGCTTTTTTGGTTGATTTGCAACAAGGTTTACCGTTATTTGAGCTGCGTATGCATGCAGCAGAAATGGGGCATCGTATGCCGTTGCGACATCAAGTTCATGCATTAATTTTAGAAGGTTACCATACTCATGGTATGGTATTACCTTTTCCACCCTTTCAATTTCGAAATGATCAAATGCAAAATAATCACACATTTGGACAATGTATTAAAGAAAGATCTAGTTTTATTTGATTTTTTATTTTTTCTTCAATACAATCGATTTTTATTGCATATCTATAAAGTAGTTGTCTTTTTTTTTGAAACATGATTCATGAGTTACTCTATTGTATTAAATAGATTGATGATTAGTAATTTTAAATTATAGTATATTTAATGTTTTTGCTTTTCTTATTTTTATAATCAATGGTTATTTAATAATTATTGTGTAAAGTTAGTGTTTTTTTAAAAAATCTTGCATTAAATGTATTTTTTTATAAATTATTTAATATGAATGAAGTTTGATTTTTATATATTATTAACTTTAATTATCAATTTATGTTTCTATGATGACATCTAATCATATAGAATATTAATGTAAGTTGTTAAAAAAAATAAAATTTTTTATGAAAATTTTTCATAAAAATTTGAGTTAAACATAATATATAGTTCGATAAGTTTGATTTCAAGATAAAGAATATGAGTATTTTAATGAATAATGATTTATTTAAAATGTTCACGCAACGTAGTAATATTTTCTTCTTGTTCGACTGTTTATACATGCTTTATAGATTTTGTTTACTTAAATCATACTACGATTTAAACTTTTTATTTTAATATTAGTCTTTTCAATAATTTTTTCTTGCTTTATAAAAAATATAATAGATAAGCTAAATTATTATATGTATATAATTAATAAGTTTATACAACTTAGAGAATTTAATTTTATCTATCAATGTTGATAATAATATTTAAAGAATGATTAATGATCAAGCAATAAAATATCTAGCATTTATTGTAAAGATACATTTAATTTTTTATTTAAAAAAATATAATTTAATTATTGATGATATCAAAAGACACTTTGATAAAAATACTAAAATATAAAAAAAATTATTAGAGACTTAATTTGTAGTAATAGGGAAGAAATCTAGATTGTTTCTTTTTTTTCTTTTTAGTTGTGCGTGTAGTTGTTGTACATATTGAATTTATTATAAATAGACAAGAATATAGTTTTTATCGAAGTATTTAGAATTTTTGATAGAACGTGTATTTTTTTAAAACATCATTTAAAAAAAATAATAACTTAAATGATTTTAATCAATAATTTTACTTTCAACCATGTATTTCTAGTTTCTTGATTATTAGCTTTTTTAATTATTATAAATTTTTCTAATATATCTTTCCAATATTATATATTTCATATATCAAATCTTAAGAATAACTCTAGATAAGTGGAAGATATATGAAATGGTTATTATAGAATTTAAAGTTCTTCTAATGAATTAAAACCATAATAGATCAGTGTGGGGATTAGGTCTAGCACATCTGGTGTAATTGTAAGACAATAAGCTTTATTGACTCTTCTACTTTGTAGATTAGAGGTTTCATAATCTATGTTATGGGCTGCTAGCCAGCATGCGCGGCGGGCAATAGCTGATCCAGAATCAACTAAAATAGTTCCTTTCTTTAATACCATTTGAAGTTCCATCTTGAGAAGTGGAAAATGAGTACAGCCAAGTACGATGGTATCAGGTGGTTTTTTTGCAGATATCCAAGGGTTTAAAATATTACGTAGAGCTGATAGTGGAACTAATTTACCATGTAATTTAGCTTCTGTGATTTTGACTAATTCAGCTGTTCCTAATTGTAAAATTTGACAATGGCTGGCATATTTTTTTATTAAGTTATGGGTATAATTGCTTTTTATTGTGGCGTTAGTTGCTAATAATCCTATATGGCCGTTATGTGTAAGCTGCACTGCTGTTTTGATTGCTGGCACTACGCCTATAATTGGGCAGGAAAAAGTTTTTCGTAAGATTGATAATGCAATGGTGCTGGCTGTATTACACGCAAGAATGACTAAGTCAATTTTATGGTGTGTCCAAATTTTATTGATAATCCATAGGACTCTTTTTACAATAAATGCTTCTGGCTTTTCTCCATAAGGGAAAGCTATGTTATCAAATAGATAAATGTAACAGGCTCTAGGTAATCTCTTTTTCACTTCATTGTATATGGACAACCCTCCTACACCAGAGTCAGCAATAAGAATCGTAGGATTTATTTTTTCTTTGTGATTAGACAGCATCATAGTTAGTTGATTGTATTTTAATCTGCTTATCTATTCATGATTTTATGTTTTTTCTATCATATTTAAAATCTTGATTAAAATTATCAGAGTAGAATTTATTCGTGTTTATTGTAAGTTATAAAAAATAATTTTTAATATTGTATTTTTGGATTAATAAAAAAATCATTTTAATAATTCTCTTGAGGATTTTCCATTTGTTTGACGCAATGATTTTATTGAATGTTCTATTTGTCACTTTACTCTCGAATAGAGTGCGATGAATTGGAACTTCAATCTTCAGAAAATTTTATTATAAAAAATTTAATAAGAATATTAAACTAATAACTAATTATTTTAATATTAAATTTTATAGTTGCTAACTAGTATGAAATTGTTCATATTGTATTGAAATATATTGATATGATTGTTTTTTTTTGCGAATTCATGCAACAAAAAAAATATATTCTTAATTTATCTTGATGTTAATTTTTTTTAATAGTTTATGATGCCGTGAATATTGTAAGTTTACTAATAATTTACATAAACAGTCTTGTATGGTATGATTCTAAAAAATAGTTATTTTTTTTATATTTAAGATAATAATCTGACCTTACAATAAATAATTAAACTATATACTACAATATTTTAATTAAGACGGTAAGATGTTTTTTTATTTATTTATTTATTTTGTATGCAAGTTTTTTATTTTATTATTATTTTTTTTGTGTAAAAACGTAGAGGTGATAAACCTTAGATTTATTGTTTAATAAAATAATGAAATTACATTTTTACTAATTATTAGTTTATATATAAAGATATTTATCTTATTTCAGTAACTGAGTATATTGTTTTTTTAATTTTTTAATTATGAATCAATTTCCATATTAATAATTTATATTTTTATATTATCTAAGGTATTAACATTATTATTAATTAACATGAAATTAAAATATAGATATTAAGCACAAGAAAATTAAAGACATTCTTTATATTTTTTTTTAAAATGTCTATAAAAATCAATATAATTCTAGAAAATTTATTAATTAAAATAATGATGTTTTTGTTGTAATAACTAAAAATACTAAAATTTTTATAAAAATTATATGGAAGTATATAATCTTGTCTTGATGCAGTGTCAAAAAAATCTGCTATTAATAATATTAATTAGCATTTTGTAAAAAAATCAGTTTATTTAATAAAATTAAATATTTTGTATCGAATCATATAAAAGTAAGTCAACCTGTATTTTGTTACCTTATTTCATAAAAATAGATCATTAAAAAATGAAAGAAACTTTAAACAATTGGCAACCAAGCGCAACTGTTTTTAATTTATTAAAACGTGCTGAAATTCTTAAAAAAATTCGACAGTTTTTTAATACAAGAGGATTTTTGGAAGTAGAGACTCCATCTTTAAGCCAAAAAACAGTGACTGATATTCATCTTGTACCCTTTAAGACTGCTTTTACATATCCTGGTATGCTCAAGGATAACAGTATAGCTCTTTATTTAACACCCAGTCCTGAATATCATATGAAGCGCTTATTAGCTGCTGGAAGCGGGCCTATTTTCCAGCTGTCTCGTAGTTTTCGAAATGAAGAAGCAGGTCGTTATCATAATCCCGAATTTACCATGCTAGAGTGGTATCGCCCTAATTATGATATGTACCAGATGATGAGCGAAGTAGATGAAATGTTACAAAACATTTGTGATTGTGATTCTGCTGAAATGTTTTCTTACCAAGAAGTGTTTATTCATCATGTGGGAATTAATCCTTTATCGGTTAAAAAAAAAGTGTTATACAAAGTAGCACTTGAATTAGGTCTTTCTTTATGTGTTTCCTCGGAAGACGAATGTTCTACTCTCGTAGAGTTACTATTTTCGATAGGAGTAGCTCCAAATCTTGGGAAAGACAAGCCAGCATTCATTTATCATTTCCCGGCAGATCAAGCTTCATTAGCTAAAATTAATTCTCGAGATCATCGTGTTGCAGAGCGTTTTGAGGTGTATTTTAAAGGTATTGAGCTTGCAAACGGTTTTCGTGAATTAACCAATGCACAAGAGCAGCGTAAACGTTTTGAACAAGATAACCTCAATCGTTTAAAAATGAATCTTGTAGAACAGCCTATTGATGAACTGTTTCTAACAGCGTTAGATAGAGGAATTCCAGAATGTTCCGGAGTTTCATTGGGAGTTGATCGTCTAGTTATGTTACTGTTAAAAGCCGAATCTTTAAGTAATGTTATTGCCTTTTCTATAGATCGTGCTTAAGGAGATCTTGTTCTTAATAAATATCTCTGACTTGATGAAAATATTTAATTTCGGATATTTTTTTGTTATACAACATGATATTTACTTTAAAATATTAAAAATAAGTTTTATTCACACATGAAAATTAAAATAATAAATAAATTGTAACTATAATAAGGTGCTATAGGAAAATAAAACTTACTTAGAGATGGTCTTATTGATTTTTTTAAATTTATGAAATTACATTTATGTAAACGCATTTAAAAAAAAGATTTAATATAGAGAAAATCGATTGTCTGTATTTTCGTGGTTCTCTAATAATCAGTCTATTAAAACATTTGCTAAATGTTTTTTATAAAAGGAAGTCATTATGGTTTTTTCTGATAGATCTCAATTATTTTCTCCTCAAATAGGTAATTAGAAATGTTGCCGCTCATAATCAAATATGGTGATATATTAAAAAAACAAGAATCTCTTGAATTAAGTTTAATATAAACTTGAATCCTTGATTTAGAATTAACAATGCTATAGATTGTATATAAAATGTTTTGATCTTTAATCAACTAAATAAAAAACATTATATCAATTATATAGTATATTTAATATTGTTAAATTAATGGTATTTTTTTAATTTAGTATAAATTCTGTAAGTTGATTTTTTTTATTTCAAAAAATTTAAATATATTTTTTTTAAAAAAAATATATTTCATAACTTATTTAAAGAATTTATAATAACTAATATGTTTAGGTTAATTATGTGAGAATTTTAATGGTGAGTTGTTTGATTGTTTAGCATTACTAAAAAGGTAGAATTTTAGTTTCAAATCCATTTGAAAAAAAATTCAAAATGGTATAAAAAATGTTTATCAAACAGTAACAGTCAGAAAATAATAGATGCAATAAAATAAAGTCTTTTTTTTTGTATTCTAGACACAAAAACGCACAATATTGATCAATTAAATTTTAAGATAAAAATATACTTAAAATACTTGAATTGATTACGAAATGTAATATTATTAAAATAATAAGAATTAATTTTTCATATTTTAAGAGACTAACTAAAGGATCCAAGTATTTTAAAAAAAAATAAAAATTACTTTAATAATCTTAAGTTTTATTTTTTTTTGATACTAAAAATCCCTAGATTATAAGTTGTTTTTAGCAATAATACAACTATATGTAAATAAGATAGTTGTTGGGTGATTTTTAATGAATACTTTTGAAGTAGTCATGAAAGCATTGTTTTATGATTTTGGAAAAATATGATGCTTAATTACTTTAAGTATAAAAACTAAAATAACTTTGAAAAAAAATAATGAAAAATAAATAAAAAGATTTGACTTTATAAAAAAAAGTACTAATATTTACCCTATTAGATCGAATAAAAATTAAATATGTATAAAAAATTTTAAAGTTTTCAATAAAAAAATAAAATTTAGTTATTATATAACGAAGTTTATTTAATAAACTAAGCTCTTTAACAATTCGGAACAAGCTGCATAACAACAATTTTGTTTAAAACAAGTACAGATTGAATTATAATATTCATAATCTTTATGTATATGTTTTAATGAAAACAGCTTAGGGTTGTAAGGTTAAGTGATTAAGCGTACACGGTGAATGCCTAGGCAGTCAGAGGCGAAGAAGGACGTGCTAATCTGCGAAAAGCGTCGGTAAGCTGATACGAAGCATTACTAGCCGGCGATTTCCGAATGGGGAAACCCGATGCATATTTGCATCATTACTAAGTGAATTAATAGTTTAGTAAAGCAAACCAAGGGAACTGAAACATCTTATTACCTTGAGGAAAAGAAATCAACCGAGATTCCCCCAGTAGTGGCGAGCGAAGAGGGAGTAGCCCAGAGCCTTAATCAGTTTTCTCATTAGGAGAACGGTCTGGAAAGTCCGGCAATAAAGGGTGATAGCCCCGTATCTAAAAATGGTTTTTCTGTGAGCTCAATGAGTAAAACGGGACACGTGGTATCCTGTTTGAATATGGGGGGACCATCCTCCAAGGCTAAATACTCCTGACTGACCGATAGTGAACTAGTACCGTAAGGGAAAGGCGAAAAGAACCCCGGTGAGGGGAGTGAAATAGATCCTGAAACCGTGTACGTACAAGCAGTGGAAGCACAATTAATGTGTGACTGCGTACCTTTTGTATAATGGGTCAGCGACTTATATTCCGTAGCAAGGTTAACTGTATAGGGGAGCCGAAGGGAAACCGAGTCTTAACTGGGCGTTAAGTTGCGGGATATAGACCCGAAACCCGGTGATCTAACTATGAGCAGGTTGAAGGTTAGATAACACTAACTGGAGGACCGAACCGACTAATGTTGAAAAATTAGCGGATGACTTGTGGTTAGGGGTGAAAGGCCAATCAAACCGGGAGATAGCTGGTTCTCCCCGAAAGCTATTTAGGTAGCGCCTCGTAAATTCATCTATGGGGGTAGAGCTCTGTTTCGGCTAGGGATCCATCCCGGATTACCAATCCGATGCAAACTGCAAATACCATAGAATGTTATTACGGGAGACACACGGCGGGTGCTAACGTTCGTCGTGAAGAGGGAAACAACCCAGACCGCCAGCTAAGGTCCCAAAATCATGGTTCAGTGGGAAACGATGTGGGAAGGCTAAAACAGCCAGGATGTTGGCTTAGAAGCAGCCATCATTTAAAGAAAGCGTAATAGCTCACTGGTCGAGTCAGCCTGCGCGGAAAATGTAACGGGGCTAAATCATGTACCGAAGCTGCGGCAGCGGACGCATCACTTAAAAAGTGCTCATTTTATATAACTTATAAATGCATCAAGTGTTTTTAAGTGATGCGTCCGCTGGGTAGGGGAGCGTTCTGTAAGCCTGAAAAGGTGGTTTGTGAAGACCACTGGAGGTATCAGAAGTGCGAATGCTGACATAAGTAACGATAAAGCAGGTGAAAAACCTGCTCGCCAGAAGACTAAGGGTTCCTGTTCAACGTTAATCGAAGCAGGGTAAGTCGACCCCTAAGGTGAGGCCGAAAGGCGTAGTCGATGGGAAACAGGTTAATATTCCTGTACTGGGTGTAGCTGCGAAGGGGGGACGAAGAAAGCTAGGTTCGCCAGGCGACGGTCGTCCTGGTTTAAACGTGAAAGTGAAAAAGTAGGTAAATCCGCTTTTTATAACACTGAGGCGCTATGACGAATCACAGTAGTGATGAAGGAATTAATGCTAGGCTTCCAAGAAAAGCCTCTAAGCTCCAGGTTACACTAAATCGTACCTCAAACCGACACAGGTAGTCAGGTAGAGAATACCTAGGCGCTTGAGAGAACTCGGGTGAAGGAACTAGGCAAAATAGTGCCGTAACTTCGGGAGAAGGCACGCTGGCGTGTAAGTAAAAGGTTTTACACCTCAAGCTGAAGCCAGTCGCAGATACCAGCTGGCTGCAACTGTTTATTAAAAACACAGCACTGTGCAAACACGAAAGTGGACGTATACGGTGTGACGCCTGCCCGGTGCCGGAAGGTTAATTGATGGAGTTAACCGTGAGGAGAAGCTCTTGATCGAAGCCCCGGTAAACGGCGGCCGTAACTATAACGGTCCTAAGGTAGCGAAATTCCTTGTCGGGTAAGTTCCGACCTGCACGAATGGCGTAATGATGGCCAGGCTGTCTCCACCCGAGACTCAGTGAAATTGAACTCGCCGTGAAGATGCGGCGTACCCGCGGTAAGACGGAAAGACCCCGTGAACCTTTACTATAGCTTGACACTGAACATTGAGTTTTAATGTGTAGGATAGGTGGGAGGCTGTGAAGTGTAGGTGCTAGCTTGCATGGAGCCTACCTTGAAATACCACCCTTTAATGCTTATTGTTCTAACTCAGACTCGTTATCCGGGTCGAAGACAGTGTCTGGTGGGTAGTTTGACTGGGGCGGTCTCCTCCTAAAGAGTAACGGAGGAGCACAAAGGTTAGCTAATCACGGTCGGACATCGTGAGGTTAGTGTAAAGGCATAAGCTAGCTTAACTGCGAGAGTGACAGCTCGAGCAGATGCGAAAGCAGGTCTTAGTGATCCGGTGGTTCTGTATGGAAAGGCCATCGCTCAACGAATAAAAGGTACTCCGGGGATAACAGGCTGATTCCGCCCAAGAGTTCATATCGACGGCGGTGTTTGGCACCTCGATGTCGGCTCATCACATCCTGGGGCTGAAGTAGGTCCCAAGGGTATGGCTGTTCGCCATTTAAAGTGGTACGCGAGCTGGGTTTAGAACGTCGTGAGACAGTTCGGTCCCTATCTGCCGTGGGCGTTGGAAGATTGAGAGGAGCTGCTCCTAGTACGAGAGGACCGGAGTGGACGCACCTCTGGTGTTCGGGTTGTCATGCCAATGGCATTGCCCGGTAGCTATGTGCGGAAAAGATAACCGCTGAAAGCATCTAAGCAGGAAACTTGCCTCAAGATAAGTCTTCCCTGAGGCTATTAAGCTTCCTGAAGGGACGTTAAAGACTATGACGTTGATAGGTCGGGTGTGTAAGCGTTGTAAGGCGTTGAGCTAACCGATACTAATGACCCGTGAGACTTAACCTTACAACACCTAAGTTGTTTAAAATAAAGTTAATAGTAAAATTGTATAAGCAACGTTCCGGATAAAAAAATTTTAATAATAGGATCAAATATCCAATTTTCTTTAATTTATAATAAATGTTATAATATTTTATAATATTGTTAGTAAAACTAATCAAAAAACTAGATTTTTTATTACTTTAAATTTTAAAAAACCATACAATAAGTTCATAAACATTTCTATAAAGTACATAGAATATTTTAATAAAATTTATTTTTTTAATGGATGGATTATAAATTTCTCAGTCATTTTTTATTATAAAGATTTTATCATAGTTAACAAATTTGTATGAAAAAAAACAGTGTATCAAAATACGATGATTTTGGTAACCTAGTTTCATCAAAATATAGTGCATCAATACAAGGGCGATTTAGTGTTGCTCCTATGCTAAATTGGACTGATCGTCATTGTCGCTTTTTTTTACGATTATTTAGCCGTCAAGCCTTGTTGTATACAGAAATGTTAAGTGCGAATACTTTGTTATTAAGTAAAAATGATCATTTAGTTTATAATAATGAAGAACATCCAATTTCTTTGCAGGTTGGTAGTAGAGAGCCAAAAATATTAGCCCGTTGTGCTAAATTAGCAGAAGAAAGAGGTTATGATGAAATTAATCTTAACGTTGGCTGTCCATCAAATCGAATGAAAAAAGGTTTTTTCGGCGCCTATTTAATGAACGAAAAGGAGCAGGTTGCCAATTGTGTTTCCGCTATGCGTGAAGCAGTGAATTTGCCGATTACAGTAAAAACTCGTATTGGTATTGATGAGAACGATAGTTATTCTTTTTTATCTGAATTTGTTGATACGGTTTCAACGAAAGGTGGTTGTAAAACCTTTGTAATTCATGCTAGAAAAGCATATCTTAATGGTTTTAGTCCCAAAAAAAATAGAGAGATTCCACCATTAAATTACGAGCGGGTTTATAAATTAAAACAAGATTTCCCGTCAATTAGGTTTGTGCTAAATGGTGGAATTGTCAACTTATACGATGCATTACAACACTTAAGAAAATGTGATGGTGTTATGATAGGTCGCGAAGTTTATAGAAATCCTTCTATATTAATGAAGGTTGATAGTATTTTTTTTGGAAAACTTGATCCTGTAACAAATAGAAAAGAAATTTTTGAAAAAATCTTGCCTTATATTGATAACGAACTATCTCAAGGAACATCATTAAATCATATAACTCGTCATATGTTGGGATTATTTCAGGGATTACCTGGGGCTGGACATTGGCGTCGGTATTTGAGTGAGCATGCTCATCGTCCTGGTGCGGGAATTAATATTTTAGTTCAGGCATTATCAGAGCAGTTATTAATCTAATAATAGTTTTATTATAAATATAAAGAAATAAACAAAGTGCAATTTAAAATCTAAATAAAAAGGTATTATATGAATTTAATTTGATCAATTATTATATATTAAATATTTGTTTTATTATTTAATATATACTTGTATTTTAGATAGAATAATTTAATAAAAAATAACTTTTTTAAAGTTAATATTAAAATAAAGTACATTTTTTAATTTCACGAAACTTGCAGATGTAGATATAAATTATAATGTGGTATTTTTTTATTTTTTAAGTCAGTACTAACTGAAGCACTTTCTTCATTAAAATCAAAATAATGTCTTAAATACTAAAAAAATAAGATATCATTTAAGTAAATGATATAAATTTATAAAAATGTCACCTATTAATTTAAATAAAGTATTTTTTTAAATTACGATATTCGATAAATATTTTATATATTTAAGGAAAATCAGTAAAAGAATTATTATTCAGAATAACCTAAAATATGAAAAAAACATATTTTGTTTGTCATTTAATAATAATTTAGTTTCCGATTTGGTTATATTTTTAACGGATATTTATTCTTATAAAAGAGCTAGATCGATTTTTTTAAAGTATCACAAAAGATTTTCATGATCCTTTTTTTACTTGAAAATAAAGATTTATTATGAAATATGTTTATTTTTTTTCAGTAAAAAATATTTTGCAGGAATTTTCTATAATTTTTATATAGATATATAATATTATATATGAAATAAGTTTTAAAAAAATGTACTATATTATATAGATACTATAATTTTGATTTATTTATTAATCGATATCATCGCACATATCTATATATATATTGTTTTTAACAATATTTTAATAAAAATAAATAGCAAATTATATTCATTAGAACTTTAATATAAAAAATATGTTCTATAAATTTTATTATTAAAATAATGTTTTAACAAAAAGTTTTTATAAATAATTTTTCTCAAGACATGTTTTAATAATACATATCTAAATATGTATTGAAATGTTTTTTTAATTTTTTCGATAATGTTACTTTATTAAAAGTATTATTGCTTTATTGAAAAATTGTATTATAGGAACTTGCTTATAAAAAGTAAAAGCAGTTTCAATAAAATTGAAAATTAAAATCTATTTAATTTGACTATCTTTAAAAAAAAAGAAAAACCTTTATTTATCTAAAATTTACTGATTTTCGTTTTAACTTCAATTTTTTTATTTTACCTTATCATAAACATTTAAATTTTACTTTCATTTTTATAATAATAAAAATTATTTCATTAATTTAAAAATTATATATTATATATAATAGTATATAATTTTATTATTTATGTGATATGAAGCATTAAGAGTACACTATTTAATATATTTTTATAGTTATAAAACAAATGGTTTATAAAACATGCCATTTAAAAATAACCATCTAATTTATATTATATAATATGTGGATATTATGAGAGAATGTCTGTTATTTAAAATAATATATATTTAAAATATTAAGTAATAGTTATTTTTTATATAATAAATTCACTTGTATACTTAGAATTTCTAGTTTCTAAATTTTAATTTTTATGCTTGAAATTCATTAACTATTTTTTCTTATAAATAAGAATTTGTGATTTATGTTTGAAATTACTTTAATTAAAAATCGTCTTCAAGATTTATTGCACAAAACAAGTTTTTTGAGGGGGTACTTTTGACTATAATCTTAAAAAAGAAGATTTAGAAGAAACACGTATTGAGTTAAAACAACCTAACATTTGGAATATACCAGAACGTGCGAAAAAAATAAGAAAAAAACTTTCGTCGTTAGAGGAGATTATTAATACTATTGATCAGTTAACTCAGGGTTTAGATGATCTTAATATTTTGTTAAAAATAGTAACTCATGAAGATGATAAAGAGAGTTTACTGTTTATTAACACTGAATTAGATGAGTTAGAAGCGATATTAAATAAGCTAGAATATCGGCGTATGTTTTCTGGTAAATATGATGGTGCCGATTGTTATGTTGATATTCAGGCTGGGTCGGGGGGGAAAGACGCACAAGATTGGGCAAATATGTTGCTTAGAATGTATTTACGATGGGCAGTATCTCATAAATTTAAAGTTCATATTATCGAAGAATCTGAGGGGGAAAGTGTAGGCCTTAAATCTGCAACGATCAAGATTACCGGAAATTATGCTTATGGTTGGTTACGGACTGAAACTGGCGTTCATCGCCTGGTAAGAAAGAGTCCTTTTGATTCTACTAGACGACGTCATACTTCATTTAGTTCTACGTTTGTTTATCCGGTTGTAGAAGATGATATTGACATCGATATTTCTTTAGGAGATCTCCGTATTGATGTTTATCGAGCTTCTGGTGCAGGAGGGCAACACATTAATCGAACTGAATCCGCAGTACGTATTACTCATTTACCTACTAATATTGTAACGCAATGTCAAAATGATCGTTCGCAGCATAAAAACAAAGATCAGGCAATGAAACAATTAAAAGCTAAGTTATATGAATTCGAATTGAAGAAAAAAAATTTAGAAAAAAAAGTTTTAGAAGATACTAAATCTGATATTAGCTGGGGAAGGCATATTCGATCATACATATTAGATGATTCGCGAATTAAAGATCTGCGAACTGGTATCGAAACGCTTAAAACACAATCTGTTCTTGACGGAGATTTAGATCAATTTCTTGAAGCGAGTCTTAAGTTAGGGTTATAACAATATTTATAACGTTATAGCAAATTTACTATAAATTATAATTATAACAATTAGCAAAGTTATTATTAAATAATGTTTATTATTAGTTTTTTTAAATAAATAAAGATAATATTTGGTTTTTACATATGTTTATATTATATGTAATAATAATTATAATGTATATTATACATAAAAATTTTAAATATTTTTTCTAAAATCACCGATATAATAAAATGTTTCAAAAAAAAATAATATAATTTTTATATTTGTTTTATTTAAAATAAGTAAAAAATAGAATTATTCTAATTTAGAAATACTAAAAACTGAAGGTATTGCTATCTTTGGATAATATAGTTTTATTTTCGCTTCATATTAAAGATAAAATAGATCTTTTCCTAGTTAAAGTGAAATTAATATAAATAAAAATATTAATAATTAGGATCTTATCTATAGTTAATGTTATTAGAAATCACTTATTTTTAGAATGTGATTGATAAAAGACCTACATTTACAAATTTAAAAAAAATAAATATGATTAGAATACTTATTAGTATTTAACTAAAATACTAGTAATAAAGTTATTAAAAAAAACAAATTGCATCTGAATATTATAAGTTTTTTAAAAGTATTCTATTATTAATATAATTGCATTCATATAACAAAACAATTATAAGTTTTTATTCGTAATAAATGGTATTCAATTTTTTAGAGTGCATTAGCTAAGATACAAAAATCCTTTATGCTGACGTTCTCTGCTCGTATTGTTGGATCAATACCTAAATGTATCAATTCTCGTGAATTAAAAAATTCATTTAAACTATTTCGCAATGTTTTACGGCGTTTATTGAAGGCTGCTTTAGTTAAAATAGCAAGTTTTTCTACATTATGCACATGAAATGGTGGTTTGGTGTGAGGTGTTAATCGTATTAACGCGGAATCTACTTTTGGTTTTGGATAAAATGAATGAGGAGAAACTTCTATTAATTGAATTATATGAGCGTGATACTGTGCCATGATGCTTAATCGTCCATATGACTTGCTATTTGGATGAGCTAATAATCGTTTAACTACTTCTTTTTGTAGCATGAAATGCATATCCTGAACAATATGAATATAGTTAAAAAGATAAAAAATAAGTGTTGTAGAAATATTATAAGGTAGATTACCAAAGATCCGTAACGATTTTTTTTCTTCGGAAGCTAGAGTAGAAAAACAAACTTTCATTACATCTTTTTGAATAATTCTTAATTTAGAAGACAAACAAGGATTATGAATAAGGCGGTTACATAAATCACGGTCGATTTCAATAACAGTCATTTTGTTTACATACTTTATGATTTTTTCTGTCATGGAACCAAGACCGGGTCCAATCTCTACTATTGCGTGATTAATTTGTGGATTTATAGCGGAAATAATGTTGTTAATAACAAAAAAATCATGTAAAAAATGCTGACCAAAACGTTTTCTTGCGATATGTCTTTTTTGACATACAGAAAGATTATTTATAGTCATGATGTATCATCTCTATAGCATATGTAAGTGCTTTTTTAATACTATTAGCCTTTGCTTGACCGGAACCGGCAAGCTCTATTGCTGTGCCATGATCGACAGAAGTACGAATAAATGGGAGTCCTAAAGTGATATTTGCGGCACGCCCAAATCCATGGTACTTTAATACAGGTAATCCTTGATCATGATACATGGCCAATATAACATCTGATTTTCGTAAATATTTTTTTTGAAATAACGTGTCTGCAGGAAGTGGACCTACTAAATTATAACCACTTTTACGTAGAGCATCTAAAGTTGGAATTATCACATCTATTTCTTCTTTTCCAAGATAGCCCCCTTCACCGGCATGGGGATTAAGACCACAGACGTAGATACATGGTACAGTTATACCGAATTTTTTTTTCATACCCTGTGCTAAAATTGTTATAGTATCTTTTAGTGAATTTCTGGTAATGGCTGAAGATACTTTTAATAAGGGTAAATGGGTAGTAGCCAATGCAACGCGTAGTAGTTTAGTAGCTAGCAGCATCACGACCTTATTACATCCACTACGTTGAGAAAAATATTCTGTATGACCACTAAATGCTAATCCACTTGTATTAATAATACCTTTATTTACTGGTCCTGTAACTAAAGCGGAGAATTCACCATTTAAACATCCATCATGTGCACGTTCTAAAGTTTTTATAACGTAATCACTGTTTAATGCGTTTAATGTTCCACTGACAACTGGTTTTTCTGTTAAAACTGGAAGTATTGAAAGTTCTCCTGATGGTCTTAAAGTAGGCGCTTGTGTTGAGCAATAAGGTCGAAGCCGAAGCGGTAAATAGAGTTGTCTCGCTCGCGCTTCAAGCATAAAAGGATCAGCGCAGATAACTAGCTCTACGGGCCATGTTTCTTGTGCGAGCACAGATACAATATCAGGACCTATTCCGGCTGGTTCACCTGGAGTAATAACAATTCGATGATAATTAATCATAGGTATTAAATATTTTCACGTAAGTAGAAGTAAGTTTTTCTTGTATCCATTTTTTTTCTTCTTGATTAAACTTTTGATTAAAAAGTATATGATAAGCGTCTTCTTTTAAGATAGTGTTAGTATAGTCTGTTTTTTTGCTTTTCGTAAACTGAATCAAATGCCATCCAGAAGGGGAGTGTATTGGTGTACTAATCTCCCCTTCTTTTAAGGATGTTAATGTATCTCGAAAAATTGGTCCTAAGGAATCTATAGGAATCCAACCGAGGTCTCCTCCTTTATATGCTGTTCCTAGATCTTCAGATGTTTTCTTTGCAGCAGTGGAAAAACTAAGAGTTCCATTATTTATTTGTTCTCTAATATTAAGAAGAATCATCTGAGCTTCTTCATTAGTTCTCAAAACTGAATTACGCAACAAAATATGCCGTAAGTGGTTTTCTTTGGTTACTAGTTTTTGGTTATTATTGTAGATATCATTTATTTTAAGTAAATGATATCCAATAATAGAACGAATCGGACCTATAATCTTTCCTTTTGGATATCTTTCCACTTCTAACTTAAATAATAATGGGATTTCTTCTATTTTTTTCCAACCTGCTTGATTACCTTGAATTAATTTAAATTTTTTAATGTCACTGTTTGAAACATTAAATAAATTCTCGTTTTTTTGACTATTTTTAATAATGAAAGCAGCTATTTCTTTTGCTTTTTCTAGTTGCTCTTGTGTTGGTTTTTTTTCTAAAGGGATAATGATATGACTAAGATTAAATATTTTTCTGTTGTTGCTGTGAGAAATAGTTTGTTGGACTACTGTATCTACTTCTTCTGGAACTATCTTAATGCGATGTTTGACAGAAGCTTTGCGAATAACATCAATTAGGATCTCTTTGCGAATTATTGCGCGATATGCATCTTTATCTATACTATGATAATAGGAGAATTGATCGTATAGTTGAGAAACTGAAATATGGTGTTGAGAAGCAATATTTTCTATAACCTGATCTACATCTTCGTCACTGATAGTTATATGCTCACGTTTAGCAAGTTGCAAGAAAATTTTTTCTAAAATTAACTTATTAAGAATTTTGTGGTATAAATCTGAGGTTTCTTTTAAGTATTGATTTGTTTTTTTGTCAACTTTTTCCATTTGGAATAGTATCTTGTTTATTTCACTTACGAGGATAACGTCTGTCTCTACTACAGCAGCGATTCTATCGATAAGCTGAGGTGCTGCAATTAGATCGTTTGTAAAAAAAATCAAGCTAAAGATAAACGTTTTCCATTTTTTCATAAATTTTTTATCATTTTTTTCCGTAACGCGCAGATTAATTATTATTTAATAACAAATTCTAGATTTAGAATGCTTTTTGATATGGCAATTTTCCAGAAATTAACATTTTTTGATTTCCTAAGTGATCATTGTTATGTAAGTTTCGCAATGAAATATTAAAAGATAATTTATTATCGTATTGTCTAGCTCTATTGTTTTCTATGCAGCTGGAAATTTTCTTTTCATATCCTACATTAATTCCCCAGCAGCAACTTTTATATTCTAGTCCGACAAGTTTATTTGTTAATTGATTTCTATTTGTGTTGTAATAATATGAATAACATAGTGACCACTGGTTTGTAAGCAACCAATTTCCTGTTATTCCTAGTTGTGAAATGTTTTTTTGATCAATGAGGTTAATCTGAGTAGATAGAGCTTGCTTAGTGTATTGGGGATTGGAGTAACGATAATTTATCTGAAAGATATGATTGTTATCTTTACGATATTCTAGGACGGCATTACCCAATGTTATGCAGTTCAAATGGGAATGATACTGGAAACCACCACGAATTCCCCAATGATTTTTGAGATGCAAGTAACTTTCTCCCACTAATAGAAGATTGTGATTTTTACACTGATCTATGTTTTCGATTATATCCGCAAGGCTAGTTTTTGAAAAGTAGTAAATTTGACCTAGATGAGCGCTAAACTGCTGAATAGACTTTTTGTTATAAATGCGAGTGCTAACACCTGTCACTAGTTGGTTAGCGGGCGATATGTAGTCTAGACCGGTGTAAATATATTCTCGGAAAAGACTGGAGTAGTCAGTATATAAAAGATAAATAGAGTCATAATGCTGGATGTTACTTTGGTTTTTGTAGGGTGTAAATAGGTATTGAAAGCGTGTTTCTAGTGTTTGAGTATAGCTTGGTAAATAACTTATTTTTCGTTGAAAATGCATTTTTTTATTAATTGAAAACATAGGTAAAAGACGAAATACAGATTTTTGTAAAAAATATTGTTTGCCAATTTGCGCATTATATTGTTCTATGTTTGTTTGTTGATAATGCGTAGCCATTAATTTAAATTGGCTATCTAAGTTGTATCTGTCATTTCTTAAAGAGAAGCCGATTGATGGTTCTAAATGTAATCGTATTGCTTTAGAATAACTATTATTATCATAAATAAATTTAGTTGCCTGATGATATAATTTGAAGTTAATCGGTTTAAATTCGTGCTTATGGTATGTTACAGATAATTGTGGAGCAGTATGATAAGTTCTATTCTTACTGGTTAAAAAGATCGGAAATCGTTGATATGATAAAGACGTGTTCCAGTTTTTATTAAAATAGCCAACACTAAACTTCTGGTTAGTGTGCTGGGTTGTAGTAGTAATAGATTTTAAATCTAAATCATCGAAATTTTCTAAATTACTATTTTTTTTGTAATCGACATCAAGTCGCCAAGTTTGATTTATGACGCCTTGGTATTGACAAGACAGTAACCAGCGATTAGTGTCGATTTCTTGCATTTTTTTATAAACGAGGGTTCGAGGAAAATAGACACATTCTATGAATCCCTCACCAAGTAATGTAAGATAATGAAATTCAGTTTGAATATGTATTTCTCCGTTTCTTATACAAGTTGGAATGATTGTAATGTCATAATTAGGTGCCAGATTTAGGTAGTAGGGTATACTGAATTCAAAGCCGTTATTATTGCCGTATTTAATGTGAGGCATCAAAAATCCGGAGCGTCTTTTTTCACCTATTGGTATTTGTAAATATGGACTATATAATACTGGTATTTTACCAACTTTAAATCGTGCATTCCATACTTCAGCGATTTGCTTATCATGATTTAGGATAACCTTTGATCCTACTATGCTCCAGCTATCATCTCCTGGTAAACATAAAGTAAAACTACTGTTTTTTAATAGAGAATAGCGGTTATTTTGACGCTGTTTTATACTGTCCCCTTTACCTCGCCCTTGTCGACCTACTAACTGGTAACTACCGTGATAAAAATCTATATCTTTAGTTTTAAGATTAGACCAAGCTTTAAACCCTTGTAGTTTGACTTCGTTACTAAAATATTCAACGTTTCCTATAGCACTAAGTATAAAGAAAGGTTTTTTATTTTCTTCTTGTTCTTGTCTTAGATAGACCTTATCTGCTTTTAGCGTACTATTGCCATATTGAATATTTACTTTCCCGCTAAAAAGCGCATATTTTGGGTAATCACCTATGACCTGTGTGGATTGAATATATAACGGAAGGGCATGTGTATCTAGGTTCATTAGTGGTTTATTGTAAATGGGTATACCTAATAGGCATTGACTTTCTGAATTAGCAAGAATGTTCTGACTATAAAGTAAGGAGCCGATAAGACTGGTTATTAATATTAGTAAACGTTTTTTCATAAGCTCTGCTAGCTATCTATCCTGTGATTCAAATATCGATCGCATAGTAACTGGGCAGAGACTATATTACTCATAAGTATTTTGCCACTATTAAATTATAGTTTTGTGCTGTACATCATTAGGTATACCCTTAAATGAAGGGTATTATAAAGTTATTTTATCTATGGGATAAACAATTGAGAAGTATATGCATTATTATGGGAGAATTTTTTGTCTTATGTTGGGTCTTTCGACAGGAGCTGGTTTATGGGCGGTATTACTAGGTCTTTTGATAGGATATATAGTTGATAAAGTGGGTGAAACCAGTGTTAGTGGGTCTGGTTATTTTTCTAATCAACAAACTCGGCAAAGTATCTTTTTTCGAACAACGTTTCAAGTGATGGGGCATTTAAGTAAATCTAAAGGGAGGGTCACTAAAGCTGATATTATTAACGCGAATAAGTTAATGCAGCGCATGCAGTTAAATGTTGAATTAAAAAATGAAGGGCAGAAAGCATTCCGAGAAGGAAAAAATAGCAATTTCCCTTTACGCATTCGATTACGTGAGTTTCGTCAGGCTTGTTTTGGTCGTTTTGACTTGATTCGCATGTTCGTAGAGATTCAAATCCAATCGGCTTTCGCGGATGGTTTTCTACATCCAAATGAAAGACGGGTATTATACGTAATTGCTGAAGAGTTAGGTATTAGTAGAAGTCAATTTGATAACTTCCTTAGTATGATGGAAAGTGATGCAAAGTTTAGGGGAAATGCAGAGTTTAACCAGAGTGGTTATAGCTCGAAAGAACGGCCTAATGAACCAACTTTAGCCGATGCTTATAAGGTGCTTGGAGTTAGCTCTCATGATGATGGTCCGACGATTAAGCGTGCATATCGGAAATTAATGAACGAGCATCATCCAGATAAACTTCTGGCAAAAGGTTTTCCACCAGAGATGATGGAGATGGCTAAACAGAAAACTCAAGCAATTCAGAAAGCCTATGATTTTTTAAGAGAAGAAAAATTTCGATAAGTCTATGTAGATTTATACATCTGTGCTGTAGTTGAGTATTGTTTTATGATCTTAAAACTTAGTATTTTTTTTTGATTAACTATTAATTTAAAAAATAGGGATGTTGCTTCTTAGTAGAGAGTAGCTATGTTGTATAAATTATAAAGTTAGTATATTTATCAAATACAGTGATGTTGTAAAAAGTCAAAAATTACTATAATTTTGATTTGTTAATTTACGTGATTATATAACGTTATATATTCTTCTTATAGAATTTTAAGTCTGAAATAGTCAGTATTTTTTGTATTTTAGTTATCTATTAAAGCATTGATTAATAAAAAGTTTATATAAAATATTATAGTTGCGTTATTTTATTTTTTTTAAAAATAAAAAATTTTATTTTATTAATGTAACTACATTTTTTTGATTATTAGTTTTACATAAAGAGCATTTTCATTGTAGAGTAAAGTGTTTTAGTAACTAAAAATAGTAAACAAAAATTATTCATAATTTATTAATACTAATTGAATTACATGTATCATGTAAATAATTAATTTTCCATTAATTTAGTTATTTTTTTAGTTGATGTTATGGAGGGATTTTATGTTAAATAACCGAGCTTTTAGCGTACTGCATAAGATATATTGCCAATAATTTTGTATATAGAAAGAATTAGAAAAGTGAATAAAATAAAATTTTTTTAATTAAGATATCTATCTCTAAACAGATATAGATAAAATTTTATGGATTAATGGATTTTATCAAATCCATTTTAAAATGTCATTTTTTTAATCTAACTGAATAATAAATATAAGAAAATTAAGAAATACAAAATAATAGTATTGGTGATACTGGTCGTTGCCCTCAAGCTTAAACGTAAGGATAAAGTATTCTTATGGTTTCATTTTAGTCAAGTAATAAAGAAAATATTTATTAGATTAAAATCTTAAATATTTAATGAGATAAAACTAGAAAGATTTATTAGGAATACCGTAATAATTATTAAGATTTCATTTATTAAAATAAATATATTTTAATCTAAGGTAATTAATTTTGCCTAATGTTAGAGTAGCCAAATTTATATTTTTAATATATCAATAAAATACTATTTTTTACTTTATAATAGAATCAATTTAGTTAATGAAAAATTTTTTTATCATTTTTTATATTAATTATAAAAAACTAAAAATTCTGATTTATAAAAAAAACAAACATACAAGTTTTAGTAGAATTGTCAATTGTGTCCCCGACAGGAGTTGAACCTGTGACTAACCCTTAGGAGTGGTTTGTTATATCCGTTTAACTACGGAGACATATTATAAATGCTTTATACTGCATACAGATTTAATCTAAATTTATAAATATTTGTTTATTCTGAAAGAAAGTAATTAACTTCATATCAAAAAATTCTTAATTTAAAGAGTATTTTTTTAAGACTACTCTAGATTCACTTAAATAAGATTTTGTTAAATTTGATTTTAATTATTATGAATATAACATTTTTAACTTGAAAAGTTGAAAACTTGAAAAGTTGAGAATAATTATATTTTTTCTAAAGAGCTTCTAGAGTAGAATATAGTTTTTTAGATTATTTAGTATCAAAATAAGAAATATTTTTGAAATATTACTTAATTTTTTAGATAATAACACTAGTTTGTTATAGTGCTAATTTATATAGAACAATAAAACTATTTTTAAATTTTTATCGAAACTGTTTTATAGAGTGATAAATAGTTTTATACATATTGTTAAAGACTAAAGAAAAACTGTATTGATACAATATTGCACATTATATAGCTGGAATTAACTTATTACTATTTGTTTATTTGATGATTTACTAGATCAATATAAGAAAGTAGCATTATTATTAATAGTTTAAGTAATCAATAATAATAGATTATTTTTATGTCTAAATAAAGTTATTTATCATATAAATTTAATTTATATAACACAGACTTCTTCTAATAATCTAGATTGTTAGTCTTTTTAATCTTTCAGGATTTACATGCTCTATACTTTAAATTATATAGCAATATACTTTATAACTTAAAATAAATTCTTGATTAATTTTTCTTTTTATTTTTGGAATTTTTATATAAAAAAGAAGAAATATGCATATTATAAGAAATAATGTTATTTAAACAATAAACTTAAAATACGTTTATTCTATACATGGAATATTACTTGAATATTTTTTTATTAATAATTATATTATCAGATATATAATTATTTTCTGAGATAATAAAGTCTCAAAATTAGAATATCGAAGCAATTTTGATTTACGCTGTAATTCTTTTCTAAATAAAAATTTTAAATAACAATGTTTAACTATAATATTAGTTCTTCTTCAAGCAAGAATAACTTATTACTCTTGAAGAGATCGTGAAGATAAATTATTAAGAAAAGTATAAGTAGTAAAATTTTTAATATTTTTATAAAAATAAATTTATTAATTAATATTATTTACTTTTTCAAGTTTAAAAATATTCCTCTAAGTGTGGGTTGTATTGAATAGATCATTTTATTTCCGTTATTCCTGTTATGAATAATACTTGCAGAATGCAATAAAGTCTGTTGTAATTTTAGTAGAGTTTATAAGGATCTAGTATCATGAAAGATATTGGTAGTTATCTATTTTAAATATTTAAAAAGAATATAGTGAAAAAATATTTCCAATAGATTGTGTAGTAAGAACATCCTTTAATTTACCTGTAACAGTTTTCTATAATTTTTTGAATTTCAATATATAATTCTCCTCTGGAGATAAGAAAGAAATAGCAAGATAACTCCTAGAGAAAATGCATTAAATAATAAAATTTCCATCTACTAACTGCGAAATGGTGATGATCTATATTCATACCTATTACCATCTGAGTGAATAGTGTAACTAATTTTACCAATAAAAACAGTTTGGTTTAATCTCAAGTGTTTAGGGGGAGATTTTATCTGTCGACTAAAATTCTAAATAAGATAACTTGGTTGACAATGATATTACATATGTGTAAAAGATTATTATAGTTGACACCTCAACATAATATACATATATAAATTAACTACACTAAAGACTGTAAGGTTAAATAAGAATAATAATAGCCTTTAGTAAATTCTCATACTAAATATCGTCATTGCTTTTTTTCGTTAGTATTCGTTATTAACATGAATATGTATCTACTTGAGATGGCATGTTTGTAGAATCAGTATTAACTTAAAATTCTGAATTTAATTTTTCTCACTAAAATTAGGTTTAGCTGCGTATTGCGGGAAAGATAATTTTATTGTTCTTAGTGGTCGATATAAAATCAGAGAACTTAAGAGGTGTTCAATTTTACCAAGAATAAAGACAATGTATCAACTTTGATTCTTCGCTTTCCCATGTGAGCAGTCAATGAATATTAGAATATAATTTTTATTAAAAATAGTATCAGAACAATGTCGTTTCTCAGTTTTCTGACTGGTTGTTTTACCGAATAAATTTGAGTCTCCTGACTACCATAACTCTTATGAGGAGGTATAATAAGGTTATAGGCCTTTAGAGATTAGTGTAGTATTGTATAGATTATCGAACATGTCGATTTTTTTTAAACACTATCAATTAATCTTTAATTTATTTTTTTTGTGTGTTTTTATGATCTAATGTATTCTAAAACTTTAATAATAAAAATATTTTGCAAATATTTGATCTGTATAAAATACGATTTTAAAATCATGATGAGTATAAAATTTAGTGATGGTTTAAAAAAAATGTTTGACTTGTTTTGAAGTAGTTTTTATGTTCCACTACTTTTATTTATTATTTGGATTTTATGAATAAGTTAATTCTTGTTATTGATTAATAGGTTAATATTTTATTTTTAGTTTAACTGAGCGGTAATGTAATGATAAATATAACTTTATAGTCAAATCGCTTCAGACGGATAAAGTAACTTTACTCATAAATTATTTTTTATTTATTAATATTAATAATGTTTATATTTTAAGAAAGTTTTTTATTAATCTAAATATAAATTGTGTCTATTTATAACTTTTATAAATTGAGATTAATTTCAATATTTTATTGAAGATGCTGTATGTTATATCTATAAGTTAATATTTTGTGATATTGTAGAGCGATAATGTTTTTAACTTGTATTTAAATAAGAATATTATTCTTTAATGAATTTTACATTGGTACGTCAAAACATATGGTATTGATTTACTTGCTCATGTAAAATATTAATCGATTAAAATAAACAAATTCATAAAATTTATTTACAACAAATAAAAATTACATTAGAAACAATAACATCTAAATATCTAATGTGTTTGTTTCTGAATATTCTATGTTTTTACTTAGACCTTTATTGAAAGATACCTTCATATAGATAATTATCTTTTTAAGAATTTTTATGTTTGTTATATTACTGAAGGTTGTAAAAGTTACAAACTGCTGAGGAATAATCCATGGGCAATGATTGCAGAGATATGACAAATATGCTATATTTAAACGGATAGTTATATAAAGATATTTGGATATAAAAATAATTAACTGTATTTTTTTTGTATTAAAAAATAGTTTAGGTTAAAAAGTTTTTTTAAAAACTAATATTATTTAATAACTTACCTTGAAAAGTAGATAAAAATCTAGATTATAAAATTTTTTAAAAAATTTTATTATCCTAAATAATTTAATTTTTTAATTTAAACATGTTACCATACATTACTAATGTCTACATTACAATATAAAATTTAACATCAATAAATATTTTGAATAAAACCTATTAAATTTGTGAGGTTTGATAATCAATTCCATGGATGTTATATATGTTATAAATAAACTGCTTTCGTTCTTGTATTTAACCCTCCAGATCAGTACACTTTTGTCTCATCTTAGACAATATGTTTTTTTTGCATTCCTTGCTTCCATTGGATGTGTGTTATCTATAATTAGTAGGCTAAATAATCCATAAGGAGCAATTCTATGCGTAATTACGAAATCGTTTTTATGGTGCATCCTGATCAAAGTGATCAAGTATTTAGTATGATTGAACATTATCGTAATTTAATTGCTAGTGATAAAGGTGAAATTTATAGATTAGAAGATTGGGGTCGGCGTCAGTTAGCTTATCCTATTAAGAAACTACATAAAGCTCATTATGTTTTATTAAATATAGCAGCATCGCAGTCAATAATTGATAAACTAGAAACAGCTTTTCGTTTTAATGACGCGATAATTCGTAGCATGATTATGCGTGTTAAACATGCTATAAGAGAAGCTTCACCCATGGTTAAAGTTAAAGATGAACGACGTGATCGTCGTGAAGATTTTAACGCTGAAACAAATGAAAATTCCAACATTAGGGATTTTAAATAAATATCCATGATGAAAGAAAATTGTTTAACTTTATCGGGTATTGTATACAAACAACCTATTATTAAAGTTAGTCCATCTGGAATTTTTCATTACCATTTTATTCTTGATCATTGTTCCATACAACGGGAAGCTGGTTTTTATCGAAAAGCATGGTGTCGACTCTCTGTAATAATAAGTGGTAAAGAATCATTGAAAATTACATCGAATATAATCAATAAGGCGAAGATCACTGTACGCGGCTTTATTAGTTGTCATCAAGGGCGTAATGGTCTTAATAAAATAGTTCTACACGCCAAGACTGTTGATTCAATATATTCTGGAGATTAATGTTATGGCACGTTATTTCCGTCGTCGTAAATTTTGCCGTTTTACAGCGGAGAAGGTTGTTGAGATAGATTATAAAGACATCTCTACGCTCAAAAATTATATTAGTGAAAATGCTAAAATTGTTCCAAGTCGTATTACTGGAACTCGTGCAAAGTACCAACGACAACTAGCACGTGCGATTAAACGAGCGCGCTATCTTGCGCTTTTGCCTTATACGGATTGTCATCAATAATAGGAATGTATCATATACAATCTTTTTAAGAGGCGCAGGTAATGCAGATTATTTTACTTGATAAAATTGAAAATTTGGGTTCTTTGGGCGATCAAGTCAACGTTAAAGCAGGTTATGCTCGTAACTATCTAGTTCCAAAAGGAAAAGCGGTACTGGCCACGAAAAAAAATATAGAGCATTTTGAAGCGTATCGTGTTAAACTTGACGCTGAGAAAGCTGAAATGCAGGCTATTGCTGAAACTCGCGCTAAAAAAATTAACAAACTTCAGATAATCACAATTTCATCTAAATCAGGAGAAGCAGGTAAACTTTTTGGATCTGTGGGGGCGCGCGATATTGCTCATGCTATTACTCTTGCGGGTGTTAATGTAGAAAAAAATGAAGTTCGACTCCCCCACGGTCTTATACGCATGCTCGGAACACATGAGGTAAAGATCCAACTTCATAGCGATGTTTTTTCTACAATAAATGTAGTGATAGTTCCAGAATTGTAAGTTTAAATGTATTAAAAAAGTTAAGAGTGTACAGTTCTACTAGAAGTTTTAGTGATATTTTTTTTGTTTTTAAAGTAATTTTTACATAAAGAAGATCCAAAAAAATAAAATTGATATTTAGCAACTTTTTAAAAGATTAAGATTAAATAAAATTTTACTTTTATAACGGTATAATTGCATGTTTATTTTGCTTACTTTTAGTAGAACCATTATTAATTACTATTTTTATGTTTAAATTGATGTATATAGCTATTGAATATTAATAAAATACTATTAATTATTCAGTTTTTTTGAATTACAAAACAAATATTATATTAACATGATTATTTTCGAAAGATTAAATTGTTATTTGGCGAGGTTGTTAAAGAAATAGAAAATTGATTTGTTCAAAGAAATAAAACATTTAAAATATGGTAGTTATTTTAAAATAAAAAAATTGTTTATATATTAATTGTAAGAATTTTGACATTTTAAAATTTACTATGTTAGTAAAAAAACTGTATTATTTTAATAATATGAATTCAATAATTAATAATTAAATATTATTTTTTTTGTAAAAAATATTATTAATAATTATTTAATCTATTTGATTTGATTAATATTATATTTGAAATAATTAAGATAATAGAATTTTTATAAACATGCAATTACCATATTAGAATTTGAGTTACTACTATATAAAAAAATAAACCTTAAAAATATGATTTATATATGTATTATAGTTTTTTATTAAAAAGGTTTTTAATTATAAAAATCCGGATTATTCCGTATTTTTTATATTTTTTTTTTGATATCATTAAAAAATATCTAAAAACATTAAATTTAATAAATTGATTAGTCGCATACTAAGATTGTGGTATTTTTTTTATATATTGTATGTGTTTTTTCAACTTGTGTTAAATGTACAAGCTTTACAGCCAATAAGTTATTATTAATTTGAAATAACTAACAAATTTAGTTAAATCGTTAATGACTAATTAATTCGCAATTATGCGTATTTCGACAACAAATGCCCCTGAGTTACAAAGAGAAATAAATATATTAATTTAAATCAGGACTGATGATGAGATACCATATAAGCAATAAAAACTAAATATTTTTAATTTAATGTATGGATATCTTAAATATTATTATATTAACATTTATTAATAAAATTATATCGCATAATTTTATTTATTGATAAGATTTCTTTTGATCTATCAGATATATTTGAACCAACCTAATCATTAATTAATAAGTTTGTTTAAATGTCTAAAAAAGATAGATATTGCAAATATCACAAGTAATAACTATTTGAATCTGAATTTATCATAACTCTCTCAACAAAAATTAAAATTAATAATATTCATAAAAAGATAAATCAATATTTTAAATTTAATACAACAATTAACAATTTTTTCGGTTTTCTTAAATAGGATTTTCTAGCAATCAATAAAATTGGTTTGCAACGGTAATAGTATTATAGGTTCCGAATAAAGATCTAGAGTTTATAACTAATTTTTAGTCAAGAGATTATATTTATCAGTATATGTTTTTATACAAAATACCCTTCAATAGGATAAAGGTATAATTCAATTAGCTATTGAGGCCGTTTTTTTACTATTACCCCTTGATGCAGAGCCGTATGACCCCATCTTAAGTTGCATCCAACGTTATTAAATCTGGGATATGGGTAAGCAGAAACAACTTGAAAAAGATAATTTTTAACCACATATTCAGGTTTACGACCACAATGAAATCAAACTTTATAGTGGAGAGGTCTAGATGGGAAAAATTATTGGTATCGACTTGGGTACGACCAACTCCTGTGTTGCAATTATTGAAGGTAACAAACCTCGTGTACTTGAAAACAGTGAAGGAGATCGTACGACTCCTTCTATCATTGCTTATACGCAGGATGGTGAAATTTTAGTTGGGCAACCAGCTAAACGTCAGTCCGTTACTAATCCAAA
Organism: secondary endosymbiont of Heteropsylla cubana; assembly: GCF_000287355.1. Taxonomy (GTDB): domain Bacteria; phylum Pseudomonadota; class Gammaproteobacteria; order Enterobacterales; family Enterobacteriaceae. The sequence goes on along the minus strand of NC_018420.1, from coordinate 242,024 downwards.
GAATACATTGTTTGCAATAAAACGTTTAATTGGTCGTCGTTATCAGGATCAAGAAGTACAGCGTGATGTTAGTATTATGCCTTATACAATCATTTCAGCTGATAATGGAGATGCTTGGTTAGATGTTAAAGGTCAGAAAATGGCGCCGCCACAGATTTCTGCAGAAATTTTAAAGAAAATGAAAAAAACTGCAGAGGCTTATCTAGGAGAATCAGTTACCGAAGCAGTAGTCACTGTTCCTGCTTATTTTAATGATACGCAACGTCAGGCGACTAAAGATGCTGGACGTATAGCTGGCCTAGATGTTAAGCGTATTATCAATGAACCAACTGCAGCCGCATTAGCTTACGGTTTGGATAAAGAAACAGGTAATCGTACGATTGCGGTGTATGATTTAGGTGGTGGGACTTTTGATATCTCTATTATCGAGATCGATGATGTGGATGGTGAAAAAACTTTTGAAGTTTTAGCAACTAACGGTGATACCCACTTAGGGGGGGAAGATTTTGATAGCCGTCTTATTAACTATTTAGTTGACGAGTTTAAAAAAGATCAGGGAATTGATTTACGCAATGATCCTTTGGCGATGCAACGTTTAAAAGAGACAGCTGAAAAAGCTAAGATTGAGCTATCTTCTACGCAGCAAACTGATGTAAATTTACCTTATATCACAGCTGATAGCTCGGGTCCTAAACACATGAATATAAAAGTTACTCGAGCTAAACTTGAGTCACTAGTAGAAGATTTAGTAAATCGTACTTTAGAACCGTTAAAAGTTGCTTTAAAGGATGCTAGCCTCTCTGTTGCTGAGATTAAGGACGTTATCCTAGTTGGTGGACAAACTCGTATGCCTTTAGTGCAGAAAAAAGTCACTGACTTTTTTAGAAAAGCTCCGCGAAAAGATGTTAATCCAGACGAAGCAGTAGCTATTGGTGCTGCAGTTCAGGGTGGTGTTTTAGCTGGAGATGTGAAAGATGTGTTATTATTGGACGTTACTCCTCTATCATTAGGAATTGAAACCATGGGTGGTGTAATGACACCACTAATCACCAAAAATACTACGATTCCAACAAAGCACAGTCAAGTGTTCTCTACTGCAGAAGATAATCAATCTGCTGTGACTATCCATGTTTTGCAAGGAGAACGTAAGCGTTCTTCTGACAACAAATCTCTTGGTCAGTTTAACCTCGATGGAATTTTACCAGCAATGCGAGGTACACCACAGATTGAAGTTACATTTGATATTGATGCAGATGGTATTCTCCATGTTTCTGCAAAAGATAAACAAAGTGGTCGAGAACAGAACATTACCATCAAAGCTTCTTCGGGTCTTAATGAAGACGAAATAAAGAAAATGGTTAAAGAAGCAGAAGCTAATGCTGTATCTGATCGCAAATTTGAAGAGTTAGTACAGACGCGTAATCAGGCTGATCACATATTGCATAGTACCCGTAAACAGTTAGAAGATATAGGTGATAAATTATCTTCTGAAAATAAGGCCGCTGTTGAAAATGCGATAAAAAATCTTCATATTGCGTTGAAGGACGAAAATAAATCTGATATTGAAACTAAAATGCAAGATCTTGTTCAGGTGTCGGCTAAACTGCTTGTAGAAGAATCTCCGAAGAAAGATCAGCAGGTATATGAACAAAGTACAACAGGTGGTAATGCTAAAGACGATGATGTGGTTGATGCTGAGTTTGAAGAAGTTAAAGATAAAAAATAATCGGCCTTAACAGAAAGCATAAATTTCAGAAAACTCTGATTCTTGTGGAAAGACCTGTAAAGTAGGAAGAGACAATAATGGCAAAATTAGACTACTACGAGATTTTAGGTATTCCTAAGGATGCGGAAGAGCGTGAAATCAAAAATGCCTATAAACGTCTCGCAATGAAATTTCACCCGGATCGCAATCCGGGAAATGCTGAAGCTGAAGCAAAATTTAAAGAGATTAAAGGAGCTTATGAAGTTCTAGCTGATCCAAAAAAACGAGCAGCATATGATAAGTATGGTCATTCAGCATTTGAACAGCGATGTATGGGTGAAGGGGGAGGATTTGGTGGGGGTTCTAGTACCGCAGATTTTAGTGATCTTTTTGGAGATGTATTTGGTGATATTTTCGGGAGTAATCGGCGTCAACGTAATCGTGGTGCGGACTTGTGCTACAAAATAGAACTTTCTCTTGAGGAAGCGGTTCGTGGTGTTACGCGACAAATCCGGATCCCAGTACTTATCATTTGTGATGCTTGCAAGGGTAACGGTACGAAACCAGGGACAGCGCCTATTACTTGTTCGACTTGTAATGGGCAAGGGCAACTTCAGATACGTCAGGGTTTCTTTGCAGTACAGCAGACATGTCCTAATTGTAAAGGCAATGGAAAAATAATTAAATATCCCTGCGAAAAATGTAAAGGTCATGGTCGAGTAGAGCATGCTAAAGCATTAATGGTGAAAATTCCTAGTGGTGTAGATACAAGCGATCGTATTCGCTTGTCAGGAAAGGGAGAAGAAGGAGAACATGGCTCTCCGTCAGGAGATCTTTATGTGCAAATTCAAGTACGTAAACATCCTATTTTTGAACGTGAAGAAAATAACTTATATTGCGAAGTTCCCATTAATTTTGCTATGGCAGCACTTGGAGGTGAAATAGAAGTACCAACTCTCAATGGTAAAATAAAACTAAAAATACCTACAGAAACTCAAACTGGAAAGCTTTTCCGGATGCGTGGTAAAGGAGTAAAATCAGTTCGTGGGGGGGCATATGGAGATCTTCTTTGCCGTGTTGTTGTAGAAACACCTGTAAATCTCAATTTAAACCAAAAAAAACTTCTTTCTGAATTGGAAGAAAGCTTCGGTAAAACTACTGGGAAACAAAATAGTCCACGTTCACAAAGTTTTATTGATGGTGTAAAAAAATTTTTTGAAGATTTAACCCGTTAAAGAGGGTTTTAGCGGGTATTTTTTTTAGTAGTTATTATCAACTTTTGGGTGCTTAATGTAAATGATTTTTTTATTGTCATGAATTTTTTAGTTTATTTTTATATAACGCACAATATAATATAATTATATTGATTTATATATTAATTATATAAAATTTTTATAAAATTTAGATGTTTCTTTAAATTTAATATTGATTGAGATTCAATCTTATTTTTTTACTATTTTTTAGTAAAAACAAGAGTATTTTTTATGTTTTTGATAAAGTTTTATTTTTTTTATTAAAAATAAATATTATTTTTTCTATAATTTTACATAGTGTTATTCTATAACATTAGATTATATTTAACGTTTTGTATTTTTTCTAAATAAAGATCTTATAAAAAATAATTTTTCTACAATAAGAAAACTATTATTCAATATTATTTTTTTTATTGCGATACATTTAAAAAATGTTATATAAAGAAGTCTAAGCTAGTTTTGTTATATTCTCTCAGTGTAGTTTAAATACTATAGTTTTTGATTAGATTAAGATAGAGATGTTTTATTTTTTTTTACAATATAATAAATTTTATAAAAATTAAAAGTTAATATGCTAATAAAAGTAAAATGAAAGAGCATTTCAAGTTAATATTGATAGTTACTTTGTTTAAAGTATATGGCTAAGTTTTATTTAGTTATAAGTAAAATGAATTTATATTATTAAATAAATACCATGTAACACCTTTATTAAGAATTTATTGTTAGGGTTATGAATAAATAAATTTCAATTAACTATATTGTTTGATTATTGTATAAGCATAAGGTTTGTTTTTTTTTAGGTTTTTATTAAATGATCTATATTTTTGTTAAAAAAACATTATTTAATTTTATTAAATATATTTGTTTGATCTTAGTATCTAAGAATCACGAAAAAGTAAAAATCATTTTTTTGTTTAAAATATTTGTAATAGATAAATGATTTATGTTAAAAGTAACAAAGTGCTTATATGTAAATAGTGATATCTTATGGTTTTTTTTAATAAGTTGTTTTTTTATATTACAGATTGTCTTTTTCATTGATAATGTAAAAAAATTTAATGTCGTGATAAAGTAAATATTAGCAAGAAGATAATCTTATTTAAAGTTTAAAAAAACTTTAATAAACATGTATTTCATCAGAAATAATTTTATTATAACTATATAAGTAAATTATGTAGTGATTACCTATTAAATAGGAATTTTTAAATAACTTTAATCACTTCTTTATAATTAGAAACAAGAAAAAGATAAAAATAATTAATAATAAAAAAAAGATATATCTTATTGTGTATTATTTATCATTAAGTAAATCGTTAACATAAATTTAGATTTTTTTTTAAAACTATTAGTAAAAGCAGTATGTTATACTTATAAAGTATAAAGAGATATTTCTCCAAAACAATAAGCTTGAATTTTTCCTTTTTGTTCTAACAAGAGAGCTCCTTTTGTATTAATGCCACGAGCGACTCCATAAATTCGTTGTTTACCTTGTAATAGTATTACTTGTCTATCAGATAAGTGATCTAATGGTTTCCATCGGTTAAAAAATGGAGCGAATCCATTTTCTTCGAATTCTTGTAATGCCCTTCGTAACGTGCAGATCAATGTAGCTGCCAGCATATTACGATCAATCTTAATCCCTGTTTCGTTTAAATTAATCCAATTTTGGCTAATTTTAATTCCAACACTTTCAGGCATAGTTAAATTAATTCCAACTCCGATTACAGCATGAGAGTAACCTCCTGCATTACTGGAAGTTTCTACAAGAATTCCTGCTAGTTTAGAATTATTTAAATAGAGATCATTCGGCCATTTAATGCGCACTCTTATAGCTCCTATGTTTTGCAATAACTCTGCTATTGCAATAGCAATTATAAGATTTAACCCTCTGAGCATAAGGCTTTTTTTTAGATGCCAATATAAAGAAAAATATAGGTTATAACCAAATGGTGATATCCATGTTCTCCCGCGTTGTCCGCGTCCTTTAGTCTGAAATTCTGCTAGGCAAGCATCTCCACTTTGTATGGTTCCAATACGTTTAATAAAATACTGATTTGTAGAATCAACAATTGAAAGAACTTTTATCTGACCTTCAGGTAAGTAAGTATGAATTATGCTTTCATTTAGTAACTGTAAAGAAGTTGATAAAAGATACCCTTTATTGGGTATGATCAAGACATCTAATCCCCAGTTGCGTATTACTTGAATGTATTGTTCAAGAACAATGTAGGTTTTTCCTAAAATTAAAGTAAACTCTTTAGGGGAATGAATGTTACCATCAGCTAATAAACTGATCAGTTTTATCGGAATAATAACATCTTTCATATTATTTCTGCTATTCCATCTACTTCACCCAAGGGTCCAATAAATCGGACCTCAGGTTCAAGTAAGATCGCAAATTTTTTTTCAACTTTTTTACGTATATAACGTGCCAGAGTGGTGATATCTTTGCTCGTTGCATTATTAAAATTAATTAAAATAAGTGCCTGTTTATCATATGTTGCTGCTCCTCCAATGCGATATCCTTTAAGTCCACATTGATCAATCAACCAACCTGCGGCTAGTTTTATTTTACCTTCTGGTTGAAGGTAGTTGGGTGCATCAGGATATTCTTTTAACAGTTGTTTTGCTTTTCCGGCATTGATAATAGGGTTTTTAAAAAAACTTCCCGCATTTCCTGTGAGAACTGGATCTGGTAATGTTGTACGACGTATCATACAAATAGTGTCATAAATAAGTTGAGGAGTGGCGTGTTGAGGATGTATTTTTTTTAGAACACCATAAGTCAATGTAGGATTCCAGGATTTTAAAAGTTGAAAGCCAACTCTAACAATAGCGTGATTATCACGTAAGGTGTGTTTAAAAATGCTGTCTCGATAACCAAATTGACATTCATTGGTATTTAAACGTAGTAAAGTTCCGGTTTTTAAGTGTAGAACATCTACATAGTTGCAAAACTGACAAAATTCTACTCCATACGCTCCAATATTATGAATAGGAGCAGCTCCAACGCATCCAGGTATTAATGCAAGGTTTTCTAAGCCTGGTATTTTTTTTGAAAGACAGGTTCGTACTAAATTATCCCAAATCTCTCCTGCACCAACATGTAAATTCCAAGCTTGGTGTTGTTCTTCTATTTCTATGCCCGCAATACGGTTAAGCAATACGATTCCAGTATAATTTTCAAGAAATAATACATTAGTTCCTCTACCTAGCATTAATGTTGGTGTAGATTGATTTTCAGCGTTTTTCCAAACTTTGTATAGTTCGGCTTCGTTATGTACTTCGACTATATGTCGTGCGCTTATATTAATAGAAAAGCTATTCAAGGGTTTTAAATTTTTGGTGTTTGTCATGATCATTACATAGTCTATTATATTTTTTTATCTTTAATTTTTTAGAACATCTGTAATTGTAAAAAAATGTTACGTTATATCAATTAATGCTATAAGTGATTTACTTAAGTAAAGGATACTTAACAACATGTATAAGTGCTTGTAATCAAATTTATTGTTGTCAGAATGAAAATGTTTTTTAAATCCCTAAACAATCATCTAATTTTGATAGAGTTTTTTTGACTTATCGCGATAAGTTTAAATTGCTATATCTTTATCGTGTGTAGAGGGGAAAATTGATAATATATTTTTATATAATCTTAAAGTGACATATAGTCGTTTTTTTTTGATTAAGATAGACCTAAAATAGATATCGTATTTTGGGATTTCTTATTTATTTTAATGAACTGATCTTTTAATAATTATTTTGAATAACTTGAATTGTAAATCAAGCTTAATTAAATGGTGCATTGTTTTATGGAAAAGATATTAGTGTCCATAAAACCTATTTTTTTAAGAATGTTATTTCGTGGGTTTTTATTGTCAAAAAGTTATATGTAGATAATAATTAAGATTGATTAGAAGATAAATATTATTTTATAAAAGTTTTTTACATACACTAATTTTTAGGTAATTATATATTAATAGCTTAATTGTCAACTTAATCTTTTAAAAAATTATATAATTAAAGTTTAAAATAAAAAAGGTTTTTTAGAATTTTTTAAATAAAATAACTATGGAATGGTTCCATTTAAACAAATAGCTTTATTAAGTTTTTTTATCATAAATAATTATTAAAAATAAAATAGTATCTTCTTGTGTTTAATCATATATGGTTATTATTATTAATTTTAAGTGATTAAAAATTTTTAATAATTATTAGATTAAAAAAACATATCATTGTTAATTTTTTTTGATGAAATCAGATATTTTAATTAGGTTATGCAGAAAATGTTTATGATAAAGAAGTTAATTTTCACTAAGAACAAAAATGTATTGATTAGTTAATAAAAAAATTTTAATAAAAGTATGGAAAAACTTAATAAAAATTGAACCTTAACATGAGATATATAGAGTAAGATTTAGGAATGATTAAGAAAGATTATGGATGAGTTGTTTTTTTTGATATTACTTTTAGTAAGCAACTAAATTTATTCTTTTATAATCACCATAAATAGAATCCCGAATTTATTAAAGTTTTTTTTAAATTTACTTTAGATTAAAATTTAAAATATATAATCTTATTAAAACAGACATAAAATAAATAGTGATAATATTTAAAATATGTGTCAAGTTTTTTTTATTTCATTGTTTAAATAACAGATTTTTATTGATAATTTGAATAAGATTATTGAGTGTTATTTAATAGGATTTAAATGTAATTTATAGGGATATTGAAATCAACTTAGTTAGTTGGCATTTTTTTAAAAAAATTAAGATCATATTACAATAGGTATATTTTTATATATAAAGTATTTTTTTATACAAAAATATGATCCTATCTAAAATAGATTATATTAATAATAACAAAGATTTTACCTAAAAATATTTTTATAAAGAAAAATGTTAATCTTTATAAGAAAGTATTTCAATTTGACACTTCGATTTTCAAAGTAATGACATAATAATATTTAACATTTTATTTTATTAGAAAATTCATTTTTAAACAAGATGGTCTGATAGAAAAAATTTAAGACACGAAAAGAAACTTAAAATTATAATAATCAATTTATATTAGGTGGCTGTTTGATTAAGAGTAAGATTTTTATTTATTTGATTAATTAAATAGTTGCTACTTCTATGTTTCTATCAAAGCAAAGAAACATGAAATACTATTGATTTACTAATACAGCAATTATTAATGGAGTTTTATGTAACATAATGCCGAATGATAAAGAATTTAAAAAACTGCGTTGTCGTGTTGTCAGGAGACTTAAGTATTATCAAAATATAGTTCTAGCTTTTAGCGGCGGCTTAGATTCATCGGTCTTGCTAGATCTCTTAGTTTATATTAGAGAGGAAACACGTATATTGAGATCTCATGAAAGACGCAGATTGCGTGCAGTTCATGTGCATCATGGTTTAAGTCAAAACGCTGATCAGTGGGTAAATCACTGTAAACAAGAATGTTATTTACGTAACATTCCTTTTAGTACAATATTTATTGCTATAAATAAAAAATCGGAGGGAATTGAATCAACTGGGAGACGATTACGTTATCAAGCGTTAGTATCAACATTAACTCAAGACGAAATTCTAGTAACAGCTCACCATAAAAATGATCAAGCAGAGACACTCTTGCTGGCTTTAAAACGTGGTAGTGGACCAGCAGGTTTAGCTGGAATAGCAGGGGATACATCGTGTTTCAGTTACCGTCTTGTTCGACCATTGTTGGATGTTACTCGAATAGAACTAGAAATATATGCTAAGAGACGTAGATTGCATTGGATCGAAGATAATACTAATACCGATGCTCGGTTTGATCGAAATTTTTTACGTTTACATATTTTTCCATTATTACAAAAACGATGGCCGGCATTTTCTTGTAGCGTAGCGAGAAGTGCTCAGCTTTGTTCAGAGCAAGAAGAACTAATTGATGAGTTGCTTGAAGAAACGCTAAATCAAATCATAGATCAAGATAAATCATTACATGTAAACACATTAAAAGAAATGAGTAAAAATAAGCGTATGGCTTTATTGCGGCGCTGGTTAGTGAGTCTTGGAGCAAGAATGCCTGCGCGAGAAAAATTATTACGGATTTGGAAAGAAGTAGGACTTAGTCGTCAAGATTCTCGTGGAGAAATGAAATTAGAACATCAATATGTCAAACGTTTTCGAAATCGCTTATATCTCGTTCCATTTTTACTTTCTCCACCTGAGGATACATTTATCCTATATTGGAATAGCAACATTAAATCTCTCGTATTGCCTAGAGATTTAGGATGTCTTTATCGAACTTCAATAACTACTAAACAGCAAGAACAAAAAAATACTGGTATAAATTTTTCTTTAAATCTGAATACTATTCAGAGTCGGATAAATGATAGTAGTGGTGCACTATTTCCGTTTTCTATCGTTCGAGCACCTATCTTTAGTGAGAGTATATCGGTACGGTTTGGTTCTGTAGATGGCCTTTTGTATATTGTAGGGCGCTGCCGAGGACGTAAATTAAAAAAAATATGGCAAGAGCTTTCTGTTCCACCCTGGTGGAGAAAAAGAATTCCATTGCTTTTTTATAACGATCAACTCATTTCTGCAATAGGGGTTTTTGTAACATGCTTTGGAAAAGCAGAAGAAAAAAATAAAGCATGGAATATTGTTTGGGAAAGAGAAAGTAATAATGCGATAACTAACATTATGTTAAAAAACGAGATTTTTCAAGATTCTTGTAATGAAAGAACAGATACCATAGATGAGCAGTTTTCTGATTTACTGTTTGATTGAAAATAGTATTCTGAATTATTTGATTTTTATTTTTTAGATATTTTTTTAAAGTTCGTTAGTGATTTTTATTTATTGTAATATTTAATATTGATAGATAATAATTAACCTTGACAAACCTTTATCTTTATTGAGTAATAGAGAGTTATCTATATTTAGATAAAATTAAATATTAATTCTTTTAAAATGCTTATTTTTTTCTATAAAATCTATTTAAAAAAAATAAAGAGTAGAATTTAAATTCTATTTAAGGTTGGTATAAATTGGTCGTTACATGCAAATCTTTCTAAGATATTGAAAAAATGTTTTTTTTTAAAACGTAAGGATTAGATATCTTTATCTTCGCATTAATTGTGTTTGTTTAATGTAGAATTTTAACAAATTTATGTTAAAACATTGTTTAATATATTTTTATATAAAAAATATATCATATTAAATGATAAGGATGTTTAATTAAAATATAGATGTCGTATGCTACTAATTCTGATTTTTTTTATAAATAAAAAATTTAATATAAGTTCTTTTAGATTAAAAATACCTCAATCAGAAAAAAAATTGTTTTTTTTATTTGACATAATATGGTGATTGAGTAAATAAATTCAATAAAACATTTTTTTTGCTTGATTTAAATTATTCTATTTATTGAATTTTAATAAAAATATAAATTTTATATTAAAATGTTATTTTTGTTGTATAAATTTAAAATAATCAAAAATTTTTAATAAAAGAAAAATAAAAAATAGGATAAAGTAGTTTTATAAAAAATATTATGATATAAGCTATATAAAAACGATTTTATATAAAAATTAGGATACAATCCGACATAAAGATTTTTAGATAAGTAAAAATTTAATTAACTAATTTTGTTGTATTTATAAAAAATAAAGATAAAATAATTTTATTAAAAAATAATAAATATATATTTATGTTTTTAACTAAAAATTCTTAAAAAAAAATAGTATTTTAGTTTGTGTTTTAATGTATAAAAAAAAGATTTGTATATGTTAATAAGTAAATTGTTGAAATTAATAATTAACCATATTGGTAACTAACACTTTGCATATATCTACCGCCCTAAGATTTATAAGTACCTTATCTTTAATAAGATAATTCATGATAAAGAATAGATGAAAATTACTTTATAATATATAGCAAAAGCTAAATTTGAAAGATAAGAATATAAGTATGGGTGAACAAGATGATTTAACCACCCTCTCTACGCGTTTCAGGGGGTTTTATCCAGTTGTTGTTGACGTGGAAACAGCAGGTTTTAACTCATCAACTGATGCTCTTTTAGAAATTGCCGCCATGACTTTAAAAATGGATAAGAATGGATGGTTGCAAGTTGATTCTTCTTTGCATTTTCATATCATCCCTTTTCCTGGAGGAAAGATACAACCAGAATCGTTAGCATTTAATGGAATTCAACCAGATAATCCTTTACGTGGTGCTATAGAGGAATCTAAAGCCTTAGATAAAATTTTTAAAACAGTGCGTAAAGGGATGAGAGATAATAATTGTAAGCGCGCGATTATTGTCGCGCATAATGCTGCTTTCGACCATGCTTTTTTGATGGCGGCAGCTTCTCGTTCGGGTTTTAAAAAAACTCCATTCCATCCTTTTGCCACTTTTGATACGGTGTCGTTAAGTGGGTTAGTGCTAGGTCATACTGTATTAGCTAAAGCGTGCGTCATAGCCGGTCTTACATTTGACAATGAACAAGCTCATTCTGCTTTATATGATACAGAACGTACAGCGACTCTTTTTTGTTCATTAGTTAACCGTTGGAAAAGTTTAGGTGGATGGCCCCTTGAAGTGCTTGCGTCAACTAATAATAAAAAAGAAGATACTATTAATTTATAATATTATGGTAAATAAAATATTATTAAATAGATACTTGAATTATCTATATTTTTTAAATACATATTATCAAAGATAATTACTACATATTTTAAATACAAAATGATTATTATATAATCAATAGTTTAGTTAATACTATGATTGTATTTATGACGATTTTTTATAAAATGAAAAGATGAATCTCTATACTAATTAAAATTCTAGAAAATATAAAATATATTTTTTCATTAGATACGACACAAGGTGTTTATCTTTTTTTTATATACATAAAACTCTCTAATTAGAGTGATTATTCTTTTTTTTAATGTTTTTTTAAAAGTTAATAAAAAGATAATATATGTTATTTGCTAAATATTATAAATAGAGCATCTTTTATTCTTTTGTTGAGATTTATATCCTTCCATAAGAAAGTTATAAAAATAAAATTAAATGACTACCATTCAAAAGATTTTAGTTGTAATAAAACTAATTTTTATGATATTTTTTCATTTCCCTCATCTATATTTTATTTTTAAGCGTATTTTATTTAAATAATAATTTTCTGTCCAATACTCTTTTTAGAGTAGAAAGACAAAAAGCATTAGATGTTAGTTATAGACATTAAAAGCGTACGTCCAAAAAGTCTATGACTTGTATCGCCTAATATTAACTAGTGTAAATTAGTTATTATCGATTTCGAGGGTGTAGTTTTATTTTAAAGCATATTTAAGTGCAGTTTGTTGAACAAGTATTTGTAGTTCACCACTTTTATATAAATTAACAATTATATCACATCCTCCAACAAGCTCGCTATCAATCCATAATTGAGGAAATGTTGGCCATTTAGAAAATTCTGGTAGTTTCAAGCGGATCTCTGGATTGATTAATATATTAACGTAAGCAAAACGCTTACCACATAAAGCTAATGTTTGTACAGCCTGTGCAGAAAAACTGCAACTTGGTAATTTTGGAGAACCTTTCATATATAGAAGAATAGGATTTTGGATGATTTGTTGCTGAATTGTTTCTAAAGTTGTACTCATTTTTTTATATGTCGCTTTTTTTAAATCAGTTAGGGATTTTTAAAGGTGATGTTGAATGATCTTTTTTTTGTTTCTTAATTTGAGTTATAGAATATTTAAATATTCTAAATAATCAACTAGTTTTTTTTGATCTTTTATTACGAATATCAAGATTTTTATTTAAAATTAATTTATATTTCCTGATTGTAGGTGCAATATGAATTTCTGTTTAATTAAAGATTTAATCTTTACCCTTATAAATATTAAAATTTTTTCATCTTTTTAAATATCTATAACATACATATTAGTACGTTGTTAAATAAGTTATAAAATTATACTTTTGACATTTTTTTATATTATAGATAATGTTTTTTGTTAAAAGAATTATTTTTTTTTATAATATTTTTTATATAAAAATATAATTATATTACCTATATCATATTCATGAAATAGTTTTTAACTACCATATTGTTGTAATTATTAGTTTTGAAAATTTTATGTATTTTTAATAAAATTAAAACTGTTTATTTATAGCAAATTGCTTGTTTTTTCCAAAAATTACATTTTCTATTAAAATAGAAAATATATGGTTTTATTAAATTTAATATAATACTTACGAGTATTTTGCAAGGCTTTTAGTCATTTTTGCAATCATATACCAAAAATAATGTGTTAAAATAAAACTACAGTTTTATTGTCTATCACTTAATAGATTAAATTTACTTAAAATTTAAGAAATATCAAGAATATAATATCTAAGTCGACAATAGTTTCATTAGTACTAGGTAGAATAAGATGAATAAATAGGTTTGGATTTTTTTTCACTCAGAAATAGTAGAGATAATCATTTAGTTTCAGATTAGCACTTAATTAGATATTTAAAAAAAACGTACAATAAAGATGGGGTTTATAAAAAAGTTTAAAAACCTTTAAGATGTTTACTAATTCGTAATAATGGTATTTTAATAAAAATTTTTGATAAAGAGCAAAGTCTACAAAATTAAATTTGGAGATGAGTTAAAGTTATTAACATGTTAAATAAATTTAAGAAGATGGCACGATAAATAAATATTTATTATAAAGCCAGAGACTTTATACAGGTGATCTAATTTTTATTAACCACCAACATAGTAGTTTTTACGTATTCAATAAAGCAGGGACATAAGTAAACATTTTATCTTCCCATCGTAATAATGTCATTTTTTTTCCCCAGCAGCAACCTGTATCAAGTCCGTAGATATTTGTTGGTGTTCCGCGACCCATCAGCGAAGCCCAATGACCAAAAATAATATTATAGTTCCCTAAGATTTCTGGTCTTATTAGTTTAAACCAAGGAAATAGGTTTGATGGAGCTTCCCTTGGTATCCCTTTATAGGACATTTCTAGTTGACCATCAAGAAAACAGTAGCGAATGCGAGTGAAAGCATTGGCGATGAATCGTAGGCGTTCTAATCCACTTAACTTTTCGCTCCACTGATTTGGTGTGTCACCATACATAGCTTGCAAAAAAAGATGATAGTCGTCACTTTTTAACATTGTTTCTAATTCATGTGCACATCGTCGGGCAATGGAAATGTCCCATTGAGGGGTTATGCCAGCATGAGTCATAATTATATATTTTTCTTCATCTATTTGTAACATCGGTTGATTTCGAAGCCAGTGTATTAATTTATCGATGTCAGTTGATACTAGAATATTAGGGTTAATAAGAGTTGTCTCATGATTTTGATTCGCACAATAATATAGGGACAAAAAATGAAGATCGTGATTACCTAAAACTAATCGCACACTTTTTCTAATAGAATATAGTAAGCGTATTACTTTTATTGAATTTATTTTTCGTGAAATTAAATCTCCAGTTACCCATAGCGTATCTATTTCAGGGTTGAAACTAACCTGATCTAAAATCATGTTGAATTCATTATAACAGCCATGAATATCACCAATTAAATAAGTAGACATAAGAAGAGTGTACCTATTTTATAATTTAACTATAGATTTATAAAAGAAACAATAAGAAATATAAAAATTATAGCAACTACTTTTATAAAAAAGTAACTTGCTTTTGACAAGTAATAGACATTATATATTCTTATATAAGAACTTTTTAAATATTGGTTTTTACAAGAATTAGTATCTGATTTCTTATTTTAAAAAACGATAAAAACCTCTATATAATTACAAAAAAATAGTTAGGATGAAAGATATCTATTGAAATTAACAAATGCAAATTTGTACAAAATTTTTTTTATTTAGCACTTTCTTGCTTCAATTAAGTCGAGTTTATAGTTATTTAATGTATTTTAAATTATTGATATTTGTATTTTTAATAATATACAAATTATAAATATAGTTATATTTTATAGTTTAATATAAGGTTTTTTCTTTAACTTTAGAAGTGGATTCTACAATAATAGTTATTTTGTAAAAATAAACAACTTAGAAAAGAAACTCATCGAAGATTTAAATGAATAAACACAAATTATATTAAAAATAAATTATTGAATTTTTTAGTTTCAATATTCTTAAGATGTTATTTATGTAGAGGTTATGGTAAAGCAACCCCCACATTTTGATCATAACAAGAAAACTTTTCTAGATCCTCAGGTGTATCTATATTACTATTTGGTATATTATTTATTACTGTTACATAAATCTTTTCTCCGTGCCATAAAACACGAAGTTGTTCTAGAAGTTCAATGTTTTCTAATGGACTAGTAGACCAACTAATATACTGTCGCAAAAAAGCAGCACGATAACCATAAAGCCCAATGTGCCTGAGTAAATTATATGAAAAATGTTCGCGTTCTGGGTAAAATCTTTCTCGACGCCAAGGAATATATGCTCTGGAGAAATACAGGGCATGATTTTTTGAGTTAATAACAACTTTTACTACATTAGGGTTGTATGCTTCTTCTTTAGTCGTAATAGGTGAAGCTAACGTAACCATATCAGCTTTATTTCTATCTACATCACGTGCTATTTGATGGATAATTTTTGGAATAATAAAAGGTTCATCACCCTGTACATTGACGATGATCTGATCGTTGGAAAAATGATAACGTTCAACAACTTCATATATTCTCTCAGTACCAGATTGATGATCTAATCGAGTTAAGCATACTTCTCCTCCAGCACGTTCAACAGTTTCTGCTATCGATTGATGATCCGTAGCAACAATAACACGATCAGCTCCAGAAGCTTGTGCTTGTTCCATCACTCGAACAACCATAGGTTTCCCGTTTATATCAGCTAAAGGTTTCCCTGGAAAGCGACATGCAGCAAAGCGAGAAGGTATAATGGCGATAAAATTCATGAATGTATCTCATTTGTAAAGATTTATATGAACTTGACCGTTTAATAAAGTAACTACAATCTTATATAATTTATAAGAAGTGTTATAAAACAAGTAGCATAAATTTTTAATTTGTTTAAGTTTGATTTACCGTGAAAGAACGAAATAACGAATATCTTAATAAGATATACTCTTATTAGATAGATGTTCGATGGAATATAAAATATCCGAAATAATATCATAATGCTATAAAACAAAAAATATTTAATATTAAAAAAAATTAAACTTATTAAGAGTTGAAAAGAATGTGTTTTTTTGTTTTATCTAGCTGTTTGTTATAAGGGTAATTATATTTATTTTATATAGATTGAAATTTATTATAATAATATTTTTTTTATAATTTATTATTAATAATAAATTTGCGTTAAGCGTTTTCGTAAATTGATAATACTATTTTGTTATGATAGTATATTTTTCACACTAAAATATTTTTTTAATTGTAATTAAAATTACAATATTAAGCTCAATGAATTATTTACAAGGCAATTTTGAAGTATTCTTTTTTTTTATATTTAGTTTTTTAATATTTTATTTTTTCTAATTATTTTAATATTAAAAAATATTATTTGTTCTTATCTGAAAGAATAATCGATTTTTTAAATTATTTTTTATCGTGAATATTTTTATATGATCTATTATAGATAATAATAGAAAATTATCGGTTAGTACAGTATTGATTGTATTTAATGATTATAGTTTATACAGGTTGTAATAATTTTATTAAACTTATCATAAATACTTTTAATATATTAAAATATTTTGTATCATTGTTTTAAATCAGGGATATTATATTTCACCAAAATAATACACTCAGTGTATTTTCTATAAATAAAAAACATTAAATCAGCATTTTGATCTACTTTACTCATTAAATGTATTTTATTTATTGTCTTTGCTTTAAAAAGTAAATGTAAGAAAAACTAATATTTTAATTAGAAGCAATTAGTATCTACAATATATATATCTAACATTGCTTCATATAAATATCTACTTTTATTTGATATTATTTTAATATTTATCTCTATTAAATATAAATTGAGATCAACAAGAACGATTTATTTATAATACTAAATTATGTTACAATATATTCAAGGATTTTTCTTAAAAATAGATTAAATATTAAATAAGAAATGTACGATATCACCATCATTTATTATATATTCTTTCCCCTCCAAGCGCATTTTACCAAATTCTTTTGCCCCCTTTTCTCCTTTATAAATAATAAAATCAGAAAAAGAAATAATCTGAGCACGGATAAAGCCTTTTTCGAAATCAGTGTGTATTTTTCCTGCTGCTTGCAATGCGGTAGAGCTAATTGGAATAGTCCAGGCTCGAACCTCTTTAATTCCTGCTGTGAAATAGGTTTGTAGTCTAAGAAGTTTGTAACCAGCTCGAATTAAGTGTTCTAAACCACTTTTTTTAAGACCGAGTTCTTTTATAAATTCTTTTCGTTCTTTTTCTTCAAATTCAGCAATCTCAGATTCAATTTGAGCAGATATCACAATTATTGCTGCATTTTCATGTGCTGCAATCGTCCGTACTTCATCAAGATAGGGATTGTTGATGTAATCATAACTGTTGACGTTTGCTAAATACATCGTCGGTTTCAACGTCAAGAGGTTGAGAAAAGATATGGCATTTCTTTCTTTAGAAGACAAATCAAGCGTACGAAGAGCTCTAGAATTATTTAAGTGAAAAAGGCATTTCTCTAACGCTAATATTTTTACATTGATATCACTCTCTCGAGCCTTGGTTTTCTTCATCCGAAAAATAGCACGCTCACATGATTCTATATCAGATAAAGCTAGTTCGGTGTTGATAATGTTAATATCTTCTGTAGGGCAAATTTTATTGGAGACATGAATAATTTCCTTATTTTCAAAACAACGGACAACATGACACAAAGCGTCGGTCTCACGAATATTAGCTAAAAATTTATTACCTAAACCTTCTCCATGAGAAGCACCTTTAACTAAACCAGCGATATCAAAAAATTTCATGGTTGTTAAAACTGTACGCTTAGGTTGGACGATTTTTTCTAATTGTTCAATGCGTTGATCAGGTACAGGAACAATGCCGACATTTGGTTCGATCGTGCAAAATGGGAAATTAGCTGTCGCAACCTTCGTGTGTGTTAACGCGTTAAATAAGGTCGATTTTCCTACGTTAGGTAATCCAACAATACCGCATTTGAATCCCATGTTTTACCTTAAAATATTAATGTTATTAAAATATTTGTAGTTATAATACTTTATTAAAGTAGTTTAGATAAAATATATGTGTAGGCTTATCGCGAAGATATCAATAGCGGGCGATAAGCATGTAAGCGATTCATGGCCTTCATTAGATTTTGAAGTATAAGAATTTTAGTGCAAATTATCGCTTCATCAATAACTCCATTAATTATTTGACGTTCTAGTTTAGGTGGTTTCTCAAGCACAAAACGTATGACTTTGTTTTTTTGATCTGGTCGACCAATTCCAATCCGTAAACGGTAAAATAGATTATTCCCATTTAGAGAAGAGATGATATCTTTAATACCATTATGACCGTTATGGCTACCTCCTAATTTCAAAGAGGCGCGACCAGGTAATAAATCAAGCTCATCATGTGCAACTAAAATATATTCCGGATCTATATGGTAAAATCTAGCTATAGCCGCTACTGATTTTCCGCTCAAATTCATAAAAGTCGTAGGTAGTAACAAGCGGATATTTTGATTAATTAACGTGATTTGAGTCGTATAACCATAGAATTTTTTTTCTTTTTTTAATGTTTTACCGTACTGTTTAGCTAGTAACTCTAAATACCAAGCACCAGCATTATGTCGGGTTGTTTTGTATATATCTTGTGGATTAGATAATCCTACAATTAACTTTATTGTCATATTTAATTTTTTAGTGTGCGATATGAAGCTTTTCTATATCTTTTGTTTACTAAAACGAAATAAATAGAAAAAATTCTATATTATTAAAACGTAATTATAGTTTATATATTTTAGGATTGAAGTTATTTAATATTTCTTTTATTTTAAAGTTAAAAATAGATTTGCGTAATAAAAAATATTTAAACAAAGCGTTTAAAACGTTCTATTATCAATAGATAAGCAATTTTTTATTAAAAGAAAAATTGAGATTACATAGTGATATTTTAACTATGTAATTGTAAGTTTTTTATTATGAACATGTATAGGTTTTTTTATTTCCTTCTTTGAGATGTTTTATGTTGTGAATTTTATGAACGTTTTGATCTAATTTAAGATGATCACCTCATTATAAGGTGAATTAAAATATTTTAATTTAATCATATTAAGATGATTTATATTTTAATAAAAAATAGTGATAAACGTTCTCATTTATTAGAAAAACTTCTAATTGTTTATATTATTATTAAATAATAATTTTATTAATTATGTATTTATAAATGTATTATAAAAAAAGTTTAACCTAATAATATTATAGCATTTAATTCTATATTTAAAAACCTCTTTAATAAAAAAATGCTTATTTTATTACATATAATTATAGAGTATTTGCTGCATACAATATATCCTTATTTTGGGAATGTATTGCGTTTAATTAAATTGATAAGGTTGAATTAATTAGAATCTCCACTCTAATAGATTAATAATAACGAGAGTTGTAATGGATCATCCGAGTACTAAATTTGTAGCTTAACGATTTTATATGTTTTACCAAACAATCTTTTTTGTAAAAAATAAGGATAAGTGTTGTAAGAATATATGTTTAAAGATTGATGTTGATTGAATTTTATTATAAATACATTAAATTTTGAAGTTAAAACTTTAAGATAAGTTGAGATTTGCAAATATATTATGATATAACAATATCGAATATATTATAATCTGTAATTAATTTTTAAAAGTATAAACTTATGATAAAATAATCATCACTACTTAATAAATTAAGATTGGATTTACTAGTCTAGTTGTGATAGTGCGAAGAATGATACTAAAATTATCGATATATAAATTTAGGTTATAAAAAACATAAGTTAAAATTATCCAAAGAATTTAAAATAGTGATTTTTTAAACAAAAAAAAACACAGTAAAAATTATTAATTCTTCTTTATAATATTAATATGCATAAAATGCAATATTATGTTTTTTTTATTGTGTAGTTTCAATTTGAAAGAGATTTCAAGATAATATAATAAAAAATTATGTGTTGATTAGAGTATTTCTTAGAAACTAAAAAAATATTTTTTTATTTAAACGTTTGTTATAAAAGTATATTTTCTATTCCTAGTTTAAGGTAACAACTAGTTAAAATCAGCACAACAACATAACAATTTAACAAAAATCTATAATTAAAAAATTAGTTATAATTAAAATAGTTTATTTTTGATTAAAATAGTTTAATAAATGTGACTAATAACTGTTAAGTAAGTATTATCATAATTAATTAATTATAATAAAGTTTTTCCGCACCATCTTCTAGAGTATCTTACCCATCTTAACTTTTTTAAAAGAAAAAAATCTTTTGTTAATCAGGACTATTTAAAATGAGTCACCCAATTGTATTTAGTGGTATGCAGCCATCTGGAAAACTCACTATTGGAAATTATATTGGTGCATTACGTCAATGGGTGAAGATACAAGATGAATATAATTGTTTCTATTCTATTGTTGATCTGCACGCTATTACGGCTTATCAAATTCCTAACAAATTAAGTCAGGCAACGTTAGATACGACAGCTATTTATCTAGCGTGCGGAATTGATCCCAGTAAAAGTGTAGTTTTCGTTCAATCACATGTGCCTGAGCATACTCAACTTAGCTGGTTGCTCAATTGTTATACTTATGTTAGTGAGCTTAACCGAATGACTCAATTTAAATATAAATCAGCTTGTCATACTGCTAATATTAATGCTGGTTTATTTGATTATCCAGTATTGATGGCGGCAGATATTTTGCTTTATCAAACCAATCAAGTCCCGGTGGGAGAAGATCAGAAACAGCATCTTGAGCTAAGCCAGGATATTGCTAAACGATTTAATTCGCTTTATGGAAATATTTTTACTATTCCGCAACCATGTATTCCTACATCCGGTGCACGAATAATGTCATTGCTAGATCCATTAAAAAAGATGTCTAAATCTGATAATAACAGCAATAATCTTATTCTTCTTTTAGAAGAACGTAAGTCTATCTTTAAAAAGATTAAACAGGCCGTAACTGATTCTGATGTACCAGCAATAGTGCAGTATGATCCTGTTGCGAAACCAGGAATATCAAATTTGCTAAACATTTTATCAGGTATAACAGGTTCTTCAGTAGAAAGATTAGAACAGGAATTTGCTGGAAAAATGTATTACTATCTAAAATCTGTTGTAGCTGATACATTATGGGAGATGCTAAGTGGACTACAGGCCCGTTACTACATATTTCGTGATGATGAAGCATATTTACGTAATATATTACAAGATGGAGCGGAGAAAGCTAGAGTTAAAGCGAGTATAACTTTGAAAAAAGTCTATGAAGTTATCGGTTTTATTTCTAATAAAATATAATTTTTTTGTTCTGTAATATTTATATATTTTATTAGCGAGATATATACACCGTTTCTTTAGATAAGTAAAAACTTTGGTGTGTTGTTTTAGCTTTATCGTAAAATTACAAAAGTAATAACCATGCCTGGTTGAACATAATAGTGCTTATATTATCTCTGATATTTTTTAAAAAAATTAATAAAATTGTTTATATAATTATTATTAACGTTGTAATTTTAATATTGTATTTAATTATATTATTAAATAATATTTAATTGTTTTAATTATAATTAATGTTAAAATAATTTAGAAAAAATCGATTTCATTTAGATGAAATTCAATTTTTTTATAATTAAGAAGTATGTTAATAGTTTATTTTTAATAATGTATTTAAAATAAATTAACTATGATTTATTTTTTAAAGATGAGCTCAATGTGGTTGTTTTTAATGTAAACTCAAACACAGTTTTTTTACTGACCTATGCTTCGATTGCTATCGTGCTAGATGAAAAAATATTTATAGGGTTAGATCCTAAAATGTTGATATGAAGAACTTGATATGAAATAAAAAGCATGCACTCATAATGAAAGAACAAACAGATTTATTAAACCATAAATCTATAGATTGATAAGAAATGCATTAAAAAGTACAATATAAAAATACAGATTATTCTAGTGTAGATCTCGAGATCTAATGAGATATTTTAGATATTCTTTACAACTAATACATAAATATTTTTATGGCTTAGTGATGTTGTGAACATCGATATAACCAGCTTAAAACTGTACAATAACAAAATTTTTTTAATCAAAAATTGTAATATTTTTGATAAAATTCATTTAATTTTTTTTAAATTTTTATAAAAAATTGAGAAGAAAATTATGGATTTTAACATCAGTTGTATAATTAATCTATAGCCTTATCAAACCAATCTTCTTTTTTGTTGGGTTTTAAGCTTGTATATAAATTAAATTAAACTGTTTATAGAGACGTTCTGCAAGAATTTTTTATTCTTCCGCTCTAGAATAGGAGCAATCTTATATCATTAATAAAAGTCATAAATCTTACCGTTAACAATTATTTTGACTATTTTACGGTATTCATTAAGAAGATTCTAAATACAACAACAATTGTTACATACACTGTGATAAAATTTAATTACATTATTTATATGTTTTCAACATACATATTATGAGTTAATAAAGCAACTTTATTAAAGATTTAAGTTATTTTAAGGGGTTGTACCCAGGCTAGTTTATTTTTAAAAAAATGGAATATAATACTATTCATGGTAATAGTAGTTTTATAAAGTTTCAGTTCTGATCATCTAATTAGGGATGATTAGAGGATAAATATACATAACAGACGAAAATATTTTTTTATTTAAGAGATTAGTTCGAATAAGGATTTTTAATAGAAAAAATTAGATTAATATAGATCTTTTAAAAGTAAAAATTTATTTCATTTATTTAAAAATAATAGAATGTTCTATAATATGAATTCGTAATTACTAAACATGAAGATATTTTTTTAATTAAAAATATTCATAGAATGCTCTTTAAATGATAAAAAAATATTTTCTTAAATAAAATCTTGGTGATTCTAAAATATAAAAAAAATAAACCCTTTAAATATGTTAAATAATATATTATTATTTTTAGTTAAGTAAAACCGATAGTCATAAAAAAGATAAAAAACGCCGGGATTAAACGTTTCCGGCGTAGGGCAAGATTAATTATTTATTTAACAATAAACGTGCTTGTTTTATAATGTTTTCTATTGTAAAACCAAATATTTCAAATAATTTTTCTGCTGGTGCTGATTCACCAAAGCTATTCATACCTATGATCTTTCCATCAAATCCAACATATTTATGCCAAAAATCAGCGATGCCAGCTTCGATCGCAATCCGGAATTTTACTGCTTTCGGTAGCACTAATTCACGATAAGTAGCGTCTTGTGCATCAAAAATATCGGTAGAGGGCATAGATACAACTCGTATTTTATAACCTTCAGTCTGTAATTGTTTATGGGCCTTTACCGCTAGCTCTACTTCCGATCCGGTCGCAATCAAGATTAGCTCTGGTTTATTTCCGAAGCAATCTTTTAAAACATATCCGCCTTTGGTTATATTCTCCAACTGTTCTTCTGTTCGATCTTGTTGTTTTAGGTTTTGACGAGATAAAATAAGCGCAGTAGGACCATTGGTTTTTTCAATCGCGTTTTTCCAGGAAACCGCAGTTTCTACTTGATCACATGGACGCCAAACACTTATATTTGGTATTAAGCGCAAGCTAGCTAACTGTTCTATCGGTTGATGAGTCGGTCCGTCTTCACCTAAACCAATAGAATCGTGAGTATAAATCATAATATGGCGGGTTTTCATTAACGCAGCCATACGTACTGCATTACGTGCATAATCAACAAACATTAAAAATGTAGCGGTATAAGGTAAAAAACCACCATAATGAGCTATCCCGTTAGCGATAGCGGTCATAGCAAATTCGCGTACCCCATAATGAATGTAATTACCATCTTTATTATCAGAAATAGATGTAGATCTCGAAGAAATTGTTAAATTACTTGGTGATAGATCTGCAGATCCACCTATTAGTTCTGGTAGAATAGTACAAAAGGAATTTAGTGTATTTTGACTAGCTTTTCGGGTCGCAATATTTTGCGGTTGATCTTGGAATCTTTTGATGATACCTTGAATTTCCATCTTCCAATTTAAGGGTAATTCATTTTTTATACGGCGTTTAAACTCACTTGCCATTTTTGGAAAATCTTTTTCGTACGCACTAAATCTATCATTCCAAATCTTTTCTTTCTTTTCCCCTGCTTCTGTAGCATCCCAATGTTGGTAGATTTCATCTGTAATGATGAATGGTTCATCATTCCATCCTAGTGCTTTTCGGGTAGCGGTAATCTCGTCTTTTCCTAAAGGGGCGCCATGAGCCAAACAGGTTCCAGCTTTCGTTGGCGCACCAAACGCGATGATTGTTTTACATATTAATAGGGATGGTTTATCAGGAAATAAGAGTGTTTGCTCAATGGCTTCTTTAATAGAATGACTATCATGACCATTTACATCGCGTATAACATGCCAGCCATAAGATTCAAAGCGCGTAGCAGTATTATCATTAAACCAACCTTTTATGTTACCGTCAATAGAGATACCATTATCGTCATAGAAGGCTGTTAATTTTCCTAACTTCATTGTCCCTGCGAGAGAACAAGCTTCATGCGAAATGCCTTCCATCATGCAGCCATCACCAAGAAAAACATAGGTGTTGTGATTAATAATCTCATGACCTTCACGGTTAAATTGTGCAGCTAGTGTCCGCTCACTAATAGCGAACCCCACTGCATTAGCAAGTCCTTGTCCCAAAGGGCCTGTGGTGGTTTCTACTCCAGGGGTATAACCATACTCAGGATGTCCCGGTGTTTTAGAATATAACTGACGAAATTTTTTTAAGTCTTCTATTGACAGATTATATCCAGTAAGATGTAACAAGCTGTATAGCAGCATGGATCCGTGACCATTGGAGAGTACAAAGCGATCTCGATTAACCCATGTTGGATTAGATGGATTATGATTCATATAATTTCGCCAAAGAACTTCCGCAATATCCGCCATGCCCATTGGCGCGCCTGGATGACCAGAATTAGCTTTTTCTACAGCATCCATACTTAACACACGAATAGTATTAGCTAATATTTGTTTTGATAGCATTCTATGCTCCAGAGGTTACAGGTTTTTTGCTATAAGATTTTCTAAGCTTTCTTGGTCAATTGCGAATTGGCGAATACCTTCTGCGACTTTTTCGACGGCCATGGCATCTTGGTTATGCTCCCATCGGAATTCTGATTCAGACATTGGTGATGGTTGATGAAGACTCTTAGGTAAAGGAGATAGTTTACGCTCAACGTTTCCGAATGTATTTTGTAATAAATTCAGAAGAGGAGGAGTGATCGTCAAACAATCGCAACCAGAAAGAGCTAAAATTTGATCTATGTTGCGAAAGCTAGCACCCATGACAACTGTTTGGTAACAGTGTTGTTTATAATAATTATAGATTTTTTTTAAAGACATCACCCCTGGATCTTCGTTTACCATATAAGGTTTAAGAGATTTTCGTTGACTGTACCAATCATAAATTCGACCTACAAAAGGTGAAATTAAATAAACTTTAGCTTCTGCACAAATACGGGCTTGGGCGAAAGAGAAAACTAGAGTTAAATTGCAATTGATGCCTTCTTTTTCTAGTTCTTCAGCTGCTTTAACACCTTCCCAGGTTGCAGCTATTTTTATCAAAATTCGAGCTTTATCGATTTTTTGATCTCGATATAAAGAAATCAATTTTCTGGCTTTAGCTACGCAAAGGTTTCGGTTGAACGAAAGGCGTGCGTCTACCTCGGTAGAAACGCGACCTGGTATGTTTTTTAAAAGTTCTACACCGATATTAACTGCTAAGTGGTCAGAAGCGTTAACAAGTTGGGTGTTATGTGTTCCACCTTGTTTTTTAGCATATTTTATTGCGGACTCAAAAAGATTTTTGTAACAACTTAAGTTAGCGGCTTTTAAAATTAGAGAGGGGTTAGTAGTCGCATCTTGTGGAGCATAATGGCGGATAGATTCGATATCTCCACTGTCAGCCACGACACTGGTAAATTGTTTTAAACCTTCTAATTGGTTCATTGATTTATTTCCTTAAATAAAAAAAACTGTTACATGTATAAGTAAAGTTTGTTATTAATAATTATATTATATTAAGCAAGACTTATCATTGATGTAGGAATTTTAATTTTATTTAAAATGATCTATTCATCTGTTGTACGAATTACTTTATCTTATTTTAATTACTTCAATAACAAATAACCTGTTTAAATATTTATTTATTATAATATATTATATCATATATTGTATGTTGTATAATTTATATAAATTGTTTAAGCTGTTTTTTTTAATGTCTATATTTACCAGATAATATATATTTTGATAATGGAATGTGGTGAAAAAATTTCTAAAATTTGAATTTTTATTAAGATAATAAAATTTTATCACTATAATCATGATAGGTATTGATGATGATTAATCATTAATTGTTACATTGGTTTCTGTTATTAATATTATACATGTTTATCTGTGTTTGCAGGTTTTTAGATTATTTTTACCTAGTGTTATGATATTAATCATAATATACAAAATTACTATAGTTGTATCTATAGAGGCATTTTTTCCAAAATAATAAAAATATATTTTTATCTATTAGAGATCTTATTATAGAAAGATGTTGTAATAAAAACGAGATAAAAAATCTCATTAAAATTTTGATCTAACTATTTTGTATTAAAACTAGATTAAATTGGATACATTTCAGGGAGTAGCTAAAGATAAGATTTTTTTTTATTGTTATAATGACTGGTTTTTTTCAATGAAAGATGGATGTTTCTAGTTGTTATTAACTGCAGTTACTTAGAACAGAAAGTATAGAAATAAAGTTTATTAGATTAATGGGGGGGGGAGGATAAATCTTTAAAAAAATAGCCAGTATGTATTATATTTGTTAATATCAATGATTAATAAAAAATAATTTTCTAGAAAAATAAAGATTAGATTAGTACTACAAATAAAAGACTATTCCTAAGAAATGAAAAATCAATTGATTTCTTTGATAGGTTTTTAAAAACTTATGAACATTAGGGCGTTATAGATATTATTTATTATTTAATTTTAGTGATAAATGAGAAGATTTATTTAAAGTAGATGTTTTTTTTGATCAAGAATTTTTAATCAATCCTAAAAAAAATAGGTAAGTATAATTTTAATTAAAAATGTAAAATACATATTTTTAGTTGAAAACCCTTATTGATATTTGGGGAAATTGTAGTTTTAATTACATTTTAATGTAATTGACGTGAATTAATTTTTACTAGCAAAAGAACAGTTAAAATATAATTTTGTGTGATAACCTCAAGAAAGTTTTTCCTTGACGGTAGAATTAAAATAATAATTTTAAACATGTCCATAGTGTAACAATACAGGTTGTTATCCTAGTGACATGTAGATAATTAATCTATATAGATATATCTAATTTTTTAGATAAAACGAGTAATAGAGGTTCATTTCGTTAGTTAAAAATTTCAATTTGCTCATAATGTAATTTGCTGTTAAAGAATTTATGTTTCTATTAATTTTCAAAAAACATATTTGTATAAATAATATTAGTTTTTATACCAAATATATGTTGACCATAAGATTCGATTGTATACTATATTTATTTTTATTCTTTTATCGATCGAATTAAATATATGTACAAACTGTCACTATTTATGGTGTTGTATTGTAGTTAAGAAGATTTCTGTCTTAAACTTTAATTTTTAATGTTGCTAGATCTGTAAATCATAGTAGTATAATAAAATCTAATAATATTATAGGTGTTGAATAAATTAAATAAATAAATGCTGGAGGATATAAGTGCGATCGCTTGTTTATTCTATAGAGCCTTCTTTTCTTTTAAATTATCTAAGGCCTTTTCCCATTTTCACTGCAAAACATAGTTTCATCGGAGGTCTTATGATGGCAAGTAAATTTAGCATAGGGCAGCAAGTTCGGCATAAATTATTAGGATACCTTGGAGTGATTATTGATGTAGATCCGGAGTATTCGTTAGATAAGCCTTCCTTGGATGATATCGCGGCTGATAATAGCCTTCGAAGCTCTCCATGGTATCATGTGGTGATGGAAGATGAGGAGGGAAAACCAGTTCATACCTATCTAGCTGAAGCCCAGATAGCTTATGAAGCTTTCTCAGTTCATCCTGAACAGCAGACATTAGATGAGTTAGCTGAATCTATTCAGTTACAGCTACAAGCGCCACGCTTACGAAACTAAATAACATGCTGCGCGATGGCGCGCAGTTTATTTTTTTTATTAAAATTTTTTATAGAATAAAATTAATATTTAATTAAATTAATTTAATTAAAGTTAAATCAAAATCTGAATGTTTTTTTAATTAAAGGAATTTAGAGAAAAAGTATTAATTACATTTTTAAATTTCTATTTTTATTAAAAATATCTTGTTTTTTTAGACTACTTCTAATATTACTATTTTTATTATTAATTACCATGAACTTAATTTTTTATACATTATAATTAGTGATCATATATTGTTTTGATGGTATTGTTTTTAAGTTAAGTGTTGCAATTAACTAGTTATGCAAGTTCACTAATTGGTAGTTTTTATTTTAAAATTTGTATTTGCATTAAAGTTGTGCATCTAATTATGTTAACCAATATTATTAAATTATATTTATTTTTTAATAAAGAATTGAGTCTATTGTAAAAGATGAATTGTTTGTTAACTAGAGATATAGTGTTAGTCTATCATATAATATGGTATTGAGTCATCTCTATTACAATACTACATAAGTATTCATTAGTTTTAATAGAAGATTGTTAGTTCTATTTTACCTCTCTATTTTATAAACTTAAGGCGTGTATTTAAGTGGTAATTTTTAACTAACATTATTTTTTTTCTTTATAGTTAAAAAATTTACATTAATATTATAATTCACATAATTCTTTTTTTTTTAATTCATTATTCTATAAAAGATTGTTTCTGTATTACTTGGATTATTCTTATATATAAAGAATTTATGAGCGCATCAAAGATATCACTAACCTATATGTTTATATTTTATTGTTTTTTAAATAGAATTTTCTTTATTCATATATTCAAGTTAGAGTTTTATAACTTTAGTGTAATATTTTCGATGAAATGTTCAGAGTAGATATTTTTAGAAAAAAAATAATGTATTTATATCGTGAAAAAATTTTTCAATATAATCGATCTACCATGTAGGTATCTTGGTTTAACGTTTGAAGTTATAAGTAATTTGTTTATTAAATAACATATTTTTTTAAATTAAGGTATGTTAGGTGTTAATGTGTGAGATTTTATTTAAGGTCATATCTATAGATGTTATCATTTTTATTTGTCATTATAGATTTATCAAATTTAGTTATCCTTGTCATGGGATATTAGTGGTTCATATTTTTTGCTTTATATTACATTGAATTAGATTTTTTTTGATATGATGTTTTATAATAGTTAGAAACTGAGGACTTTAGAAATTGAATAAGATAAAAAATCTTACTATGTTAATTAAGTGAAAAATTTATATTACAGGTTAGAGAATTGATAAAATAATTCTTTTTAACAAAACCCTAAAATACTAAATACAAAATTATTCAATAAAATCATAATGATTAGGGTCGTAAAAATAAATATTTATTTAAAATATATTTTTCTTAAATAGGTCAATAACAATTAATGTTTTGTTTTTAATGCAGATTGAAAAAGGGTAGGTTAATATTTTTTTTAAAGATTCAGTATACTTTTCACAAATGGAATAGTTAACTTGCGTTTAGCGCAAATAGAAGCATGGTCAAGTTGTTCTAGCGCTACCGATAAGGTTCGCATATCTCTTTGCAATCTCTTTAACAGAAAACAACTAACATCTTCTGTTAACTCAAATCCGCGTAATTTTGCTCGCATTTGTAACGCATATCCCTTACCTTCATCGGATAAAGGGTTCAGACGGTAAATTTGTCCCCAATCTAAACGAGATGCTAAATCTGGTAAGTGTAGATTTAATTGTCGAGGAGGGCAGTTACCGCTAATAATAAATCTTGTATAACCAGTTTCTTGAATTCGATTATAGAGATTAAAAATGGCTATTTCCCATGGTAAATCTCCAGCGATATATTCTATATTGTCAATAGTGACAAGAGCTAGTTGCTCCATGCCTTCCAATACTTCCGGGACAAGCCAAGTGCGTTTATCCAGAGGTACATACCCGACGGCTTTATCTTGAGAAGAAAGTTTTGAACATGCAGCATGTAGTAAATGAGTTCGTCCACCTCCTTTACATGACCAAAAATAAAGATAGCTCCCGTGTTTATCGCCAAGTATATCTTGCAGTGCGGACAATAATACATCATTATTGCCGGGATAAAAGCTGGAAAAAGTTTTGTGGTCAGGTAAGTAGAGTGGTAAAGAAAGCTGCATCGGTGTGTTCAAAGATACCTCTTGCTTTCCAAAAGATATAACAGTAAGTTATTTAGAATAAACATACGCGTTAAAACTACATGATATAGATCGTGTGTAGGGGTGACGTTTTTATATACTAGTGTAGTTTTAGATTTCATTAAGATATAGTGATAAGCAGAGTATGAGCATTATGATTTATTTAACCTTAATGTTAAAATCTGGAGCTATTAGTTGTAATACATAAAATGTAGTGATTCTTAAATAAAAGAAATATTTACTTTTATATTAGCAGTTTAAATAGACATTTTAGTAATATTATTGCATAACTACACGTTTAGTAAATAAATATTTTGCATGGATAAGAGTATGATAAGATATTTTGCAAAATAAGATTCTGTGTAGTATTTTAAATACGATTGTTATATTTACTTTTAATGCGCCATGTAAATAGATCAAAATATTTATATCAGTATTTTAACATAATCATTATTTTTTTAATATAAAATTTATAATGATTTTTTTTTAACTTGTATTTCGAAGTAATAAGAATATCTTAATCATTTAAATTTAATTTTTATGTTAAAATATAAATATGATGTTGGTGTTGGTGTTGGTGTTTCTTGACCATTGAGCATTAGTTGTAAATTATTTTAATCATAAATCCAATTATAGAATCTTGCTTCAAAATCATTGAAAGCTTCAATTATCATGAAGTACTCAAGAAATAAATAACTTTCTATAGAGATTGAGAGTCTTTAAGTTAAAAAAAGATTTTTTTATATTGAGCTGTTAATTTAGTGTTTTATAAAAACTATGGTTTAATCTGCTTTTATATAGCAGTAATTATCAGTAAGTCTATTCTAATTAATTTCCGGGTAATATTAAAAAAATATTTTTTGTTATATGAGTAATAATGGATTATAAATACAAGAGTAATTAAATGTTTGTTGTTTTTGCTCAATAAATAGGTTTATATTTCTGCTCATAATTATTTAATTTAAAGTGTACGTATTAACAAAAAGAATAATCTCCAAACTTAAAAAATTAATACTGTTACCATACACTTAGACTAAGTTAGTAAAAAAACTTAAATAGTAGATTCAGGGTATACTAAACTAATCATTTTTTTATAAATTTCTTTTATTTAGTGACAATCCAAGTTTATTTTAATATTTCACGCATGGAATGTTGCTGTAAAAAAAAATAAAAAAATTTAAAATAAGTACATTTGTTATGAGTTTTTCGTTAAAAATAAAATATAAAATTTATTAACATTATACTATGATGGTTAGTTTTTTATAAAAATATTACTTGTTTAATAGCTACACCTTAAAGTTATTAAATTTTTACATTTTTCTTATTTTGCAGGATCATCTTTTAGTTATGTTTAAAAAATTTCGTGGCATATTTTCTAACGACTTATCCATTGATCTAGGTACTGCAAATACTCTAATTTATGTTAAAGGGCAAGGAATTGTCTTGAATGAACCATCTGTTGTTGCTATTCGTCAAGATCGTGCTGGTTCACCTAAAAGCGTTGCAGCTGTAGGCTACGAAGCAAAACAAATGTTAGGACGAACTCCTGGGAATATCGCAGCGATTCGACCGATGAAGGATGGTGTTATCGCAGATTTTTTTGTCACTGAAAAAATGTTGCAGCATTTTATCAAACAAGTTCACAGTAATAGTTTCATGCGGCCAAGTCCACGTGTTCTTGTCTGTGTTCCAGTAGGAGCAACGCAGGTAGAGCGTCGTGCAATTCGGGAGTCTGCACAGGGTGCAGGTGCTCGCGAGGTGTTTTTAATTGAAGAACCTATGGCTTCTGCTATAGGTGCTGGTCTTCCAGTTTCTGAAGCTACGGGATCGATGGTAGTTGATATAGGAGGTGGAACTACTGAAGTCGCTGTTATTTCGCTTAACGGCGTAGTGTATTCATCTTCCGTACGTATTGGTGGTGATCGTTTCGATGAAGCTATTATTAACTATGTTCGTCGTAATTATGGATCTCTCATTGGAGAAGCTACAGCAGAACGGATTAAACATGGTATTGCTTCCGCATATCCAGAGGATGAAGTAAGAGAGATTGAAGTACGTGGTCGTAACTTAGCTGAAGGTGTACCTCGTGGTTTTACATTAAATTCACATGAAATTCAGGAAGCCTTGCAGGAAGCATTAACGGGTATTGTAAGTGCAGTAATGGTGGCATTAGAACAGTGTCCTCCAGAGTTAGCTTCTGACATTTCAGAGCGTGGTATGGTGCTTACCGGAGGTGGTGCGTTATTGCGCAATCTCGATTGCCTCTTGTTAGAAGAAACAGGTATTCCAGTTGTTGTAGCGGAAGATCCATTGACTTGTGTTGCTCGAGGAGGAGGTAAGGCACTAGAAATGATTGATATGCACGGTGGCGATTTATTTAGTGAAGAATAAGAAACTCTTCTTATAAAAGAGGTACTTCCTGTTTGAATACAGAAATAGAAAATCTATGATATACCTCTTTTTTTTAAGGAAAAGCATATTATGAAGCCAATGTTCCTCAGACCTCCGTCATTGCAACTAAGGTTTTTTTTAGCAGTCATGGTAGCTATTACTACCATTATTGCTGATAGCCACTTAGAGGTGTTTATCACACTTCGATCCTATATGGATACGGCTATTAGTCCTTTTTATTTCTTATCAAATACTCCACGTCAAATATTTAATCATTTGTCGAAAATAATAATACCACCTTTTAGGTTAGTTTTAGAAAACGAAGCATTACGTCAGGAGTTGCTAATAAAAAATAGTGATCAGCTATTGTTTGGGCAATATAAGAAAGAAAACGCTCGACTACGTCAGTTGTTGAATTCGCCTTTGAAAACGAATGAAAAAAAGATAGTTGCCCAAGTTATTTCAATTACTAATCACCCCCATAAGGAACAAATAGTCATTGATAAGGGTGTCGATAATGGTGTATATATCGGTCAGCCAGTTATTAGTGATAAAGGCGTTATAGGACAAGTAATTTCTACAAGCAAGTTTACCAGTCGTGTACTTCTAATATGCGATCATTCCCATGCACTTCCTATTCAGGTGCTTCGCAACAATATACGAGTGATTGTTTCGGGTAATAGTTGTAGAGATAATCTACAATTAGAGCGATTACCAATCAACACAGATATTCGTATTGGTGATTTACTTGTGACCTCTGGATTGGGTGGACGTTTTCCAGAAGGATATCCAGTAGCAGTGGTATCTTCAGTTAATATTGACTCTCAACGTGCCTACATGCTTGTTCGAGCTCGCCCTACTGCTGATTTGCGGCGATTGCATTATTTACTATTATTGTGGGATGATAAAATGTGTGATAAAACACATGAATCTTCTGATGTAGTAAATAGGGTGGCAAATAAGAGATTAATGCAAATAATATCTCACTTGCTAGTTTCTAATATGACAAACCATACCACTGCTTAACTTATAAGAAGATCGTTAAATCGTGCGAAGAAATAAGTTTGTTCAAACATTAATTTATTAAAGAAATAAAAAGATAAATATTTTTTATATAAAAGATTAATAGGTAACTTTCTTTAAAAGAAACGATTTTTTATCGCTCTTCATGAATGAGAAAGGGACACTTCTTCTATTTTCAGAAAAAAAAGAATTAAGATGCCAATAGTTTAATTTTTAAAGATCTACTATTCTGAATATGATCGAATAGTTATGAGACAACATAAATGAACGAGTATCACCGTGATAGCGGCTGGACTATTTGGTTTTCATTCCTTGTAGGGATGATTTTACAAATTATTCCTTGGCCTTTTCAAATATGCTTCTTCCTTCCTTTTTGGACAAAGTTGTTGCTTATTTATTGGATTACGGTTTTGCCTCATAGAGTCAACATTAATGCGGCATTTATTCTTGGCTTGATAACAGATATAATATTTGGTATTACAATAGGAATACACGCATTGGCGTTTACTATTCTTTCCTATTTAGCATTATTAAAATTTCACTTATTTCGAAACCTAACTCTTTGGCAACAATCACTTTTAGTATTAATGTTTTCATTAATAACAGATATAATCATATTTTGGGCGCAATTTTTAATAATGAATGTTGAATTTTCTTCGGAAACATTTTGGAATAGTGTAATAGATGGCATATGGTGGTCGTGGATATTTTTAACAATGCAGAAAATACGGCGTAAATTAAGCATGAAATGATTAGATGATGTTTTCTTTAAAAACATTAAATGGTTTTTTTAAAAAAATAATTTTATAAAA
The DNA here is from genome assembly GCF_000287355.1 of secondary endosymbiont of Heteropsylla cubana. Classification (GTDB taxonomy): domain Bacteria; phylum Pseudomonadota; class Gammaproteobacteria; order Enterobacterales; family Enterobacteriaceae. The sequence goes on along the minus strand of NC_018420.1, from coordinate 207,240 downwards.
ATTGATACGTTTGTTGGCTCTATACTGGTATTGTTAGTAATTTTATTTAAATTAATTAATTAAACATTATGTTTCATGTAGAGTTATATGTTTATCTATTAAGAACTTAGAGTTAGAAAGTGATTGTTATACAATACAAATAAATGATTAATTTAATTTTTTATTCCTTGTTGATTTTAAAAAGTTAATTTTAGAAAAATTAGTGTAGTCTATTAATATAGAGAATATTATTTTTCTTCATTTAAGTGTGTAAATATTCAAGATGTATTTTTGTCTTTCAGAATTCTTCTAAATTATAATTTTTTAAAACATTAATGCCTATTAAGTCAAGATAATAAGACGAAAGTAATCGTCATAGTTTTTGCACTTAGTCTAATTAGATATGAGTTTAAAGTTTTTGTGGGAATTTTCTTTCATTTAAAATGGAATAAAATGAATGTATTAACGTTTTAACAAAATACTAAAATATTGTTTTTTGTTAATTTGTTATGTATATCAATATATTTTATCATAACTTGTTTATTAAATATTTAGTTTATTAATGTATATGTCACCAGTTATAAACATTGCTATAAAAAATGAATTGCTTTTATGAGCACAGTTATTGCGCTAATAAAATTAACCATGAATTAATATTCAATATTATTTAGTTTGATTTAGAAAGAAAAGCATAAATATCTATATTAACGGTATACGAGACAATTAATTTACATAATATGTAAAATTGAAAATCAAGATTTTACAATATATTAATATTTTAATTACCATTAAAATGGTCGTAATTTAATTATTTAATTTTTTTATAAAAATTAAGTAATTAAATTTATATATTATTTAATATAATAGGGCATGTTTTTTTATTTTTTAAATAACTTGGTACCATAAGAATAAAAAACTCTTACATAGATATTTATTTTTAAAAATAATTATTAATGTTTTTTATGGATATCACTTTTAATCTTCTCTTAAATTGTAGTGTATAAAATATTTCTTTAAATATTTTATGTTTATATAGTATTGTTTTTAATAGGTATTATATTACTTTTTAAGTAGAAAACTCATCAATATTAAGAATCTTTTGAGAAAAATATAGAAAACACAATGACAGATTACCGTATTATTAACAGATTTTTATGAGAAAACATGTGTTATTAACATAATATTTTCTACTTCTTTTAAATCTCTATCTAATGATAGTAGATTAGAACATTTATATTTGAAAAATAAAAAATCATTATTAGATGTGAAAACTCTCTTCGAGTGGCGATAAATAAGATAAAAAAGGGCTATCATAGAGCAGTAAAATATAAAAATTGTTATAAATCATATTTTAAAATATATTATTATTTTTTAATAATTTTAATAAAAAAGATTAATTTTATAATTAATAACGCTCTATTTAACAACATAAAAATTGAATAAGATAAGTTTATAGTAATTCTATATAATATTTAGATATGGATAGATATTAATCTATTTTTTTAATTTATAAAAAAAATGGTATTGTTGTTAACAAATTACAATATAGGTTCAGATAGTACAATATATTTATTTTTTATTCTTTTAGAAAGCATTAATTGTAGTGTTTTCCATACAGATTCTACAGTTAAGTTTCTCATGTTGCCATCTTCTGCAATTAAAGATTTCTGATAACGTCCATAACTACCTATAAGTCTTGGGTCAGTTGGGCCGTATAATGTTAAATTTGGGCAATTTAAAGCTCCGGCGAGATGACTAAGACCTGTATCTACGGATACAATTGCTTCTGCATTTGCTAATTGAGCAGCCAGTTCAGTTAAAGATAAAAAGGGGAGCACGTTTGCTGAAATTACGCCTTCAATTAAGCGTTGTGCACGAAAACGTTCATGTATTGTTCCCCAAGGTAATTTAATGCGATATCCGGCATCAGAAATAATCTTAATGAGAGAACGCCAATTTTTTTCTGGCCAATGTTTACTAAAACGTGTAGTAGAATGAAGAAAAATTATGTACGCTTTTTCATCACATTTTGTCGTAAATTGTTTAGAAATAGCATAATCAATGGGTGTGTTAGGTAGTGGATAGTTTAAGCTAGAAGAGAAAAGTTGACGTATTCGTTTGATAGCGTGTTGTTGTTTTTTTATAGAATGGCGTTTATGATAAAAAATACTGGCAAGACCTTCTCTAGCGCTTTTATAGTCCATGCCGTGTTTTTCTCCAAAAGCTATATGAGTAATAAAAGCAGCACTTTTTATGAGACCTTGGGCATCAATAATTACGTCATAATGATTACTTTGTATTTTATTTTTAAAGTTATAGCGTTCTTGGCGTGTATTTTTACTAAACCAGCTTCTTCTCCATCGGCGATTAGCTATAGAGATTACTCGACGTACGGCTGGATGCCATTTAGGAATTTCAGAAAAGTTTTCTTCTACAACCCAGTCATAACTAGCCCACGGCATTACATGCGACGCATCTGTTAGAGCAGGTAATGTATGCAAAATATCGCCCATGGAAGATATTTTAACAATAAGAACTTGCATCAACTCGATTCTTTTAAGAGACAAGTAAAGAGCTAAGAGTCCTGAAAACTTGATCAGGTTTAATTGCAATCAAGCTTTGATGATAGTCTTTTTTTTTGTTACCTTGACGAATTTTATGATAACCCCTTACTGGGCGAATTACTCGAGCCTGATGCGATAGTGGCGGAGTAAAATTTGGGCTAGTTGGGCCGTATAATGCGACAAGTGGACGAGATAAGGCACTAGCTATATGCATTAAACCAGAATCGTTGCTAACTACTGCGTGGCACGCAGCAATTAAACTAATGACTTCTTCCAGGGAAGTTGTTCCCATTAAATTATGGCAGTATTTTTGTATATCTTCAGTGAGAGAAAACCTGATCTCTTTACCTGTAGCTCGGTTTTTTATAGACCCAAAAAGTGCTATCTGATAACCACAGTGAATTAATTTTTTAGCTAAAGTAGCATAATGATAATCTGGCCAGCATTTAGCTAAACTAAATTCAGCGCCTGGACAAAAACCGATAAGTGGGTATGGATTTTTTAGAAAAAATGTTTTTAATGCCAACTCTTTGTCTTCATTACTAACCATAATGCGTGGCCAGAGTAAAGGGTTTGGTAACTCAGAAGCATCTCGTATTTTTTTGTTTTCAAATGCTAGAGCTGCATAACGTTGAACCATAAGGGGAAAAGCTTTTTTGTCTAGTTTACGTAAATCATTGATAATCCCATAACGCATTTCTCCTCGCCAGGCTGTTCTTTGAGGTATATTAGCAAAAAACGGTATTATTGCTGATTTAAACGAATTAGGAAGAACTATCGCTTGTTGATAGGTCTCTTTTCTAAGAGATTTTCCTAGTCTATAACGTTTATCTAACGCAAGAGTGCCATGATTTAATGGGATTTCGAATATTTGATTAATTTCAGGCATATGTTTCAGTAAAGGAAGAGACCATTTAGGAGCCATCACATCTATTTTAACGGTGTCGTAATATTGGACTAGATAACGATATAAGCTCTGGGACATCATCATGTCACCGATCCAAGATGGACCTATTATTAGTATTTTCAAAGTGTTTTATATGCTTCTTTTAGAAAAAATAATTTTTATCTAACCAGTTTAAATATTCAAGGATTCCATCGTCAATGTTTTTTATGGTTTTTTTATAGCCAGCAATGCGTAGTTGGGTTAAATCTGCTTGAGTATAGAATTGGTAATTTCTTTTAATTGTTTTTGGAAACGGAATATATTCTAATTGTTCTTTTTTATGATAATTTAATACCATATTTGCAATTTTTTTAAAGGATACAGCTTGGCCTGTGCCACAATTAAAGATCCCGGAGATATTTTTTTGCCAGCACCATAGATTTATTGCAACAATATCATTTATGTAAATAAAATCGCGCTTAAAATTTTCGCTATTTGTAAATAATCTTGGAGTTTGTCCACTTTTAATTTGATCATTTAACTGAAAAATGATACTTGCCATTTTTTCTTTATGTGACTCACCTGGACCGTAAACATTGAAGTAACGTAAACCACATACTTGCGATTTTATTTTTGGAAGCAGCATTCTTACATGCTGATCAAGCAAAAACTTTGAATAACCATATATATTTAAAGGTTTTTCATTTTCTGTGTTTTCAATAAAATTGTTTGTTCTTTGCCCATAAGTTGCGGCAGAAGAAGCGTAAATAAAAGGAATAGTATTTTTAATGGAGTAGTGTAGAACTTCCTTAGAATATTGATAATTATTATACATCATATACTTACAATCCAATTCAGTAGTAGAAGAGCAGGCTCCTTCATGAAATATCGCGTTGATGTTGTTAAATCCATCCTTTGAAAGCAAAAAAGAAAGAAAGTCTTGTTTATCTAAATAATCAGATATTTTTAAATCGATGAGATTATTATATTTATTATTTTTATTAAGATTATCTACGACTAAAATATTTTTATAACCAATTTTATTTAATCCTTTGATAATATTACTTCCGATAAAACCAGCTCCACCGGTAACAATTATCATAAATTATCCTTGATATTATGTTATGTTAAAAAATAATATTGATCCGATTAAAATAATACTAGGATTATTATTTTAAATTTTATAATTTCTATTAATTAAAAAGATGTTTATCTCTTATTATATTTTAGTATGTAACATGCTTGTAATAATAAAGTTATTCTAAAATGATTCTGAGTGGTCGTTTTTTATAGTTGCCAATATACTAATGTAAGATATAGTCTTAGACATTTTTTATTTATAAAATAAATTCAGTTAAAAAATTGATTAATTGCTAGATAACTTATAACTAAATTTAAATAATTAGATGAATTTGAATTTAAACTTTATCTATTAATAGTAACCATACTTTCTATTGAGATATTTTGATGTTATGTTGTTCGACAGTTATTTTTTATTAAAAATAATGATGTACTGTTAAATATGGTTTAATTAGTTTTGAATTCTAAACATAGCTGTTACAAACAATGCTTTTAATTAAATTTTCGTTTTTATCTTTCTTTTTCTTTTAAAATTTTGATATAGCTGTGATTTTTTTTAGGTTTTTATGTTTAATCTGATTAGACTAACTGGAATGTATATAATAATTATGTTTATAAGATAACCTTATATTAATGTTTCTATTGCTAGTTATGTCAACTATATGAAATAGATTGCTAGAAAGATAGTTTAAGTAAACTTACTTTATAAGCTTTTTTGTAAAAAATACATAATTAATATTAATATAGGTTAATATTTTCTTTGTAAAGCTTGAAAATATAAAAAAGTAACTTCTTCATAAGAAACAATTAAATTTTTAATTCATTATTAAAAATAACAAAAATAAAAAATAATTAAATGAATACAAATAAATATAAAATATTTAATTAATATGATTAATGCCACTGTTAAGCATGCTTGCTATTGCAGTATGGTATACGTATAGTCAATTTTTTTAAATGAACAAAGTTTTATAAGTGTTTTATTCTAATAGAATCCCCATAAAAAAATTGGAATAAGTATAAGAAAAAAATAGAAATAGAAACTTTAAATCAAGATGAAAAGATATATTTTCTAGATTTTTATCTCTTCATATATTTTATGGAGGAGATTAGAAATTTTTGATGAGGGTAAAATAAAATAATCATAAAATATAATAAATATCAAGTTGCTGTATTTTTTTTGAGTATAAGAAGAAAGAAATGATTATAAAGTTCTATGTTATATAATGTATTATAATTGTTAAAGCATTTGGAAAAGTTTTGGTAGGAGGGGGTAAAAAGATAAAATTATATTTTATTTAAAATTGAATAAAAATGATTAAATTAATTTGTTAATTATCAAAAGTTATTTTTTTATTAAAATTTTTATATATACAATATATGTACATTTATTACGATTTGTTTGTGTTCAGCAAACGTTTAATATTTTCTATAAAAGCTTATAAAGCGATTAGATCATTTTAATAAAATGTCAGTTATTGATAGTATTTTTTCAAATTTCTATTAATAGATAGTTTGAAATAAAAAAAAGAAATAAATTAAAAACCAATTTTACTATATTGGTATATAATAAAGACTAATAATAAACATTAGTTATAAAATATAAATTATTATGATTGTTTTTCTCTACTCTCAATAAAGTGATACACCTTTTTGAGGTTTAGATACGTTTTTTAATATAATTCAAGTTTCTAAAAAGATAATATCAAACATATAAGACATACAGTTGTCTATTCTTATAGACGTTTTTTATAAAACGGATGCATAACTTTTATATTTTTTATTTATGCTTTTTATAAAATATTTGCTTTATTTAGTTTAATATGAATTGTCGATATGGTAATTCTTAATAGTTTGGTTATTACTTCCTAGGAAGAAATTAAATAATTAATTTTTAATATAGTTTGCTTCTTTTTTCTTGATCAACTCAAATAACCGTCGATTTTCAGGTATATCAAGTCCGTGTATACATGCACGTTGAAGTATATAACCTGTAATATAATCTATTTCCGATTTTCTTTTAGCTTGAATGTCTTGTAACATTGAAGAGATATTATTTTTAGTTCTGAGTATTATTTGTTTAACATATAATAAAAGACATTGATCATAAATTTGATGACCTTCATATGTCATTACTAGTGCTATTTCGTAACAAATTAATTTGATTTTCTGTAGGTAGTGTATTAACTCTCCGTTTCTACAACTATAAACGGTAGTAAGAGGGTTTATTACAGCGTTTACAGCGAGTTTCATCCAAATTGAAGCCATTACATCCTGATGCCATATGACTGGAGGAAGAGCTGTATGTAATACTTTTGCTATTGCGCTACTTTGTTGCGCTTGATTATTACCCGGACCAATACGAGTTATACCTCTAGAGACATAGTAGATTTTCTCTTCTTTACTATAAGCGGCGTGTGTTGTATTCCCGATAATCAGTGGTTGAGTTAGTGCAGGAAGCTCTTCTTGAGTTCCAAATCCGTTATGTAGTAGAATGATGCCGCAATCAGTTCGCAATTGCGGCAGTAATCCTTGAACTCCAACAGATACTTGCCATGCTTTTAATGTGACGATTAATAAATCACTTTTTGCTAAATGACTGGAATTGTTAGCTGAAAATTGTAAATGATTTTCATTTCCGATTAAATCAATTAGTACTATATTAAGTTGCGATTTGTTTGTTTTCAACCAGCCTTGGATATTATGTCCATGAAAGCCAAGTGCTGTAAGCCAAATTTGTCCCAACGCGCCACAACCTAAAACGGTAATGTTCATTTTTTTAATCTAAAATTATTTATTAATGTAAATATAATATACTTAAAATTCAAATTTACATAGCAAATTTATAGCTTGATTAATACCAGATAAGGCTTCTAGATATAGTTTAGATATTAAACAATAACGAAATGTTAAAGTTGTTAAAGAATCAAAAATACCGATATCGTATTTGATTTGTAAACGAGGAGAGAGATATCCTCGCACTACAAGTTGAGTATTGTTTCCAAATCCTTGAGTATCAATTTCTAGATTGTTTACTCCCAATGTTTTTCCAACTTTATTAATAATTTTAGCACCTTTCATAATACCCATAGAGATTAATATAGATGTAATGATATTGCTATCAGATCCAGGAGAATTAATCTTCTGTCCAAGAAGTAAATAAGAGAGAGCTTCTTGATGGGATGTCAAAGGTTGAGTAAAAACTTTTATCTTGAGTTGATCAACCACTCCACTTACCTTAATTCCCACGGTGATATTGTCTTCTGTAAAATCTGGGTTACGAATAGCTTCAATATTTAAATAAGGTTGAGTAAGTGGTCCCGAAAAAACTAATTGACCTTTGTTAACAATAAAATCCTGACCGTATGCGTGGAAACGACCGGAAGGAATATCGATACATCCATTTACTCCAATTTCTTCTATATCTTTTTTTATATGTAAATTTCCTGTTAGAACAGATTTTAATCCAAACGCATCAAGATTAACATCTTGACCAAGGTGAATTACCAAATTTAAATTATTCGGTATTAGGGAAGTATTTGTGGTATTGAGAAGTGGTTGTAAATTTTTGTCTAAAAGTACTTGATCTTTAGAAATGCTGATCTCGTTTTTTTTGATATCTAGCATTTTAATATGTCCGCAGGGAATATCAATTTTTCCTTTGCAGTGAAAAACTTTCTGTTTGATATGAAAAATGAGGTCTGGTGATATATCTAGGTATGTTGTTGGAAGCGGGGTAATACGTATTCTTTTACCTTGTGCATGCACACGCATATACCAGTCCTCCATTGTTTGCCAGTTAGCTGTACCTATTAGCTTGATTTGACCATGATTTGTACTTATAACTCCTTTTAAATCGGAAGAGTTTCCATTAAATTCCAATAAGAGTTGACTATCTATCATAGAAAAAGGAATAGTGTTTCTTTTAATAACGAAGTGTTTTAGTTTTAATTTTCCATAAAGTTGGGGTATATTGAGGTTGCCTCCTAATTGGAGCGTAGCATTTATTAATCCAGTAATATTTTCATGACTTGATAGAAGTGGATTAAATATTGTTAAGGAAAGATTTTTAATGTTTATTTTACCTGATAGCCTTTGGTTTCTATATAATTCTGTGAGTTGGATATAACCGTTTAGCAGACCTTGATTATGGATTTTAAGACACCAGTTTAGACGTGTTTTCTGTTTATCTAGCGAAGTATAAAATATGAGTGATTTACAACTTAAGACAGATAAAATTTTATTGTTTGTGGCATCGCTGAATGATGTAGAGTTTTTTGTTATTGCAAATTCATGTTTTGATATATTGCGACCTTGACTCCAATTTCTATTAGTTAGGTAATTAAATAATATTTTAATTTTGGTATTAAAAAAAATAAGTGATTTTAAAATGGGGAAATCAAAATGATCAAGTATATCGATTGTGTGCTTTTTGTTCAGAATGTTAATATTATTTCCAATATACAATTGAACATGCATGTTGTGTAAAAAACAGTGTGGTCTAACTATTAAATTTTGGTTGTCCGTTAAGTGATCTAGAGTTATGGAACGTTGTAATGGTGATTTGCAAAGATGCACATTAAAGCAATTGTGATTTATAGTACTACTCCAATATCCACTTTTTCGATCGAAGCTTCCTTTGAGTTGGAATTGATCAGCTAGGTATTCAGTGTTTATTGCTATTTTAAGTGTATGTTGTTTTTCATTACCGAATGCGTTTAAAATAAATTTTGAAATTAATAATGTAGTTCCGTGTTTTAGTTGATCCATAGCTAAATTTAAGTTTCCTTGAAAAATATCATTTAAAAGAAAGCTTCCATTTAACACTATGTGAGAAAGACTAAATTGTTTAAATTTTAGTGTATTTGCTTTGATATTAATGAGTAACTGTGGCGATTGAATGTTACCTCTTAATCTTATATTCCCTCTAAGTTGTCCTTCTAGCCCAGGAAAATAACTGTGTAGTAGGGGAGCGTCAAAAATGGTGTTTAACGAGAATTCATGGCTTAACTTTCCTGTAATTATTAGCTTGTTTGTTTCTGTTAATAAAATAAGTTGTGGTATTTTCCAATGATTATCGGAGTTAGTTTGAATCGATCCTTTAAGTGTTAACATGTGATGAGGAGTTTGAGTGTATAGTTCTAATTCTGGAAATGCTAATTTCCATCGATCATTATTTATTATACCTTTACTGGTTATTTTTCCCCCTATTTTTTCAGGCCAATTTGGCCATTGATGATTGGGATTAATACCGCTAAACAATATTTTACTATGCCATTTAAAAGTATGTAGCCAGTTTATTGCTATACTTAAATCGATTTCACCAAGTAAGCTTGATATGTTAAGGTTAGACAGCTCAAAACTATTGGTATTACCTGTGGCATGCATTCTTATATTTGTTGTGGGAAGGTTTTTTCCGCTGAATGCTGCTGTGAGTGCGAATCGGTAATTTTGTGGTTTTCCTGCTAGGTCTAATTTTAGATTGTGTAGTTGATGTTCAGCATTTCCAATCAAAGGCCATTGTAGAGATTGACTACTACATGTTAGTATAAATGGAGTCCCTATTTTCATCAATTGTGCTTTGAGAGATACATGCGCAGTGAGTGGACCAGATAATGTAATTTCAGCGTGAAGTTCATCACGTAAATTACCATTTATGGTGAGTTTAATTTTTTCATCTACTAAATCTAAATTTTTTAAAGCAACTTTTAGGGTTATTGTTACAGGCCATTGTCCCTTTAAGCTAATGTGTCCGCTAGCACTTATTAAACCTAAAGATGAATCAATATTAAGAAGTGTTAATTCAGCATTTTGATCATAAATGTTTCCTTGAATGCGTAATTGATTGATAGTTAAATCGCTGGATTCCCTGATTAGGAAAATATTTTCTATATCAATGTTTTCGAGAATTATATTACACGGTAATGTAAATGATGGTAACGATGATAATAATGGCTTTGAAAAACAAGCGTTTAATTTCTCCGATAATGTTTCTTTAGAATGTAGTGCTAATTTTTGAAGCTTGTATTTATTCTCTTTATTATAAATATTATTTCGTATGAAATCATTGAGAAAAGATTTTTTTAAAAATGCTTGTATTGTCGGTGGAATTGTAATTAAAAAAGAAGAAATATGTGTTGGATGAACTATTAATTTTTTGTCTTCGAATGACAGACCTGTTGTAATTTTTTTTAGAGCAAAATGGATGTTATCTGTATGAACTTGAATATTCTTTATTATCAAGCGTTCTAATGGTACCTGCTTTATTATGGATAAAATTTTTTTATTGTGTATATGTGAGAAGGTTAAAGAATTAATTTTTTTCATATCCAAATTAACAATAACATCTTCTAGTAATAAATTGTTTATAGATAATTTATTCTGACGAAAATAGCTAGAATTTAGTTTTAAATGACATTTTTCAGCAAAGAGAGTGATCCCAGGCATCTGATAGCGTAGTTGTTGTATTGTCAGATTGCGCCAGTTTCCACTAAAGGATCCAATTTCTAATCCAGGAACCCATTTTTTTACACCGTTTATCAATAAATGTAGACCGTCAGTAGTACTGATTAGATATACTAATACGCTGAATGTCATGATAATAAGAAAAAGAATATAAAAAAAAATTTTCTTAAAAATTCTCATAATTGTTGGTCTAAACCAATATAAAATTGCACATTTTGATCATTGGAAGCCTGAATGGGGCTAGCTATATCGAATTTAATAAAACCTATAGGTGATTGCCAGCGTAGTCCAATTCCGGCACTACGGTTAATTTTACTATCTTTAAGCTTATTCATAGCTTGACCTCCATCAATAAACACTGCTCCCCACCATTGATCGATAATTCTATATTGGTATTCTAACGATCCAGTTGCCAGTTTATACCCTCCTGTTAGTTTTCCAGAATCATCTTGGGGTGACAGTGATTTATATTTATAGCCCCGAATGCTTCGATCTCCTCCTGCAAAAAAGCGAAGTGATGGTGGAATACGTTGAAAATCATTAGTTTTGATCCAACCAAAATTCCACTTGGCAATTAAGCGATGTTTTTCGACCAATGTTCTAATCCAAATATTCTGAGTTTGTAGGATAATAAAATCGACATCTGAACCCCAGAGTTTTTTCGAAATATCGAGAGAATAGTATTGACTGTCGCCCCACTTTGAAATTAGCTCACCATGTTGGCGTATACGGTTAACACTGATACCGGGATATATTAATATGTTTTTATTAGTGATTCCAGGTTGTGAAAAGTGTCCTTTTCTCCAATGTAGATTTATAGCTTTTTTCCAACCATTAGACGTTTTCCAAAAACGTGACATATGTAGTTTTATTTCATGAATTTTAGTGTTATTGAGATCCTCTCGTTTAAATTGGCCATTAAAGTGATAATATTGATGAAGAGGGGATTTAAGTTTTGGGACTTTATAAATAATGTTAGCTGATTGCTTTGCTGCTGATAGATTTATATTTGTTTGAAAACTTTGTCCATGAGAGTTGAGATAAGGTTTATTCCAAGTATTTTTTACTCGAGTTTCTATGTTTGTTTCGTAGCCTATGCTAGACTCTATTCTGTTGCGAGGGGATGGTGTAACAATTATATCTAGCAATAATGTTTTTTTTTCTTTAGTGTCTAATAAGATCGGTGAGATTACTACAGAATTAAACCAGTTGGTAGATAGCAGTAATCTATGAAGTTTCTCTAATAATTCAGTGCTATAGTATTCTAGTGTTTTTATTTTGGTAATGTTATGTAAATATTCTTTACGGATGTTTGTGTTCCGAAAACGTATTTTTCGAATACGATAACGTTGACCACTATTAAAATCAATATCCCAATAAGCTTGGAGGCGTTCTGGGGATATACATAATTGGTGTTTTTTAAAGGTAGCATCGAAATATCCTTTTTGTATTGCTAAACTAGATAGACCGCTTTTAAAATGATCGTATGTATTGTGATTTAGTATGGTCCCGAGTTTAGGTGTGTTATTTTTAACCCAGAGTTGGTAATCCTTATCCTGTCGAGCTTCGCCCCGTAAGATAACATTAACATTCGCAATTCTAATCGGTATACCAGGTGATACGTGAACAATTAAAATTCTATTAGTGTTTTTTAGCGATGGTTGAAATTTAAAATCAATCGAAGAAGAATAGTAACCGAGTGCTTGTAGGTTTTCTCTCAGTATGCGTTCTACCTGTTTTTTTAGATTATTCGGATTGTCGCTTATTTTATTTCCTTGTAGAATAGAAATATTAGAATTTATTTTATGTTGAATTTCGTCGCTGAGCCCTTCTAATTTTAATTTTATATGAGGGGAAGTGTAAGCTGGAGATAAATATAATAATATACAGAAAAATAAACATGTTCGATTATGCCATATATTCACATTAATGCCTTTTATATCAAAAACGTTTTAAAATATACGATTTAAATTTGTTCTATAAATTGATTTTTTAATAGTTAAGAATTCACAATACTATTATTATTGATTTAATATTAGATTTCGTAGAAAAGTACAAGTTATAGTGTTCTATTAAAGGGGTTCTGGTGTGTTAATAAAGAAAACTTTGTTAAAAATGGATTTGGTAAATCAAACATTTTTTAATATTATAGAGAATAACATCAGAGTGTCATTCTTTTCAGTTAGTTTAAAAAATCCGATAGAAATTTAATTTTTTAACTTATTAGATTATATTTGTGGTTAAAAACACAATATAGTAAATTTATATTTATTTTAACGAAGTTGATTTATTAAAAAATCTTGATGGAAATATGAAGACAAAGTTTTTTCGTATGTTTTATGTTTTTAAATTTTTTAATAATTAAAGATATAATAATATTACTAAATATTTTTATTATAAGTAAGACTTAATACGAATACCATAGGTTTAGTTGAACCATTAAGATATTCGGTTATTAATAGCGATGTTTTTTTCTTTATTTTGTTGGAATGACGTAAGTTTACTAGTTATTGTATACATGTAATTGATTGGATGACAGACATCATTAAATTGCGAAATAGAAAAATATTTTTGGTTAAATTGTGTAAGATTTAGATGTAAAAATTAATTTTGGAGAATAAAAGAATATATTTAAATGTATTTTATACATCTTTTTATGGGATAAGAATATATTTTAATAAAAAAAATAATAAAAAGATTGCTGTTTAAAGAAAAATAGTTTAAATTTTTTATTTAAGATTAAATAATACGTTTTTGTTAAAAATAAATTTTTAAATAATTTAAAATTTTGTATTAAAACTTTTTATGCGGGAATAGCTCAGTGGTAGAGCACAACCTTGCCAAGGTTGGGGTCGCGAGTTCGAGCCTCGTTTCCCGCTTAAAAGTAAAATTAAAATTTTTTTATAAGTTTTACATTAAAAATCATAAAAATAAGTAAAATATTATTTCTCAAGATAAATACACTTTAATTATTTTGTAGGAAACAAAGTTAATTAAGTTGATAATTTGAAGAACAATATGTTTTTTACATTCAAAAAAAAATATGTACATGTTTTAATTTATGATTTAATATCATATTAATCAGAAAGTTAAGATTTTTTTTGAAGAAATTTTATAATCCTTATTGATTAATTTTTGAATAATTTGTAATAGTTTACATGGAATACTTATTCAAAATATATTAACTTAATAAAATTAAAAACAAAGTTTATTTACATTTTTTAATTTGCAGGAACACATGAAAAATTGGTTCTAGTTGGATTCTTGCTCTAATCTTTTCGTTTTAATTTTTTATTAGGGTGTAAATCCTATTATTAGATGAGACTTAATGTTTAAATATTTGTTATTTAGAAATTAACAGTTCGCGGACTGCGTGGAAAAGGAATTACATCACGAACATTTTTCATCCCTGTTACATATATTATTAAGCGTTCTAAACCTAGTCCAAAACCCGAATGCGAGACAGTTCCATATCGACGCAGATCGCGATACCACCAGTAATCTTCTTGGTTTAATCCTTTTTCTTCCAGACGTTTATCTAGGTAATCTAAGCGTTCTTCACGCTGTGATCCACCAATGATTTCACCAATTCCTGGAGCAAGAATATCCATAGCTGCGACAGTTTTCCCATCTTCATTTATACGCATATAAAATGCTTTAAGATCTTTTGGATAGTTTTTGATTACCACTGGCGCTTTAAAACACACTTCTGATAAATAGCGTTCATGTTCTCCAGATAAATCTCCTCCCCACAAAGGTGAAAGTTCAAATTTTTGATCGCAGTTTTTTAAGAGTTGTATAGCTTCGCTGTAGTCAATTTGAATTAAATCTGTATTAATGAATCGTTCAAGACGCTTAATTGCTTGTTTGTCGATCGTTTGACTAAGGAATTGCATTTCTTTTTCGCATTCGGTTAATACCGATTGAAAAAGGTATTTAAGCATACTTTTTGATAAATCAATTATATCGGTGAGATTAGCGAATGCGAATTCGACTTCAACCATCCAAAATTCAGCAAGATGACGAC
The DNA here is from genome assembly GCF_000287355.1 of secondary endosymbiont of Heteropsylla cubana. Taxonomy (GTDB): domain Bacteria; phylum Pseudomonadota; class Gammaproteobacteria; order Enterobacterales; family Enterobacteriaceae. The sequence goes on along the minus strand of NC_018420.1, from coordinate 192,239 downwards.
TAGTGTTGGAATTCTCAGCTCGGAAAATTGGGCCAAAAGTATAAACTTTTGATAGAGCGCAAGCATAACTTTCAGCATTGAGCTGTCCTGATACTGTTAAAAACGTTTCTTTTCCAAAGAAATCTTGATGAAAATCACATTTTCCGTCAGGGGTTTGAGGGGGTGTTTTTAAATCAAGAGTTGATACTCGGAACATGTCGCCTGTTCCTTCACTATTAGAAGCGGTAATTAAAGGAGTTGATACCCAGAAAAAACCTTTTTCATTCATAAAACGGTGAATAGATTGTGCTAAAGTATGACGAATTCTAGTAACAGCTCCTATAAGATTTGTGCGAGGCCGAAGATGAGCTACGTCTCGTAAATGTTCAAGACTATGACGCTTAGGGGCTATAGGGTAACTATTGGGATCTTCTACCCACCCGAGTACTTTAATGGTTTTTACTTGAATTTCATAATTCTGATTTTTACCAATAGAATTAATAAGTTGACCACTTATAGACACGGAGCAACCAGCAGTTAATCGTAATACTTCATCATGATAATTTAGTAAGGTATTATTTGCAACGGCTTGTAAAGCATCAAAGCAAGAGCCGTCATAAATCGTGAGAAAGGAGATCCCAGCCTTAGAATCTCTGCGCGTACGAATCCACCCTTGCACAGTTACTTCACTTTCAGTAGGCACGCGTCCTTTAAAAACATCTAATACTGTGGCTGTATTCATGTAATATACTCTTAATTTTTCAATTAATAAAATATTGCATTATGCATCATGAGTTAATCTTTAAGTTTTTATTTTTTTTATGTTTTTTTTAAATATATTAGAGCATAAAAACTGTATTACTTTTTGTGTTTCGAAAGCGTGCTGATTTTATTTATATATATAAATACAGAAATATTATGTTTAATATTTTAAATAATTGAATTTATTAATAAAATTATATAAAATTAGTTTTTAATTTTAAGTTTTATTAAAATATATTTATGATATTATCTGCTACTTAAATCGCGGTTTTCTTAATTGATAAAATGAATTTAAAAGCGTTAGTAGTAAAGAATATTAACTTTTTTCAATTTCATTTGCAATTGGTAAATGTGAGATAATAGGAAAAGTGTTTAACTAACATTAAATTCTAAAAAATAAATTTGATAAGAAAATCATATACTATATTTTTTGTTTGATTTGATTAAATATCAAAATGAAGCATAAATATGATTAATGAAATTTATGTGTTTATCTGAAGATGACAAATAAAATTATGCTATATATTTAAATATATCTTTTTATTAGATTATAGCTAATACCATAGATCATCATGCCTACAATTGTTTTTTTAGATATATAATATTTGCCCATTAATTACATAGATCTAGAGATATAGACAATACGTCGAAGTATTAATTTATAGATTACTTAATAATGTCTATGACTTGTATATTATTTTATGTAAAGTCTTTTGCTTTTCTGTGATAATTTTTGTTAAATAAAATTTGGATACCAAAGAAAACTATATTTAGTTTAATTTAGATATTGATGAAATTATTCATAATTTGAAAAAAGTTTTATAATTAAGAAAAGTGGTAACAAAACGAATTTAGTAAAAAAATGAGCTCTTCTTGAAATCTTAACTAACAAAAAATCATATAATATTCAATAATTACTTGTGGTCAAGTATTAAATAAAATTTGTTTAAATTTAGTTAGATAGTTCTAAATTTCTAGATTAAAGAAGTTTTCTAATAGAATTTATAATTATTTCTTTAATTTTATTGCAACAAATGCTATTTCTTTACATTATGAATGTTTTTTTGCATTGTTTTAACGAAAATCAATTTTTTATATATGGAGGGTTCAATGGCTAAAGAAGAAAATATTGAAATGCAAGGTACTGTAATAGATACGTTACCTAACACCATGTTTCGGGTAGAACTGGAAAATGGACATATAGTCACTGCACATATATCTGGTAAAATGAGAAAAAATTATATTCGCATCTTAACTAGCGATAAAGTAACTGTTGAGTTGACTCCGTATGATTTAAGTAAAGGGCGTATTGTATTCCGAAGTCGTTAAGAGAATGTAATTTTAGGTCTTAATAGAATCTTAAAAAGAAATGTTGTTTATATTATTGCATAATTATTTCCTTTACTATTTTTATAAAGATATTTTCTATCACGATATATAAATTAGGAAATAATGATGTAAATTAGGGTTTTGTGATATTATATTGTTAATTATCATTATAAAATTTTTATATAGAAAAGATATCTTCTTTATACAATAAAAAAACACTATTATTGCGTATGTTTTTTTATTAATTAATCAAATATCTTGCTTGATGTTTATTTTTAAAAATTAGGGAGAAATGTGTTAGTTGTATAGCTTGCTTTAGTAATCGATATGTTGTTTAATAACAAAACCGTTACAAACTAGTAACAAGAAAGATTTTCTTAATAAACTTAAGCAATGCAAAATATGGATTTTAGGTAGCATTGCACATTAGAATAGATTACTTTTTATTTAAAAAAATGAGTACGTTTTAAATCTTTTTCTATATACCACTTATGATAGATAATGTAGAAATAGATTCTATATTTGTTAAGTTATTAAATTGAAAGATATAGATGTTTTAGTATTGAGGGAAGATTTTATTTTTTTTCTAGATGTTCATATTTTATTAATTTAAGATAAACATACTTTTTCTGAATTTTATTGAAAAGTGAAGTGACATATTATCTTGTTTATGTAATATTTAATCTTTAGTGTTTTATGTGTAGTTTATTTTTTTTAGTTTAATGTATTTATATATAATATTAATTATATGTTAAGTTTATTTTTAAAAAATTGTTTCTTTTAAAAAAAAGAAGGAGAGATTAACTAGTTTAGGTAAAGTTGTAAGTAGATATAGATAAACTATATTTATCTTATTAAGATAGAAGTAAATTAGGGATAAATAATTCTTTGTTTAATAAAAAACATTGCTGACAAGTTATATTAAATTAATTATAATAAAAATTATATTTTTTATTATAAGATAATAATCAAATTAACAACTAATTTATTAAAATTAGCATGGTTAAGAAATAAAGATATCAATTGTTGCTCGTAATTATAATTCAATTTTTTAATAGTATAAAATTGAATTATAATTTTTGTGTTTATACGATACAGATTTAATTATTAACATTTAAAACAATATTTATATCTTCATATAAAGATATAGCTTTTTAATAAAATGTCAAAAAACAAATAATATTTTTTTAAAAAAAATCAAAATCTTTCTACGAGTGTCTTTATGTTAAAGATCACATACAACATGTTATGTTTGATCTTTATTTTTCTTATTATGCAAAATTGCGATTAAACAAAAAGAGTATGTGCTAATAAATAAGGTTAACTGAACAGTTAAAAAGAGTTTTATTCATAAGAATGATGTTTAAATGAAAACAATGGGCTAAAGTAAAATCTTTATTATTAAAAACTATTCTAGTTTCTTAAATTTTATTGAATGAATCTTTTTTTTATAGTTTTTATTTTTAGAGATTACCTCTTCTTTATTTTTTTAAGTTGAGAGTATTTTTTTAAGATTCGGTTTTTTCTTTTTTTTCGGTTTAACTTATTTTTTTCTTTCTAAAGCAATTTTAACTAGTATTGAAAAAATATCAGGATTTAGTGATGCGGAACCAATGAGAGCACCATCGACATCTGGCTGATTAAAGAGTGCAGCAGCATTGTCAATGTTTACTGATCCTCCATATTGAATAATAACTTGTTTTGCACTTTCTGAATCATATTCATTAATATAACTACGAATAAATTCATGGATTTTTTGAGCTTGACTTGGTAGTGCAGCTTTACCAGTTCCAATAGCCCAAATAGGCTCATAGGCAATAACAGAATTTTGAAATGCTGTGATACCAACTTTATTGATTATTGCATCAATTTGATTAATACAAATTTTTTGAGTTTGTCCCGATCTTCTTTCCTCTTCACTTTCACCTATACATAATACTGGAATTAAACCACTTTTTTTTAATACCGCAAATTTTTCGGCAATAAGTTCATTATTTTCTTTATGATAAAGACGGCGTTCAGAGTGACCAATGATACTATATTTAGCGCCAATATCTTTAAGCATTTTAGGGGAGATATCACCAGTATAAGCCCCGGAGGTGTGGATGTCGATGTTTTGCGCACATAGCGCAATGTTGGTATCTTTCAGATAGTGCTGTGTAAGGTGAAGATAAGGGAGTGGTGGTGCAACTGCTACATCACAATTAATAGTGTTATTTATTTTACTGCGTAACATGAGTGCGCGATTATTGATTATTTCTTTAGTACCATTAAGCTTCCAATTACCGATTATTAAATAGTTTCGCATTTTTATTCCCTGTGTTTAAAGAGAGCCTAATTGTTAATCAGGTCTTATGTGATTGAATTTTAAAAAAAACGCCTATATGTTTATATTTTTTTTGTATACAGTAATTGATTGATTAACTTGTTTGCAAAACAATATATTTAATTATGAACTTATTGTTTAGTGGTAGTTTATAGTAAAATAGAAAAAAAAATAAAATGAAAAGTAGTGTGGTCAAAAAAAATAGTTAACGATCAATACAAAAAAAAAGAATTGTGACCGAAAGAGCTATTTTATTCTACAAAATAGAATAGCGCTTAAAAACCCGGAATGGTAGACTTGATGATTTAAAATTGAGTTCTTATTATTTAACTTTCATTTTTAAATGAAACTGTTATTAAAATCTTGAAAGAAAAATTAGTTTATAAGCTATTTTTTATAATTAGTAATGGAGTTAAAGTTTTTTCTGATATAAACAGGCTGTGTTTTTAACACACGTCTTTTTAGACGTTGTTGTCGATAAAAAATGTATTTGTTATATAAAACAACATTAGTTGATTGTAAGTTTAATAACTTATTGACGTTTTTGATTTTATTAAATCATCAAGTGTTAAAGACATTATTTTTATTATGTAAATAATTTAAGAGTTATGATAACTTGTGGGGAGCTAAGATAGGTAGTCTAAAGTTATTTACTAAATTTATATATTTACCTACAAGAAAATGTTTGATCATTACATGTATAATAATAAAAATCATACTATATTTGTAATATACACGTTGTGTGTTTTCATGTTAGAGAAGTATATGAAAGCACTTAACTGTTAAATTACTTGATTGTTTTTATGGAATGATCTTTCCTGCTAATGAGCAATCTGGAGAATAGTAAAATTCACAATAAGATTTTAACTTTTTATACAGGATGAACTGCTGTTTATTTAAGTAGCAGTACGTTGAAAAATAAGGCAAGTAAAAAGTGAAATATTTTTTTTTGAAATAGAATATAGAAAGTAATCAAGTCCAGCGTTGTAAAAAAATAACTTAAATGGAGAAATTTAGTTTTTGTTATAATTAGGCTGAACTATCGTTGATAACGGTACTATATTTATTATTCTTTTTTATCATAGTTTTGTGAATATCAAGACATCTAAAAGATATGAATTTTTTTAGGTAATTAAAAAATGTTTTTAAGCTAAGTTTTACATATAAAAATAAAGAGCTAAATTTCTATGGTGATACTATAAAAAATGGAGAGGCTTTCTAATAGAAAGCTTAAAACAAGTGATTTTAACAATATTGACGAGCGTTAAAATTTATTTTTTACATAAATAAAGAGATATAATTATTAAAGTTTTATAAAGTGAATATATATGATTAAAAAAATCACTTTATGGTTTGTCTTTAATGTGTTTTTAGTTTATAAGAGAATTACATGTTTTGCAAGTGTTTTAAGCGAAACCCCATTATCCATAGTGCACTAAAATATACTACTCCGCTAACAATAATGATACCGATGAGTTGCAATTGTTGTTGCCATCTTTCTCCGATAGATAGGAGGTGATTAGTTCTAAAAATGAGGAGCCCGATGAGTACCGATCCCATGATAATAACAGCCAGTAATACCCGGAAAAAAAAACCAATCCATCCTGGTTGCGGCTTAAATAGTTTTTTTCGGCGTAATTGCCAATATAAAAGAATGGAATTTAGACAAGAAGATAGTCCAATAGATAAAGATAAACCGACATGTTTTAGTGGAATAACAAACATTAAATTCATTAATTGGGTGGTAAAAAGTGTAATGATTGCCATGCGTAGAGGTGTTTTCATATCTCGGCGGGAATAGAATGCAGGTACAAGAACTTTTCCTAAAATTAAGCCGACCAATCCGACCGAATAAGCGAGTAAAGCTTTTTGAGTCATGAGGGTATCAAATTCAGAGAATTTACCATATTGGAATAATAAAACAGTTAATGGATAAGAAAGAATTGCTAATCCTAAGGCACTAGGAAGTGCCAGTATTAAGCATGCTCGCAAAGCCCAGTCTAATAGTCGAGAATATTTATCGTGATCATTATCATGAATGCTGCGTGATAGAGAAGGAAGTAAAATAGTTCCTAGAGTTGCACCAAGCACTCCAGAAGGAAATTCCATAAGACGATCGGCATAATACATCCAAGAAACAGAACCGGAGAGTAGAAAAGAAGAAAACAGTGTATTGATTATGATCGATATTTGACTGACTACCCCTCCTAAGATAGTTGGTCCCATCTTTCGAAATACGTGATAAATGTCTGGTTCGAAAAATTTTATTCTGGGGAAGATTAACATATTAATTTTTTTTAAAAATGGTATTTGATAACTTAATTGTAGGATACCTCCAACTACGACCGCCCATCCTAATGCCATGATTGGTGGATGAAAGAGTGGTGTTCCCAAGATTAAAAATCCTAACATGCTTATGTTAAGCAATGCTGGTGTGAATGCTGGCACCAAGAATTGGTTCCAAGTATTAAGAACTGAGCTTGCTAATGATGTGAGAGATACAAAGAAAATATAAGGAAATGTGATACGTAATAATTTTGTAGTTAACGCAAACTTTTCTGATGTGTTGGCGCTAAAACCTAACGAGGTAACCATGATGATCCATGGTGCAGCTAGAATACCAGTAATAGTCACTATAGATAAAATGAGTGTTAGTAAACCTGCGATATAAGCAAGGAATGTTCGCGTTGCTATATCATTTTGCTTATTTTTATATTCTGCTAAAATAGGAACGAACGCTTGCGAGAAAGTACCTTCTGCGAAGATTCGTCGAAGCATATTTGGAATCTTAAAGGCAATGAAAAAAGCATCACTTGCTATTCCAGCACCAAAAGCTTGAGCAATGATGATATCTCGGATCAGCCCTAAAATGCGAGAAAAAAATGTGATCGAACTGACCACTACCAAGGATTTTAATAAACTCATAGTATGAACGTTTTTCTACCTAAATGCTTTATATGTTTTATGGTGATGCTATGTATAGAGAATAGCCGGTTGTACAACATTAATTGGTTATTATTCATTTAGAATTGATAAATTTAATACATGAATTAGAATAATAATAACCAATCTTAAAAAGGTTGTTTATGTAACATACACAAGCATAGATGTGACTTAATATCTCTCAATTTAGAGTAATTTGATTTTTTTTGTATTTGTAACTTAGTTTTTCGTAGTTACGAAAATATAATAATTATAGAATAATGGTTTTTTTGTTCACATTAAAGAGCAGTTTTAGATGCTTAGTTTTTAATGGTCGATTTGTGTATAGTCCAGAGTGATGATTTATAGAGTGTCAGAGATTTTTCGTTAATAGTTAAGGTTAATATCATTAATTAATGCAATAGATTGAGAATTTATATCAGTTATCTATTTTTTTAAATCAACATAGATAACATTGATTTCTGTTAACTCAAAACGATGTTTATATATTGCTGTACATTTCTTTTTTTAAGAAGTTATTTACCTAATGTTTGGTATCGTTAATAAGCATGTCACTTATTATGTAATATGACTAATTTAGAGATCTGGAATATTAGATTATCTTAGCTTAAAATTATATTTTTCTGCGCTTATATAGTTTTATCGATAGACTACGCTTTACGGGTAGAAAAAGGCTAGTCGTTATCATAAGTCTGAAGTGTTTTTAAAAACACTTTAAGTTTATCATAAAATTTGTCATCTATAAAATATTAAAACATTTAAATATCAAGAATAATTAGCATTATTGTGCTATTGGATAAATCACTAAAAAAATAGTCTGATTATAAGAAAATTTAAGCGCATCATGAAGTGTAGTATTTGTATAATTTTAGTAATATTCATATCTACAAATTTTATTAGTCTGTCAAAGACAATATGTTATAGAGATAATGATATTGATATCGCAGATCACGATAGTTGATTAACTTATAAAATATCTATTTATTAAAATGTTTATTTTTATAGTTTTACATATTGAGGGCAAGAGGTGTTTCGTTTAATTATAAAATAACTATTTAATTACTTTAAAGGGTAGTTTACGAAACCCCTTCATATGAAGGGGAAATATGGATTTTTTTGTTTGTGCTTGCAGTAAGAATATGATTGGTATCAACTAAATTGTTTTTAGTGCCAACCAGTATAAGGCGCTAGCTAATATAATGGCTACTGGAAGCGTTAATGCCCAGGCTAGAAGAATATTCTTTACGGTTTTCCCCTGAACACCTCCGCCGTCTACCAGCATAATACCGGTGATGGCAGATGAGAGTACATGTGTGGTGGATACTGGCATACCAGTATAGCTAGCGATACTTATTGAAAAAGCTGCGGTTAATTGAGCTGATAATCCTTGAGCATAGGTCATACCTTTTTTTCCAATTTTTTCACCGATTGTTGCAGCTATCCTGTGCCAGCCTACTATCGTTCCTAACGAAAGAGCTAATGCTACTGAGATAATGATCCACATTGGTGCGTATTCTATAGTATGAAGTAGATCTTTTCGCACATTATATAAGAGTCGTTTATCATCAGAAGATGTTTCTGGTAGTTTGGCTACTTTGTCGGTAGTATCGGCAAGACACATTAGAAGATATCGTATCTGAGAGCGTTCGTCCGCATTCAATTCATTGTAATTATCTAGATTTTTTAATAGTAACGAAGCATGGTTAATAGAAGATAATATGCTAGAACGAGTTAAATGGTTTTCTTTTTTGTCAGATAGATGATTTTCTATAATGCTCGTTTGTTTTTTATGCGAGGTTGAGGTGTTATTAGCATCGAAATTGTAAATACCTTTATTATCTTCTTTGATAGTTGATGATGTATCAACAGATCTAAGAACATATGTAAATGCACCTTGGTGCTTCGTATAATACATCTGTAAGCGTTTAGTCGCATTATGGGTACGGTTGATTTCGTAGTTACTGGCATTCATATTGACAACAAATCCTGAAGGTACAACACCTATTAGTACTAACATGATAAGTCCAATTCCCTTTTGTCCATCATTAGCTCCATGAGAGAAACTGACACTAGCAGCTGAAAAAATTAGGGCAATACGAGTCCAAAAAGGAGGATTTCGCTTTCCATTTATTTCTTCGCGTTCGGCTGGTGTCAAATGGATACATCCTCGTTTTTTTGTACAGTCCCAATAACGACGTAATACAAACACCATCGCTCCTGACAATATTAAACCTACTAAGGGTGAAATAATGAGTGATAAAAATATCTCAGTTAATTTAGATATATTCAATGCATTTACTATGGAAGTGTTTCTTACAATTGCGTTAGTTATACCTATACCTATAATAGCTCCAATAAGAGTGTGTGAGCTTGAAGCTGGTATACCTACATACCACGTAGCTAGATTCCATAGGATAGCTGCTAGTAACATAGAGAACATCATAGCCAATCCATGAGCTGAACTGACATTAAGCAACAGGTCAGTTGGCAAGAGATGAACGATGGCATAAGCTACACTTAACCCGCCCATGAGCACTCCTAGAAAATTAAATATTCCAGACATGATAACTGCTACTTGTGCACGTAGGGCTCGGGTATAAATTACGGTAGCAACAGCATTAGCTGTATCATGAAATCCATTAATAGCCTCATAAATTAGAACAAAAATTAATGCGATCACCAATATTAAACCGGTATGGAATTCCAAGCCGGTGAATAGATGTAGCATAGATAGTTACGCCGTTGTTTAGACATGAACAGAGGGCATTATCTGCGACAATAGGGTTTTGGTAAAATAGAAATATAACCTTTTTTTGAATTCTTTTTATAAAAATTGATGAACGTATAATACATTACTTTTAAATTCAAAAAGATACTGCTATTTTAATCAGCGAAACAAATATCAATTAAAGTTAATGTGATTCGTTTATTTTTGACAAGGTTAGATTTATTTTTAATAGAAACGTGATGTAGTTGTGGGTATTCATGTAGATGCATCGCTATAAGATTTATATGTTTTGTGGAATTCTTTTTTTTTTGATTTTATTGTTATCAAGTCTTTTACTATTTTTATTTTTTTAATGAGATGAGGCAGGTTTAAGAAGGGTTTTGTAAGATTTTTTTATAGTAGAAATAGATTTTTGCTAATGTGATAAAAGATGATAGTTAAATTTTTTAGATAAAGTTATTGTTTTTTATAAAAACGTTCATGAGATTGCGTATTAAAAGTATTTTTTAGTAAAACAGGTTTTTTCTGTTTACTTTACATCTTCTATCTTAGATAGAAAAAATAAAAACCATTGTTTTAACAAAATTATGAGTATTATTGGAGGTATTTCTAGTAATTTATTAGTGAGTTTTATCACTTTTATGATGTATTTTAATTGATATTTTGCACAATGAGCTTTATTACTAAAAAATTAATTAGTTAAAGATAATATGATAAAATTAACTAATTTTCTTGATAAATAAAAAAAATAAAAACATATTGCAACGTAATTTTTTCTACAAATATTGGTATTATTTATTTTTTTTTGATTTTTTTTGGATGTTTTATTTTGCTTGAAAGAACATGTTTTTTTACTAAATAAACGAGATGTTCATAAAATGCAACAATTATCAAATATTAACTTGTAAATAAATATAAATTTCTTTTTTTAAAGAGCTATAGAAAAAATTAAGTAATTATGGTTGTTTAAAAAAAAATAAAAAAAATAGTACTAGACATTTGGTAGTTTGGCATTTTAATAATATATTGGTTGTTTGAATAGTTTTTTATATTTTTATCATCTATCAAAATTCTGTGTCAATTTATTAGTTTAATAATGGCAAATTATTCCGATTTAAGTTGGTGTTGTAATTAGTTGTGATTCTTTAATAAAAAGTATTTTTATCCAAATTGGGTTTTAAATGGCAATATTCAATAAAAAACTATAACAATAGAATTGTTGGAAGTGTTGTCTGATGTATACTAGTATAGTACGTAAACTGTTGCTATAAACATTTATGTATCATATTACTACTATTATAGTAGATATCGGTTATTCATCGCTTTGTATTTGAATTTATTTAATTCTAATATTTTATTTTTTTAATAAAAATGTAAATTGAAAGTAATTTGTGTGGATTTAGAGAAAATTTTAGATGATATAAAAACCACAATAATTTAATAAAAATGCAAATAATACATTTTATCAGTTCAGCTATAATATTATAAAATTTATTAAAGTAATATTAGCTGCATAAGGGGTATTATTAAAGCAAATAAAATTTAAAAAGTAGACCATGAAAATTGAAGAGAGTTAGTAATTTGTTGTTTGCTTTATAAAAACTTTCGATTTTTTCATTTTTAATCCTTCACTTATATAAAATCACGATATATGTGTCACCGTGTAATGGTATTTGGAAAGAGTTAAATTAGATTTAAAAAAATCAAGTTACATATCTGCAAATAAGTTGCTAAGATTGTTAATATATTTAAATTGAAATAATTTTTCACTATTGTTTATAGACTTTTTATGTTTTTTATCAGCTATCTATGGGATATAAGTCTTGTATTGTCTTTTTTTTAAATTGTTGTTTTATCAATTTTATTAAAGAGTTGTTAAACTGGTTTGTCGTAGATGTCTCGAATTTATAGTGCTTGATAGGTAGTGTGTATATTAAAATGTTTTATCGACTCTTCCAAGTAATCACTTATATGCTTTTATAGCATACTAACATATTAATTTATTTGGTATTTTTGTTTGTAAGAGATAACTCTATCTTGGTTTTTTTTAAAAGTGTTTTATGTCAATAAAGAGTCTTGTTAAACTATGCGGTTATTACCATCGTCTAATGAGAACAAGTTTTTATACGTGATTTATTATTATGTAGTAATTAAGAATGATCGTTGATTTATCTTTGATTGTATATTCATAGTCTTTGAAAGTGTAGATACTTTGTATTATTGAAGACTAAGGTTATTGTATTTTTTCTTCCAAGAATAGATAGATAAATCATATTGTAAGAATAATATTTTTATTGGGAAATTTATTCAAGACAACTTATTTATTTTTCAACAGTAGATGCTTTTACAATAAAGATAAATATGTATTATGTAAAAATTTCATTTACGACTAATTTTTTAAGTTAGATACTAGAATTAATGACTAATTTTGTGTAGTACCATTAATTGTTAGTGACGGTTTCTCATAAATCTGAGGTTTTATTGTCCATGTTTCATATTGTTGCGTCTGATCTAGATGGTACATTGCTCTCTCCATCACATAGACTGACTCCTTACACAAGACAAACTCTTCAATTATTAACATCGCGTGGAATTCATTTTGTATTTGCTACTGGGCGTCACCACATAGACGTAGCGCAAATGCGGAACAATTTAGAAATTGATGCTTATATGATTACCTCTAATGGTGCACGGGTGCATAACTATACTGGAGATTTGATTTTTTCTCATAATCTTGATGAAGATATTGCTGGTGAATTATTTTCAGTAGTACATAAAGATAGAAGAATTTTAACTAATGTTTTTAGGGGAGATGATTGGTTAATCAACCGTTTCCCAGTAGAGCAAGAAGATTTTTTTTGCGAATCTACCTTTAAATATCAAGTTTATCAGCAAGGAAGATTACCTACAGATGGTGTGTGTAAAGTTTATTTTACTAGCGAGGATCCTTATCGGTTGCAGTTGTTAGAAAAAGAACTAAACTCCCATTGGGAAAATCGGGTTAATGTAAGCTTTTCTACCCCTCTTTGCCTTGAGGTGATGGCAGGAGGCGTTTCTAAAGGGAGTGCGTTGCAACAAGTGGCTGGGTTTTTAGGTTATAAATTACAAGATTGTATTTCTTTTGGAGACGGAATGAATGATCAAGAAATGTTATCAATGGCTGGTAAAGGATGCATAATGCAAAATGCGCATCTACGTCTTAAGCTAGAATTACCTGAACTAGAAGTGATCGGTAGCAATAAAGAAGATGCGGTTGCTCATTATTTGAGTTCAATGTACCTAGTAAATGAATAAAAAATGTTGGCAACATATAGATGATCATGAATTTAGCGTGAATTGATTGCAATATTTAAATTAAAGTTTAATATTTTAAATATTTTTTTTATCGACCAAATTAGTATGGATGCTAATTGTTTTTTTATTCATAACTTATTTTTTCATATAGGTATATTTATTGTTAATAAATTTATTATATGTATAAATAAAATAGTGATGAGAATAATTTTTTTAGTTATATTCTCACTATAAATATTTTATCTTTCATTCAATAACGAATAAAAGTTTTAATTGGTGGGGTGTTCTGCTAGTAACGTTTTTTTTTGATTAGTTTAGATGTTTTATTTATTATGGTACGCAAAGCTGGTTATTTTCTTAAATGAAAACTAAGATATTTATGTAGTATAATTTAAGTATCATTAATTTAAGTGCACTTATTTCCTTGTTTCTTAGTGAATCTTTTTGTTCTTTATTGTGTTTATTGAAGAAAAAAAGTGTTGTTGATTTTTTATTAATTTAAGAAGTTTTAAATATATCGTTCAGATAAAAACTAACTATTGATTACAATATGACTTAAATTAGAAGTGAAATGAAAGTTTGAAATTAATATTTTATGTCTAAAAAGCAATATAACATCATCAAAAATTTTAAGGGAGGAATAAAATATAAGACAATAAAATAAATTCTATTACATAGAAATCATTATAATGCGTAAATAACATGTTACTTCTTTTTATGTAAATAAATTTAGTGACTAAGATAATCTCTTAGAGAACAAAAATCATTTATTGGTAGACTTTATCATTTTAAACGTACGAATTTTTTATTAAAATCTTTCTTAAAACTATTTAAAGTTACTTAGATAGTTTTTTATGATAATATGAGCTATAGATTTTTAAGAGATTAAAATAGAAACTAATATAGATATAGATAAAATATACAACAGAGCATAATTTAACATTGTATGTTATAAAAAATAAAAAGTTATTAAAAAGAGTATAAGGTTGAATTTAATTTTTATTGCAAAATATGTAAAAATAGTATTGCAACACTAACAAAGTATGGATATCTTCAAAAGATTGTTATTTTAATATGCAAATAATAATCTTTATATAAGGCAGGTGTTAAACTCTATACAGAACAAGCGTGTTATAGTGCATAAAAATACGTTATTTTTCTAACAAAATAATCAATAGAAGTTAAAATGAAAACTAATAAATCTAGCAGCGATAAAAATATAGAAAAAAAATAAATATATTTTTTTCAAATTAACCTAATACATTACAATGAAAATATTAAATATTAAGAATGTTGCTTATAGTAAAACAATTAATCTGAGATAGATATCTTGCAATAAAGTTATTGAAAAGAAAAGAAGCTGATATAGCTACAGTTGGTAGAGCGCACCCTTGGTAAGGGTGAGGTCCCCAGTTCGATCCTGGGTATCAGCACCAGTTATTTTTTTAAAAAACTGTTGAATTAAATATCTTTAAAAATTTTTTTATAGAAAAAATAAATTTTATTATAAAACCTAAACAAAGTTTCTTACAGAAGAGATGAAATTTTATGTATTATATGAATAAGTTTTTTCTAAAACACCGGTATTATATATTGTAACTATAATTAGTTGTTTGATATGAAAAATTAATATAGGATTTCTTGTTTAGACTCGTTAATTTTTAATTAATTAACTTTTGTATGTTAACGATAAATGGAGGTATTAATTTAATTTCTATTATTTTTTTCTTGTTCGTAAATGAAATAAGGTCTAGTAGTTAAGAATTGAGGATAATATAGTAAATTATATTTAATATATTTTAATCATAAATTATTTTTACTTTTTTAAATTATAAAAACATTGTGATAAACATTAAAAAAACTTGTAAAACGTTTTATTAAAAAATCGCTATATTGAATATATAGTAAAATGTAAAGTGATTTTAAAACAAATGAAATCTATTTGATGATTTTATAAAATTAGTCAGTTAAGATTCACATGAAAATTAATCAATATAGCAATCGTATTTGAAATAACATATATATTTTTTATAACCGACCAGGGGAATTATAGTGGATTATATTTTTTTTATTTATAAATTTTTAAAATAGTCTGATTTAAAAAAAAGAATATTTTAGCAATTAATGCCAATTTAAAATTTTTATATTATTTATTATATAAATTTTATTTGTAGTGTTTTGTGGAATGAAAAGATAAAAGAGAGTATATATATTCGTAAATGTTTATTAGTTGTCTATGTTTTATTTATAATTTATTGTACAAACTGAGGGTGATAATATAACAAATAATCTATCAGAACAATAGCAAAATTGATTCAGAAATAGGTAAAGCACGGATTTTAATACAGGGATCGTAATGAGCATGACTTATCCTTTATATTTCTAGTTTCGAGTTCGGTTATTTAACACAACACTAGGAGTTGACTTTGAGGCGACATGAGTGACGAAATTGGATTCATTATTAATCCCATTCGGTATGGTTTATTTGAAAGATTTTTCAAAGGTGATTTCGTTTTTTATCTTCAGTTCCCAGTTTTATAACTGAATGTTTCTTCTATATTTTTACTATTTTCTTTCTTTTGGAATACTCATAGTTAAATGAGATAGATCTGATATAAAAACGATAAAACACCGGTTTTTTAATATCGGTGGGGATTCGTTATAAGCTATAATTGTTATTTTAGGGTCAATAGAATCGCCTTGTTTTATGTTTCATATTAATGAATATAATTTTTTAAAACAGTCAATATATTAGAAAAATAGATTCTTCTTTATATTTCGACTTTTGAAAAAAATATTTTTGCGATGGCGACGGTAGTGTATCGTATTATTTTTTTTCGTGCTGAAACCTGACTACCGTTGCTATAATTAGGTTTTCCATATTTTTATTATCAGTATAGTCCATGTGACTAGGACGGTAGAGATGAGAGTAAATAACTATTTATAGTTTGAATAAAGTAATTTAATATTTAAAAAAAATATATGTTAACAAAATTGTGGAGCTAAGCGGAATTGAACCGCTAACCTCCTGCGTGCAAAGCAGGCGCTCTACCAATTGAGCTATAGCCCCATATATTTTCTTACTTAAGAAATCATGTTTTAACAAAAAAATCAAGTTTATATAAAATTGTTTTTTTAAAACTTGATTTTTCAATTAATTTACTTTTAGATTTTCTTAAATGTAAGAGATACCAATTTATATTGGTAAAACCAATACGTGGTAGGCTTGAGTGGATTTGAACCACCGACCTCACCCTTATCAGGGGTGTGCTCTAACCATCTGAGCTACAAGCCTTTATTTTTTTTTATAAATGAAATAAAATATGATATATTTTAAGCTAGTTTTTTTATATACATAGTAATATAATTATCTTAATTTTTAAAATAAATTATGATACTTTAATGTTAAAGATAATTATACCACCATTTCCAAATTTAGTCAATTTATTTAATACTTTTTCTTAATTATTTTACTTTTTTTTAAATAGAATGATTCATAAAAAAAAGTTTGTTTATAACTATAATAGCTAGATTAATTTATTCAGATTCGATTTAAATTATTTAAAACTTTAATTTTAATTAAAATTTACCAACAAAACTACTATGTATTTTTTTATAAAGCAGTAGAGTAAAATTATATTTTATAAGATCTTGGTCTTGCTTGCTTCCAATAAAGTGTTTTATTTATTTTTAATAAACTTATCCTGAATTACACCATAAAATTAATTATAATTTTTTAGGTTTTTTATAAAACAGATATATTGATTTTTATAAATTAAGACAGTAAGTTACTCAGATCCCTTAAAGTGATTGTCAATAAACTTAAAATATTATATTAAGAGTAAAATATCGTGTAATGTATGTTGATTTTTTTCACTAAAGGACTTATGTATGATAAGATAGTAAAAATTTTATAAATTCTGACAACATTTAATGTCTGGTTCAGTTTTAGGAGGTATAAATAAACAATTTATTTTCACTTTTTTCATGTTTAAAAAACTAAGTAATAGGTGGATACCCTCTTATAGAAATGTCTATTCTAACTACGTTGTTTTCGATCAGGATATAAATTATTGCGATATTTTCATTATGCAGGATTTATATATGTAATTTTGCATAGATTGATGATAAATATAAAAATCTATAGATTTTTATATTTAATAATAAGAAAACTATCAGTTTCGTTAAATAGTTTTAACAATCTTTTCGAATAAAATTTGAATTGTTTTAGCCTATAAAATAATAAGATAAATTAATATCATTCTATCTTAAAAAGATAATTTTAAAAGAGAAAGTTGATTTTCGTATTATTTTAATATAGTAAAATTCTAATTATGGTTAAAACTTAGTATAAATATAAAAAATATTTTTACCTCCTTACAATGTTGTTTATTTTAATTTAAAGTTAATTGAATGAATATAAATAATATTTAATGATTGTTTTGAACAATATTTAAATTCATCTTAAATTGGAATATGATGATGCTAAATATTTTTATGATATTCATTTTTACAGGGGTGGAGAGACTTGAACTCCCAACTCCCGGTTTTGGAGACCGGTGCTCTACCAATTGAACTACACCCCTATGTAGTATGGCGGTGCGGACGGGATTCGAACCCGCGACCCCCGGCGTGACAGGCCGGTATTCTAACCAACTGAACTACCGCACCATCTAAATTAATTATAAAAATAAAATATAGCGTTATGTGATTTTAAATGATTTTTTATTTTCTTTATATTTCTAGATTTGTCTGGAATTTAGTTGTTTTTAAAGTTTTAATTGTTTTAAAGCGTTACATGACAAAAACGAGGGAATTCTTCAATGAATTTATATTTCATATTTATTTAATTTTATTATTTATTATATTTAAGGTTATTCATATTCGGTTTTTATTTGATATATGCGATTATAAGTCGTCAATATTAAAGTTTTTTTTATACATTTTGTCAACATTTTTTTTAGTTCTTAATTTTTTTTCTTACAATATAAATCATAAGATTTTGTTTTAATGTTATATAAAGATAATTTAATATGTTTGTTTAGTAGGTTAACTTGCTCCAATTTTAATATTGAATTTATATTTGTCGACATAAACATCATTCAGGTTTTTTTATTATTTTATACGATATCAAATGATGTTAATTTAAAATGAAGCAATAATTTATATATTATTATTCTAAATAATAACTATTTGTAGACTATCTATTAATATGTATTACATACCAGTGATTTTGTATTTTTTTGGTTTAAAAAGAAACAAATCAAGATGTAACTTTCAATCTTATTTTAAGGTCATAAAATTTATCTATATTATAGAGTATCTTGACTATAGCTCAAATAAGTTGAATTTATTCTAAAGTCTCGAAAGAAGAGAATACTTAAACAACGCTATTCTTTTAAATATATAAATGCACAAAAATTATTGGATAGTATGTAATGATCATTTATACTACATATTAGTTACAAAAATATTATAAAGAATTATACTAATTTTTATATATTTTAATTTTAATAAAGTTTAAATTTTATACAATCATTGCCTAATCGCTGATATCAATAAACGAATAACATTACTCGACATAAAGTTAATCTAGTAGTTGCGAAGCAGATCGGACATATCTATAATAATTAACTAATTAATTTAAATGAATAAATTTTATTAAAATCGTTAAAAATAAAAAAAATAATTTAATGTATATTAATATTATTAAAATAATTATTTATAATCAGTTAACAACGTATATAATATAAAAATACTTATCTTCTAAATCGTACCTGATTGGTTAAATTTAGGATAAATCTTAATGATTGATTTTTATAAATTGTAAAAGTTACTTTTAATTAGTATAGTAGAGGAGGATAGTTAGTATCCCTTAAAAGGGATATTTCTTTGATTACTCTACTAACAAACACATATCATATTATTAATATTTCTATAATGAGTAAAAATTAAAAAATTAGATTAGATTATTACGTAGGTGTGATTAATTAAAAGATACAATATTCTTTATATAACTTATGATAAATATAGTACAACGAAAGCAGTTTGTTTATTAGTCATGAGTTATTGATGCGTGGGGTTACATGCTGATCTGGTAGTGTTATGCACAGCATATCTTAATCGATAAGATAGTTATTTATAAAGATAGTTATTTATAACTAAATTGAATTTACTGTATAACAATCAAATAATTTAATAAATTAATATCTTTTAAAAGTATTAAAACTTGACTCATATTTAACAATAAATATGGATTATCAATCCGGGTTGAGTATTTTTTTTTAATTGAAAATTTGTTAAAGAAAATTAATTACCAAGCTTAAGAATCTAAGGAAGTTTTAAATCTTATCCTTACTAAATTAATTGGTGTATAGCTAGCAAGTGATCTAATAACTGATATTTTCACAAAAGGGTAAAGATGACCCCATTGATTGTAGCGTTAACCGGTGGTATTGGAAGTGGAAAGAGTCATGTAGCTAATATTTTTTCTAGGTTTGGAGTACCTTTAGTAGATACCGATGTAATCGCTAGAGAATTATTACAACCAAAAAGTCTAGTGTTGGACATGATTGTAGAATATTTTGGTTTAAGCGTTATAAGAAAAGATTATTCATTAGATCGCTCTAAATTACGAGCTCGTATTTTTAGAAATCAAAAAGAAAAAACATGGTTAAATAGTTTTTTACATCCAATTATTTTAGAAAAAAGTGAACAACAATTTCGTACTATTAGCGCTCCATATTTACTATGGATAGTACCACTTCTCGTAGAAAACAACCTGCAACAACGCGCCAATCGGGTATTGGTTGTACATGTAGATCCCGAAATCCAAATCGCTCGAACGGTAAGTCGAGATAAAATTAGCCGAGAGGAAGTAATAAAAATTTTGAGAGCTCAAGTGTCGTCTCAACGACGTTTAGATTATGCAAATGATATTATTCATAATAACGGGCTTCCTGAAGAGGTTATTGAGTCTGTTACTATGTTGCATCATCTTTATCTTAAACTTGCACATCAATAACCTTATAGTAAGTTATTAACTGAATCATTTTCATTTAGAAATAAAATAACATATATGACTTTTTACATTCGCTCTACGGTTTGGATTCCTAGTAAATCCAGGCCTTGTTTTATTGTGCGCGCAGTAAGTATGGCTAATTGTAGTCGACTTTCACGTAAAGCTGCATCTGCAGTTTTCAGGATCGGACATTTTTCGTAAAAAGTAGAGAACAATACAGCTAAATCATATAGATAAGAACAAAGAACATGTGGTGTTCCGCGAGATGCAATAATAGTAATCGTTTCTTCTAACTTTAATAAATGAACTGCCAGTTGATGTTCTGAGGTTGTTTTTAAAAAAAATTGTTTATTAAGATTTTGATTGTCTTCCTTAATGCGTTTAAATATTGAGATAATACGAGCGTAGGCATATTGTATATAGGGAGCTGTATTACCCTCAAAGGTAAGCATGTTGTCCCAGTTGAAAACATAATCAGTATTTCTATTTTTCGATAAATCTGCATATTTAAGCGCACCAATTCCTATTATTTTAGCTAAAGTTTCTAACTCTTTAGTATCTATTGCAGGGTGTTTAGCCAATACCACACGACGGGCACGTTCTAGCGCTTCATCTAGTAGATCGACTAACTTAATGGTGTTTCCTGCTCGAGTTTTAAAAGGTTTTTTATCTTTTCCTAGTATCATACCAAACATATGGTGTTCAAACGATACCGATTCAGGGATATAGCCCGCTTTTCGCGCAATAGTCCAGGCTTGAACCAGATGTTGGTGTTGTCTGGAATCAACGTAATAGATTACCCGATTAGCTTGTAATGTTTCATAACGATATTTCGCGCAAGCGATATCGGTGGTGGTATACAGATAAGCGCCATCTTTTTTTTGAATAATTACCCCCATGGGGTTACCTTCTTTATTTTTAAATTCATTTAGAAAAATAATGGAGGCTCCCTTGTTGACGACAGCCATCCCTTTTTCTTTTAAGTCTTCAACAATATCTGACAGCATTGTGCTATAAAGACTTTCTCCCATAATATCTTCGCGTGTTAATGTGACATTCAGGCGTTCGTAGATTTTTTGATTTTGTGATATAGTTATATCGACTAATTTCCTCCAAAGTTGTCGGCAATATTCGTTACCTTTTTGGAGTTGAACTGTATAGCTGCGCGCGCGTTTAGCAAATTCTAGATCCTCGTCGTAATGCTGCTTAGCAGCACGATAGAAATTTTCTAATTTTGAAAGATTTATTGTTGTTTCATTAGTATACTGAACTTTTTCTAAGTAAGCGATTAGCATTCCGAACTGCGTTCCCCAATCACCTATATGATTAGCTCGAATAACCGTATGACCCAAAAAAGATAAAGTACGAACTGAGGCATCACCGATAATAGTTGAACGCAGATGACCAACATGCATTTCTTTAGCAACGTTAGGTGAAGAATAATCCACTACAATAGTTTTTGGTAAAACAGCTTTAATGCCAAGTCGCGGACAGGATAGAGCTGCAAAAAGGTGTTTTTCTAGCCAACTTGATTGAAGAAAAATATTAATAAAACCAGGATCTACAATATCAACTTTATAGGCGATATCATTTAATTGTAATAAATTAACGACTCTTTCTGCTAGAAAGCGGGGTTGTAAACCAATATTTTTGGCGATCTCCATAATTCCATTAGCTTGATAATCGCCAAATTGAGGATTCGATGTTTGACAAACTTGTGGTTCACAATCGGGGTTTGCGCCAGCGGTGAGAAGAGCTTGATAGATTTTATTTGAAAGAAGATTCTGTATATTCATTATAAATACCTTTATTTTCAAGAGGATAGTGGTATTTGTAGATATAGTTGTATACTATAATGATAAGTTTTATTTATTTAGAGAGTAAACATGAACGTCTCGATGTAATATTTATTTTTTTTATGAAGTTTACATTTGATTAGCTGATTTTTAATTATATTAAGTTATTAATTTACTTTAATATAATTATATTTAAAATATTATTTTTTTGAGAAGTATTTTTTTAAATGATCTCTTAAAGTAAGACTTACTTATAAATAATAATTTTATTATAATTATTATAAGTTATTATCTAATTATTTTTGTGTATAGAAGAACATTGATTGTAACTTTTTTTTAATAAAGTTGGTAGTTTGTAAGCTATAAAATTTATTATGGATTTAATAATTGGCATATTGTTCCAAAATGTAATCTACATTTTATTGGTTTCCATAACTTTCTGTTTTTTAAATATGGTAATCAGACACTCAAAGTTTTTAACTAAAATGAGTTACTAAATTAGTATGTATTGCTATAAATAAAGAATGAATTTCTAACCAGAATACTTGCCCTTATTTATTTCTAAAACATGTTATTTTATCTATATATTGATTAATAATAAAACATCGTTATAACCTTGATTGTATAAATTAAATCAGTGCATTAAATTAGTTTATCATAGGTGTGATTTTTATTAACAATAGACAATTCATGATTAAGAAGCAGCGATTAATAAAAACAGTTAAATTAAATATAAAAAATATCTGTGGTAAATCCGATTTACTTTTGGTGAATACAAGAACCACAAGATCTTTTTTAGAATGTATACATAAGAAAAATAGTAGATACCTGAAGATTACAAGGTATGTGAATATTAAATTCACGATATAACTACTTTATAAAACACGTTATAGTAAGACTGACATACAAGTGCTAATTTTATATAATATATCAATATTTACCAGAAATCTTAATAAGTGTTTTCTAACTGTTATTACTATATAATGTCGATGACATTTCCAGGAGAAAATCACCTAATAAAATTTCTTATTTCTTCTTATGGATACTATAGGAATATTCGGTTATAAAATAAAAGTTAATTATCATTAGCATTTAGTGATTTAAATTATTTTTAAATGAAAAAAATTTTATAAAGTATGTAAATAAAGATACAGTTTATAAAAAACGATTTCAATCCGATCAAGTAGTAAAACTATATTACAATGATATTATAAATCATGTAGGTGCTTTGATGAATTATGTAAAATTTTTTATATTGATCTATAATAGCTATATTTTTTGTAATAGATCTTTTTTTTGGAGTGAAATTACTATTTACAAGTAAGTGTGATTTTTAAGATTTTCTTAAAGGTAAGTTATAAGAGAAAACAATGATAAAAAAAGCTATTTATCCAGGTACTTTCGATCCGATAACTAATGGACATCTGGATTTATTAACTCGTGCTACAAAAATATTTGATATTGTTGTGCTTGCCATTTCTGCTAATCCACAAAAATGTCCACTTTTTAATTTAAAAGAACGTCTTTCCATGGCCATCCAAGTCACTTCGCATTTGCCTACAGTAAGAGTTGCAGCTTTTAGTAACTTGATAGTAGATTTTGCTCGGCACCAGAAAGGAAATATACTTATTCGAGGGGTGCGTACAATTATGGATGTCAATTATGAAATGCAGCTAGCAAAAATGAATCGATATTTTATGCCGACCTTAGAGACGGTTTTTATGTTGTCGGATCAGGATTGGTCTTATGTTTCTTCTAGTCTTGTAAAAGATGTGGCGCTGCACGGTGGAGATGTAGATTACTTTTTGCCCGAGTTTATTGCTAAGGAACTTCAGGAAAAGTTAAGTATTTCATGATAAAATCAATTATTTTTAATGAAAACCGATCAAACGGATAACAGTAGCCACTGACGCTTTAAGTGGATTGTTGGTCATTAAAGAGATAAAGATGCTATTAAGACTTGTTAAAATATTATTTTAATAGATAATTAAATTTATATTTATTACTATTACATTATATTATTTTCGTTTGTCTATGATCATAGAGGTTTTTAAGTATTTAATGAAGAGTGAAAAAGTTAATTTTAATTAGAATATCTGCATATTACAGTATTGATGAATTTTATTTGTTCTACAATACAATTCAATATGATAAGTTTGTATTTGTTTATTATTTTAAATCAAAATTATCTAGTTGTTTTAATAATATGTTTAATTGATTAAAAATAAATAAGACATCAGGAGTGATTATTAATAAAGATATAATAAATCTATTATAGATAATAACATATGTTTTTATAAAAAAAATACAGTTTACATAAATATAAAATATTTTATATATTATCAATGTATATTAATTATTTTAATAATTTATTATTATTTAAATTTATTTTTTTAACAAAAAATCATATTTATATTAAATATTTTGATGTTTATATTATTAATATAATGTTTTAATTTTGAAATGTAGAATTTTTTTGAAAAAGTTTACAATGAGATTAGTGTATTTAATAGATGAAGTATTTAGAAAGGAAGTTTCTTAACAATATATTTAAATGCATTAATTATTTAACAAAAATATTCAAATAGCACAATTAGGTGCTTTGTATATAAATAATTATTAATAAAGCAATATAACAACATTATGTTTGTCTATACTGTAAATATATATATGCACATTATTTTATTTTGATTTTTAATTCGACTCAGATTTAATTAAAAAATAGTAAAGTGTTTACTTATTACCAAACGAATAGGATAAGCATAAGATATATTACCTTAAAAGTTAAGCATGAACTTTAAATGTTTTGTTAATTATTAACAAAGATTGCTAATTATTCTTAATGACAGTACGTATAACTAATATAATAACGTATTATAAAAGAAAAAATCAACAAACTAAAAGTAAGAACTATAGAAACAGTGGTGTTTACGATATAAAATTTATTATAACTGATTACGAATTGATAGAATCAGTGTTCATGTTTAATCCCTTTTGTAGATCACTTAAGTTTAAAAATATAAGAAGGATGCGGTAATAGTGATTATCATGCTTCAATTTATTAGTGATGTATAAATAATTAATTAGATAAAAACATTTATTTTTTTCTTGAAGAAGACTGAATTGCAATATTAGACTAATTTATACTATGGGGAGTTAGTGGTGAATAAAAAAATAAAATTTACAGAGTAATTGCGCATAAAAAAATAAAAAAATAAAGAATGATTATATATTTTAATATCTATAACAACAATTGTTGTATAAATATTTTTTCTTGAGACTATCTAAAATTCTTTGAAAGAAAATATATCAATAGTTATAACTATTTCTTTATATTAAAGAGTATTAAGGGAATAATTTTCTTTACAAATAGACAAAAAAGATCTGTATATTTATAGGAGATAATCTTTATCTAAAAAAAAAGAGCTAATTATCAATATTTATTTCGAAGAGATCGCTATATTTAACGTTATTTATGAACGAATAATAACAGGGTATAAAATTATAAAATGAATACGATTATAGATAATAATTACTAAGGAGTAATTCTATGAGCTTTCTTGCAGGTAAGCGTATTTTAGTCACTGGTATTGTAAGCGATCGATCTATCGCGTTTGGTATTGCTCAGGCAATGCACCGTGAGCAAGCAGAGCTTGCTTTTACTTATCAAAGTGTTAAATTCAAATCACGCATAGAAGGCTTTGCTGCTAAATTTAATTCTAAAATTGTATTACCGTGTGATGTGGCACAAGATAGTAGTATCGATGCTCTGTTTAGTAATTTAGCAGATATTTGGCCTAGTTTTGACGGGTTTGTACACGCGATTGCTTATGCTCCTAGTGACCAATTAGAAGGTGATTATGTTAATGTTGTTACTCGAGAGGGTTTCGCAATCGCACATGATATCAGCGCGTACAGTTTCGTGGCTTTAGCTAAATCTTGCCGAAAAATGCTACGCCCTAATGCTGCCCTTTTAACATTAACTTATTTAGGTTCGGAACGTGCCATCCCTTACTACAATGTTATGGGTCTTGCTAAAGCTTCTTTAGAAGCTAACACTCGGTATATGGCTAATGCTATGGGGAAACAAGGTGTTCGAGTAAACGCTATATCTGCCGGTCCTATTCGTACTTTAGCTGCATCTGGTATCAAGAATTTTAAGAATATGCTTGCTGCAGTTAAAGAAGCAACTCCTGTTCGAGATGTTATTACTATAGAAAACATTGGAAATGTTGCTGCTTTTTTATGTTCTGATCTGTCTTCGGGGATTACTGGTGAAGTGATACATGTAGATGGTGGTTTTAATATTGTAGCTATGAATGCACCGGATCTAGATTGATGTTTCGGAAATTTAGAACATTTAATGTGGTTTTATCATGTTTTTATTAACAACAAATCAAATTTTTTAGTTTAAAAAAAATAAATATTATTTAATTATAATAACGTTTGCGCTAAGATTTTTTTATTAATAATAAACATTATTGAAAAGCTGCATAATAAAGTTATTAACTTAAAAATAGTTTTTGGGTATTTTTTTTTATTAAAATGTTCACTGAATATATTACTTTGAAAATCGATGTTGTATTATCAGTTACATCTATTTGATTAAAATAATTTCTAAAATTATATTTACTTATTAAGATATTATTATTTAGTTGTATTTTGATCCGAATCTTTAATGAGATTAGTTAAAACATGAGCGATTTTTTGTTATTACTCCGTATTTAAATATAGAGGATTGCTTGTTTTTGTATAATATTGCGTAAATAATTTTATTATTTATTAAGCAAAATAGTTTTAAAATCTAATTAAAAAACAATTAATTATTTTAGTGACTGGTTACAATGAGTTTGATGAGAAAATTTTAATTTTGTTAATTTATGGATAAAATTTATACTATATGACATATAAAATAGAATATTTTTTAGAAAAATTTAATGTCAATTATCTCTACTTAAAGAATTTTTTTAAAGATGAGATAACCTTTTTTAGATCTATAAAAGTAATTGTAAAAAGATGGTAGTACGTTAATTTTCTACGTTTTTAACTTTTTTTATTTTCATAAAAATACTTTAAAAGTTATTCTTTTCTGATTTCTTAGCGCGACGAAGCAGTGTTAAAGCTGCTTGGTAAGCGTCTTTCCCCTGATAAAGCACTTCATAAATTTGCTCAGTAATTGGCATTTCGATGCCGTATCGAGAAGCCACTGCTAATACTTCTTTGGTATTACGGTATCCTTCTACTATTTTTCCAGCAGTTTTTTTTGCTATTTCGATAGTAATACCTTGTCCTATCAATATACCGAATTGGCGGTTTCGTGACTGATTGTTGGTACAACTAAGGATTAAATCTCCCAATCCTGCCATTCCCATAAAAGTTTCTGGGTTTGCACCCATCGCGGTTCCTAGTCGTGACATTTCAGTTAACCCCCGCGTAATTAATGCTGTTAAGGCGTTAGCGCCAAAACCGATACCATCAGAAATTCCGGCTCCAATGGCAATAACATTCTTTACTGCACCACCTAATTGAACGCCGATTATATCGGAATTACTATACACCCGAAAATTTTCATCACAGTGTAACAAACGCTGTAAATCGATGCTAAATTTTGAATCGGTAGCTGCCAGAGTGATAGCTGTGGGTAGTCCTTCCGCTAACTCGGAGGCAAATGTTGGCCCCGATAGAACTGCTAGGGGTATTTGTTTACCTAAAATATCTTCTGCCACTTCTTGTAAAAGTCTACCTGTTTCAGGATCTAATCCTTTTGTAGCCCAAACGATTCGAGAATCTGCCCGCAAATATGGCTTTATTTGTTTAAGTATAGAGCTAAACATGTGACTCGGTACTACAATTAGAATATTGGGACTAGCGGACAGGGCTACAGGTAGAGATATTTCTAAGTGTAGTGATGGTGGAAAAGCGATATTTGGTAAAAAAGCTTTATTGCAGCGTGTTAGTTTTAATTGTTGGATATGAGCGGGATTGTGCCCCCAAAGCAACACACTATGACCATTTCGAGCTAGGCTAATGGATAGAGCTGTTCCGTAAGCACCTGCGCCAATAACACTCATGGAAGCATTTTTGTACATAATTAAGTATTCTGCTAAATGGTCTGGTTATCTTTTCTTTTTTCTTGTTGAACGTATTTCATAAATAGGGTATCAAAATTAACGGGCGCTAAGTTTAATTGTGGGAAGGTTCCACGAGATACTTGGCTTGTAATGCACTCGCGAGCATATGGAAATAGAATAGTTGGGCAATATGCACCAAGGCAATGCGTAATTTGATTAGAAGTGATTCCGGAAATAGTGAATATACCTGCCTGATTGACTTCACATAAAAATGCAACATCTTTTCCTAACGTTGTTACTACGGTGACTCGTAGTATAACCTCATAAATCTTTTCCTCCAATTTTTTAGAGGTAGTATCTAGATCTACCTTGATTTCAGGATGCCATTCTTGGTGGAAGACTTGAGGGGAATGAGGTGTTTCAAAAGAAATATCTTTGCTGTAAATTCGGTGAATTTGAAAAACCATTTCAGTATGACTTGGTTTTGACATTGCAACACCCTTTATGTAAATCGCTCGATTAGACGCGATGATTAAAGCGGTCGACCTATTAGGTCAGGTAATGTAAGTAGTTGGTCAAGTTGGCCATTTATATCGAGTGCATATAAATCATCATATCCTCCTATATGTTTATTATTGATAAAGATTTGTGGGACTGTGGTCTGGCCGCTTATTTTTATCATCTCTTCTCTTAAGTCAGAACGTCCGTCAATAGAGATTTCCTTAAAAGAAATTTTTTTAGATGTAATTAATTCTTTTGCTCTATGACAAAATGGACAAGTTATTTTAGTATAAATTTTTATGTTAGCCATATTTTCTTTCTTATTTAGAATCAGGTTGATTTAGAACTTACTAGGGGTAAATTTTCTTTTTTCCATCCGTAAATCCCTTCTGTAAGAACATAAACTCGATTGAATCCAGCTGTGATTAGAGTTTTTGCTGAGGAATAAGACTCATTTCCGGTATTGCAGACAACAATAATGGGCTTATGTTTTTCTTTCCCTAATGTTTGTAAATTCTGACACTTAAGATCTAGCTGACTTAAATTTAAGCTATTAACGATATGTCCTTTTTGGTAATCATAATAGTCCCTCAAATCAATAATTACTGCATCTTCTTTATTAATCAATTGGATAGCTTCAATACGGGTTATTTTTTTTAACTTAGAAAAGTAGTTTTGAAAAACAACGAAAATAAGCGTGCAAAAAATAAATATCCAGGAGAGGCTAAGTATGAAATGTTTTATAAAAAATTGAATAAATTTTTGCATTTTATCAAAAGACTCCTGTTTATTTTATAATTTGAAAAAATTACTTGCTAGATTTATTCGATGATAAGTTTATCAACATGATAGTAAATTATAGTTTCTAGCCATTCTAAGTAGATCTAATTTGTATTAATTGAAAAGATGTTCATTGGTACTATCATAAAACTACCCTTATTTAACTTCGGCTAGAATAGTTATTGCTATATAAAATTTGATTAATATATTTATATAAATTTTCTATAATAATTGTAATTATTAGGCTTATACTGCAACAGTATATGTGCTATATATTTAGTATTTTTAATACTAAAATTATATCGATCAAATAATATTTAATTATTAATAATTTAATAAAAATTATTTTTTAAAATACAGCTTGTGAGTGCATTTTTTTTTGATTTTAGGGTGTTTGATATCTTAGCGGTTAGAGAGAGATATAGATTTATAATTTACTTAACAGCATCTCCCAAATCCTATAAAAATCAATATATATTTTATAGGTCTAACATTAATGATAGCGATATTATTTTTATTTTTTATACTTAAAGATGATTTTTCATGCTGACTGAGAAACATATTTTTTAGACGTATAAAAAGTAGTCTACTTATCATTTAAAGATATCGTAAAACACTCTTGAATTTCTTTTCTTTAATAGACGTGTTCATGTAACGAATATATAAAGAACCATATGTTATTTTAAGTTGTGATTGCTATAAAATAGTACAGTAAGTCAGAATATTGAATTAATGTTAGTTTAATAAAAATATAATTACTATATACCTAGTTTAACAAATAACCCGAAATATGCGATTAGCGAAACTTATACATAAAAACAAACTTTAAGGGGGTGTGCTTAGAGATTGCTCTAGAGTAATCTAGATTAGCAGATAAGTGGTCTATAATAGATTATTACATATACGTATATATTAAAAGAACGATTTCTTTAATCGATCAAGATTAGTTACAGCGTAGTAAAGTCGTTCGCTGTGTCGGTTCGGAATAAATAAAAACATACCACATTAAAACAACTAAAATAAATTTTAGATAACATAGTAGTTAAATGTATATAATAACATTAGGTGAATAAGATAAGGTCATATAAAAAAAGTAACCGTTTAACAATAATGTTATTAAAAATGTGAAAAAAATATTTGTGTTTTACGCAGGTAGTTCAGCTAGTGCAGTCAGTAAGATCTTTTTAATATTAGAAGGGGGGGTGGTTGTAGAGACAATTTTTTTATAAACATTATTAAGCTTGAGAAACGATTCTATACCTTGAACCTAAGAGTAGCATAGCGTATGATGAGATAAGTAATTTTTTTAGATCTATAATAACTAGACATTAAATATGCTTTAGGAAAATATGTTTTTAATCCCATCTCTCGAATTACAATTATCGGTAGTAAAAAAATAGTGATTTTTAATTTAAATAATAAGTTATATTATTAAACATAATGTAGAGTCATCGTTCATAACATGATGGCTGTTTAGAATATTATTTGGAATAAAAAGATGGACAGAGTTAAAAAAAACAGTCTTAAAGAAATTAACGGTACTATTCCAGTTCCAACCGGGAAAAGCAGCGTTTTTAAGAAACTGTTTGCTTTTTCAGGACCTGGAGCATTGGTTGCAGTAGGTTATATGGATCCCGGTAACTGGATTACCTCTATTCAGGGCGGTGCCCTCTATAGCTACCTATTGTTGTCAGTGATTTTAATCTCCAGTCTTATTGCTATGTTGTTGCAAGTAATGTGTGCAAAGTTAGGAATTGTGACAGGTATGGATTTAGCTCAGGCTACGAAAGCCTTAGTTGGAAAACGTGCGGCTATAGTACTGTGGTTTACGACTGAGTTAGCCATCATTGCAACAGAAATTACTGAGGTTATCGGTAGCGCAATCGCCCTTAATTTGTTATTTAATATTTCACTCTTTCTTGGGGTAATAATTACGGTATTAGATGTTTTTATTTTATTAGCTTTAATTAAATTCGGAATTAGAAAAATTGAAGCATTAGTTTTCACTTTAATTGCCACTATTTTTTTTATTTTTGCGTATGAGGTGGCATTAGCTCATCCTGATTTTAGTCAAATTATTCGTTATTTTATTCCACATAGTGATATTTTTACAGCACAAGTAGCAGGAGGCGATTCAGCTTTTTTTATTGCGTTAGGTATTGTAGGGGCTACTGTGATGCCACATAATTTATATCTTCACTCTTCAATTGTTCAATCTCGTCAATATGATCGGAGTGATGAAGTAGCGATAAAAGAAGCAATTCGATATGCAACTATTGATTCTAATTTACAGTTAGGTTTTTCATTCATTATTAATTGTCTACTTCTTATTCTTGGAGCTTCACTGTTTTTTGGTAAAAATCCAGATGATATTGGCCGTTTTGCTCAACTTTATGATGCTCTACAAGATCATACGATGGTTGGTGCTATTGCTAGTTCTACTCTTGCTACATTGTTTGGAGTAGCCCTTTTAGCTTCGGGTCACAATGCTACTATTACCGGAACTTTAACCGGACAAATTATTATGGAGGGGTTTATTAATATCCGTCTTCCGTTATGGCAGCGTCGGATGCTTACTCGGTTAATTGCTATTTTACCGGTTATAGGTTGCATTTATTGGTGCGGGGAAAAGGGAGATGTAGTTGAAAAAATACTTGTTTATAGCCAGGTTTTTTTGAGTATTGCTCTACCAATTTCCATGATGGCACTATTATATTTAACCTCATCAAAAAAAAACATGGGAAAATTTGTCAATTGTATGCCGTTTATTTTTCTTGGATGGTTAGCAACTGCGCTGTTGATTGCGTTAAATGTGCAATTAATTATTGAAACAGTAAAGATGTTATTTAGTTAACAGGGGTGTGAGTTTAATGATAATTGCTGAGTCGCAAGGATCGGAAAGGTTTAGTCAAATAAGTTATTATGTGGAGTTAAAGTTACATATTTAATTCTATATTTAAAATATATATGCATTATATAGTAAAATTTTGTCATATTTTAACTTTAATGTTATCACATTTTTATACCTTAATCTAAATTATAAAAATTGAGGTTTTGTGTTTTAAAGAATAAGTAAAAAAATTTTTTTCTTGTGCTTTTTTTTAACATTTAACAAATTAATAATTTGTTTTAAAAACCAAGTTATAGATAAAATGTGAAGTTAGCTTCTCTGCTTTGAATATAGACCGTTAATTGTTTTTTCTTCGAAGACGATTTAAGTTTTTAGTGTTCTTAGTTTTTTTTTCAAAAGAAAATCTTTAACAATAAACACTGTAAATGATGGTATATGCGATAAGTATCGTATCTGTGATACTAAAATTTATGTGATGTGTTATATTTCATCAATGATGCAGATGAATGTAAAACACAACTGAATATACTTTAGAAGTAAAATTTACGTTAAAGCGAGTCAAAGCGATGCAGGGTTATAATCATAAAACATAGCAACAATTGTGTCGGAATTATAAATAAATATATTTCTGAACATAAAAACTTTAAAACTGCTAGTAAAGTAAGATATAAGATGGTTTATTTTTTTTCAGGAAGTGAAGAGGCAGGAATTTAACTTTATAATTAAATTTTTATGACAGGTTCATTAAGAAATGAGGTCTTCTCAAAAAATTAAGGATTTTAGAATCATAAAAAATTACTTATTGAGTAAGTAGTTGAAGTGGTGAGATCTT
Source organism: secondary endosymbiont of Heteropsylla cubana (assembly GCF_000287355.1). GTDB lineage: Bacteria > Pseudomonadota > Gammaproteobacteria > Enterobacterales > Enterobacteriaceae. The sequence continues at coordinate 159,026 of NC_018420.1, read as the reverse complement.
GCTTTCCTTGTGTTTTATAAATGGATATTAGTTTCTATCACTAAAATTTTTTAAAATTAATAGATTGTAGGTTGTCTGAGTATAAAATAAATTTTATGATTAAAATTAAGTATTTAATTTTTAATTATAAGTAAATAATTGCCCTATAGATACTGAAAGTTTTTTTATTAAAAACAATGTTTTTTACAAAAACTAATTGTACTTACGAGTATATTATGTTATACAATTCCTTTTTAAGATTTTAAAAAATAATTGTATTTATTTACAGAACCTAGATTCCAAGATATGTGTATCTTTATATTCTTTGGAGAAGAAATACAATCAATTTAGACTTGACATAACCTCTCTTTACAACGCAAGAGTTTTTAATAAGCAAAAATCAGAATAAACCGAGGTCTTTGTGTGTTAACTGTAAATGAACAATCTACCGCCTCGCGCGTAACGGTAAATGCTTTTAAACAACCAAAAGCGTTTTATCTAATTTTTTCTATTGAGTTGTGGGAACGTTTTGGCTATTACGGCCTGCAAGGTATATTAGCTGTTTATTTAGTAAAAATGTTAGGATTATCTGAAACTGATTCTATTACCCTTTTTTCTTCTTTTAGTGCTCTGGTATATGGTTTTGTTGCCATCGGTGGTTGGTTGGGTGATAAAGTGTTAGGTACTAAACGCGTTATTATCTTAGGTGCTTTAGTTCTTACAGTCGGTTATAGCATGGTAGCTTGTTCAAACCATCAGATATTTTGGGTTTATCTTGGTATGGCCACGATTGCTGTTGGAAGTGGACTGTTTAAAGCTAATCCTTCTTCTTTATTGGCTACATGTTATGAAAAAAATGATCCCCGCTTAGATGGGGCTTTTACTATGTATTATATGGCAATTAACATCGGATCTTTTTTTTCAATGCTTGCGGCTCCATGGCTAGCTAGTAATTATGGGTGGTGTGTAGCTTTTTCATTAAGTGTTGTTGGCATGCTTATTACATTAATAAATTTTATATTTTTTCGTGGTTGTGTTAAGAATTATGGATCACCTCCAGACTTTATGTCTATCAAATGGTTCCAGTTGTTAGGGGTTATAATTGGTGTGATTGCACTTATCCCCTGCGCTAGTTTTTTATTGCATCACCAAGAGATAGCGCGTTTAGTCCTTGGAATAGTGACAGTAGGAGTGTTAATAGTTTTTTTCTACGAAACGTTGTGTTTAGCAAATGTAGAAAGACGTCGTATGTTAGTAGCACTAATGATGATGTTAGAAGCTGTAGTTTTCTTTGTTCTTTATAGCCAAATGCCCACTTCCTTAAACTTTTTTGCGATCCATAACGTAAAAACATCTTTATTGGGATTAGATTTTGAACCTGAACAGCTTCAAGCTCTAAATCCTTTCTGGATTATGCTTGCCAGTCCTTTGTTGGCGGCGTGGTATAACCGTCTTGGTGATAAGCTTCCAATGACATTTAAGTTTGCTATTGGTATGATACTTTCTTCATTAGCGTTTCTTTTGCTACCCCTAGGTGCTATATTTGCTAATGAAAGGGGTATAGTTTCACCTTATTGGTTGATTTTTAGCTATGCTTTACAAAGTATTGGGGAGTTAATGATCTCAGGTCTTGGTTTAGCTATGGTTGCTCAGTTAGTTCCTCAACGTTTAATGGGGTTTATTATGGGTACTTGGTTCTTGACAACTGCGGCAGCAGCGATAATTGCTGGATTTGTTGCTAATCTGTCGGCGATTCCATTAAATGTAATTGAGCCTCATCATTCTTTAAAGTTATATAGCGATGTATTTCTTCAAATAGGTCTTGTTACTGGGTTGATTGCTTTGCTAATGCTTCTATTTGCGCCGAAACTTAATCGTTTATCTTTACATGTTTATGAAGAAAAATAATATTAGTAAAATTATTATTTTCTTTAATGTCTTAAAGAAAAAAAGTTTTTAAAAGTATTTAAAAATAAGGAAAAATAGTTTTTATTTACATAAACATCAACAAAATAATAATTATAAAAACTTTATTAAATATCATACAGAGTATTTAATTTTTTAAGAAATAGACATTCTTCTTTTTATAGAAAAAATTAATTTGATTATGTAAGTTGGTGGTTTCTTCAAGTTCTAGGTTTCTCGCATATTTTTGCATGTTTTTTCTAACTGCAAAAGTTTCTATTTTAGCATTTTTTCTATTAAATTTTTATATCTATCTTCTAACTTATGAGAAGCGGTTGAGAGTCTAAGTTCCACAATGTCAGAAATTCGTTTATTTATTATTTTTGGTGTTAGATTATATGTTATACATTATAAGCATGTTGTTTTTCTCTTCTTCGTTTTGTTTCTATGATTGCACGCTCCGTTAAATAGATAATATTATTAGAATGAAAAATAGCTTTTCCATTAAGATTGCATGTTGCACACCCACTTATTTTTATAAGTGATTGATCAGAAAAGTAAAAATCCCTATAGATTAGCATCTAAGATTGCTACTAAAGACACTTCGGGTGTGTCTAATCTTTCACGCACAAGATTAATTCCGACTAGGATATCAAACGCACCTAAACGTAAGTCTCGTATAATTTCTATTCGTTCCACCGTTTCTATATCTGAATGTAAATAGCGTACTTTTTCACCTTGATCTTCAATATATTTGGTTAAATCTTCTGCCATTCGTTTTGTCAATGTCATGACTAAAACTCGTTTATTTATTTTTATTCGATAACGAGTTTCTGATAGTAAATCGTTTATTTGCGTGCTAGCCGACTTCACTTTGATTTGTGAATCCAGCAATCCTTTTGGTTGAATTAATTGATCGATGATTCTTTTAGAACATATTTTTAATTCATAAAGTCCGGGTGTTGCAGAAACGTAAATTGTTTGTGGTGCTACTGCGGTAATTTCCCTAAAATTTCGTTGGTCGGTTATCTAACGCTGAAGGTAACACAGAATCCGTATTTTACTAAAGTTTCTTTATGGGTTCTGTCGTCTCGACACATAGCGCCAATTTGTGATATAGTAACATCATGGGGTTCATCTGATATCAGTAGACTCTTATTCGGAAAATAAGCAAATAGAGTTGGTAGGAGGGTTGTTTTCCTCGCGAGCGGATAGATAATGGGAGTAATTTTCCATTTCAGAGTAATAGCCTAACTCATTCATCATTTTCGAATCACAGGCAATACGCTGTACAAGCCGTTGCTCTTCTATTATTTTTCCGGATTCTAATAATAAGTTACGCCGTTCGGCTAATTCTTCTTTGATATACTTCATTGCTTTTATTAATCCTGAGGTGGAGTAACATAGTGCGTTTTTGGATAAATTGTATAACAAACTATTTCCTCCATGATTTTACTAGTAATTGGTTGAAGTAAAAAAAAAGATACTTTACTTCATCGTCAAAAAGTTTGATATGAAGAGCTTTTTCCTTAGATTCTTCAGGAAAATATCGATAATTTTCCCACATGCACGAAATGTGCCACCTTGAAATGCCTGATCATTACGCTGATATTGTAGTTTTTCAAGACGTTTCATGACATTACATCGGGAGATTAATATTCCTCGACCAAGATATAATATTGTTTTAAGATAAATTTTGAGATTTCCTAACCCATAAACAGAAGAAACTGAAGCGATAAGGATAACGTCGTTTAGTTATAAAAGAACTTTACTTGCAGATAGACGCATTTGTTCAATATGGTTGTTCACCAATATGTTTTTTTATAAAAATGTCGGAAGAAGGTGCGTAGGCTTCTGGTTGAAGATAATCATAATAAGAAATAAAATATTCCACTGCATTACCAGGGAAAATGTTTTCATTTCGCTGTATAATTGAGCTGCTAGTGTTTTGTTTGGTGCTATAATTATCGTAGGATGGTTTAAATTTGCGATTACGTTAACTACAGTAAAGGCTCTCTGAGCCTGTTACGCCTAGTAATATTTGAGGTTTAAAAACTACTATTACTTAAGCTTTTTTGAAGAAGGCGAATGGCTTTTGATTGATCTTCAGATGGCTTAAAAAGTGAAACTAATTTAAAGGTTGTGTTTATCTTCACTTACTACCTGATAAGAAAGTGGATAGCAGACGAGATTAATTAGTCTATAGACAATTAAATATATTTAATAAAAATATAACAGTTTTATTCATAAGGAACTAATAATAACTTACTATGCATGAGTATATTTTTATAAAAATGATACTTAACAGTATATTTATTATTATTTTTTTTTGATTTTTTTCATGGTATGTTTAATTTTGTTGTACTATTCATACTGGTGGTAAGGTATGCCCTAAAAAGATTGTTGTTTGAAAAAAAAGTTATTTCATTTACTAATTAACGATCAGTTTTAATCATTTTTGAGTTTCCTGTTCTTTAGATATAATAGAGTTTTTTTATAATATTGAGTATAGAAATTAAATTTGTAAACATTTTAACCTAAAGAATATCACTTTTCATTAAAAGGGCTCTACCCTCACTTTCAAGAAAAGAAAGTTTTAAATTATAAATTTATATATTTGTAATATAGTGTTTAGATAAGGAAGGTTTGTAACTACACGATGGAGTCATGTAATTGTATTACACGGAACCAGAAAATTTTCAGCAGAGCAGTTGTGTCGTGCAGTACTTACAAAATACTATTGTTATCATGATTGATATTTTTTTATCTGTATTTTAAGAAAGTTATAGCTTTATTTTGAAGTAAATAGAGATTGTAAATAAAATTTATATTTTTTACCACGAAAATAAGAAAAGATTAATTTATTATTAAAAATAATTTGTATAAATATTTGTCGATCTAGATGTTGTTAGGTTGTCAGCATAGTATATAAAAATCGTTTATAACGTAAATAGTAAACTCTCAGTTTAGATACTATGCTAGATAGTGTGATATAATCACTTATTTTTATTCATTTTTTATAAAATAAGTGAATTAAGTTTTCGTTTTTTTTATCTATCTTAATTAGTAGTAGAAAACCTACTTAGTGTTGATTGTAGAGATGACACGTTTACAAAGTTATGACATCGCAATAAGAAAAAAAATATAAGACTATTTTTATAATTTTAATTTAAAATTAATGATTTTATCATGCTTCTTTAGCGTACTAAATATTGATATATTAGTTCAAAAACTATCAGAAGGAGCAGATGAAGTATATAGAACAGTTTATATTTTTGTGAAATTTTCAAATAAGAGTGTGTCAATTGACAGTAGTTTTTAATTTAATTGCTTAAGAATTTTAGTCATTAAAATAAAATTATTATTAATAAGATTAAATAGTGTTTTTATACTAAAATAGTAAAGCAATTTTAGTTGGATATAATAGATTTTTTATTTAAAAAAAAGTAAATTTATTTCTTTCAGAAAGCCTCGATATATAGAGGCAATTTCTGTAAAAAAAAATCTTTTAATACTTTTTGATGGTTATACTGCTCTTTGTCTGGTCTAGGATAAATAGAGAATGATGTTTAGCTATCAAATAATCTTTATGGCGATTCTACTAATTTGATTTGACTTCGTTTCTATAATCTTCCACATAATTCCGTCTGAAAACCCATGGTCGCCGACTGTGGGTTTTTTTCCATCGAGCAATTTTGTTACAAATTCGTTAAGAGTTAACTTATTATCTTGTTCTTTAAAAGGTATTTTTAGACCATCATATCGGGATGAAACATCATGTAAACGTATACTACCTTCTAGTATAACATAATTTTTGAGAGCATGTTGATCTAATGTGATAGATGGTGATTGACTAAACAAGTTACCTAGTTTAGGTAAATCTCGCTCCCGCCCGATAATACACAGAATATCTCCTTCGTCTAATTTAGTTTTATCGTTGGGATGAAGTAATATATTATTCCGAAATAAGGCAGCAATTCGAGTATGAGGAGGCATTTTTAAATCGTTGATTTTTAAGCCAATACACTTGTTTTTTTCTTTTAGTTGATATATAAACTGTTCCCAGGGGTTTTCGGGGTGAATATCCAAACCTACCCGAGAAAAAGGTAATGTAATGGGTGGAACAATAACTTTTGCTAATTTAGCAGCAAGTCCAAGTGAGGTGCCTTGTAACAATAAAGAAATAAGTACAATAAAAAAAGCGAGATTAAAATATAGACGAGAATTATTTAATCCTGCCATCATAGGAAACACTGCTAAGATAATTGGTACTGCTCCACGTAGTCCAACCCAAGAAAGAAAAATACGTTCTCGGTTTTTATATTGCCGAAATGGTAACAAACCAATAAAGATCGATAGGGGGCGTGCAAAAAACATTAGCCATAGAGACAAAATAAGAGCTGGTATAGCAATGATCCATAAATCAGTAGGGGTTACTAGTAACCCTAAGACGAGAAACATACAGATTTGACTGAGCCAGGCCATACCATCAAATGTTTGTAAGATACCGTAGCGATTGTGTATAGGCCTATTACCTAAAACGAAACCACATAGATAAACTGCTAAAATACCACTAGCTTTCAGAGCGGTAGTTAGGGCAAAAATCATAATTCCTCCACTTACTGCTAAAAGAGGATATAAAGCATTCGTTAGCGTTATGCGATTTATGATTTGTTGCAAAATAAAACCACCTCCTAGTCCCATAATCACTCCGAGACCAAATTCGCGGATTAGATGTAATAGAAATAGCCAATCTAAGTTATGTCGATTGTGTTGAATCATGGCAATTAATGTAATAGTTAGAAAGACTGCCATAGGATCATTACTTCCTGATTCAATCTCAAGAGTAGAAGTTACACGCTCGTTTAATCCCTTATTACCTAATAATGAGAAAACAGCTGCAGCGTCGGTAGGGGCGACAATCGCTCCAATCAGCATTCCTTCAATTTTATTAAGTCCGAATAGCCAAGCAGCAGCCATACCAGTTAAACCAGCAGTAACAACGATACCAATCGTTGCAAGAGAAAGTGATGGCCACAGCGCAATACGAAAAGCCGTGGTACGTGTACGCATTCCGCCATCTAACAAAATTACTGCAAGCGCTAGGTTACTGATAAGATAAGCTATAGGATAATTATCAAATGCAATGCCAAACACACCATCAACTCCAGCTAACATACCGATAGCTAAAAAAATCAACAGAATGGGAATACCAAGACGTGAAGAAAAGGCGCTAAGAAGAATACTTCCGCCTACTAATATCGAACCTATAATAAATAAACTTATAATAGCGCTGCTATCCAAATTCGTTCTCCTTATTAATTGTTTTATTTTATAACATCGCTTAGCTTATTTTGCATAAGGATTTTAATATAAAATTCTTACCATGACATTGAAAGGGTCGGTAGCACGAGTTTACAGAATCAAGGAGACGACCAATAATTGTTTTGGAGATCATCTAAACTAGCTCCGAGTTGAAGATCAAGATTAGTAGGTAAATTTTATCCGGAAGATCTTATCAGGTACTTATTTAAACCACCATGTTGGTGATAAAAAAACTGCTTCTAAATTACACCCAATTTTATTACATAAGTTTATTTAATGCTTTAATTGCAGAATTAATTGTGTAAATAAAATCATGTAAATAATTTATGATCAAAACGGTAATCTATAATATTAAAATTTAATAAAATATAAAAAACCAGTAAACGCTTTCCGCTATCAATTAGAATAGTAGGTTCAGTTTAATAAGATTAAAATATTCTCAATATTTTCTAAGAAGATTTTTTTAAGGTACTACCTTTAACTTTTTAGATGATTTATGTTTATTTTTAACTAGAACTAGGTAGATTTAGAGATTTATTGTGTTGATTGTAAATAGTTTTAAGAACTTTGATCAAAGAAAACCATAATCATTACTAATGTTTTATTTTTTTTAATAGTTTATAGATTATTCTGTAATTCTATTTCAATATGTTTATATATGTTTATATGATATAATTTTTATATTATTTCGGATGTATCTGTTTTTTTTGATTATCTAAATCATAAATAAATAAAATTTTTATTGATGATTGCTTTTTGATAGTCATGATAAGTAAAAGTACTATTATTGCTATCGGTCAACCTTGATTAAGGGTTTATAATCATTATGATTGATGCATTAGGTATAGTATTTTTTAGTTTTGGATAGCATACATTTAATGTTACGTAAGAAAGTATAGATAAAATTTCTTAAGATTTAGTTGGTTTCAACTAGATGGTAACATCTATCTATATTAATGAAAGTTTATAAAGATATATAAAGATCATTAGCGGAATGTTATATTAAAAACACAATATTAACTATGAATTTTAAATTTTTAAAATAATATTTAAGTAGGAATTGTATCATAAGAACACTATCTAATACCTATTAGATTTTAGTAATTTAAAGAGTATTAAAGTAGGTTGTTCATAGATTTTCAGTTATTGTATCAAGTTGTTTACATATATAATTTATATCTTTAAGCTAAATCTATTGTGTATCTTTTATAAAATACTCTTTGTTTTTTTTTCGTAAGATGTTAAATTTTAGACAATAAAAAATTATTATTATAAAAAAATATCACTAGAGATAAAATATTTATATTTTTTAATTTGAATATATTCGGGTTCTCTGTTTTTATGCTTATAAAAAAGTTGTTTTATATTTTTTAAAAAGTTTAAAAATATTAAAATTTGTTTTAGATAATTTAAGAGTTTTATAAAATATATAAATTACTTATTTTTTTCATAAAAATGAGAAAAATTTATAAAAAAAAGATGATATCGTGGTCATATTAGAGACTCTCTTATAGAGGGGTATATAAGGTTATGTTAGAATAATTCCACTAAATTTAACTCGCTCTAGTTGTATAGGATATATTTGATAGCTCTAAAGATAGGACCTTTTTATAACTGAACTTTTTAGAAAGATTTGGTAAACATCAAATATCTTTAATAGTTAAGATATTCATCCTTAGCATTCGATTTTAAAGCAACGAAAAAAATCAGATAGTTGTCTCTATAATTATATAAATCATATGTAAATAATCAACATTAGGGTTGGTAATATGATTTTAAGTTTTATTTATTGATTGCAGCAATTATATTTCGTAGAAATCAATAAATTCGACATAATAAAAAAATTTTTTAATTTTACAGATATCGTTTTCTTAAACGATTTATAGTTTAATTGAACGCTAAGTATAAGAATATCAATTTCATCTAATTGAAATGCGTATATGATTAACAATATTACGAGATTAAACAATATTTAATTATAATTTTATTAATTATTACAATAATAACTTTATAATTTATTATGGAAATATATTATATAATGAAGGATTTGTTGTCTATAAATAGAATTAATTGATCTAAACTAAAAAATTTAAATTATTATTTTTAATATTATTTTTTTTATTAAACTTTAGCTAATATTTAGATTACCTGTCATAATAATTTCGGTACGTGCTTTTTTTAAATAATTACTTAAGTATGATATAAAACTACGCAATAATTAGCAAAAGAAAAATTAGAGTTAATGATTTAAAAAAATATTGATTAGAAATTTTTAACTTAATCAATATTTTTAGCGGTTTAATAATACTGTTAAAATTAAATAGGTGAAAATGAAAGATGTTGTGATTAATATCAAGGATATTCAGGTAGGGAATAAGCTTCCTTTCGTTCTCTTTGGTGGAATAAATGTTTTAGAATCGCGAGATTTGGCAATGCAGGTTTGCGAACACTATTGCATCATTACGGAAAAACTTGGAATTCCCTACATATTCAAGGCTTCATTTGACAAAGCTAACCGTTCTTCAATTTATTCTTATCGTGGACCAGGTTTAGAAAAGGGTATAAAAATTTTTGAAGACCTAAAAAAACACTTTGGTGTGAAAATAGTAACTGATGTTCATGAAATCGAACAAGTAAGCAGAATACAAGATGTAGTAGATGTTATTCAATTACCAGCATTTCTTGCTCGGCAAACTAATTTAATAGAGGCTATGGCACGAAGTGGAGTTGTAATAAATATAAAAAAACCTCAATTTATCAGCCCAGAGCAAGTTGGGTATATTGTCGAAAAGTTTCGTGAATTCGGAAATACTCAAGTTATATTATGCGATCGAGGAACTAATTTTGGTTATGATAATCTCATCGTTGATATACTTGGATTTAACATAATGAAACAAGTATCCGGAGGATGTCCGGTTATTTTCGATGTTACTCATGCTCTTCAGACCCGTATAGCGTATTCTTCAACCTCCGGTGGACGGCGTAAACAAATAGGTGAGTTAGCTCGTGCTGCTATGGCAGTCGGTATTGCTGGGCTATTTATTGAAGCTCACCCCGATCCAGAAAATGCAAAATGCGATGGTCCTTCGGCTTTGTCGCTTAATAATTTGTCATCTTTCTTGCAACAGATTCGAGAAATTGACGACTTAATTAAGTCTTTTTCTTTGCTTGATGTTGAGAACTAAACTTTTTAATATTTTTAAGTAAATGTCTATTATATAGAGCGCGTCTTGATTTGGATTAATATTTATTACGAATATTTTATTTAATAATGTTCAATTTTTTATTGCAATCGTGATTTATTTAGATTAAGTAAAAATTTAGCATTAAATTATCTCTTTTTAAGAGATTACCTATATTATATTCAAGGTAATATTATTTGTTAATATAATACAACGTGGTTTTGTTTAATGGAATCATTAGTTTAAGTTTATTTAATTGTATTTTTTCTATCCTTTCTATCTAGAGAAAATTCTATCTTGTCGGACTGCAGATTCATGTCTACAAATATATCATCCTAAAATTTATATAAATTGCTAATTTCTTAGTGGTTAGGATATTTGAGCAAAATTTTATAAGAGTAAATTTTTAACATTCAGCAATGTTGTTCCTTTTCTATAAAGGAATATGAAGTAAATAGTTCACTAGAAATGAATAACAAAGTAAATTATATTTAAATTTACTTTGTTATCAATTATATTATTTAAGTATGTATTTTTATATAAAGTAGCAATAGTCAATTTATAAAGTTAGCTAGTTAATAAAGTTTAATCTGTATTATATCTATGTAATAAAATCTTAATTTATTTTTAATTTTAACTATATTTGTATGGTAAATAAATTTTTGAAATAAGGTTAATTCATACATTTTCTAACAATTTAAAGTATTTAAAATATTAAGAAGAAAAAAATAGTAAAGGCAGCATAAATAGTTATTAAAGAGATTGATATTGTTTAGAAAAATCTTTATTGTAAACGTTATAAAGGATTTTATTAATATTAAAAGTAATATAAAGATATGTTTCTATTTTATTACACTGTTTTAAGGTTATTATTTTTAAGCAGTGTATTTAGCAGTTTATTGCTTGGAGCTTGCAGTATTCACACAACCTGTCTTACCAGAAAAGATCAGATTTTTTCAAAATGGTATCTTCAAAAAGATTCACCTTCTGAGTTAAGTGTTTATCAGATTTGTGGCGAGTTTTCCTATTTTTCTGGCAAGAAAAAATTTTACTCCCGCTTCCATTGGAAGCAGAGTGGTTATGATTGTTATTGCGTAACTTTAATTAATCCTTTTGGTATCACTGAAATGATTCTTCATGTGCAATTCGGTTTGGCAGAGTTTATTGATAATCAAGGGAAGTGCTATAGCAGCGATAATCCGGAGTTATTAATAGAAAAGGTGTTTGGAATATCTATTCCACTTAAAAATCTACAAAAATGGATATGGGGTTTTTCTGGGGATGCTACTAATATTAGACTAAATTCTCTGGGATATGTAGAGAGAATGAATTATTCCTATAATGGAAGGAATTGGATTATACAATATAATAGTTATCATAAAGATATCATTCCAATATTGCCGCATAGTATTGAGTTGTATCAAGGCAATAATCGTATTAAATTAAATATAGATACTTGGTCTTTTAAATGAAAAAGCAGTGGTTAGCTCCAGCTAAGTTGAATATTTTTCTGTATATTACCGGTCGTCGCGCTGATGGGTATCATTTTCTTCAAACGTTATTTTATTTTTTAGATTATAGCGATCTAATAACTATTACTCCTACTTGTGATAGCCGTATTCGCTTATTAAATACAATCGACGGAATAGAAGAAAAAGATAATCTTATTATACGCGCAGCAAAATTATTACAACATTACTGTTGGTCAGTAGGTGATCCTAGTGCGCCAGGGGCTGATATTGAATTAAAAAAAAATTACCAATAGGAGGTGGTCTTGGAGGGGGATCTTCTAACGCTGCTACAATATTAGTGGCGCTTAATGTTCAATGGTGCTGTGGTTTAGATGTAGCTACTCTAGAAAACCTGGGTCTTTCTCTCGGGGCAGATGTTCCGTTATTTATACGTGGTGTAGCCGCTTTTGGGGAAGGGGTTGGAGATCAACTTACATTGGCCAGTTTTGTTGAAAAGTGGTATTTTGTCGCCGTACCGCCAATTGGTATTGAAACACGATCTATTTTTAACGATCCTGAGCTTAAAAGAGATTCACCCCGTCGTTCTTTTTCTGAGCTCATGAGCTTACCTTTTTATAATGATTGTGAACCAATTGTAAGAAAACGTTTTTCCATTGTTGAAAAGCATATTTTATGGCTATTAAAATACGCACCATGTCGACTTACGGGAACAGGTTCTTGTGTGTTTTCTGAATTTGATGATGAAGCTTCTGCCTATCAGCTTTTATCAAAGATTCCCGACTGGATGCATGGATTCGTTGCTCGAGGTGTACAAGTTTCTCCATTATATCGTGCGTTATGGTAAGATGAAAAAAATAATTTAGCTACAAAGAAAACGATATTTTATCTATTTGAAATTATTTTGCATCATTTATCTATTTTATGATATTTTTCATTTTTAATAAAACATTTTTATATGACATTAAAGAGTGAGGTTTTTTCGTGACTGACATGAAGCTTTTTTCTGGAAATGCGATTCCAGATCTAGCGCAACATATTGCTAATCGTTTATATACTAGTCTCGGGAATGCTGCAGTGAGTCGTTTTAGTGATGGCGAAGTCAGCGTACAAATTAATGAAAATGTGCGCGGTGGTGATCTATTTATTATTCAATCTACGTGTCAGCCGACTAATGATAATCTAATGGAGTTGGTGGTTATGGTTGATGCACTCCGGCGTGCTTCTGCCGGTCGTATCACTGCAGTAATTCCTTATTTTGGTTATGCACGACAAGATCGTCGTGTCCGTTCTGCTCGTGTTCCAATTACAGCCAAAATTGTAGCTGATTTTTTATCTGGTGTTGGTGTAGATCGTGTTTTGACAGTAGACTTGCACGCTGAGCAGATTCAAGGTTTTTTTGATGTTCCAGTGGATAATGTATTTGGTAGCCCAATTCTATTGGAAGATATGCTGCAGCAGAATTTAGAAAATCCTATTGTTGTTTCTCCAGATATTGGGGGCGTTGTTCGTGCAAGAGCAATAGCAAAATTACTTAACGATACGGATATGGCAATTATTGATAAACGTCGTCCGCGTGCTAATATATCTCAAGTTATGCATATTATTGGTGATGTGGCGGATCGGGATTGTATTCTTGTTGATGATATGATTGATACAGGCAGTACTTTATGCAAAGCTGCTGAAGCGTTAAAAGAGCGTGGTGCTCGTCGTGTATTTGCATATGCAACGCATCCAATTTTTTCGGGACAAGCGTGTCAAAATATTAGAGATTCATTGATTGATGAAGTTATTGTGTGTGACACTATTCCTTTGTCGCCAGCTATTAAGGAACTTTCAAACGTACGAACTTTGACACTTTCTGGTATGTTAGCAGAGGCGATTCGCCGGATTAGTAATGAAGAGTCTCTTTCAGCTATGTTTGAATATTAATTACATTTTAGTATTTTATTTGATAAGTAAAAGTTAGCAAAATTAAATTGTTCTTAATTTAATTACGTTAGTACAGTTTATTTTATATATGTAATTATTTTTATTTCAATTATGTTTCTAGAATAAATTTTTATTTAGTATGCTACTATTTATCATTAATAGAAAATAGTGTCTAACTAAATTTTAGATAATTCATATTACTATTTTTAATGTTTTTTATTTTAAAACACTAACTCGATTAATTAAGTAATCATTTCTTTTATCTTTTTATATTATAAAATGATAATATCATATGTTTTGTTAAAGTTTTTATTGTTTTAAGATTAGATTTATATTTTTTAATAAAACGAAGTCTTAGTTTGTATTTTAATTTTAATAAATCAATAAAGATTTAATATTTAGATATTCAATTTAATATTTATTTTATAAATAACTATATAGATTTATATAAACAAGTATGTACATTAAAACGATAAGTAATTGTTTTACAATAGAAATATCAGTATATTTTAAAGATTGTATAGACTTTCTTTATAAGAAAAAATTTTTTAAAATTAAGTAGTTTATATATAATATATCATATACTAATTTAGTATATGATATATACAAGAATATAAGTCGGTTCTTATATTAAATTTAAATGTATAAAATAGTACTTTTATTATTTAATAATATTTATTAAAACTTTCTGTATAATATAAATATATTTTATTATTATCTTAAAAATATTTCATAACAGTTAAGAATTTTTAATTCTTAATGCTGTTTTTTATAAAAAAATAAAATGATATTGCATTGAGCAATAATATAAGATAATTACAAGACGGTGTTTTATTAAAAAACTTGATGTTATTAATTTTACAATTAAGATTTATATCTTTTTATATAAGTTTTTTAAAAATTAGAGAGATATTTTACAATCAAACTGTAACTTTTCAAAAAGTTGTATATAGAGGTAGGGATTTTAATGTATGAAATAACCGTTTCTGATTATTATATTAGTAATTAGGTTTTATAGAACATGTTTATAAGAAAATTAAAATAGTTTTTCCTAGGATATAAAAATTTTTGCAATATTTGCTTTTGAATGAAATTCAATGTAAATAAATATTTAATATTAAAGAGATGATAGTATAACTATAGATAATTGCGTGAGATTCTTTATTTAAAAAATGGATGAAAAAGAATAATTTTTCTATATTTTTAGTTACTGGGCATTGAAACAATATCTAGGAAATGTGGTTCGATTAAAACGATTTGTTTTTATTATTAAATATATAAACATTATATTTATTTATTATTACTTTTAAGCATATAAAAACACTCTCTTTACAAGAGTTTAGAAAATTTTTAACCAATGTCAATTGTGCATATAAATATTTGATAAGTTATTACTTATAATATATTTCTTTGTTCAGACTAAATTTTTCTAGTGCTCCTTTATCTAGCTGATAATATTCTCCTCTTAATTCTGCGCAGAGTTTGCTCATAAATGTTATAAGATAGTTAATATTATGATGTGCCATTTTTTTTCCTTTTTCTGTTTGCATTCTATTAGGTAATGTTAGTAATTTGGTTTGAAAATGATCAAAAGTATAATTAAGGTCATCTAAATATCTATGTTGTGCTAGAGGATCTTCTATATGAAATAAACTTCGTCCTAGTTGGCCTCCTACATGAAACAAACGTGCTAATCCTATCGCTCCTAAAGATTCTAATCGATCCGCGTCTTGAACAATTTTGGCTTCTAGGGTTTTTGGATCAATGCCAGCACTAAAGCTATGCGCCTCGATCGCATGTGTTACTCCATCATAAAGCTTGGCAGGGAAACTCGGAAAATGTTCAGCAAGAATTTTTCGAGCACGAATTGCGGCTCGACGCGAAGCTAAATGACGATCAGGATGATTTTTAGGTAAATTGACAATATCATGAAAATAACAAGCTGTTAATACAGTTTTTTCATCAGCATCAGTAAACTGCATTATTTTATAGGCTGTTTTCCAAACTCTATTAAAATGAGCAATATCATGTGCTTTATCACCTTCTAGGAAATATTGTTCTAGATATGCTTCAAAACAGCTTTTCCAATCTTCTAAAGTCATATTTATTCCTTTTTTTTTATTAACTGCGATTTGAAATATAAATTTCACTTTTAGGTGATGATAGTTTTATTGTATGAATAAAAGTTATCAACTATTTACTTTAAATTGGAATTGATAAAATTGTTTGCACACATTTTAAATATACTAATTTGTCGCTAACATTGTATGTTAATAAACAGACAATATTGTTTATTCTATTATTCTCTAGATGTAATATTTTGGTAAAATATTATATTAAGTATAATCAAGTTATTAAAGATCATTGAATGATAAATTTAGGGTATCTATACAAGGAAAGTTGAACATTATTGATTTGTTGTTGTCAAATTAGCAAGGTAGATAACCTTTAAGTCTTTGCGGTAAAAATCGATTATTTATAATTGTTTAGTATAAACGATGAATCTAGTTTTTTTTGATATTTATCGAAATTAATGTTTTTGGATTACATCCAATAAGATGCTTCTTTGCGTAAGGAGACATTTTATCTAAATTAGCTGCAACTTCTGTAATAAGCGTGATTATCTAAGAATTTTAATATAGCTTTTAAATTTAAAGTTAATTTTTTATAAAATTAATTAGTCCATTATGTGTTTCTATATAATTTAGTGGTTGTAAATTAGTAGATTTAACATATTCATTAATTCTACGAAAAGTAGAGTTTAATGGTTTTAGTTTTATAATTTTTGTTTCTAACGGAGTAGTAAATTTTTTAATTAAAAGCACCTTGAGTGATTTCTAGACTCAGTCTTGTTGCACGAAAATTCTTTATCGCTAGAATCGTTGATTTAGCAAGATAAATGAGTAGTTTATTCTTGATGCTGAAATAAAAGAAAAATTTTTCCAATTGATTTAGCAGGATAGCCTTTGATACTTTAATAAAGATGATAATCGTTTTTTTTAATAATAGTATTTGTATAATATCTGCATTGAAATGAAAGTAATCAGGATAAAAAATCTTTTAGATTAAAATTGATCTTCTTTTCTATATCCCTGTATGAAGGTCAGTGGTTTGGATTATGGTAGTTGAATAAGGGTCTTGAACTTATTTTTTATTTTGTTAGTGACTGTTTTTAGAATTTTGATTTTTAATATGGATAGATGTTACTTTTTAAATGTGGATAGACAATATGTTTTTGGTTGTTTTATATTAGAGGTTGTTCATTTAACAGGCGTAGTTGATTGTTTTTGATAAATATTTCCCGTCTGATATTAACTGGACAGTTAACTAACTATTCAGTAATTTATTTATTTGTAATAACCTGAGAATGAGTAAACTGTTTCATTGTACCAATATAAGACTTTTTTTCTTACGGGAGGTTTTAAAAAAAATAGTTATCTTTTATGTTGAGGATGTAAAATAACAAAACAATTAGTAGGTTAAGTATAGTAGCTAGAGTATTTTTGATATCAACTGTTTCTGTTCTATAAATCATCCCCTTATAAAACATGGTTAAAATAATGTAATTTTATAATAGTTATTGTTATAAGTTTTACTATATTTGTATTTCTAGGAAATTCTAGCATAATTCTTGATCCTCTATTAGATCAGAAGTTAATCAGTGCTACTGAATACATTTTTTTTCAAAATTACAATTTATTTTAGGTGTTCTACTATAAGTTGTTAATGATGCGCATTGTGAAGATTGAGATATAATATTTTTTTTAAATAATTAATTGTTTATTACATTTCTAATGTAAAGCGAGGCATTTACAATTGCTTTGATAATACAATATAGTATTTACTAAATAAATTTAAAAAAAAGAAAAAAATTTTATTAAATAGAATAATTATTAAAAACATGTTAGTTTGCTAATGGCGTTTTTTAATAAGATTTTTTTATTAATAGTTGTGATTGTTAATATGGTTTTATTTATTGGTGTAAGAGAGGAAGGTAGATATAGATGTTTATAGTTAGTTGTCTTTTTTATATAAATACTATTTGTTTTTGAATATATTAATTATAGAGATTTTATATAAAAATTGATCTGTGTATAATGAAAAGAAATTTTTTTCTCATAAAAAGGTAATCTTTTTTTTTATTTTTTTATTAGCTGATTGTAAAAAAACGTTTTTATAGTTTTGCGCTATTTTGAATAAAATTGCCTATTTCGTAAGTTTAATTTATAAAAATGGATATATAGTTAGAATAAGTCAGAGTTAGCAAGAAATAATCATTTAGATTAAATATTCGCATATATTATAATATCTTTTCTGGTATATATTTTATATTTATATATTGTTTATTCAACAATTATAATTATTAATTAGTTATCTTGAGTTTTGAAATCTTTTTTTTGCCTTAATCCTAAAATTTGTAATTTAATTGCGTTTATGGTTTTTATGTTAATTTAAATTATATTTAGTTTATTTTTTTATTACATATACGGAATTAAATATCTATCTTTAGATAAAAATAGGTGTGTTGTTTTTTTTAGAAAAATTTATAAGAGAGCTTCTTAACTAATTAGAGAGATAGTTAAGTATAATATTTAAATATTATCAATATTTTAGAAATTTTGATTCGTTGAGGTTGTTTATAAAAAAAATCATATAGATTTAAAACGATGTATAAGTAGATTGTTTTTATTTTAAATTTATTTTAATAATTAAAATATGAATAGATTTTGTACTGATAAAATATAATGTTTTATAATAATTATTATAATATATGACTCATAAAGAAAAATCTATAACATTACCTAGTTTTTTATATCTATAGATAGAAGCTATAAATGTCTATTTTATAATAATATATTATAATCGTTGTTCTTTTCGAAAAAAGTGAATTAGGTTTTTATTTTTATATATCTAAAAATGATTCAATATAAAATGATTCAACATAAATTAATTGATCATTAATACTCAAGAAAATAGTCAGATTGAAATAAAAAATTAATTGTCGTTAATTACATGTCATGTGATTAAATTGAATAAATGTTGAAAAGTGTCGGTAGAAAATAAACTCTATAAGATTGTAGAATAATTTAAAAAGTTTAGAATAAAAGTATATTCAAGAAAGTTTAATTGTAAGTCTAATCGTTATTAGCATTGCTGTATGTTAAAAAATATAGATAATTTCAGTAAAATATTATTTTAGATTTCATTAATTATAAATTCTTTTATTATAAATATTTACTCATATATAAATATTTTAAAAATTAGTTTTTAGGAAAAAACAATAGTTATTGTATCAAATTATTTAGTGATAGTTGTAGAATAACAGTAATTTTTTATCATAGATTCTATCTAAATCTAGATTTTTTAATAAAAATTGAACAATATGATATTATCATATAAAAAAATATTAATAGGTATCTATCAAATATAATTTTTTTAAAATTTAATGCGATGTATTAGTATCAATCATACATTATCAGACAACATCTGGAAGGCGTATATTATAAATGTATTCACTTTAAATATAAAGTTAGATAATCTGTATTAAATACAAGTTAGTAAATTGTTGCGTCACTAGTGAATATATTTTTTTTGATTTATTAAAAATTAACTTTTTATTATTTAATTTGCATTAAGAAGAGATATAAATCTTTTGGGTTGTTTTGATCAGAAGAAATGTTTGATATATTACAAAATTTAAACAACCGATTAGTTTAATTATAAGATGTCAACTTATAGAGAAAATTTCGTGTCATTGATAATTTATTTTGGATTTTGATGGTTCTTAATTCTATCCGATCTTCAAAATAGAACGTTGTTTCTTAAAAGCTTTTATTGTTCATCAGTTATAGTAAAATTATCAGTTAATTAATTGCGGGGAAATAAGGGTCTTGGTATTAGGAGTAACAGGATAATGATAAGTATTTTTCTTAAAGGAGTTATTTCTCTTTGTATGCAAAAGAGGTTTAAAAGAGGTGTTTATTTGGAATCTTTGTGTTGATTTTGAAAAAAAATATATGAGATTTTTTATTTTGATATTAAATTGGTAATGCTGAATAACATATATACATGAATTATATTTAATGTTTACTTGTCAAAATCGTAAGATAGAATTTGTTTGTAAACAAAAGAAACAGGATGTCATTGATAACTAATAGGATATATTTTTAATTATTTAATTAGATGAGCAAAAAAAATATGGAAGAGTATTAATTTTTAATGCTTAAATATAGTTATGTATTTTTTTTTTTGAAAGTAATTTTCTTTTTTTTTAATGTATGACACAGGATGTACAATTAACTTTATTGCTTGGAATAGTTAGATTTTTTATCTTTTTTACAAAGGTTAATAGTAGCTTTATAAATTATATTTTATATTAATCACTATAATTATTATAGAAATAATATATTATATATAGAGTAAATATAAACAATCAATTGGATTTTCTATGTAGAAAAAAAAGTTTTTTTGAATTTCAACAAATCTTTCATTCTCATCTTTGTTATTATTGAGCTTTGTATATAATAATTTCAGGACAGTTTCATTCGAAAAATGATAAT
Organism: secondary endosymbiont of Heteropsylla cubana; assembly: GCF_000287355.1. Classification (GTDB taxonomy): domain Bacteria; phylum Pseudomonadota; class Gammaproteobacteria; order Enterobacterales; family Enterobacteriaceae. The sequence continues at coordinate 138,674 of NC_018420.1, read as the reverse complement.
TAAATTTAATTTTTATATTCATATTTCATAAATTTGAATGTCTATTTTTTAAGAAATTTTCTGGATAAAATTTTTCCTATGTCTTCTTAACTATTATTTTATTTGAACATAGTATTAATGATCTTGAATAGCATTCAATGTTCTTATTAAAACTTATGCAAAAAAAATTTTTTGTAGATAATTGACGTAATATTAAATTTTTATTAGATTAAACAAATATTGATTAGTTTTTTTTAAGTGCTTCAGTACTCTTCTGTATGAAAATAAAAAAATAGAAAGATATAAAGCATAAAGTCGGCAGGGTTGCTCAATATGTATATCAAGTTGATAAGAAATTTTTTTTGATAGAGGTATTGGTAAATTTATTCATGTATTTTGTTGTCTCGTATATATAATTACTTATTAATAAGTATCAAAGATATGATCTTTAATCATATATATTAATATAATCATGTAATATTTGATATATCAAAAACTTTTTATATAGTTAGATTGTAGCTGCACTTATCCAAGGGTAGTTAAAGTGGTTTCTTTAAAAAAATCTTATATATTGTAAAATGGGTAAAATTTTACTATGAGTAGTGGTATATAAATATTAAAGAAAATACGATAATACTGTTTATATATTTCTGAGGATAGAGGTTGATTGCTAGAGTAATTTACAATTCATTTAATTCTGATAAGTAACTTAATCTAGCTTTTAGAAAAAGATATAATAATTTATTTTTATTGAAAGATATCTATATTACCTTTAGCTTCTATCGAAGCTATATCTTTTCTTGCGGAATTATTTTCTGATTTATGCTTGGCAAATGAGTGTTTTTATCGAATGTAATTGAACTGTTTTGCTTTATCTAAACAATTAAATACAAAATTCTTCATCGATATTTTTATATAAAATATACATATCTATAATTTAGAAAAAAAATATTGCATATAATAGATTATCGTGATGTAGCTGCGTAGTTTTGTTTTTTTTTGTTGCTATCAACAATAAAACAGTATATGTAGGTTTTATTATTGATTTATATCAATTTTTAATTAAATTATTTTGAATGAAATTTACGTCGATTTTATAGAAAATTGTCAATCTTAGTTAGCGGTGGAGATGTATGTGCTAATAAGTTTCTCAATTTAAGGTTAAATAGTATTTAAAAAGAATTATATGCATGATATCGTAATTTTTTTTAATTTTCTTGTTTATTAGGTAGTGGCAGATTTTATGAATAAACTTAATATTTTTTTCTAAAGATTTAGTACCTGTCAGTTCTACATAAATTTTTCGTTATTATTTTTTTTAGATTTATATTTTTCAACATTGAATTTAGAAAATACATTTTTGGATAATTCTGATTTTTATGTATAAAATTTTTTTGATATTTCGTTAGAAAAGTTCTGATAAAAAATACTAAAGTTTATCTGTCTTTAACAAGAGTAGTATAAGTTTTATTTAATAACGGAAGATCGTTAGGTGCGGGATTGCGAAGTTATGTATTTCGAAAATATTATTTCGGTTGGGTCAATAGAAATGGTTGAATAATAATTCATTTTTTTATTTATATGTTTGGATATGTGTTTTTTATTCAATTTTGTCGTCAAGTGTAGAAGATTACATGCGATTTAAGTTGAATTTTTAGCATTTATTTTGATAATTTTGTCATTAATTTATAAACTTTATCTTTTAATTATTATACTAATAATTAGTATATTTTATCGTTATGTTTATATATGTATATAGAATAAAAAATATTAATCAGTAAAGTTCATGTGTATTTTATTTTGCTATAGTAATTTATATTTAAAGCAAACACAAAATATTTATTTTCTTTTATAGAAATTTTAAAATTATTTGTAGTGTAAAATTGCGGATTAAACGTGATATATTCCTACTTTTGGGTCAGGACTCTACCAATATGGAAAATTTTTATTCAAGGAATTAGGTTCGATATTTATCGTATTATTATTTACTTTCCACCCCTTATTCTAGAGTTGTCCTTTATTAATATATCGGTAAAAATTCATTGTTTTGGATTCCTTAAAATAGATATTGATACATTAGAATTGTTAAAATGTAATTGTAGTTATAATAAAGAGGCATATTTTAATAAATTTAGAATTCATATATAAGTTGAATTTATCATTATATAGCTTAACAATTCTATTAATAAGTTATCCACTTTAATAACTATAAAATTAGTAATTATAAAAAAATTTTATTAATATTAAAACAGAGAAAATTATTTAATTTTAAATATATTGATAATAAGTAGTGAATATTATGTGGAGTTTTAGCTACAAAGTTACATTAAGCATGTTTCTTTAGAATTTTCTGTGCTCTGCTTATAACATTCTGGTGCATGATTAGAGTTTACTCTAAATTAATATTTTCAAAAATAGATATTTTATTTATTAAATATCTATTTTAAGCAATTATTTTTAAAAATTTAAAATTTTTTACATATTATATTAAAAATTATTGTTTTTTTCTGTAAAAAAATATTGATCAAGATAGTGTAGTATTACTCTAAGATTTAGAGTTATTACCAGCGTTATTTGATAAGGTGTTATCTAGAATGTTGTAGTATCATGCTAAATATGATATTAAAGTGTAGAATTTTCTGTACTAATTATAACAATAAAAAATAGATTAAGAAAGGTGTTCGTACATGTAAAATTAAAGATCTATATTATATGCTTTTTATGGTTTTGTGTTGTTATCTATATTGCATATTTTATATTTTTAGGTAATACTATAAGTAGATTTCAGATCAATCATATAAGGACATATAATTCTTTATATAGCAATCTACATTTTAAAATAAAAAATTAGTTTAGTGGCACGGAGTAAATATTACAGTATCTTTAAATAATTAAATTACTGATTTACATAATCACTTATTGACAATAAATATCGAAAATAAAAAATATAAATTATAAACATTAAAAATATTTTTTAATCATTTTTTTAAATATTTATTAAAACAATCATTTAAGCTAACTATTATAAAGTTTAAGTGCTACTATGAAACTAGTAATGCTTCATATCAGTTATTTTTAACACTTATTAAAAATATTTTTTAGAAATATCTAAATAACATTCATTTTTTTTTGTATACTTTTTGTATTTATTAATTAGTTTAGTTTTTTTGTGTTTTTTATTATTGAAGCTTAAGTAGAGTCTATATTTTTTTAATAATATCTCTTATCTATGATCAAGATATTCATATGAAATTTAGTTATTATCAAAAATCACTATAATTAATAATGTTTACATTAATTTTTTTTTGGAATACATATAAATGTCTAGAATTTGTCAAGTGACAGGAAAGCGTCCGATGAGTGGAAATAAGCGTTCTCATGCAATGAATGCGACAAAACGTCGTTTTTTTCCAAATCTGCACATTCATCGTTTTTGGTTAGAACATGAAAAACGTTTTATTAAATTACGGGTGTCTGCCAAGGGTCTTCGTTTAATTGATAAGAAAGGTATTGAAAATGTTATAGTTAATCGCGGTTTTCGTAAAAAAGCGAGTAGTATTATTTAGAATAAAAGGTTAAATCATGGCTAAGAGTATTCGCGAAAAAATAAAACTAGTTTCTTCTGCTGGAACAGGACATTTTTATACTACCACTAAAAATAAACGTAATAAACCTGAAAAAATAGAACTGCGGAAATTTGATCCAGTAGTGCGTAAGCATATATTTTACAAAGAAGCTAAAATTAAATAACGAAAGAAGTTAGATTGCAATTTTATTGCATTGTTTAATGTATTATTAATTTCTGATTGATTTTAATTTTTTGATGAAAAAATCAATACATCTCCTTATGCTACAATAAAAAATAAAATTTTGTTTTGTCAATAATTATTGATAATTTGATATATAAATATAAACTATATTTAATTACTAATTATGGTTAGTAATAGTTATTAATATTTTTATTAAATTTTTAATTATAAAATTTATAATATTAAAAATATACAGCATATAATAGTCAAAAAGTTAGATTAGTTAAACCAGCTACATAAAATGTTAATTAACAATAACACGACGTAAATATTGAGCTACAGCTAATCTAGCTACTCCTGATCCGATCAGTGTTGAAATTGATATTAAGAAAATGGCTTCATATAAGGATAATTTATATAGAAAACAGGTAGTATGACAGATTAACGAAGTATCTTTTAGCGCCACGAATAGAGTATTTAACATCATTTTAGACGAAATAATGGATAAATTTGCTCCTATTAATCCTAATAATGCGCCTCTACAAATAAAGGGTTGTAAGATAAACTTATCGGTAGCGCCAATTAATTTCATGAGATAAATTTTATCGCGATTTTTAAATATAGTACTATATATACTGTTTTTAATTATTATTAGTATCACAAATATGATAAGAGAGATAACGATAAAAGATGTTTTTATTACAATGTTGCTTAGCAATATTAATTTGCTAAAACCATTTTCTTCTATTTTTACTTCTTCTATACCTGCCATTTTAGCTATTTTATCACGTAGTATCTTAATATTTTTTATGTTTTTTATATTAATTTTTGGAGTGATTATAATTACTGCCGGGAGTGGATTTTCTTCTAGTGTCTCCATAGAATCAGGAAAACAAGACCATTGTCGGAATTCTTGTATAGCTTCTTCTTTAGAAATATATGTAATTGTAGCGATATCATTTTCTTTCTTAATAACACTAAGTAATGTTATTGCTTGATTTTCATTTACAACTTTATATAAATAAGCAGTTAATTTTGGTCTAGGATGCCATGATTTATCCGATACGTTCATGTTTTTCCAGGTCATATAAGATAAATTAATTAACGTTAATAATATAGTGATATTAACTATTGTTAATAATGTTGCTAGTGGTTGACGTAAAATATCAACTAATGTATCTAACCAGGCATATAGCCATTGTTTTGTTAAATTAATTTGTTGTGTATTAGCACTTATATCCTGTTTTTCTTCTTTTTTTTTCGGTAATTGTTTTTTTTTGTTTTTTTTATATTGTTTAAATTATTTCGCATGTAAGTTTTCTGTGACTTTTCCCTTGTGGAGTGTTAAAACGCGATAATTTCGGTTTGCTATTAGTCTTGTATTAATAGTTGCCATTAGTATTGCTACACCTATGTGATTAAACTCTTCAAATAAACAGAATATAGTATTAGATACTATATCATCTAAATGATTTGTCGGTTCGTCGATTACTAAAACTGCTGGTTTATTAATTATAGCTCGTGCAATAGCGATAAGTTGTTTTTCTCCCCTAGATAATTGTATCGGAGTATTTTTGGCTTTATCGAGAAGACCGACTCTATCTAGAGCTGCAGGTACACGACGGCGAATAATATTTAAACTTTCTCCACAAACAATCAATGGTATCGCAACGTTATCATAAACAGTACGCTCTAAAAGAAGATGATGGTCTTGAAAAATTATTCCAATTTGACGGCGAAGAGACAAAATCTCATTTGTTTTCAGACTACTAAGATTATAACCGTTAAAAAAAATATGACCTGTAGTTGGGCGCTGAATGCCACATATCAATTCTAGCAGAGTAGTTTTTCCAGATCCAGAATAACCAGTAAGACAGATTTTTTCATTTTCACGTACATGAAAATTTATTTCTTGTAATGCTTGGTGTCCAGTATGATAGGTTTTTCCTACTTGTTTGCACCGAATCATATTTTGTTCTCTCTATTGAACAAAAAGTGCATTTATAAAATCATTAGCTTTAAATGATTGTAAATCATTTAAATTATTACCTATACCGATAAATCGTATTGGAATTTTAAATTGATCTGCTAAAGAAAAAATGATACCCCCTTTAGCTGTACCGTCTAATTTGGTTAGAGTTATTCCAGTTAATGTAACTGTGCTATTGAATAATTTAGCTTGACTAATAGCATTTTGTCCAGTGCTACTATCCAGAATTAGCATAACTTCATGAGGAGCTTCAACATCTAGTTTTTTTATCACTTTAACAATTTTTTTTAGTTCATCCATTAAGTTTTTTTTATTTTGAAGGCGACCTGCTGTATCTGCTATAAGGACATTAATGTTTTGTGCTTGAGCTATCTGTATTGCTTCAAAAATAACTGAAGCAGAATCACCACCAGTTTTCTTTGCTACAACTGGAACTTGGTTGCGTTTACCCCATATTTGTAATTGTTCTACGGCTGCTGCACGGAATGTATCTCCAGCCGCCAGCATAACAGTTTTCCCTTCAGATTGATAAATATGGGCTAATTTACCGATGGTGGTCGTTTTACCAACACCGTTAACACCAACTACTAAGATAACAAAAGGACTTTTTCTTGTTATTTTGAGTGGTTTTTCAACACTAATAAGAATTGATGTCATTTTTAACTGTAATTGTTTATATAGCTCCTCAGAATCTTTTAAGTGGTTTCGATTCGAGTATTCCATTAAACTACTAATTATATTGTAGCTTGTATTAACACCGATGTCTGCTAATAAAAGCCTTTCTTCTAATTGCTCGAATAGTAGGTTATCAACTTTTTTCGAATGAAATATTTGATTAAATTTAAATCCAAGATTTTCTCGCGCTTGAAGTAGGCTACGTTTTAATTGGATAAAGAATTCTGTTGATTTAGAGTTTTTTGAAATATTTTTGTTATCTACACTAATATTGTTAGTAGAGAAAGATGTTGTGTGTATCTGGGATGCTAATTTTATCTGCTCTTCAAATGGTTCAGATTGTATAATTGTTTCTAACTTAGGTATTATATCTGCTTTCCCTAATGTTGATTCAGATAAATTTATTTCGATAACTTCTTTGTTTCTATCAAGTTTTTTTTTCTTTGTGATTTTTTGAGTGTTATTATTATTTTTGGATATGTCATTATTTTCTTTAATCTGAATATTTTTTTCAGAAATAGGCGTTTTACGCTTAAATTTTAATAATGATAAGAAATGATTTTTTTTTCGTGTCATGTTACAAACATACTCCTTACCTGATTAGTTGAAAAAAATAAATAAATAAATTTTTTCTGAATAGTATAGATAATTCTGATTTCTCTACACCACGAGAGAAGTTAGTTTTCTATTCTAAGTAGAATATTATTCTGTAAATCGCGATATGTGTTATTTTATTAAATGTTTTTCTATTCTTTTTCAATTGCTTGATGAATAAATCTGTATATACATTTAATGGTGAATCAAAAAAATACTATAATTTAGCTGTTATATCCTGTTATCATTAGTTACAGCATATTTTTTTAGATAGTTTTTAACATATTATACGTGATTTTTATCGTTAAATTTATTTTCCAGATATATATATATTTATATTGATGTGATGTAATCTTTGTTACAGGTAAGGAAAAATATAATTATATATTATATTTAAATAGTTATATATATTTCTAATTAACATAGTTAAGCAATTAGTTGTGAAATTTTCGGTAAGTTTAATGTAAATACTGAAATGAAGAGCTTACTCTATGTTGTTATGAACAAATCAAATTAATCAGATATTAAGATTAATAACATTAAATTATTCTTTCAGTTATTGTATAAACTTACAATAAAAAAAATTATTTAACATAGTGTGATCTTAGGTGTTTATACTGTAATGTACTTTTATTTATTAAAAATATATACTTATAAAATTCTATTTAACTATCTTAAAGTATTTTTTTCTATGACCCCGTCTGTAACGTAAGAAATTGAAAGAACAATATGTTTCATTATTAAAATAATGATTAAAAATTCTTATGAAGTATATTGATTGAATATTTGATTTTGATGAGGTTTATTTATACAAAAATAAAGCATTATCATTAATAATGTGAAATTAGTTTTATCTATAAGCTGAATTCAAATAATAATTTTGTTATAAAATGAGGCTATATTTAATAATTTAAAGTTAATGTTTTAGCATAAGCACCTTATTTTAAATAACCATATAACTTTAAATAAATTTAATATTTTTGATGATTGTTTAGGTGAATCTAGTTGTTAAATTTCATAATACAAGAATTTGAAAAAAATAAATTTTGTAAAAAAAAGCATTACTAAATTGAAATATTCATTAAAAATTAAGAAATATCGTTTATCTCTATTTTAGGTTGAAAAAAATCGTAATATTTAATAGACAATATTTCAAGAGTTATGTAAAATCTTATTTTAAGAGAGGGTGCCGTTCATGTTCTAGCAACACTGCCTTGTCAACTCGGTCAGGTCTGGAAGGAAGCAGCCGTAACGAGATATGTGTGTGAGAGATACTTGGAGACACCTTCTCCTTTTTCCATAAAATAGAAAAACTTTTTTCTTTTAAATGTCAATTTCAAAAGAATTTATTAAAGTTAGATATCAGGTTAGTTGATTTTAGATTATTATCCATGGATAAAGAACATTAGGATTGATGATGTAGATAAAAATTTAAAGTTGATATAAACGCTATGGTATAGTTTATATATATTAAGAGATGTTGATACTCTTTTAATGTATACACATTAATAATTCAATTTAATTGATATAAAAGAAATATTTTCTTCAGTAAAAGTTTTTGTATAAAAACGTTGATTTTAATTGGTTATTCAACAGATGTAAAATTTTTTATTAGATTTTAGAAACCCTTTGAATCTTCTGTACGATCAAGCATTAAAATATAAAATAACAATAACTATCATATAGTGATTTATTTACAATAGAGATTGTTAAGAATGTTAGATATATATTTTAATAAAAATTAACTTTTAATCATAAAAATTCGTTGATTTTTTTTCAATAGGTCTTCTATGTTATGAAGAAATTTCTTTACCTATTTAAAATGACTGATATATTTATAAATATTGATTAACAAATTCTTTTATCTGTTTTTTAGATATAGAACCGCACTTACTATCTAATACTTTATTGTTATGGAACAGTAATAAAGTTGGAATACTTTGTATATGATATTTTGTTGTAGTGTCTGGATTTTCACTGACATTTAATTTCGCAATAGTTAATTTTCCGTCAAATTCATTAGCAATTTCAGATAAGATTGGTAAAATTGTTTTACAAGGACCACACCATTCTGCCCAAAAATCAACAAGCACCATTCTTTTAGACTGCAATACGTTTATTTTAAAGTTAGTATCAGTTACACAAATAATTTTATCACTCATATTTTCTGTTTTCTCCATTATTTTACCTATAATTTTTTTATTTTAATACGAATCGAATTTTATAATATACATTATTGGATTAATAAAGTTAAATATTTAATAAAAAATTTTGTAATTACTTAGAAGCATTCTGGTTTAATAAGGAGCGATACGGGAATCAATAAAAATAAAAAATCTTTGTGATATATTTTTTAGAAGCATGCATATTATTATTTTAAGTTATTAACTTAACACAATTAAATAAGTATTTTTACTATCACTATAATTTCAGTAGATACAAATCATATTTATTTACATTTAAATTTTTTGTTTTTGGAAAGTTCAAATAAAAAAAATGCTATTTTTAATGTAAATTACCATCTTACTTAAATTTTAGTAGTGTGCATATTTGTAATTTATAGATAAAAGATTTATATAGACATTTATGAAAAAGTAAGGTGAGTTTAAAACTATCAATGTTAAAATTAAATAAGAATCTATTTATTAAATAAAAATATATTTTTATTTAATAAATAATAATAATGTTAGTTATTTTTTCTTTAAGAAATTATTTTTATATAGAATTATATATTATAGTTTAATTATAAAATAAACTTTATTCAAGATGTGTATAATTAAGGATAAGAATTAATTTATTTGTTAATTTAATGTATAAAATTATATGTTTTTTAAAAAATATAGATCTTGCAACAAGATGATTTGAGCAGTATTCTTAGAATACATATAGAGTATAAAAATAAGAATATTTATATACTCTATATTATTGTGTCTTTTTTTTTCTTATATCTAGTAGATATACCACAGTAGGTTTTATTGTAAAATAAATAGTACTTTTTTAAAAAAAATCAACTAATCAATTTAATGTCATTAATGACTAAATTAATGATAAACAATTTTCTTTATTAAACGTAACCATTTAAGACTTTACTAATTTTAAGATTGGAGTTCTTAGAAAATGGCGCAGCTTTATTTTTATTATTCCGCAATGAATGCTGGTAAAACAACTGCGCTTTTGCAATCTTCTTACAATTATCAAGAAAGAGGTATGAAAACATTAATTTTTACAGCAGAAATTGATAATCGTTATATCCGAGGTCAAGCTTATTCCCGTATCGGGTTATCAGCTCCTGCTGAGATGTTTTCTGCAGCAACTGATATCTATAAAATCGTATCAGATGCACATAAAAAAAACAATGTACACTGTATTCTTGTTGATGAATGTCACTTTTTAAATCGTAAGCAAGTAATTAGTTTATGCACTGTGGTAGATACATTAAATATCCCCGTTCTTTGCTATGGTTTACGTACTGATTTTCGTGCTGAACCTTTTACAGGTAGTTTATGGCTTTTAGCTTTAGCAGATAAGCTAGTAGAGTTAAAAACAGTTTGTTATTGCGGTCGCAAAGCTAATCATGTATTGCGTATTGATAATGAAGGTAAAGTTATTCATGATGGTCAACAAGTGGTTATTGGGGGTAATGATTGCTATGTTTCAGTTTGTCGTAAACATTTTAATATGGCTTGGGTAATGTCAAACTCAGAATCAGGTGTTAATATTTTATCTGATATATAATAAAATTTATTTTAACTATAAAAATGGTAATTTGAAGTTTGTAATTATAATTTTTTTATATTGTAGTTAAAAGAGAAGTTATTATTTTTAAAAATTTAGTTAATTTTTATGGTCTTATTAATAATAGAATTATCGTGTTAATTTTATTAAAAATTAATAATGTAAACAATATAAAATCTGTTAAATATAGAATAATAACTCCATAAAAAAATAATATAAATAATGTATTAAAATTTATATAGATTGTTATATAACGACTTTATAAGATTAAAATCGTCGCATTTTTTTTGATAGATCCTCAATTATTTATGAATACAAATAGTTGACTATTTATTTGAATAGATTTTTTTATAAAAAAAATTAACATATAATATTTGTAAATATTTATAATTAAATATAATAATTTAATTAAATCAATAAATCTGATTATCTTGCTTGATTTTTGTTAGATAATTTGAAAATAAACATTTTATTAATGATAATTTTATTGAGGTAAATTTCGTTAAAATTAACAGAATCTAAAATAAATTTATTCACTTTTTCTCATCTATAGAACATATAATAAGATTCGTATGATCTTATTAAGTAACAAGATATCAAGATCTCTTTGTGATCTATAATATGAAAATGTTGGAGACTAAGATTTTCCAAACATAATGTTAAAAATATTTTTAAGAATATTAAATTAATGTTACATACTTAAAATGAGATCTTTAATTTAGGAAAAGTTGATGATTTTATATTAATTTTTTTTATAAACACTAATTATTATTTTACATAATATTTTTTATCATATTCACATAAATCTCTAATTATGCAAACGTTACATCGAGGTTTTTTGGATGTACAAGTATATCGGCCATGACTAACAAACCAATGATGAAAAGTTTTTTTAAATTCTCTAGGAACTACACTTAAAAGTTTTTTCTCTACTAATGTTACATTTTTTCCCCTTGCAAAACGGGTACGATTTGAAACCCGAAAAACATGCCTATCAACCGCAATAGTAGGCCAACCAAACGCACTATTTAACACTACATTTGCAGTTTTTCGTCCAACTCCGGGTAGTGTTTCTAGTTTTTTTCTATTTTGAGGAACTTTGCTTTTATATTGTTCTAATAAAATTTGGCATGTTTTGATTATATTTTTCGCTTTAATGTTAAATAATCCTATAGATTTTATATAGATTTTAAGGTTGTCAATACCTAGCGTTATTATATCTTGAGGAGTATTAGCATATGAAAATAGTATTTGTGTAGCTTTATTTACACTAATGTCAGTTGCTTGAGCGGATAGTATTACTGCAATCAACAGTTCAAACGGCGATCTATAAACTAATTCCGTCGTAGGGTGGGGGGTATGATCCTGCATACGTAAGATGATTTCATAACGTTTGTCATTATTCACGATAATTTCGTTTTTTTAGAGAATTTATATATAAATTTACTTTATATTTCTATTTTAATAAATAATTTTATTCTAAAATATGGACTTAAAATAGATTTAGATTATTAAGTGTAAGCATGCTATCTTAGATAAAGGTTGTTGGTAGAAAAATACTTGATTTTAGATCACCTTTATTTATATATATAAAATGTGGAAATCAAAACTTCTTTTGCTTAATTTAGTTAGGATAGGATTGAATCCTATTCAATATGATAATTTAGAAGTTTTCTAAAATCATGTTTTTGTAATTATTATGAATATAGCTATTTTTTATAGTTACATAACATTTTACTTTCGTTCTATAAACTGTAAAAAAAACAATGTGACTTCATTTGAGGGAAAAAGATATAGTTTTTTAAAAATATTTATTTTCTATAATTTTTCTTATGTTGATTGCAATTATATACGCATCACTATAGTGATTAAAGATAATTTAGTTTTATTTTTTTTATTAATAAAAATTTTTATAAAAAAAAGAAAACTCTTTAATTGAACATTCGAATAATTTCTATATAGTTAGGAATCGTGAGAAAGTTTAAATATTAATTGTATATTAAAAAATAATTAAGATTATATAATTCAAATAAGATAAATTACTATATTAATAAAAGATAATTACATTATTATTTTATGTTTAATCTATTTTTTCGGACATTTTATTATGTTTTATCTAGATTAATATAATGTTAGTTAAATGAATAATTAAATATAAAATAGCGCTTCAATTTAATTTTTAATATATTAATAACTTAGATTAAGTAAATTTTCAGTCTTCCTTAGATTTAAGGTATGTGTTGCAAATTGTTAAACAGAGAGATTCAAGGCGTATTTTAATAGTATGAAAGTAGATTAAATATTGTTACTTATTAGTATAGTATAAAGAAATCAAGAGTATAATGATTTGTTAATCGATATTATCGAAGCACTTTTTTATTTAAAACAAATTAAACTTTTTGATTATAAATATTTTATATAGAATAATATTCGCTAGCGAGCGAACTCGCTTTATAAAAAAAATCACGATTTTTGATTGGACTTCAAACAAAAATATTATATATTAAACATATTAATTGCATTAGTAAGGAATTCTGTGACACAAACTACATTAAGAAAGAAATAGCGTTTTGCAATTCTATTTTTATATTTGAGATGAATTCATTAACTTGAAATGAGTGTTTTATAACTTTTTATGTGTAAAATAATTAATTATTTACAACAATTTGTTTTATTTTAATAATAAAATCCGGATTATTGGTGGCTGTTGGCGTGGTCGAAAGATATTAGTTTCGGATATTCCTACGGTACGCCCTACCCCAAGTCGGGTACGAGAAACAGTTTTTAATTGGTTATCACCAGTTATCAAAGATGCTCGATGTCTTGATTGTTTTGCAGGTAGTGGTGCTTTAGGATTTGAAGCTATGTCTCGTTCTGCTGGTAGAGTAACTTTATTAGAAAAAAATTCTAGAATTAGCGCATTGATTTCTCATAATTTGCAAAAATTACAAGGAAACAAAGCAGAAGTTATTACTACAGATGCTCTTTTTTGGCTTGCTCAGCCTGGAATTGTTTTTGATATTGTGTTCATAGATCCTCCTTTTCGATCTAAAATGATCAATCCTACATTGGATATTCTAGAAAAATACGGTCGTTTATCAAAACATGCGTGGATTTATATTGAAACAGAAATAGAAAATTCTTCTCTAATCGTTCCATCTAATTGGCAATTACATAGAAGAAAAATTGCTGGTAAGGTGCTCTATCGTCTCTATGTTCGAAATGATTATAGAAAATTAAAGCAAGTTATACCGATGTATCTTAAATAAAAGATTTTGTTTTTATACTTTAAACATTAATTATGTTAGAAATGAGTGGTTTGATGCTAATAGAATTAGTTTTTATGTTTATAAGTTAATTTTAAAGATATTATCTTTAATGCACTACATGAACCATGCATGTAGCATATGTATTATAAAATATAGAATATCTTTTTTTTAAAATCAAGAGTTTAACATAAATTCATGACGTGTTGTGTTGTTGTTCAGTATTTGTTGTTAATAAAAGAATTTTATAAGTTTATATGTAGAGATAATGTTTATTGTGATAAGTAAGTTGTTGGTTTAATCTGTTAAGAATATTTTTATAAAGACCTTTGAATTAAGAAATCTTGGTGTTTAAATTAAAGATATTAGTGTTGTAAGTAAGGAGTGTTGAAGTGTAGATCTAATCTAATATTTTATTGAAAATAAAGAATTACTCTTTCTTAAATAGCTATTATTTTTTTTAATCTGCACTTTAAAGATGATTAATATAATTAAACCAATATTTTATTTTATTATTATGATCTTTTTTCTTGTTTCTATAAATGACAAGTTACAACCTGTTATGAGTTACAAATTAATAGAAGCCGTTGATATAATCTTTGCTATCTCAAATTACTTTATTGTTTTTCTTTTTAAGAGTACAACAAGAAAAATATTGCCTTAATTTTTTCAAATAAAAATCACTTTAGTTATTGATCAGATTGATTTTTTTTGACCAACATATAATTAAATTAATTTATAAATTTCAACTTTTTTTTGTTAATGATAAAGATCATATTTAATGTAACTATATACGGGATGTTTTTTTGTTAAGCAACTACTTTTGTTTTAATTTTATAGGCTAAAAGGTAACACTAGATATAAGTTTATTCTTTAAGTAGAGATAAAAACAGTACTTTTTATTTTAAGTTTGCTAATAATTGGTTATTGATGTTATTTGATATGTAATTGAGCGTCTTAATTAATTTGATTAAAATATATCTAATTGCAATAAGAACTATCAGTTAATTAAAAATAAGTTTGATGTAATATATATAATTGATACTATTTAATTTAAAAAAAATCTTTGTTATGATTTTCGTCTTTTTGGAGTAGTAAATATATATTTAAAGACATTTTTAATGTTTTAAGAAAAGAATTACATTGACAACCAATGTATTTAATGTTCTTGACCTGTAATGTTAAATAACTTTGATGATTATAGTAGGCTGCTAATTCTCGTAGAGTGGGAACTAATAATTCCGGTATGTGATGAAAATTATTCGTGTAATTTGTAAGATCTTTTTCTTTCCGTTATTAACGTTAGGTAAAAAAAGAATGCATAAATATTAAACTAACAGCTAATTTTAATATATTTTTTATTTATTTGTTGAATCTATATCTAATTATTTTGGATCAATGGTTTGGGTACAGTTAGTTTTATGATCATAAATATATTAATTTTTAATAAAAAAATGGCATAATAACTATCATAAATATTATTAAATATGAACTATAGAATAAAGTTTATGATGTTAATTGAATCGTTAGTACGTTCATGATTTTTTTTAAAATTGTTATATTATAGAATATCTTATTGTTTTTTCACCTGTTAGCTAGATGTGGAAAATTAAAAAAAATAAAAGTTTAATTCTTGTTAAAGTTATACTTTTCTATGATAGGTGCTATAGTTTATTTATATTAATTTTTACTCAATATACTTCGGTTGTTTTAAAATATATCAGTACAAATTAGTTAAATTAGTTAGATTAACTTTATTTAAAATTATACTATTAGTTTTTTTAGTATGTTGAATATTAATATAACTAATATTGCCTATTAAACTTAATGTTATTGACGAGAAAATTCTTAAGGGAACCGCGTGCTAAATATTTCAAATATAACTGGTGTTGAAAAAACGAGGATCAAGTAGAAATATCTAGAGATTATTTAATGGGTAACTGAGTTGTTTATGATGGATATTTTCTGTAGATGTGACAGTGATTTAAAAAAAGTTGGTAATTAAATCTAAATATTCAGTGTTTCGAGGTGTTGATAGCTTAAGTTAATAATTATTGTTTATAATCTTTTTGAGAAGATCTGTAAATAACTTAAGAAAAAGTTCTATTGATCTTTATTTTTAAATCTGGTGATTTCATGAACATTTTTCATGTAAAATTTTTAATAATTTAGATATAAATATAAGTATAAGAAGCTCTCAAAATTACTTTTTAATATTTAAAGATTCGCTTGCTTTTTTCCTAGATTTTTTTTGGAATAGTATTTTAATAAAACTATTTTCTTAATAAAAACTAGATATTTTGAAACTAAATAAACGTGATGTAAGTCTGAAAAAAAATGACAACTTTTCAGTTGTTGCGAATTTCGGTATCAAGTCAGACGATCATGAATCGCGTAGTATCAATGTTATTTTCTGGAAAATATTAGATTTCAATCTTCATGTATTAGGCAGGTTGATTACCATTCTTAGCATGCGTGTAAACTCCGTGGCGTGAGGAGAAAAAGCTTTTTTTCTGGAGATTGTTTTATAAATAGTATATAAATTATTGTTTTTATGAAATATCATAATAGACTTAACTTTTATGGTTAAATTAATTTAATAGTCGTTTGTGGAGCATGAGTAAAAATATCAAATTAAAAAAGCATAATTTGACATTATGTTAAATTCTAACAGCAATGTCGATTTCTTCACTAATAAATATTAGTCCTTCATTGTGTGTTATTTGTCATCGAATAAAATTTTGTTAAAGAGAACAGTATTTTTTTTAAATTAGTCTTTTTTATTAAAATTATGTTATAAAGTATCTAAAATAATAGTTTGAGTTTATTGATTCTATATTTATTTAATATGATTTAGTTTTTTTTGAAATGATGTTTTTAAGATTGTATTTTAAGTTATATAGTTTTTTATATTAAATGATAATGTATTATTTTATAATAGTGATTACTATCATTTTTTAGAGAAAAATAGCTCAATTAGCGCTAAAGCATCATAGTATAGCGCGATTTCTAATTTCTCTTATCTTGATCAAGATGATGGCGTTTTTCTTCTGAACAAACTTATTAATAGTGATGATTTTAATCATGTTGATTTTATAGTAACTAATATAGTGTATTTACTTTATATTATTAGTATTTTAAATATTATAAAATAGTAATTATAAGTCATGTTTTTTTAATTAATGGAATTTCTTTAAGAAAACAATCATCAAAAGAAGTTAACTCTTATTTAGTCACAAAGCATATTTAATACTAAAGTAAACTAGTTTATAAAAATCGATATTTTTACACCCTTTACATTGATTTATTTTTTTTATAGATTGATAAATTTCTTGTTTTTTTTGATTATTAGAAAATAGTAATATTAATTTTAAAAACCTATTTTACTAATAATGCACATCTAATCTATTCATTTTTATATTAGATATTAGATATGCTTATTGTTCTAATCGTTTTTTTTTGATGATTGTCAAAATAATTACTTTTAGTGTTATGCTTATTATTTCATTTTAAATAAATTTTTCTATTTTTATTGTTTTCTCTCTAATACATTAAAAACATTTTATTGTTAATCAGTAAAGTATTAGTCTTTTCTATATAATAAAACACTAACAAGGGGATAATGATTCATAAAAGAGATGTATTATTATGTAAGCATAATTTATATCTGAAATATTTATATTATTTCATTGTTTTTTTATTAATAAAGATTTATCTATTTATCATTAATTAATTATTAGACAGAAGTCTATATTGGTTTTTTTATAAAATTGAATAGAATTTTGAAAGAAAAGAGCTAGTGATATCACCATACGTTTAGAATATCTTATAAGTGTTTATCAACACAATGGTTCTTATCTTAAAATCCGTGTTGTTATTGCAAAGCTAGATCTGAGTTTTAAGAAAGTAATTTATTATTAGTGAAATAACTTTCAGGTGGTGCTAACGTTAAGCATTATTATAATAATATTTTTAGTTATGTTTACTTTTATAATTTTTAAATCTGATAGTACATTTATTAATAATATTAGATTACTTACTAATCAGTAAGTAAAAAAATAATACTTTTAATACTATAACATTTCTCGGAATTTAATTATCTTTTCAACTTATTTCATAGTTACATAATTTATTCTATGTTCATGTTTGACTGAACTAACCAAACTTATGGTAAATTGTTGGTAAGGATTGCTTAACGATATTTGTTATATCCGTTTTATTTAAATCAATTTTAAAAAAAAGATAAAATCTATTATTACTTTTATAGGTACAATAAAATCTTTATCATATATATGCTTAGAAAAGTAAGTGATGTTTAAAACGTGTATTTTAATGACTTATACAGTCATAATATCTATAAAAATAAGTAATTAGAACTCGGGTTAATTAGATAGATATCTATGCTTCTATTTACTGTACAAATAAAGTATTGGAGTGTGCTAATTATGCGTACAAGTATTTATGTTTATAAGAATCGTGATGTATTTGTAATACAAAAGAACATAAAGTTAAATAAAGTATATTTATTATAACATCAATTTACTTTCTTAAAGAAGGTGGTAGTTTTTCTAATAACAGATCCTGATTTGTACTAACTTAAGGAAAAGTTAACTTGTTGTTAAGTAATGTTAAAAAGCTCAATCCATTAACGTTGTGTCTTAGGGGAAGCAAACTTTTAGAAGCTTCAGCTGGCACAGGTAAAACTTATACCCTATCTGTGCTTTATCTGCGTTTATTGCTCGGCCTTGGAGGTGAAGCTGCATTTCCTCGTCTTTTAAGAATTGAAGAAATATTAGTGGTTACTTTTACTGAAACTTCTACTAAAGAACTACAATATCGCATCCGTAATAATATTAAACAATTCCGATTAGCTTGTATAAGAGGTAAAAGTGAAGATGTGTTATTCACAGAATTATTGGAGCAGATTCAAGATCGAGAGCATGCTGCCTTACATCTTCTAGAAGCTGAGAGACAAATAGATAAAGCTGCGATATTTACTATTCATGGTTTTTGTCAACGAGTATTAAATTATAGTGCACTTGAATTGGGTGTTTTTTTTCAATACACTCTTCTTGATGATGAAGCGACGCTGCAACAGAATATGGTTTTTGATTTTTGGCGTCGCCACTTCTATCCTCTACCATTAGAAGTGGCTCGAATAGTACATCAACAGTGGGAAGGGCCAAAAAAATTACTGGAAGATCTACAACCTTATCTTCGGGGAGAATTACCAAAGATATTTGATCCTCCAGAATTGAATGAATCAATTTTATCATGTCATAAACGAATCATTATTAATATTGATCATTTGAAAAAATATTGGCGTGAAAAAGTAGTAAATATTCCAGATATTTTAAATAGTTATAAACTTAATCGGCGCATTTATAATTCTAAAAATTTAGCATGTTGGATAAAAAAAATCAATTCTTGGTCAGTGCAACCTACTGTCGATTATTATATTCCTGAGGAACTTGAACGTTTTACAAGTACAGTTTTAGCTAAACAAACAATTGTAGGTGATCCTCTTAACAATGCTGTATTTTTTTCGTTAGAGGTTTTTTATCAAGATAGAATATCGCTTAAAAAGTTAATTTTTGTAATGGCATTAGTAAAGGTTCGTCGAGATCTTGAACAGGAAAAAAAAAAGCGAGCAGAATTGAGTTTCGACGATTTACTAAGTTATTTGGATAGAGCTTTAAAGGGAAGTGAAGGTAAAACTCTAGCTCAGTTAATACGTTCACGCTATCCAGTAGCAATGATTGATGAATTTCAGGACACGGATCCTCAACAATATCGTATTTTCCATTTTACATATTGCGATAAAATTAATTCTGCCTTATTGCTAATAGGTGATCCTAAACAAGCGATCTATGCTTTTCGGGGTGCGGATATCTTTACTTACATCCGAGCTAAAAATGAAGTAGATTCTTGTTATAGTCTAAGTACTAATTGGCGATCTTCGCCAGGAATGGTTAATGCAGTAAATCGTCTTTTCCAGAATATACCAGATCCGTTCATTTTCCGAGAGATCCCTTTTATTGAGGTTTCTTCAGCAAAAAAAAATGTTTGTTTAAAGTTTATTATAAAAAAACACTTACAGGCAGCGCTATGTATTTGGTTAGATTCAAGGGATTCTGTAAATATAGTTGAATATCAAGAATATATGGCGAACAAGTGTGCGACTACTATACGTGATTTTCTTTGTGCTGCAAGCACGGGAGAAGCATGGTTAGAAACTAATCTGGGAAGAAAAGCCCTTCAGGCTTCAGATATCACAATACTTGTGCGAAACAGTTATGAAGCATCATTGATGCAGGCTGCATTGAAAAAAATATTGATTTCAACAGTCTATCTTTCGAATAGAGATAGTGTTTTTGATATTCCAGAAGCACTTGAACTTCTATGGATTTTTCAAGCAATATTAAAACCAGAAAAAGATATTATACTGCGCACAGCGTTAGCTACCAACCTTCTTTCTGTCGATTTTTCTGTTATTGATGCTCTTAATCAAGATCAAGATCTTTTTGAAGCAATAGTAGAAGAATTTGATGGATATCACCATTACTGGAAAAAAAATGGTGTTTTTCCGATGTTGCGTAAAATTATTATCAATTACCGTATCGGTAAAAACATTGATTTAAATAAAGGTTCTACATGTCGATTAGCCGATATTTTACATTTAGGGGAATTACTTCAGGAAGCTTCATTAAATATTGATAATGAACATGCGTTAGTTCATTGGTTTGCATTACAAATAGAATCTTCTACCACACACTCTCCAAATCAACAATTGAGATTAGAAGCAGATCAGGATGTTATAAAAATTATCACTGTACATAAATCGAAAGGACTGGAATTTCCGGTAGTATTTTTACCGTTTGCAGCGGATTTTCGAATTCAAAATCGTGCAGTATTTCATGATCGAGAAAATTATTTGCTTTGGTTAGACCTTTGTTCAAAAGAAGAGAGTCTAAGACTTGCTGAAGAGGAAAGATTAGCTGAAGATGTGAGACTATTATACGTAGCAGTAACGAGATCTATTTATCATTGCAGTCTCGGGATTGCAGCGATATGTCGAGGTGGAGGTAAAAAAAATAGAAGAAGCGATTTACATTTAAGCGCTTTAGGTTATTTGATTCAGAAAGGTAAGAGTGGAAATCTTGATGATTTACGCAAACAGTTATCATTATTAGTAGAGCGCGGAGGCGGAGATATTAGAATTTGCACATCGAGCACTTTATGTATGGAGCCATTTATACCTAAGATGATAGTTCCAGAAAAGAGTTTAAATTCTTGTCAGTGGTCTAAATTACCGTCTGATAATTGGAGAATCACAAGCTATACTGGACTAAAACAACAGATTGCTTCAGTGTCGATTGATTTAGAACAAAAGGTAGATTTTCAATTTGCCTCTAAACAAGAAGAAGTGGAGACTTTGTTGCCATTGACTCAGCATACTTTTCCTCGTGGTATATTTTTTGGTAAATTTTTACATACCT
Source organism: secondary endosymbiont of Heteropsylla cubana (assembly GCF_000287355.1). GTDB lineage: Bacteria > Pseudomonadota > Gammaproteobacteria > Enterobacterales > Enterobacteriaceae. Next base: position 117,187 of record NC_018420.1, on the reverse strand, counting down.
TACTTGAAAAAATTACTTTTAACAAACCATTAGATGAAAAATGGCTTCGTTTACAATTAATGGAAAAGAATATTGATGAGATTTGGTGTCCGGTTATATTAGATTGGATGAAAACAACTATCAATGTACCACTAGATAATAGTTCGCTCTCTCTTAATCGTTTAAAACCTGAAAATCAATATCATGAACTAAAATTTTATTTATCTGTTGATGCAACAGTTAATGTAAACGAGTTAGATCAAATTTTTAAGCGTTATGATTCTCTATCGTTAATCTGCCCGCCGCTTGATTTTCCTCACTTTAAAGGAATGCTAAAAGGGTTTATTGATCTAATTTTTTTCTGGAAAGGACGATATTACTTATTAGATTATAAATCTAATTGGTTAGGGTCAGAGAGCATTTTTTATAATCAATTTGGAATAAAACAAGCGATGATTGCTCATCGATATGAATTTCAATATCAAATATATGCCTTGGCGTTACATCGATATCTGCGTCATCGTATAAAACAGTATCATTATTCAACTCATTTTGGTGGTGTGTATTATCTATTTTTACGGGGTGTTGATATAAACAATCCGGGAAATGGTATTTTTTTCTGTCGTCCAGATAAAAAATTAATTTATGAGTTTGACAAGTTGTGTGTCGGGAAATATAACAACTAATTAAAAAAATCAGTCAAAACCTGAAGGTTAATGATGAAATCTATTCTTTCAGAGGCGCAACAATTATCTTGTTTTCGATCTATAGATGTTCAATTTGGTTTAATGGTAGCAACAAGATCTGATGATAATCAGGGATTGATGCTACTAGCTAGTGTGTGGGTAAGTGCTAATACCGCTATGGGTCATGTTTGTTTACCCTTGAAAGATTTGAATCGAAAAAATCTATTTTCTGGTCGAATGCCAGAATTGGCACGACGAGCATGGATACATGCTGGCAACCCTTCTCTAAAAGATTGGAAGAAATGTCTTCTAGCGTCACAAGCTGTTAGTGACGGTTCTCGACCTACCCCGCTTGTCTTAGAGCATGATAATCTATATTTACAACGCATGTGGGAATATGAATGCATAGTAGCAAATTTTTTTAATCAACCAAGGATAATACCCATAAAGCTTGATGAAGTTAGAATTGCTGATGTTTTAAGACGTTATTTCCCTGGTGATACACATGTAGTTAATTGGCAAAAAGTTGCTACAGCGATTGCAATAACAAATTTCGTAGTTCTTATATCCGGAGGGCCTGGGACTGGAAAAACCTCTACGGTTGCAAAGGTACTTGCATCACTATTGCAAATTAGTAATCAACAACAGCAGTATTTGCGTATTGTAATGGCAGCCCCTACCGGTAAAGCAGCTATACGGCTAAGTCAATCGTTAGGTTTGGCATTACAACATTTAGAATTAAATGAAGAACAAAAAAAACAGTTACCGCGTGAAGCAGTAACACTACATCGTTTGCTTGGATTAGAGACTGATAGTCAACGTATGCGTTATCACTCTAATAATTTATTGAATTTAGATATTTTAATAATTGATGAAGCTTCAATGATTGATTTACCAATGATGGCTCATCTTGTTTCGGCTGTTCCTGCGAAGGCTCGGGTAATTTTTTTTGGGGATCATTGTCAACTGTCTTCTGTAGAATCAGGTGCAGTTTTTAAAGATATTTGTCAGTTCATAAAATCAGGTTATAGCCTTAATCGGCGAGAACAATTAAAGCGATTAACTGGTTTTACATTGCCAGGAGAGAAAGTTCGTGATGTTTTTAGAGTTTCTGATAGTCTTTGCTTATTAAGGAAAAGCTACCGTTTTAATAAAAATTCTGGTATCGCAAAGTTAGCTAATGCAATTAATTCCGGGAACGGGAAAACAGCATTAAAACTTCTAAAATCTTCAACGGTAAAAGATATAGATTATATATCACTTTATAATTTAAAAGACTATCAAAGCATGATAGATAACTGCATTCAAGGTTACCAAGACTATTTAAGGTGCCTACATAATAATGATGAACCGAGAGTGATTTTAGAATCCTTCAATCGTTTTCGTTTACTTTGTGCTCTACGTAACGGAATTTTTGGAGTTGAAGGGCTTAATTGTTCTATTGAACAGGCTTTGAATCGCATTGGTTTGATTACTCTTGATAACGGTAATTCTAGTTATTTAGGTCGGCCTATAATGATTATGGAAAATGAGGTTTCGATGGGGTTGTATAATGGGGATATTGGTCTTGTTCTATCAAAAAATATATATTCGTTATGTGTTTATTTTCCTCTATCAGATGGAGGTGTAAAAGAAGTGCCGATAAGTCTGTTACCAAAACATGAAACGGCTTTTTCGATGACAGTTCATAAATCTCAGGGGTCAGAGTTTGAGCGTGTTGTATTAGTATTACCTAATAAAACCTCTTCTTTACTTACAAGAGAGCTATTCTACACTGCAGTAACACGAGTACGCAAGCGATTTTCTCTCTACGCTAGAGATGATATCGTTCGACATATTATTTCTAATCGGATTCAGAGAAATAGTGGTTTAGTTCAACGATTATCTATTAAATTAGTATAGCTAATTTCCTCTAAGATATTTTTTTAGAATTTTTTTAAAATTATCTATTGCATATTAAATATTAATATATTTCACAGTATTAAAATTTCTAAAAATGTTATTGGGGTGTTTAATAAATAAATTTATCTTATATAAGATTGATCTACAATATATCATAATTTAATTTATAAATTGTTTTTTTATAAAAACAGCGCTATTAGTCAATTAGCGCAAACCTTTTTTTTCTAGAGTCTTTCTGTTATGACTGAGGGAATATGATTTTTTATCTTAATTTATCAAATATTATTTGTCGGATAAGTTTTTATTTTTTTTATAAACAGTATGGTGCATAATATTTGCGTCTATTACAAGTCTGTCAGATCAAAGTTTCTATTTTTAAAATTAATAATTGTAATTTTTAGATCAGACGGAGATTTGAATTTATTGTTGACTAATTATAAAAATTTTTTCTTGTCTGCGCTTTAAAGTCTTCAATTCTGTTATATGAATCCTGTTAGGATATTAATTATTAGATAAATTAATATTTTTATATATGCACTAAAATATTTTGTGTTAAGAATAAAAAAATAATTTATAGACTTTATTTTTTTAATATATTCAACCAACAGGTTGTGATACAGATAGTTTTTTTTAATTTTATATATAAATATATCCTTATACTATAAGTAAATAGTTAACCATTGATCTAAAAGAATTTATTTTTATATACAATTAATTACTTATTAATATTTTTTTGTTATAGATTTATTTTTTATATAATGTTTATACATAAGGTTTTTTCGATAAAAACCAAATAATAAGTCAAGCATAAATTTGAGTATTAAGTAAATTGGTATTAATTTAACTGTGTAGTTGGGGAATTATTGTTTTAATCTTATTAAGGTATTCGCTACGATCGTGTCCAGTTAGACTTTCGTTTCGTGGTAGTGTAGCCGTTAGCGGATTAATAGGTCGTTGATTTAACCATACTTCATAGTGTAGATGAGGTCCTGTAGATCGACCGGTATTTCCTGATAGCGCGATACGTTCACCAAGTTTAACTTTTTGACCGGGTTTTACCAGAAGTTTGTGGAGATGCATGTAACGAGTCATATATTGATGCCCATGCCGTATAGCTATATAATTTCCAGCGATATCGTCATATTTACTAATAATGACTTCCCCATCACTAACTGCTAATATCGGGGTTCCGACTGGAACAGCAAAATCTACTCCAAGGTGAGTTGTAATGCGACCGGTGATAGGATTAAGACGTTTAGGGTTAAAAGTAGAAGATATACGGAATTGTTTTAATGTAGGAAGCCGCATAAAAGATTGGGTAACCCCCTTTGCATCGCGATTATAGAACTTACCATTATCTGCAAGAAAAGCGTAGTAATCTTTACCAGCGGTATGTAAATAAACAGCAAGCAATTGGGTTCGAGCGCTTTTACCGTTTAACATTTCTCTTGCAATTAACACCGAAAATTTATCACCTTTATGTAGTTTTTTAAAATCAATTTGCCACTGAAGAGCGGAAATGACAGCATAAGTATCGCTGTAGCTTAAGCCAGCCGTTTGAGCGCTGTTAATAAACGTTCCGTTGAGATATCCAGTTAAAGTCGTATTACACCATTTTCCTTTTATATAAGTGATATTTTCTTGAAATTTACCGTAAATGCGGTTGTAGGTGCGGATTTCTCGCTGAGAAACATTCCAGATCAAATATTGCAAATTACCATTAACTGTCATTTTCCAGGACAGTGATTGGCCCACCTTAATATTTTGTAAGTCGGCATGTTCTCTTGATAGAACTTTTATGTCAGCAATAGGAACATTGTGTTGACTAAGAATTTTACTTATAGTATCGCCACTAAAAATGACGTATTTATTTGTGTTCGATGTCTCATGGATTTTTATATTCGAATTATTTTTTTCTATATCTTTTTCATTTTCTTTTGAAAATTGACTACTATGTCCAGTAGTATCAATAGGCTGATCAATAAATTTTCGTTTTTCAGGAGAAACGATAGTTGTATTAAGTCGCCCAAAAAGTGGGAAATAAATGCTATTTTTCCAAATAGCAATAATCAGTGTGAATATAGCTAGTGACCCTAACATAATCCGATTAAGTCGTGACAGATAATTAAACATTAAGGAAAAGGATCGAGTTAATTGTTGCACTAACGATCGTCCTCGTATGTTTTTTCTAGGCAGTTTATATATTGCTTCGATAAATTTAGAAGAAAACGCATGTAACTTCCCTTGTCTAAAGAAATATCTATACCCAATGGATCTAGCATGCCGATATAAACATCTTGTCCGCGGGCAACGGATTTAATTGAAGCTGAATTGAATTGTGGTTCAGAAAAAATACAGATTGCTTTTTTTTTAATCAACTGTTTTCTAATTTTATGTAAAGTCTGTACGCCTGGTTGTATTTCAGGAGTGATGCTAAAATAACCTAAAGGCATAAGTCCATAATATTTTTCATAATAACCGTAGGCATCATGTAATACGTAATATCCTTTATTACGAACCGGTGAGAGTATATTAGCAATTTTTTTGTTGTTTTCTATTAATAAATTTTTAAAAATTTGTAAATTTTCGTCTAAAAGTTTTTTCTGTGTAGGAATCAATTCTAATAGATGTTCATATATTATTTGAGCTATATGCTCAGCAATAATAGGAGAAAGCCAAAGATGCATGTCATATTTACCGTGTTGATGACCAAAATTGTAATTCTGATTTATATCTGACAGAGAGTATTTATAGGTGTTTAGTCTGCTTTTTTTTAGGAGAGGGATGATTCGCTTCTCTTTGGAAAGAGTAATGCAGCGCTTAGTAGGCAGGGAAAAGGTGAGTCCTGATAAAAAGGATTCTAGTTCCGGCCCCACCCAAATTAAGATATCTGCTTTTTTTAATCGTAATCCATCTGTCGGTCGTAGAGTATAAGTGTGAGGAGAAGCATGATCTGGTAACATTACCTCTACAGGAATAACTTTATCAGCTATTGCAGCAGCGATAAATCCTAGTGGGCGTATAGACGTTAAGATTGCAGCATGGGCATACATGTTGGTTATTATCCCGAATATGCTACTCCATAAAATAATATAATAGGTAAAGCAAATGAAATGCAAGACAGTCTTAGAAAGAGATGCAAGCATAGCAAAATTCTCATCATCAACGAAGTTGATTGTTATGTTACAATAAAGTCGTCATTTAACAACCGTAATTATTATGATCGACTTGATAGTTCTTAAACAAATTAGTGTTATTTTTGGGGAAACAGTAGTTTTGCATGATATTTCATTTACTTTGCGTCATGGACGGATCCTGACTTTACTTGGACCTAATGGTGCCGGCAAATCAACTTTAATACGAGTAGTACTTGGTTTGATTGCTCCTAATACTGGAACCCTCATTCGTCATCCAAAACTACGTGTAGGTTATGTCCCCCAAAAAATTTATCTTGATCCTACACTTCCGCTAACTGTAGAACGTTTTTTGCGGTTAGGGAAGAAGAAAAATGATATTAAATCAGTGCTGGAACGAGTTCAAGTAGAATACCTGCAGCAAGTACCGATGCAGAAGTTGTCTGGTGGTGAGATGCAAAGGGTTTTATTGGCACGCGCATTACTTAATACCCCAGAACTTTTGGTTTTAGATGAACCTGCTCAAGGAGTAGATGTAAACGGTCAAATAGCACTCTATGATTTAGTGGATGATCTGCATCGTACACTTATGTTTGCTGTATTAATGGTGTCTCATGATTTACATCTTGTGATGGCGAAAACTCATGAGGTAGTTTGCCTTAATCGTCACATATGTTGTTCTGGGACACCAGAGGTAATTTCAGACCATCCGGATTTTATTGCTATGTTTGGTCATCGTGAAGCATCACGGCTTGCCGTTTACCAACATGATCATAATCATAATCACTCCCACGACTTTTAAAGAGTTTTTTTAATTATCTCGTTGAGAGTTGATTGGAGAAGAGAAAGGGGGCGTGAGGAGAGAATACTGTTATGATTGAATTATTGTTGCCTAGTTGGATTGCAGGTCTCTTGCTTTCTTTAGCTGCGGGACCGCTGGGTGCTTTTGTGGTATGGCGAAAAATGTCTTATTTTGGCGATGCTCTAGCGCATGCCTCTCTTTTAGGCTTAGCTTTTAGTTTTTTATTAAACATGAACCCTTTTTATGGTGTAATTATAGTTACTCTATTTTTAGCTTTTGGGTTAGTTTGGTTAGAACAGTTTCCTCAATTTGCTATGGACACTCTATTAGGAATTTTAGCTCATGCATCGTTATCTCTTGGACTGGTGATGGTGAGTTTAATGCGAGAACTTAGAGTAGATTTGATGGCCTATCTTTTTGGTGACTTACTAGCAATTACATTGCACGATATTAAGATATTGGGGGTGGGTGTTGCGGTGGTATTAATTCTAATCACATGGAAATGGCGTTCCTTGTTATCTGTTAGTATACATCCTGAATTAGCTCATGTTGACGGAATTCGCTTATCCAGAATTAAGCTTCTATTAACGTTAGTTACTGCACTGACTATCGGGCTTTCCATGCAATTTGTCGGTGCATTAATTATTACGTCGCTTCTCATAATCCCAGCTGCGGCTGCTCGACGTTGTGCACGTACTCCGGAACAAATGGTGTTATTTGCTACTTTAATAAGTGGGCTGTCGGTAACTGGTGGTTTAGCATTCTCTGCAATCTGCGATACACCGGCTGGTCCATCTGTAGTACTTTGTTCTTCATTAATGTTCTTGTTTAGTTTAATGTTTAAAATGCGCTCATAACGCTCGTTTAAACATAACAATAGTTAGTTCGAGTTTTTAGTGGATATTTTTTTAAATTAATCGTTGATGTAGAACTGTGAAGTGAAATTTTTATTTTATATATATCTTCTTAATCAATTTAATATACTTTTTTTCACTACAACTAAAACATATAGTTCTTGATTAAAAGGTGTTATATACATTATAAAGTTAGTAAAAATTACCGAGAAATGTGTTAACTGTTTAAAAGTTTTTACATATTTGAATTTGTGTTTTTTTTAAAATTAAGACCGCTTAATTCAAGTGGTGTTAGCAACGTATAATTAACCATATACTGTTGACAACAATTTTTTAAAAAAGACCCTAAACTTTCGATTATTAACAATCAATGTAAGGTTTTTGGTGATTTGGTTTAAATAAGTAAAAACATTTATTTAATCTAACATAAGATATAGATAAATCAATCTTTTGTTGCGCTTGAACTATGTTGATTACACAATTCATTGTATGATTTTATAGATTTTGGCTTTATTTAATTAATTTTTATTAAACTCATCACGTTATATTGCGACTTTTTTGGTTAAACATCAAGTTAAATGTTTAAAGTAAAGCATTGTTTTTATGCTTGTTAGTAAGTTGAAAGATCCTATAGTATATTTAATTGATAATAATAAAAAACTGTGATTCGCATATTTGCGACAGGTTAATAGATAGCATATTAACAATCATGGAATCGATTCTATATTATAGTGAAAATGATTGAAAACGTATCCGTTTTATATAATAGTGTTTACGTGGTGCCGAAGGCCGGATTCGAACCGGCATGCAAAAAGCGGTTGATTTTGAATCAACTGCGTCTACCGATTTCGCCACTTCGGCACTGATTGAATCTGAGCTTTTTTTTGCACTCAGAACTAAAGAAATATTATATTTAGATGTTGCATTGATATGAATCTAATTAAATTTTTATTAAATTTTATTTGTTGTGGTTAATTTGATGATTTTGATTTCTGCGGTATCACTAAAGATTCCGTATAAGTTATTTATGAGAATAATCACTATCTTTGGTTGAATCAAGCATAAAAATCAATATTTTAACGTAGAGCTCAGAGTTATAGTACCACAGATGTATTAACTATTGCTATATTAGTGTGGAAAAAATCTGTTAATCTTTTTTGGTTCGAATGCAGATCAGATTTGTACGTTTGTCTTATAACAATTATAGTGAAATATAGAGGTAGTTTTTATATTTGATTAATAAATAATATTTTTTAATTTTAATTTAAGCATCTTTAATTAAGTTTTTAAAAAGTCAGTTTTTCAAATGTGTTCTTAAGAAATTGCATCTAGAAAAAATAAATCACAGCAAAAGATACAATAGTTTTTAACGTATTTTATTTATTTGTATTTAGCTAATATATCGTGATGGACATAATAATATTTTATAAACTTGTGGTAAGTATATGATCATTACGGTAATATAAAAATGTAATGCATATGTGTTGTTTAAATTTTTATTTAGTTACACATTAAACTCTATTTAAAATATAATGACCATTAGTTTGTACGGATGAACTAACTAGTGGTTTTTGAAAGATTAAAGAATTAAATGGCATATATTGGATCTGTGCATTACTCACATTTTAGATCAGTCTTCATTTTTTTTAGAACTTATGAACACATAAAAAAGAGATTTATCTTACATAAGTTTACAAAAAACATCTATTGATAAAAATTATTGAAGACATATAGATTTTGTTACTAAAGCCGATTTATGCAATAATTTGCAAAAAATTACAGAGCATAATTTAGTATATTTTAACTATCATTACTTAGTTTAGAGAGTAATATTATGTTGATAACTGTTTAAGTGTCTACAGAATAAAGAGATTTTCAATGACAATTTATAATTTTTAATTAAATTTTATCGTGAAGTAAAGTCGATTTATATGAGTTTCAGTTTTGAGTTGATCTTTTTTTTTGCAATTAGATTTACTGCTACCACTAAAGTTTTAAGGTTTTTAAGAAATGATTATTAAAATTCATTAGAATTATATTATTTAGTATCAATACCCTGCACCAATACAATTACTAACTATAATTAGATTCGTGATTTTTATCCGTTAAAGTGGCATTATTATACTCTGAACGTATTTAGCGATACTTAACTTAATTCACTGCGATCTTCCCTATACAGCAGAAGCATTAATTCTTAATGGCAATTTTAAAGTAGTAATTTATATAAAATGATATTTACCTATAAAATTTAGTAAGAATATTTTGAGGGTGTAACTAAATTTAGCATAGCCTAAAAGGTTAGCATGTTTAATACTTAAGATAAAAAGTTATTTAAATAAATATTCGATATGTTGTTTTATAATACAATTGTTTTGTTCTTAACTTGTTTAAGATAAATATTTAGATATCAATAAAACCACTCCATTTTATATCATATGTAAGGTCGGACGGTAGTAGAGCTTAATTTATTATAATTATAATGATTTAAAGATATCGATGTGGTTGGTCTTACTTTAAGAAAGACTACAGGTTCTACTTCTCTAGATCATTAATGGTTAAGAGTAGAAGAGCATATTTTAAAACCATCCGCTCGACTGACTGGTAGACGTAATCAGAAGGATTTTGCATGAAAGCGATACTGGAACATCTTTATCATGGCGGGCGTATGAGCCGCGAACAAAGCCAACAGCTTTTTAAAGCTATAATTCGCGGGCAGTTAGCTTGCGAAGAACTTGCAGCTGTATTAATTAGCATGAAAGTACGCGGTGAATGCCCCGAAGAAATTGCAGGAGCGGCTAGCGCATTGTTAGCTAGTTCGAGTCCATTTCCTCGGCCTGATTATCTTTTTTCTGATATCGTCGGTACTGGTGGAGACGGAAGTAATAGTATTAATATTTCAACTGTGAGCGCTATCGTCGCAGCTGGTTGCAATGTCCGTGTAGCCAAGCATGGTAATCGGAGCGTGTCAAGTCGTTCAGGCTCTTCTGACTTGTTAGCAGCATTTGGTGTTCGCCTCGACATGCCGGCTAATATATCACGTAAGGCTTTAGATGAACTTGGTATCTGCTTTTTATTTGGCCCACAATACCACCCTGGTTTTCGTCATGCGATGCCGGTACGTCAAGTACTAAAAACACGTACATTATTTAATGTGCTCGGTCCTTTAATAAATCCTGCCCGACCACCACTAGCTTTGATTGGTGTTTATAGGCCCGAACTTTTATTACCATTAGCTGAGACAATGCGAGTTTTAGGTTATGAGCGTGCTGCAGTAGTGCATAGTGGAGGTATGGATGAAGTAGCTTTGCATGCACCAATAAAAGTAGTAGAATTGCATGGTGGAATAATTGACAGTTACACCTTAACTGCAGCAGATTTTGGATTACCGGTGCAACCGCTCAAGTCTCTAAAAGGGGGTACTCCAGAAGAAAATCGTGAAATTATTACCCGTTTCTTAAAAGGGAAAGGTGAAAAATCACATGAATTTACTGTTGCTGCCAATGTAGCTCTTTTGCTTAAATTGTTTGGACAGGACAATCTTACTGAAAATGTTCATCGTGCACTTGAAGAAATTCATAGCGGTAATTCCTATCTTCGTATAATGGAATTGGCAGCAAGAGGATAAGAAAGGTATGCAAGACACAGTACTTAAAAAAATAATTCTAAATAAATATGAATGGGTTGCCAATAATAAGCGAATTACACCATTAGAAAGTTTCTTTCATAAAGTAAAAGTTAGTTCAAGAGATTTTTATCAAGCACTTTCTAGCAAAAGAACAGAATTTATCCTAGAATGTAAAAAAGCATCGCCGTCTAAAGGTCTTATTCGTAAAGATTTTGATATAACAGCTATTGCAAATGTTTATCGCAATTATGCGTCTGTCATTTCTGTATTAACTGATGAGAAATACTTTCAAGGCAGCTTTAATTATCTAGGTGAATTAAGTGCGCTAGTAAGCCAACCAGTATTATGTAAAGATTTTATAATTGATCCTTGGCAAATTTACTTTGCACGTTTATATCAAGCAGACGCTATATTATTGATGTTGTCTGTTCTTGACGACGATACTTACCGTAAGTTATCTTCCGTAGCCCACAGCTTGAATATGGGTATATTAACAGAAGTAATTAGTGTGGAAGAGTGCAAGCGGGCTATTTGTTTGGGAGCAAAAGTCATTGGTATTAATAACCGTGACTTGCGTGATTTATCAATTGATTTAAATCGGACTCCTATGCTTCGTTCGGAACTACCTAAAAATGTGACGGTCATTAGCGAGTCTGGTATTGATTCTTATAGTAAGGTACGAAAAATCAGTCAGTATGTGAATGGTTTTTTAATCGGTAGTACGTTAATGTCTGAACCGAATTTAATAATGGGAGTGCATCGAGTATTATTGGGTGAAAACAAAATATGCGGACTTACTCGTGTTAGTGATGCGCGCTCTGCCTTAGACAATGGTGCAATTTATGGTGGGCTAATTTTTGTTCCAAATTCTCCGCGAGATGTTGATATAAAGACTGCTAGAACTATAGTAGAGAGCGTAGATTTAAAGTATATTGGCATTTTCCGGGACAAGCCTGTCAAAGATGTTGCTTTGACCGCCAATATTTTATCTTTATCTGGAATTCAATTACACGGGAATGAAGATCAAAATTATATTGATTCACTTCGTTATATTTTGCCGCCTGCATGTCATATTTGGAAAGCAATAAATATGGACAAGATGTCATTGCAATTTCGAGAGATGTTCCACGTTGATCGTTATATTTTAGACAATGGTGGGGGTGGTACCGGAAAACCTTTTAATTGGTTACAATTAGAGCAAGGTAGACTAGATGATGTTATTCTTGCCGGTGGCATAGGAATAGATAACTGTTCATTAGCATCCCGGTTTGGTTGTGTGGGACTGGATTTTAACTCTGGTGTAGAAAGTATCCCCGGTATTAAAGATCACGATAAAATAGCTAAAGTATTTCAGATTTTGCGAGATTATTAATCTACATCTCGTAATTTGACATTGTTAAGAGATAATTGAGTATGACAAGACTTAATCCGTATTTTGGTGAATTTGGTGGGATGTATGTACCCCAAATCCTCATGCCTGCACTAATTCAGTTAGAAGAAGCGTTTGTTTTTGCTCAAGCTGATCCAGCATTCCATACTGAATTTAGTAGTTTATTAAAAAACTACGCTGGTCGACCCACCCCTCTTACTCTGTGTCGGAATTTAACGGTAGGTACGTCCACGAAACTATATCTTAAACGCGAAGATTTATTACATGGGGGGGCGCATAAAACTAATCAGGTTTTGGGGCAAGTATTGTTAGCTAAGCGAATGGGTAAAACTGAAATTATTGCGGAAACTGGAGCTGGTCAACATGGTGTAGCTTCTGCGTTATGTTCTGCATTATTGGGATTAAAGTGTCGTATTTATATGGGTTCCAAAGATATCGAGCGTCAGTCACCTAATGTGTTTCGAATGCGATTGATGGGTGCGGAGGTTATTCCAGTACATAGTGGTTCTTTAAGTTTAAAAGATGCATGCAATGAGGCGTTGCGTGATTGGTCCGAAAGTTATGAACAAGCTCACTATATGCTCGGCACTGCAGCAGGGCCACATCCATATCCAACGATTGTTCGTGAATTTCAACGCATGATTGGCGAAGAAACACGGATACAGTTGCAAGAGTACGAAGATTGTTTGCCAGATGCAGTTATCGCTTGTGTTGGTGGTGGATCCAATGCTATCGGCATGTTTGCTGATTTTATTGACAAACCATCAGTGCGTTTAATAGGTGTAGAACCTGCTGGTTTAGGTGTTGAGACTGGTCAACATGGAGCATCCTTAAAATACGGTCGTACAGGTATCTATTTTGGAATGAAGTCACCCATGATGCAATCTAGTGAAGGACAGATTGAAGAATCTTATTCTATATCAGCGGGTCTAGATTTTCCGTCAGTAGGTCCGCAGCATGCTTACCTTGACAAGATAGGGAGAGCAGAGTATGTGTCTGCTACTGATGAAGAGGCTTTAGAAGCGTTTCGTTGCCTTTCTCGACAAGAAGGTATTATACCAGCACTTGAATCATCTCATGCACTGGGATACATTCTAAAAATGATAAAGAAACAACCAGAAAAAAAGCAAATTTTGGTAGTTAATTTATCTGGGCGTGGAGATAAAGACATTTTTACTGTTCATGATATTTTAAAGGCGAGGGGAGAGATTTAATGGAACGCTATCAGCAATTATTTGACAAGCTAAAAGAGCGTAATGAAGGTGCATTTGTTCCTTTTGTAACGCTTGGCGATCCTAACTTTAGTGTTTCGTTACGCATTATCGAGACACTAATTGATGCTGGTGCTGATGCGTTAGAAGTGGGCATCCCCTTCTCTGACCCACTAGCTGACGGTCCTATCATCCAAAATGCCAATTTGAGAGCATTTTCTTCTGGAATTACAAAGGAGTGTTGTTTTAAAATTCTTCAAACAATTCGCGAAAAGTATCCGGTTATACCGATTGGTCTCTTAATGTATGCAAATCTTATTTATAATGAGGGAATAGAGACTTTTTATCGGCGCTCCGCGGAAATTGGCATTGACTCAATATTGGTTGCAGATGTTCCTTTTCAAGAAAGCTTGCCCTTTCGACAAGCGGCTTTGCGCTATAGAATAGCGCCTATTTTTATATGCCCTCCTAATGCTGATGATACTTTAATGCGCGAAATTGCTTTACATGGGCGAGGATATACCTATCTTCTCTCACGCGCCGGTGTGACCGGAAGCGAGAAGCGTGCTAATGTTCCCATTAAGCATATTGTCGAAACTTTAAAACAATATAATGCTCCACCGATATTACAAGGATTTGGTATCTCCCAAACAAGTCAGGTGAGAGTTGCACTTGCATCTGGAGTAACTGGAGTTATTTCAGGTTCAGCTATAGTCCAAGTTATTGAAAAATACCTCGATAATTTAGATATTATGTTAGAAAATTTAGCACAATTTGTAAATAAACTGAAAGAAGCAACAAAATCTAGTTTATGTAAAAATAAATTGATAATTTAAACAATCAAGAGATGTTGTAAAAAAATCAACATAATCGGCATGTATAGAATATTTCTTTTTGCGATTTAAAGTGTATAAAGAATCATTAACAAGTTTAATTATTATTATTTTTTTACTTAATATAAACAAGGTTGTTAAAATAAATATAAATAAGTTTGTTTTTTTTATTAAAAGTATTTTAATACTTATTTTTTTTAAGTATCGTCTAGTAGACGATAGACGAGTTTTATTTTTATAAAAAAACAATTATTTAAGTTTTTGGAATAAATTTGCGATACTTATCTTTTTAATTATTTGTAGATTTTAATCGCGATATTAAGAATTTTTTTCTTAAAAAGAGTTTGATAGAGGAAATAATTTTATCAATTATTAAATTGGACAATTTTATTTTTATATTTTGCTGTGATTATCAACATGCTAACTTTTTATGTTTCTAGTTATATAAAAACTTGAGCGATTTTTTATTTTACTTGGTTTATCAAAATCCGGGTTTTTCTATATTGAACAATTAAGAATGATAAGTTTGTATAAGATTACACATTGAGGCTGCTTGTATGACACGCTATATTATACACAATATTAATCTAGTCTTGAAAAAGAACGTTATTCTTAATGTCGACTTTAACGATATGAACACTGTTGTATCTGGGTTTATCTTATAATTTTGTATTATTTTATTATAATGCATTTTATTCGAATTATCGTGTATTTTTACTTTTAGTAAATTGTTTTACTATATGACTTAATGTTTTATCGTATATAGTAGTATATATAATTTAGTCTTGAGGGAAATTTTCATTAATATACTTAGATGTTAAAAACTTGATTTTTTATTTATCAATTTTTTTGCAGATAAATTATTTTTTTTATTTTTTTAGATGAAACGACTTTAGTATGAGATCGTTTTATAAAAAAACGTGATTGTTTATATGATTTTAATCAATATTATTTATAGACAATAAATTAAATTAGAGTTTATATCTTGACCGACGAGATGTCCGGATTTTTTTATTTATGTATAAACTATTTATTTTAATACTTATTTTTGTTAAAAAAGAGCTCTTTTAAAACATTAAACTTTTCTAGTCTTTGTGATTTAGTTAATTAATAAAAAGTATTGTTATCAAATAATTAATGTTAATATAAAAATATTTGTTTTCTGAGATTGATTTTTTTAGGATTAATCGTCACTGATAATAATCAGTAATGTATGTACAACTTACTTGTAAGAAAAAGGTTGTAGAAACTTAGAGAATCTTCCTTTTCGTTTTATATCTAAAACATACACATATATAAAAAACAGAATAATTGTTTATTTCAATAAATTTTTTTTAAAAAATATAATATAACAACTTGTTTTAAATTGACTGAATTGTTATTCAATCATATGCTAAATGTATATGAAAAAAAGGATTTTTATTTATTATTTAGATTAAACTTAAACTTTAATACATAAAAAATAGTCTGGAGTGATTCTAATAAAGAATATGTAAATGGGTTATACAAACTCATTCTTCTCGAAAAAAAAAGCATTCTATGATTGATTTTGAATATACTCTTGAAGATAAGTCGTAAAAAAGTACATGCAGGTTTGAAGTATTATCCCAGCATGTTAAGCAATTCTGTATGCACCTCCGATTTAAGCTATGCGTTACGCTACTTTTAGTGGATGGTAAAAGACTCAGTCCGTTTTTAGCTTATAATACAGATTTTTTTTGTTTGGGTTAAGATTCGAAAGTCTTGATGCTCTCACTGTGGTAGTTGAATGTATCCATTTATTCTTTAATTCATGATAATTTACTGGCAATGGATAATGATACGCGTTACGTAGAGGGTTTCCAATTTGTCACATTCAGTTTGGATAAGTGACAGCCATTTTAGCTGAAAATGCATTATAGACATTGACGTTTAGTATTTTTTCTAATCAGAAATAGCAGAGGTTATCTCCACAGGATAGACTGAAATTATCTTGGTGCTCACTTCTGCTCGTGGTGTCGATGGTATGTCTCTCGGAGAGTTCTGAGATTTATTAGATGCAAATAAGAAAATTTCGAGTGAAAAATTTAAAATAATTTATGGTTATAAAACAGGAACGCTTATTATGGCTCCGGTTTAGATTGGGATATTAGTGGTAGGGAAGCGTGGTGGATCGATGTTAATTAATTTAGATCATTTTGCCTCTTTTTGTTGGGCTTGCTTTTCAGATACAAGAATGACATTCTTGACATTGTTGGGGCTAGTCAGAACTACAGGAAAACAAAAAGGAGCAGATCAGCTTTTAGGTAAAAGGATTTATTCGGAATTAATGGGTTTAGAGATGGAGCGTTCTAAAACTCAAGATTTGTATTATGTGTCAATATATTTCTTAAAATGTGTTTCAGCGCTAGTTTATGGTGCTGATGTTTTGTGGCGTTAGCACGTTATATTATTGAGCATGATAAACAAGTAATACGGTCTTTCTATCTTAGGTATGAGTATATTTCATGATCCTTGATATTAAAAAATATCCAACATTATTTTTGGTGGACGACCCTAAGCAATTACGTCAGTTACCCAAAGATCGCTTGGTGGAATTATGCTCTGAGTTGCGAGAATTTCTGTTGGATAGCGTGAGTCGTTCTAGTGGACATTTTGCTTCTGGGTTAGGCGCCGTAGAATTGACGGTAGCTTTGCATTATGTTTATAAAACGCCTTTTGATCGGTTGATTTGGGATGTTGGGCATCAAGCTTATCCTCATAAGATTTTAACTGGTCGACGTGACCGTATTTCTACTATTCGACAACGTTATGGTCTTCATCCTTTTCCGTGGCGTGGAGAAAGTGAATATGATCACCTTTCTGTAGGACATTCTTCTACCTCTATCAGTGCTGGTCTTGGTATGGCAGTGGCAGCTAAACATGAGGGGTTAGGTCGTCGTATAGTGTGCGTGATTGGTGATGGAGCTATTACTGCTGGTATGGCTTTCGAGGCGATGAATCATGCGGGTGATATCAAGTTTAATCTATTGATGATACTCAATGATAATAAAATGGCTATTTCAGAAACTGTTGGGGGCTTAAATAATTATTTTAAAGCAGTTTTATCTGGTGACGCATCTTCTGATTTATTTGAAAAAAGTAAAAAAAATCTTTCTAGTATCCCTCCAATTAAAGATTTATTTAAGCGTACTGAAAAGCATATTAAAAGCATAGTAGTTCCGGGTGCCTTATTTGAAGAGTTAGGGGTAAATTATATCGGTCCAGTAGATGGGCATGATGTTCAGGGGTTAATTCAGACATTAAAGAGTATTGAAGATAAAAAAGGACCACAGTTACTTCATATTATGACAAAAAAAGGCTGTGGCTATGCGCCAGCTGAAAAAGATCCCATTAGTTGGCATGCAGTACCTAAATTTGATCCTGATGTAGGCGTTTTACCGAAAGTAAGTACTAGATGCAACCCTACTTACTCAACAGTTTTCGGAAACTGGTTGTGTACTACTGCTGAATACGATAATAAACTTATGGCTATCACACCTGCTATGCGAGAAGGTTCTGGCATGACTTCGTTTTCACAAAAATATCCGCATCAGTATTTTGATGTTGCTATCGCAGAACAACACGCCGTTACTTTTGCGGCTGGTTTAGCTATCGGTGGTTATAATCCAATAGTAGCTATTTATTCTACTTTTCTGCAGAGAGCGTACGATCAGGTTATCCATGATGTTGCTATTCAAAATTTACCCGTACTCTTTGCGATTGATCGCGGTGGTCTTGTTGGTGCTGATGGACAAACTCATCAAGGTGCATTCGATCTTTCTTATTTACGATGTATTCCAAATATGGTGATTATGACTCCGAGCGATGAGAACGAATGTCGACTAATGTTACATACAGGATATTGCTATAAGGGAGGACCAATTGCGGTTCGTTATCCTCGCGGTAATGGTACAGGTGCTACCATTTCTGATTTATATGAATTGCCATTAGGTAAAGGGATAATACGTCGTCATGGAGACGACATCGCTATTCTTAATTTTGGGGCTTTGTTGCCTCATGCCAAAGAGGTAGCAAAAGCCATGAATGGAACTTTAGTAGATATGCGTTTTGTGAAGCCACTTGACGGTTCCTTGATTAGTGAGTTAGCGATGACTCATCGATCTTTGGTTACAATTGAGGAAAATGTGATTATGGGTGGCGCTGGTAGTGCTGTAAATGAGCATGTAATGTATAAGAGACTCACAATACCTGTCTTAAATATTGGTTTTCCTGACTATTTTATTCCATCGGGCACTCAAGAAGAAATGCGAGTAGCATTGGGGCTTGATGCAGTGGGCATTCAGAAAAAAATTGAAGACTGGTTAACTTAAATTAATATATAGAATATAAATAGGGATTTATTTTTTTAAAAGAATTTTTATATTTATTAGGATTGTTTAAACTATTAAGTTAATTTTCTTAATCTGATCATCAATCAGATCGATTTATTTTATGAGATTTTTATGGAAACTTATATAAAAGTTTTATTAAATAAACACATTAATAACTTTTTGCATTAAATTCAACCATGCAAGGATTTATTTATTATCCTATTTTTTTGTAACAGCTTGATTTTTTATTTTTTATAGAAAATATTTATTATTACACGCGCATGACATCAAGTGGAGATGCAGGTATTTTTTTTATAACCAGATAGGGTTGGTCTTATTAAGAGTATTCTATTTGATAGGTGTTTTGTTAATTCTTTGTTTTTTTAGACATAATAGGATTATGTTTTTTTAAACTGATTAATTATCTAAATCTATATAATGATGTTAATTTTTTTTATAATAAAATTATTGCGATTATATGATTTAAGTTTTTAACTAATTAATGTTATGTAAAATTAATTAAACGTTTTAGTTTTATTTTTAATAGAATTAAACTATAAAACGAACAGTTGATTTAATTATGTTACTAACATAATCAATGATATTATCTAACTATATTTGTTAACTTATTTTTTTTAAATATTTATTAAAAATCAATTAATAAGTATACTTGTTACGTAACAAAGTGTTTTAGAGACGAAGTATATAGTTTATCTCTATTTTGATAGTGAATTATTTAAATATTTTGTAATAACTATTATACATGATTTATTTAAACATTTAAATTATTACTATAGTTAATAGGGGTATATTACTTTAATTTGATTTAAAAACATTTATTGATTACAAATTATTTATTGTATTATTTACTTAATAGATTTAGAGATAATATTCCAATCTTAAATTAAGAAGATACCTATAATAGGTATAATATTAAAACAATCAAATTTATAGTAAATATTTCTATAAAAAGTATTATAAATAATATTAGGTTTTGTTTAATTACTTCAATTTTTATAAAAAAATAAATATAAACTTATCTATTTGCTTGAAAAACAGATTTCTTTAAAAATAAAGAGATTATATAAGAACACGTTCTTAATATTTGTAATATTTATGTTGTTTAATGAAAAATATATTAATAATAATATCAGTTTTTATTTTTTTATAAAATAAACAAAATTTATAACTAATTATTTTAAAATCAAGATAACAATAATTTTATAAAAATATTTTAAAGTTTAGATTTTTATTAAAAATAACTACTTATATAAAAGTTTTTATGAAAGATTATATACATCAATTTGAGTTTCTTTGAATTTTATAGATATCAAAAAAATTATAGAAATATTCAAAGATCAATTTTTATTGAGATAGCTTAAATTACCATAAAACTATATAATAACTAATATGCTTAAAATATAATAGTACTGTCTAGTAAATATTGCTTTAAAGGTTAATTGAAATCAATAATAAATAACTTTTTTTAATAATGTATATCTTGTTGATGCAGTTATTTACATAACTAAAAGTTGAAGTTTAATAAATGAAAAGAAGTTTATTAGATAGTGCTATTATAAAGAATAAATGTAAATTTTAGTTTTATTTCATATAAGTTTAATAAACTTACTTATTATTCCTGCTTTAGTTAAAGTCATAAACTATTTTTTAGTTAGCTGGTATGGCTATGGTCACTTTAAAAAATTAATGGTATTTATTGTTGTATTTTTTTTTAATTCGTATTGCTTATTACGTAATAAATTATTTTATAGGTCTTAATCTTAAGGTGTCTAATCATTTTAGATGCAAGAATAGCTTGTTATTTTGATGGGAAGTGTAAATATTAGAGAAGCTAAATTTGGATTTAATATCCAAGTAGGGGATTTCTTTTTTTTTGCTTAAAATAAAAATTTAAATAATAAAGTTATTCTAATTGCAATAATAACTGGTATTTATTTTTTTATAAAGCGCGGTAAATTATTATTATAATTTATATACTGTAGAGTACGTCGTTGGTTTATATTTACAACATGTAATCAAGTGAGTGATTTCTTCAGCGACGTTGTTAGTTGTTACTTCTCATCAATATTTTATTGAAATAACTTATGCTTCTGAATATACGAGGATAAATTTAAATTATGATTTACGTGTTAGCATAAAATATATTTCAATTTTTGAAAGTTTTATAAGGTTTTCATAGAAATAAGAAAATAATTATTTTTTTTTATATATTCTTATGTAGTAGAAATATTGACTATATCGTTAGTAGAAGTCAGTATATTTTTTATTTAAAAAAAGCTTATTTTATCAATATAAATAAGAATCATATTTTGTGTTTCTTAAAAAAATAATTATTTAATTGCAATGTTGATTTTATCGGGAATGTTCGGGTTTATTTTTTTTAAAAGATTATAAAGGTTAATTTTACTAGATTGACGTATTTATCTTCTCTAATCTTAACAATTTATTTATAATAGTAATGCAGGTTTATAATATATTAATCAATGTTTAATTAATATATTATTTTTATCTTGTGTAAAATTACTTAAAATTTTTTATCAAAAACTTTATTCCTTTAAATGTTCGATTCATTATCAATATATATTTTTTAATTTTTTAATAATTTTTATTATTAATAGGAAATGTCATATAGGGTTTACATCAATAATCTAAATAAGTTATAAACATAGATAGGTTTACATGCTTGACGTTATCTTTAGGTAAATTTAAAATACGTTATAATCTCTCTCTTAAAAAGAGATATTTAATGTTCTTGTTATTTATTTTTACTTTAAATATTTCTTGTTAATTATTTAATTAATAATTATATGATTATTTTAAAGACATATATTTAAAAATATACTTTTAACCTGATTAAGTGGTAATTTGATCTATTAAATTCATGTTTTTATATCAAAGATGGTTTTAACCTATGGTTTTAAAACTAAAGAGTTTTATATATAGAAGTATCTTCAAATTTCATTTTGAGGATAATTAAATAATTATTCTTTTTAGAAAGGTTTTATTTATATGTAGTATTTTCTAATTTATTAAGTTGTCATAAGTGAAAATGTCTATTTTTGATTGAGCCTTATCAGCATAATAATTTTTAGCATTCAGAAGATCTCTTAATAGAAAACTTCCAATAGGTTTGTTAAGGTGCGCTGTACTTAACAAACCGATTTACAAAATAAATTATACAGATAGAGACTTCCTTATGAAGTAGTGTCATATAAAAACATATTTCTTAGGAAGTGCGATATAGCCGAATGTTAATCATAAAAAAACAGTTGTTTTAAGTTCAGAAGATTTTAATATTTTTATATTACATCTAATAAGTTTTTATATTAAGATATAAATATAATATTTAATATATCATCAGTAAAGTTAATTTTATTATTTTGATGTAGAGTGTATTCTATATCATTATATAGATAGTCTTTAACTATACAAATATAGATTTTAAACAAAATAAATAGTGTATTTAACATTATTGTTTCATTTAAAGAATGGAATTGTTGTAGAGGATGTTTAGATGAAAACAGAGTTATAGATGAAATTGTATTTTATATTCAAATAAAGCCATTTTCTTAATAAGAGGAAAGATAGTTATTGTTTTTTTTGCTTAAGAAAAAACTATTGTGATATTATGATCATCTCTTATTTCATTCTATTTTATGAAGCATTGAAATAACTTTTCACATGTCTACTTATATTTTAGCTCTTGATACTACAACTGAAGCTTGTTCTGTTGCATTGATGTGCAACAAGGATGTCCTTCTAGAAAATTTTATTGTTTCTCCAGGTGAGCATACAATACATATTTTATCAATGATAGATAGCTTACTAGCAAAAGCGGAGATAAACCTAAGAAAAATAGATGCTTTAGCATTCGGATGTGGTCCTGGTAGTTTTACCGGTATTCGTATAGGATTGGGAATTGCTCAAGGTCTTGCTTTGGGGGCGAATCTTCCCCTTTTAAGCATATCTACGCTTACTGTCTTAGCAGAGGGAGCTTGGCGAAAAACAGGAATTAGTCGAGTATTAACAGCTATTGATGCACGTATGGGAGAAGTTTATTGGGCTACCTATCAGCGCCATGGATCTATGTGGATAGGAAAAGAGCATGAATTGGTCGTAAAAAGTGAAGATGTACAGTCGTTGGAATCACATTTGTCAGGTTGTTGGGCTACCGCAGGAACAGGATGGAAGACTTATCCGAAACTCCTTCATCATAAAGGATTAGAACTAATACCTGGAAATGCTTTACTACCTAACGCTCGAGATATGTTACCGCTTGCTTTAGATTCTTATCGTGATAATAAAGCGCAACATGTATCAGTTGCTAAACCTACCTATTTGCGTAATAAAGTGGCATCAAAGATCGTTTAGAAAGCAGTTGATTCATCCATGCAAATATTAAGTATACAATTAAAGTAATCTAAATTAAAATGTCATGAAACTCAAAATTAGACTTTCACCTGATTTTGTTTTTTATTTTTTTTTTTGTAAAAATATATCTATATTATAGATCTATGAATTCATAAAATATCTATAAATAATAAAATAGCTATTTGATTAACATATTGGTTATTTTTTTTGTTGGTGTTTAAAAAATTTTATATTTTATATAAAAATACTATTTTTAATTTTTCTGTATTAGGAAATTATTTACTTAAAAATATGTTGTTTAAAACTAGAAATATTATGTTGTAAATGATTTGAAAAAAAACGTCTTGAGCGGAGCTACTGATTCAGTATTGACAATAATCAACATCACTTTGTTTTTACTATCGAAAAATAATTTTTTTGCAATTCTTAATTATTAAATTTAATCATTAATTTAATTAACATGATTTTATAAATTTATAGAGAGTTAAATATTAATATATTTTTTATAAATAAAAAATAAAATATTATATAATGTATGTTATATAATATATGACGAAAAGATAAAGTGAGGATGTCATCCTATCTGTTTATGTATCTTATTTTTATATCTCTTTATTGCATTGTCAATTTTTCAATTACAATTTATGATTTTTATATAAAATATAATTTTATAATTTATTAGCTAAAGATATTCTCTACTATCTTTATTGATTATTAATGAGTTATGTATGTTTTAAGCTTTTTATTTAATTATTTATACAGTCACTTGATTTTTTTAAAAAAAAGCATAAGAAATAAATATATAATTCATTAAAACAATCTACCATCGAGTTTTTAGTGAATAGTAAAAGATATCAGTGTTTTCTGTATTTATTAAAAATATAATAATTTTTGTATTATATGTATAATATATTTTATCGTATTAATATAAGCAATGTATTATATAATTTTTTTTGTTTTTTTTGCTTCTTATATACTTATGAAGTATAACAAGAGTCATATAACTATAAATATATAAATTTTTAATTGAAATGATTAATAATTGTATTAAATTATCTGAAAAAAATTAAAAATTTTTTTTTGACCACCCTAATTTTAAATTGAGCACTTTAAAATAATTGTAATCATCAGGATGAATTAAATTAAGATAGTAATTACTGCGACGAATACAAATTTCTTCGTTATCCACTATCGGCACAGTTATCTGACTGTCACAGCTAATTTTTAAATCTGGTAGTAGTTTAGGAAATTTTAGCTGTATTGTGCTGTTACCGTTAATTACGAGTGGTCGAGAGGACAGGGTGTGGGGAAACATCGGAATCAATGCAATAGCATCTACTAGCGGCGTCAGTATTGGTCCACCCGCAGACAAAGAATACGCCGTAGACCCTGTTGGCGTGGCAATAATTAATCCATCAGAACGCTGAGAAAATGCAAATATATCATCAATATATACTTCAAATTCGATCATGTGTGCAACTTTTCCTGAATGAAGTACGATTTCATTAATTGCGCTACTTAAGTGAGGAGGCACGTTTTGACGACATACCTTAACTTCTAGTAAAAAACGTTTTTCACTTCGAAAGTGACCTAAAAGTACATTAGATAATTGATTTAGCGCAGAATCAGGATCGAGGTCAGTTAAAAATCCAAGATTTCCGCGGTTGATACCAATGACTTTAATGTTATATTTTGCTAGAATACGCGTAGCACCTAACATATTTCCATCGCCGCCAACAACGATAGCTAGATCTGCTTGTTGTCCAATATCCAATAAACTACCAGTTGTAGCTTGATGTAAAGCTAAAGCGCGGGCGATACGATGCTCTACGATAACATCGTAACCTTTATTGTTCAGCCAATGATATAGCATCTCATGCATATCCAGTTTATTAGGATGACGTGGATAGCCAACAATGCCGATAATGCGAAAAGTGTTAGCCATTTATTTGGTAACCCCGGCTATCTATTAGATTGTTTTTGGAAGAATGGTACAGGTGTTTGTTTGGTTTATTTATTATTTTATAAAATATTTTTGATTAAAATTTTTTAATTATAATTATTTTATTAAATGATTCTTTTATATGCAAAATAATCATTTAATAAAAGTAAGTTATAATATTTTTAGTTAGTTGAAAATAGAGATTGTGTTGTTTATATAAAGTTATTTAGCATATTTATAAGATTTTTTTTGATTAATTGTTAATCATTAAAATTAATCTCTACTTATTGCGTATATTTATTGAGAATAAAATATTTTTTTATGATAATTTGAAATAATAAGTTTTCTATAAATTTATTAAAGGTAGATAATAATAGATTTTTTAAAAAATATATTTATCAATCAATTCAATTTTAACGAATTAATTAACATGGTATCTAACTAGACTGTTTGTTCAGAATTTAGTTAATTAATTTTATATATTTATATAAATACATTAATTTTGATTTTATTAAATTAAAATAAAGATAGATTTTTTTATAATTAAAGTTAAATTTATCTTTTTTTATTAAAATTAATTTGTAAATACTTGAAAAGTAAATAAAAACTAACTAGGATGCTTTTATCTGATCTTTTGTATATCTTATCAAAATAATAATTCATCATTTTATATGGGTTATTTTTTTTATAAGGTTTTTTTAAATTTATTTTTATTGAAAACAAGTTTTATAAGTCTAAATATTTTTATAGTATAATTATACTATTTAATATTATCGTATTTTACATCAATACGCTTAATATTATGATGATTTATGAAATTACATGTTAGTCTATCAAAATATAATAGTTTTATAAATTTTAATTAACTTATAAAAGATCTTTCAAAAAACACACTAAGATAGTAATGTTGTGTGATTAATGGGAAGATTATTAGCGCCATTTATAATAAATATATTTAAAATACATACTGTGTCGATATATTTTTTTTAGTGGAGGGTGAGATATAATTCGTGGAACAAGATTTTTTATATCCATTAATTTTATGAAAGATTTATTGAACCTCTCAGTATTTTATAGGTTGTTTTAGAAGTATTAGTTTTTCTATTATTTTTTTACTCTTGCCGATCTAGTGAAATTAACTATTTCATAAAATTGCTTAATTTTATGAACGTCATAATATAATTAAATTATTCATTTTAAATAATAGTGATTTAAGTCGTATTGTAATAAAAATATGTTAAGTTTTATACTTGTGTTTATTACGAAAGAATTAAAGTAAAGTATTTTTGGTATAAAAATAATATAAAAAATATAAGTATTTCATAGGTTATGAATAAAAAGTGCGTTTCTCACACAGCTATTAACAATATAAATAAATTTATATCTGATCTCTGCTACTTAAGGTGTGTTGGACTTCACTCTTTGAAATAAAGTGATTATTACAACCTAGCAAAAAATATTTTTATTATTTTTATATAATAATTTTTAGTAATCATAAAACTAGTTAATTTTATTTCTTCGAACTGTTTCGTTTTTCGTTATTTTTTAATACCTCAATGGTTAATACGCAAATAATGCTTAAAGAGCACGATAAAAAAGTTCCTAAGATCCAATAAAAATACCACATAGTTTTATTTTTCCTTCAGTTAATATAAAGAATGTGTATTCTTTTGAATATATTGTGTAGTTATACGACCAAGCATTTTGTAATAACACCAAATAGTATAAAAGAGTACTATTGGCATAAAAATGATTGTGATGATAGCCATGATTTTTAGTGTTTGCAAGCTGGAGGTTGCATCCCATATAGTTAAGCTTCCATTTGGCATTGTAGTTGATGGGATGATAAATGGAAAAAGCGTAATTCCCGCAGTAAGAATAATGAATGTTAAGCTTAAAGAAGAGCTAACAAAAGCAGAAACACCGCGACAAGAACGGCTAAAAGTAATTGTAAATAACGGTAAAATCATACCAAGTGCTGGAACGATCCACAAAATTTTATTAGATTGATAATTACTTAGCCACGCTCCGATTTGATATGTCACTTCTTTTTTTAGTGGGTTTGAACACGCATTTCGATCAATTACGGAAGTAATGGTAAAACCTTCGATATAGTAGATTACTAAAATGCTCGCTAATAAAAACGTTACTATTGTAATTAGGCTAGTATACTGCGTAATAATTCGCATCCGCATTTGTAAATTTCCGGTTGTACGTATTTGCAGATAAGAGGCACCTTGTGTTACAAACATCGATAGGCTGACAACTCCTAACAGAAGACTAAATGGATTTAGCATTTGAAAAAAATAACCATTGTAATATATATGACAATACTCGTCTATATAAAATGGTATGCCTTGTAATAGATTGCCAAATATAACCCCAATAAGTACTGGAGAAACAATACTTCCAATAAAAATTCCCCAATCCCAAAGATTTCTCCAGTAAGAGTTGTTAATTTTTGATCGATAGTCGAAACCTACTGGGCGAAAAAATAGCGATGTTAATATTAGAATCATTGCAGTGTAAAAACTAGAAAATGCTGTTGCATAAACTATGGGCCAGGCAGCAAAGAGTGCTCCACCTGTAGCAATAAGCCAGACCTGATTACCATCCCAGTGCGGAGCGATAGTATTTATCATGATTCGGCGTTCGATATCGTTGCGACCAAAAAGACGCATTAATATACCGACACCCATATCAAATCCATTGGTGATCGCGAATCCGATGAGCAGTAGACCAATAACCACCCACCAGAAAACACGTAATAGCTCATAACTAAACATAAGTTATTATTCTCTCTATAAAGCGTTGTTTTTTAAAGAAATTTGAGATCTTTCAAAATGATACTTTCCAGTTTTTAGACTGCTGGGGCCGAGTCGTGCAAATTTAAACATAAGATAGATTTCAATTATAAAAAATAAGGTATAGAGTGTGCAAATTAAAAACATAGAAAATAAAACATCTCTAGAAGTTAAGTTTGAGTGAGCAAAAAAAGTTGGTAGAATATCACTAATAGCCCAGGGTTGGCGTCCATATTCGGATATAAACCAGCCAGATTCAATAGCAATCCATGGTAAGGGTATTGCATAAAGCGTTATTCGATATAACCAGGTGGTTTTACCGATACGGTTTTTTAGTACGTTCAAAAAACAGGCAGAAATTAGTACTAACATCAATATACCGCAACCTACCATGATTCGAAAAGAAAAATATAGTGGTGCTACGCGTGGTATAGAATCTCTTACTGCTTGACGAATTTGTTCCTCACTAGCCTTTGTGATGTCATTTATATATTTTTTAAGCAGAAAACCATGACCAAGATCTTTCTTATGATGATTGAAATCCTTTTTAAGGTCGGGGTCACTGCTTCCTTTTCGTAATTCTTTAAGAAGGCTATAAGCCTTTATTCCACTACGAATACGTAGTTCATGTTGTAACATCAAATCTTTAATACCAACAACTTGACGATCAGTAGATCGTGTTGCAATAATACCGAGCATGTATGGGATGCGAATAGCATAGCGATTGGTTTCTTCTTCCTGGTTTGGAAATCCGAACAAAGTCAGAGAAGCTGGTGCTGGTTCGGTATTCCATTCAGCTTCGATAGCAGCTAGTTTGGTTTTTTGTATACGACCCATCTCGTAACCGGATTCATCTCCTAAAAGAATAACAGAGATAATAGATACCATACCGAAAGAAGCAGCGATTGCGAAAGAACGTTTAGCGAATGGAATATCCTGTTTTTTTAACAAATAATAGGAACTAATACCGAGAATAAACATAGCTCCAGTACAGTATCCTGCAGTTACAGTATGGACAAACTTTACCTGTGCAACTGGATTTAGGAGAAGATCCACTAGGTTGGTCATTTCCATTCGCATAGTTTCGTAATTAAAATCAGAGGCAATTGGGTTTTGCATCCAGGCATTGGCTACAAGGATCCAGAGAGCAGATAAATTAGAACCGAGTGCAACAAGCCAGGTAACTGCCATATGCTGTACTTTTCCTAGGCGTTCCCAACCAAAAAAGAAAAGTCCGACGAAAGTTGATTCTAAAAAAAACGCCATTAACCCTTCAACGGCCAACGGTGCACCAAAAATATCCCCGACATAATGGGAAAAGTATGACCAATTGGTTCCAAATTGGAACTCCATAGTAAGACCGGTAGCTATACCAAGAGCAAAGTTGATTGCAAACAACTTTCCCCAAAATTGAGTCATATCTTTATAAATCTGTTTACCAGACAGAACGTACACTGTTTCCATAATAGCTAGTAAAAAGGCCATACCTAACGTGAGGGGGACAAATATAAAATGGTACATTGCTGTTATAGCAAACTGTAATCGAGATAATTCGACGACATCAAACATGATAACTCCTCGCTTTTCTTGTAGGAAAAACTTTACATGCTTCGATACGATTATTTTCGTGAAACTTTTTTAGTCGATTAGCATGACTTTACTAAAATATAACAGTTATAAACCTTGCCTGACTATTTAGTGTTAGTATATTATAGATGTTGTAAGTATATATTCAATAAATCAATATTAGTTAAAATTCGACTTTAGTTGTTTTCATTATACTATAAGTTCTGAAGTTTTTTAATAAATATATTTTTTTTAGTTTTTATATTAATATGATCTACATTTAAACAAATTTAGCTTTAATTAATTAAAATTCATTGTTCGCAATGTATTAAGTGGCTAATTATTAGATTATATTTTTAAAAAAATTATAATTGTGGTTAATGAGAGTTGTAGATAGAAAATGTTAAAAATAAATTTTGATTCAAAGTAACCACTTAACTGTGGTGAGCTATTATGGTGTGAGTTAATGCATTAAAAACTATTGAATTAGCTATAATTTGTTTATAGATCAATAGGCTTTTGTTGTCTAAATAAAAATTTTACATTCAATGTGTTTCACACTTAAAGTGTTTTAAATAATATTTTTTAATAACCTTTAGCTAATATTATTAACCTATTAATTTTCAAATGATTTATTAACTTTACTCGTCGCGTTTACATCATGTATTTTAAATATGGCAGTATAGTTTTCGCAATAATTGAACAAACCAAATAAATTAAATAATATACTCTAAATTAAGTCAATTATCTTGTTAGTCGTTGAGATGTTTGAATGAGCATTTAAGGATTAAATATAATTTATGTTTTTGAACCTAATATTAAGTGTATGTTTTCTGTGATGCTTTAATTATAATTAAAAATCTTAAGTTATAAGAATAATTATCATGCGATCTTTCCGTAATGTTTTTGAGTACTCTGACCTTTTTCTCGTAAATTAAAATAGGTTTTTAGCTTTTACGGTGATTCATGGTAGTAATAAATATCAGGATATAATATTAAATATTTATTATATATGTAAGATATTAATACGGTTTAAATTTAAATTGCGCGCAACAAAAAAAAAGTAAGATTAATTTTGATGAAAAAATCTGCAAAATCGGTAATAATAGCTCATTTAGATTGAATTATGAGCTAGAATAATCAAAATTTAGTTAGTTGCCAATTGATTTAAAATAACGTAAATTTAAGAAAAATTTATATTACTATAAACGATATATTTTTATATGTTTTTTCTTTAGAAAATTTAAAGTGTGTTTTTACAGAAAATATTTAAGAGCAGACTTAGTGGATATGATGTTTATAATTGGTTTTACCGTAATTTGATATACAAGATACAAGAGTGATAAATATCTTGTTTGTGATATCTGCTTATCTACAATTTACATATGCGGGTATTTTTTTCTCATTAACCCTCTTTCTTTATTTTTTTCGATTAGCATGATGTGTAGTTTTGAAGTAAATGGAGATTACTTTTCTTAACAGAAGGTATTTAATTGCCTGTTTAGATCGAATTAATTTAGAGTATGGAAAAGCACTTATGGATCTTCGTAAGATAAAAAAACTAATTGAAATAGTTGAAGAATCTAGCATTTCTGAGTTAGAAATTTCGGAAGGTGAAGAGTTAGTTCGTATAAGTCGATCTATGAAGCAATCTGTGTGTTCGATGATGCAAAATACTTATGATATTACTTCATCCACTAAAAAACAATCGGTTATTACGCCAGCTA
The DNA here is from genome assembly GCF_000287355.1 of secondary endosymbiont of Heteropsylla cubana. Lineage (GTDB taxonomy): Bacteria > Pseudomonadota > Gammaproteobacteria > Enterobacterales > Enterobacteriaceae. The sequence continues at coordinate 85,988 of NC_018420.1, read as the reverse complement.
TAGAAGAGCCTACTGAGGTGCGGTTAAGTATGAGTGGGCATCTAGTACGTTCACCAATGGTAGGAATATTTTATCGCACTCAAAATCCGGGTGGAAAACCTTTCATCGAGGTTGAGCAGAAAGTCAATGTTGGTGATACCCTTTGTATTGTTGAAGCAATGAAAATGATGAATAAAATTGAATCAGATAAAGCCGGGGTAGTAAAAGCTATCCTGATTGAAAATGGTCAACCGGTTGAATTTGATGAGCCACTGGTCGTCATTGAATAACGGGGCATTAAATGTTAGATAAAATTCTAATAGCAAATCGCGGTGAAATTGCATTGCGTATTCTTCGTGCTTGCAAGGAACTTGGTATCAAAACTGTAGCAGTACATTCTACTGCTGATCGTGATCTAAAACATGTGTTGTTAGCCGATGAGGCAATTTGTATAGGTCCCCCGCCATCGATAAAGAGTTATCTAAATATTCCTGCTATTATCTCTGCTGCCGAAATAACGGGATCCGTTGCCATTCATGCAGGATATGGATTTCTATCTGAAAATGCTGATTTTGCTGAACAAGTAGAACGATCAGGTTTTATTTTTATTGGGCCTCTTCCGGAAACCATTAGGCTTCTTGGTGATAAAATTTCTGCTATTAATGCGATGAAGAAAGTTGGTATCCCATGTATTCCTGGCTCTGATGGACCAATCGCGGAAGATATAGATATTAACCGTGCTATTGCTAATCGTATTGGATACCCAGTAATTATTAAAGCTTCTGGGGGTGGTGGGGGGCGTGGAATGCGGGTAGTGCGTACTGAAAAAGAACTAGAACAATCAATTCATATGACTCGAATTGAATCTCGTGCTTTGTACAATACCGATACAGTGTATATAGAGAAGTTTTTAGAGAATCCACGTCATATTGAGATGCAGGTATTAGCTGATAATCAAGGAAATGTATTACATCTTGCTGAACGCGACTGTTCTATGCAGCGCCGTCATCAGAAAATCGTAGAAGAAGCTCCAGCTTTTGGTGTTTGCGAAGAACTGCGATATTTTATTGGAGAATTATGTGCAAAAGCTTGCATGGAAATAGGATATCGGGGTGCGGGAACCTTTGAATTTCTTTATGAACATGGCGAGTTCTTTTTTATTGAAATGAATCCTCGTATTCAAGTTGAGCATCCAGTCACGGAGATGATTACGAGGATTGATCTTATTAAAGAGCAGTTGCGTATTGCTTCTGGAATTCCCATTTCATTAACACAAGATGAAGTTATAGTGTTAGGTCATGCAATTGAATGTCGTATTAATGCGGAGGATCCCATTACTTTTTTACCAAGTTCGGGAAAAATAACTCGTTTTCATGCACCAGGCGGTTTGGGTGTGCGTTGGGAATCGCATATTTATGCTGGTTATTCAGTGTCGCCTTATTATGATTCTATGATTGGTAAGTTAATTTGTTTTGGAGAAACTCGTGAAGTGGCTATTGCAAAGATGAAAAATGCACTATCGGAGCTTATTATCGACGGTATTAAAACTAATATTAATCTACAATTGAAAATTATAAATGATCAGTATTTTCGGCAGGGTGGCACTAACATCCATTATCTTGAAAAAAAGCTTGGAATACAGAAACCTACTGCTAAAGAGTAGGTTTGTCTGATGTATTGCAAATAGATTAACATTGATAACAACTTACTTTATATTAGAATTTCAATTAAAATTAATTATAGATGTTATTCTTTTTTTTAAAAATACAATTAAAGTGTAATTTAAAAAAATATGTTGATATGAAAAAAATAATTTTTAAAAGTATGGTTGATGTTTAAAACAATTTTTCTATTAAAATCGTTGATTGAATTTCTGTTAATTGGTAAATAAAAATATTTTTAGTTTATTATGCTTGATAAGCATTAATTTGACTAACATTGATATTTTAATTGTATTTATAAGATTTTTCTATAGTAATTATTATTACATAATTTTTTCTAATAGCGGTTATATACCTTTTCATTGAATTTAATAGTGTTATGTTAAATGTGTAATTTACGGTCATGTTTATTTTCTGTATAAGTGAACCTAATCTTAAGAACAATATTTTTTTATTGTCTATTCATATTGATCAAAATAAAAAAATGTAAAATTTATTATAGACTAATTTAATAAAGTTTAATTATATAAATTGCAAAGTAATTTACTTTTATTAAAAATATTACATTATAAGTTATATAAATAAATACTTTTATAAATTAAATAATCTTCTACGTTTGTAGAATTTGTTGATTGTTATATGTTAATAGGTTTTGTGAGTGAAAGAATAAAGGTATATTCCATGGATATTTTTTCATAGCGTTGAAATCGTCCAATTTTTCCACTATGCCCTGAGTTAAGATCACTGCATAGCAATAAAAGGTTATTGTTTGTTTTTAATTCGCGTAATTTAGCAACCCATTTCGCTGGTTCCCAATATTGCACTTGTGAATCATATAATCCTGTAGTTACTAGTAAATTCGGATATTGTTGTGCAGATACTTTATCGTAAGGACTATATTGTAGAATATAACGATAAAAAGCTTTATTGTTTGGATTTCCCCATTCTTCATATTCACTAGTAGTTAATGGAATAGATTCGTCTAGCATAGTTGTAAGAACGTCTACAAAAGGAACTTGCGCTATAACTCCTTTAAACAAGTTTGGTTCTAAATTAATAACTGCACCTATTAATAGACCACCAGCACTTCCACCCACACCAAAAGTTTGTGTGGAATCCCCATATCCATGCTGTAAGAGACCTTGGGTAGCGTCTATGAAATCATTAAATGAATTTATTTTTTTTAATAATTTTCCATCTTCGTACCATTCTTTTCCCAGTTCTCCCCCCCCTCGAGTATGAATGATGGCATATATAAAACCTCGATCGAGTAAACTAATTCGACTCGCGCTAAAGCTTGCTTCTAGACTAACACCGTATGAACCGTATCCATAAACTATTAAAGGATTAGTTCCAGATTTAAATAAGTTTTTCCGATAAACAAGCGATACTGGTATTTTTATTCCATCACGTGCCGTGATCCAAAGACGTTCACTATGGTAATCTGTTTGTTTAAAGTTATTAATTTGAGTTTGTTTGAGTACTTTATGTATACCTGTATTAAGATTCATCTCTAATAAGGTTGTTGGAGTAGTCATGGAGGAGTAACCGTAGCGTACATATATACTTTCAGGGTCAGGATTATAATCTAGCCAGGCTACGTAGGTAGGATCTTTAAATGGAACATATTTTTCTTCACCACTTGATAGGTTGATATAATGTAAATGAATTAATCCCAAATGATGTTCTTCCAAGACAATCCATTCTCGGAATAACGTAACGCTTTCCAACACTACGGTTTTTTTTCCTGAAATTACTTGTTTCCAGTTTTTTTCATCATTATTTTTGCTACGATAGAGAGAAAAATTCTTATGATCTCGATTTGAGAGGACATAGAATTGATTTTGATAATGGTCTAAAGAATATTCGTGATTATGGCGTCTCACTAGAAAAGGTTTCGGTGTCGATTGGAGGTTATCATTATCTATCAATAGAATTTCAGTAGATGTTGTTTTGCTAAGCACAATTAATATATAGCGCTCGGAGGTAGTTTTATGAAGATTAATACAAAAGCTATGATCTCGTTCTTCATAAATAAGTACATCTTGCGTAGTTGGAGTGCCTAAGACATGGCGCCATACTTGATAGGGTAGTAAAGTCTTTTTGTCGTTTTTAACGAAATAAAGGATATAGGATTTATTGCTCCATTTGCAAGAAGAGGATGCGTATTCAATTACTTCGGGAAACCAAGAATTATTTGTTAAATCTTTAAAGCGCAGTTCGTAGAGGCGACGAGATAAAAAATCTTCTGCTATTGCCATAATTTTATTATCGGAAGTAATTTCTAAAGCACCCATATGGTAAAATTTACTTTGAGTTGATCTGTGGTTACCATCAATTAGTATTTCCCAGGAATCTTCTAATGTACTTTTTACAGGTTGACGAGTATAGATAGGATATTCATTCCCCTTGTTATAGAGGGTTTGATAACGATAGCCATATTGAACATAAGGGACAGATTTATCTTCTGCTGCAATGCGTCCTATCATTTCTTCTAACAATTGATCCTGTAATACTTTATATTGAGCAAGTATATTTTTAGCATAATTATTTTCTTGTTTAAGATAATTTAACACGTCAGAAGATTTGCGTTTATCATCACGTAACCAATAATAATTGTCTATACGAGTATCACCGTGTAATGTTAAGGAATACGGCCTTTTTTTTGCTTTTGGTGGTGAGGTCATATAATAACTCCTTATTAATTAATTCTTTTAGCAAAAATATAGATAAAGAGATAAAGATATTTTATACATTAACTAGTTTACACTTTTAGTGTAATTTAACCTTTATCGTCAATTTCAAAGAAACTCTAAGAAGATAGAACTAGAATAGCGCTTTAATATCCTAAAGAATTAAATTAATATAAATAATCTTTTCTTTTGTTTTACAATAAAGCTACTTTTAGATCATATTGTTTACTTTATAGAAATATTGCATATTTTTTAATATTATTTATAGGAGTTACGATTAATTGTATATTTTTAATTTTTTTACAAAAAGTACATAATTTAATAATGAAATAAAGTTAAAAAAAACAAAAATTATTTTATTAATAATATAAATCTATAACAGAAAAAAATGTTTAATAATATTCAAAATTTATTATAACAACATGAATGTAAAAAAATTATATTCTAATCTAATATGTACTAGTTGAGTGTTTATACTTTAACCTTAGAAAGGTTTTTCTATTGAAATGACGCACATATTTAGATTTTTTATACTGCAACTATTGGTCCGATTTGATTTAATTTTCTTCAAAACGAATAGATTGTTTGCTAATGTAATATTCAATAAAAAAGTAGTGATAATGTAGTAATAATTTACGATTATTTACGGTTTTTATGTAGATGCTGATCTAATAAAATTCTAGTCTTTTTTAGAAACAACTTAAGAAGTGTCAAAGTGTAATTTTATAAGATAAAAATTGTGGGTAGAATAACATTCTAAAGTCTGTAATAGATATTCCGTGATTGGGATTATCTATCCTAATTTACTTTATTTTTTAATTTAAACAAACAAGTATTGTCACCTCATGCTACAGTTGGTTTAGGTTTTTTTTGTATAATAAGGAATGATTTAAATATAATATTATTTATTATAATATAAAATTTTATCTAGTTAGAAGTTCAAGATACAAATTCCTTTATTTTGTTGTGAAGTAGAGCTTGATATTAGTTAGTTTAACATTTTTTATGACTTGTAAGGTGAAAGTGATTTATTTTATAAATATAAACAAAGTTAACAAATACATTTTCTTGTTTAATTAATTTAAAAATATATATTTTAATTAAGACATTATTTATCGAACACTGTCAAGGTTTTCAAATTATCACTTGAATCTAATAAACGTTATAGTAAAAAAGATAAAATATTTTATAAAAAATCGTTAGGACTATTGAATAATATTTAGTTTAGCTAGTAATTTTTACTAATAGATATATTACTGTTTAATAAATAAGGTTTATGTTGTCAGTTGATGTTTTATAACATATTGTAATAGTAGTTAATTTTTAAATTTATTTTTAAGATATGGAAATAATTATGATCCGTAGCATGACTGCTTTTACTCGGCGTGAGATAAAATGTAATTGGGGAAGAGCAGTTTTGGAATTACGATCTTTAAACCAACGGTATCTTCACCTCAGCATCTTTTTATCAGAACAATTCCGTGATTTGGAAAAAAATATCCGAGAACGTATCTGTTGTCGTCTTACCAGAGGTAAAGTGGAATTTAACCTCCGTTGTTACTTGAATCCCACTATAAAAAATACGGTGTTTTTCAATAAGAAATTTGCACAACAGATAATAAAATCTATAGCCCTCTTAAAAAGACATAGCAGTAAAACAAAGACAGATATTATGTCTATTTTGTGTTATCCTGGCGTTATGTTACATGCTGAAGAGCAAGGTTTCGAATTCATTCGCGCTGATTTGCTATCTGCTGTTGACGTGACGATTGAGGATTTTATAAGAACTAGAGAAGATGAAGGTAGTGTATTATGTGAATTAATTAAGCAACGACTTACAAGCATTAAAGCCGTTTTGCTTAAGATTTATGAGAAGATTATGGAAATATTAGATTGGGAACGTAATAGATTTATTAATAAGATATTATCTTTAAATATGCAACTAAAGAGTGATAGTTTAGAGAAAGAAATAGTAAAAATGGCATATACAACAGATTTTTTAGAAGAGATGAATCGATTAAATTATTATTTAAAACTAACTTATTTTATTTTAAATCAAAAAGGGGCAATAGGTCGTTATTTAGATTTTGTCTTTCAGGAATTTAGTCGTACTGTAAACTCACTAGCTTTAATATTTATTAGTCCTATCATTGCAAAAAGGTTAATTGAATTAAAAATATTAATTGAACAAATACGTGAGCAGGCTAAAAACCTTGAATGAGATCTCTTGTTTTTTATAAGTACTTTCTATTCTTTTAATAGTTTTATTTTCAATAAAAAGTTTGCTGGTTTGACATGAGTAAGTGATTTTTTAGTCTACTTGAAACTTAATAAATTTTTCTTGATAAGTTTGTTTTAATTATATATAAAATTAAAATTTTTCTATCTATATAATTAAATTTAATTGAATATAATAATATTATTGATATTGTCAGGATTTTTAATATGTTTATTTTTTTAAGTAGCTTTTATATTATTTATAATAAATTATATTAATTTGTTTTTTTATCAATACATTCTGGAACTTATTTAGTCACATTTTAAATTTTAACAAACTTTGAATAAGTAAGAAAAATTATTTCTTAATTAAGAATTAAGAAGGTGATAATCATTATTATATTTTTTTGTGACTAAACTTAAATATCTTATCGTTAAGATAATTTAAATATTTTTAAAATTGAAGTTAATCTTGTTGCGTAAGATATTTACAATATTTTTATATGGAAAAGCAAATGAATCAATATTCATGAGGGGATTTTTAAGAAGATAGTTTTTCACTTAGAGGTCAGCCAGCTTATATCATGGGAATGTAATCCGGTAATTATTCTTAAGTGTTCCTTGTCTTGAGTGTAGTTGATTTCTTAAATATATATAAGAGTATAACTATACTCAAGATTTTTTTTTGAGTAGATTTAAAATGTATTTTTTAAATATTAATAATATTTAGATAAATATAATTTTGTTTAATATCAATTTAAAAATTTTCGTCTTTAGCAACAGCGGACGCAAAAGAAAAGCGTTCATTTGCTTCTTCCCAGTTTACTACATTCCAAAATGCTTTAATGTAATCTGAACGGCAGTTTTGATATTTCAGGTAATAAGCATGCTCCCAGAGATCGAGTCCTATAATTGGATAACCGCAATTTTCTAAAATTATTTTACCCATCAGTGGGTTATCCTGATTACTAGTTGATATAATGTCTAATTTGTTTATTTTTTTTATAAGCCAAGTCCAACCAGAACCAAAATGAGTGGTAGCGATGTGTTCGAATTTTTCTTTAAACGCATTAAAACTACCGAAGTCAGATTGGATGGCATTTTTTAAGTCACCTCTTAAGCAAGTACCCTGTTTTAACCCTTTCCAAAATAAGCTATGATTAGCGTGGCCACCTGCATTATTACGTAGTATTCTTTGTATTTCTATCGGAAATGTATCTATTTTTCTTATGAGCACTTCGACAGGTGGTATGGTGAAATTTGGTATATTTTTTAAGGTGTCATTAGCATTATTGATATAAGTCTGATGATGTTTCGTGTGATGAATTTCCATTGTTTTTTTATCAAAAAATGGCTCCATAGCATCATAGCTATAGGGAAGAGAAGGTAAAGTAAAATACATGTTGATTTTCCATGTTAGTTAAAATTTATTTACAAGTTTATGTTTAAATATATCATAAAAACATGTTGTAGTCATATTAATACCTCTATAATTTCTACGCAAAAAGATCTTAATTAATAGTGTGATTAAACAAATTTAATGAAGATATAGTTTATATTATAAGTTTTAAATAATATCATGTTTTTTGAATTTCTGCTGTTAAAATCTTATCTTTTTATTGAATTATTTAAAGTTAGAAAAATTAGAATGCTTATTTTTAATAAACTTTTTGTTTATTAAATGGAAGATATTTTTATAACAATTAATTAGATGTTATTACATTGTTTAGTATTTTTTAAATATCTTTAATATGTAAAGTAAATTTTGATGTAAAATATTAAATTCCTATCTTGAAATAAGAAAGAGTTAGATTATTTATTTTATGTTATTAAAATAAAAGTTATTTTTTAATCATCTTTGTTTATCGAGTAACATCCTTTAGCTTTTTTTATAAAAACACAAATCACTCAATTTAAATTAAAAATGAGCATCACTTCAGTGTAAACAAAACTACACTTTTAAACATGCAAAGGGAGTTGATTAATCTTTTATAACTTTCTATACAAATAAGCGTGTTCATTAAACACAAATTAGTTTTTTTAAATAAATTATTTTTTTATTTTAACCTTTAATTTAAAATAAAGCGTATTAAGTGTGGTTAATCACTATAATGATTATGATGTCTAGTTGTTTATAGTGAAAACTTTATTTAATAAATATTAAAAGATAAGATGTTTTTATTAAAGATAAACTTTGAATAACAATATAGTATAAATTTACCGATTAATAGAATTTGATTTTTTTTAAAAACAACATTTACAATATAAAAATAAGTAAATTTATTAATAAATATTGATGAGTGGTTTTCTGCAATCCTATGTTATTAATTGTAAATTATTTTGTTGACATTAGAGATGATCGAGATCAAATAAATATTATTTACTAATAAGCACTTTAATGCTTGAATATTTTATATTGATGAATATATTGCTTTTTATTTCGATATTCTATTTATCTATTTATTTAAATAATATTTTTATATTTTTTTAAGAGAATATAAAAGTGCGATAAACATATTTCCATAATATTATATAAATAAAGTGAAATATTACTAGTAAATTAACTTTAAAAAAATAATATTAATTATTTTTTTATTAAAAACGTTTGTAAATTATTTCATTATAATATAAATAAATTGCATTTAGAAGAATTGAATTGCTAATCAGAAAATAAATTAGGGTATTTGAACAATATTTGTTTGAAAATAGATAAAGTTTTTCATTTCTATCGTAGCGAGAAGATATAGAATTTTGATGTAATTAATATGATCATGATGCAGTAATCCTATAAAATTAAAGTGTTAACTACAATAATAATAAAATAAAAAATGAGATATATTAATTAAATATAACAACTATAATTTTATGTCTTATTTATTTCTTAATTGTAGGAAGGAATTTAATTTCGAATAATTTTAATGAAATATTAGTGAAAAATAGAAAAAAATATATTTAACAATGCATTTTTTTATTTTTATTCTATTATTGGCTAGCTGTATTGTAAAATAAAATTTTTTTTATTTGTAGTTTTATAAATGAGAATTTTAGCAGATTTTAATAAATTGATTTTAAAATAGGGATATCTGGTGATGTCGGTGCTGATGGTATAGTTCTTTAATCAAAGATTTTTTCCGACCAGGTTAATATAAAAAAAGTTAGATATAAATTTATCAATCTTATTAAAATATTATTGGAGTATGAACATGCAGTTTGTTGATTCTATAAATATTCTAGTGGCAGGTGGTGATGGCGGAAAAGGATGTATTAGCTTTCGTCGGGAAAAATATATTCCCCGAGGTGGGCCTGATGGTGGAAATGGTGGTGACGGCGGTGACGTATGGCTACTAGCGGATGAAAATCTAAACTCTCTCGTTGATTATCGTTTTAAAAAAAAATTTTTTGCCGAAAGTGGTCAAAATGGAAAAAGTCGTGATTGCACTGGAAGGCGTGGTAAAGATGTTGTTATTAAAGTTCCTGTAGGAACTCGGATTTTAGATGTGCGTACTCAAGCGGTAATAGGTGATATGACCTCCCATGAACAACAGTTAATGATAGCAAAAGGTGGATTACGTGGATTGGGAAATGCGTGCTTCAAGTCATCGACGAACAGATCTCCACGAAAAAAAACCAACGGTTCTCCTGGGGAGATTCGCGAGATAGGCTTAGAGTTAATGTTATTGGCTGATGTTGGAATGGTTGGTTTACCTAATTCTGGTAAGTCTACATTTATTTGTGCAGTGTCATCGGCTAGACCTAAGGTAGGCGATTATCCATTTACTACATTGATTCCAACTTTAGGTGTAGTACATCTAGATAATCAACAACGATTTGTGATATCAGACATTCCAGGGCTTATTGAAGGGGCAGCCAATGGTTCTGGGTTGGGACTTCGATTTCTTAAACATTTAGAGCGATGCCGAATTTTACTGCATCTTGTTGATTTAAACCCAACAGATGGATCAGATCCGATTAATAATATCCAGATTATCATAAAAGAAATGACACATTATAGTGAAAGTTTAGCTATTAAAGCACAGTGGTTAGTTTTTAATAAAAATGACTTGCTTAAATCAGGAGAGGGGGTATCTCGTGCTAAATCTATCTTAAAAGACTTAAATTGGACAGAAAAATATTATGTGGTTTCTGCTAGGAGGAGAGAAGGTTTAAGTGTACTATGTCAGGATCTAATGGCATTTGTTAATGCTCAACAGAAAGATTAAATAAGATTTTTTTGAAAATAAGTTTAAGTAGATTTATTAATAGATTTAAATTGTGATGTTTATGCTTTAAACAACATATTAAATTAATTTTATTTATATCAGTTTTTTAAAAAATTAAGTCATTGGAATTAAATATTAATTGATAGTAATACAATAAGTATTTTAGTTTATCTAATAGAAATATGGGTTGTTTATAAATGAGTTTCTTGTGTGAAATATTTTTTTTTGGATTTTAAATAAATTAATAATAATGATTGAAGAATTTATTTTTCTATAAAATTGAAAAAATCAAAATATAGGTTTTGTATTATGAAGAAATCTATGATTTCATTAATTTTATGTTTTAGAGATATTTTTAAATAACAATTTAATTGCGTAAATATTTTTAAAGAGATTTTCGTTGATTTAAATTTATATTTTACAATCATGAAAATGGTTTTTTTCTAATTAAAAAGAATAATTCTTTTGATGCAGCAGTTTATAAATTTGCAAAGCTTTATAGGTAAATTATAAAATTAGCATATAAATATAGTATTCGCTAGATATAACAAAGAGCTTTTTAAGTAAACTTAGATGTATTGGATATTCTATTTTTTTTCTGTGTGGAGCTAAGCGGGATTGAACCGCTGGCCTCTTGCATGCCATGCAAGCGCTCTTCCGTCTGAGCTATAGCCCCATACTATTAAGCAACAATAAATTATAAATTATAAAAAATATTGTCAACAGCTAAATTAGTCAAATATGGTTAATTTTAACAAGTTTTTCATAAAAAGAATAAAAGTGATTTTATTTTTTATTGTTTAGTAGGCAGTTTTAGTATGTTACTAATAAAATGTGACTAAAAACATTTAGTTTTCCTTGTTTTTTTAATGATGTTATTTAAGAGTAAATGTTTATCATTAGTTTGATTTTCAACAGAAAAGAAAATATTAAACAACATTACATATTAATATTTTTTTGTAGATTGTAAAAAACTTTTGTCAATTTTAATAATTATGTTTTTTAATAGGTATTTAAACTCTAGTAAATACAAAAAAAATGATGTAAGTTAAAATGTCATTTAACACTGAAGTAAGAATTCAGAATTTATTTTTATTGATATATAAGGAAAAACACATTTAGAAAAAGGGAAATATAAGTGAAAATTTCACTATAAGATTGAGGAGTTTTTCCATACATACATACGATTAGGGTTGTTTTAATTTTAAATATTTTTAGATACATGCTTAAGTAAATATGTTAATATAATAAATTATTAAATTATATTAGTAATAGAAAATGCTATATTGTATTTAAGAGTGATTGTTTTAGATTAGGACATTCACTCTATGAGAGCGTGTTGTAACAGTTATCAAAAATATATTTTTGATATGAAATTACCTTATAACAAAAAAAATAAGTATGTTCATATTTTCAATAAAATTTTAAATATTTTACATGAAGATCATAATTTATCAAATCTGGTGTGTTCAATTTTTTTTTGTTGATAATTATATGAACTTCATTTAAAAAATCTTGTAATTTAATGTTAAAAAAAAGTAGATAGCACTCAATCTTAGTTTGAGGAAATAAGAAATGTTTATTGTAATTTTTTCTAACTCTTTCTTAAGAGAAGTTTATTAACTAAAAAAAATAACACGGAGGGGGTTCTTTGATCACGATTATATCGTGAATATGAATTTTTTTAGGCATATATCTTACTAATTCGAAGGAGGTTAATAGAAGTAAGTTGTTAATGTTAGACAAGAAAGTAATAACCCTTCTGTATATTGAAGGATAATTTTCATGTAATAGGCTTGCTAAGCAATACATTTTTACTGTTTTTTTACATTAGTTTGTTGTAGCGTTATTAGTTTAAGAATGCAAGTTTGTGGCACGTATAGATATAATCACTATCGATTTTGTTTGTGCTTAGGTATAAACATCGATTTTTAAAAAAAAGATCTATTTTAGTCGCAAATTATTTAATTCTGTCCAGTAATGATTTTGTTATTGAATTAAGAAATTTTATTGGAAATAATTTTTCTATAATTGCTAGACAAATAAAAATCATACATTTAGCAATAATAGATTTTTTATATTATAGCATAGAAACAGTTACATTAAATTATAAAGTATCTAACTGATAACAACATCGGCAATATAAATATAACAAGACCTTATTTAAGTTTTTTGTTTTATGAATTTTTGGTTGTAATTAGCTCAAAAAAACTTTAAACTCGGTTGCTATAGTATACTACTGATATTCAGCATTTTAAGATATATTTTGTAGGTATTATATTTACGATGTAAAGAAGCACGCCTTCAAAAGAGTAGTTATAATAGGAGCAGATAAGAAAAAAAGAGATAAGCGATTTAATTCTTATTAGAGGTAGCAGTATATTTTTAATAATTTTCTCCTATGTTTATTATACTGTAAATATGCTAAGGATTCATTTTTATTTTTATAGATATTAGGTTTTTTTGTTCGGTTTTTTTTAGATGTCTTTAAACGTGTTTATCATGTTTTTTCAATGTTGTTTCTTCTTTTTCATATTTCATGAGTGTGAGTAAAAGTTTTTTGACCTCAGAGCTTTAAAAAAAGGTTGGTTTAAGTTAGCAAGAAATCTAGTTTCTTAATTAGTGATAATATTTATTAGCTTATTTTTATGGATTATCATTAGGTAGTCAAAAAAAATTATTTTTATAGATATGTTTTTAATAAAACCCATATTATTTTTTTTGGGTAAATGCGATCACATAAAGTGGATTTTGTTATATATATATTTATTCCTGAGGATAGGACTAAAATCTTCAGAACATTTTTGAACTAATCGTATTGTGATGTTTTGTATATTCAGTGAAGAAGTATAGACTAGAAAAGTATAAGAAAAACATTCTCCCACCTTAAATCATTTTTATCAACATGCAACACAGTAGTTTATTGTTAAGATAAACTATGAAATTAAGATAAAATATTGTGAAAATATAAAGAATATAATTGGTTTTTCTATTATTTTTTTTGAAATTTTTATTTCATAAATATGATCTAAAGAAAAATAATTTTAAGTATATATGTAAATTAGTTAATATCTTTAAAATTAAAGTATAAGTTTAAAATAAAGAATAAATATGATTAAAAGTATAAATTTCTATTAGTATAGTATTAATATTGAATTCTTCTTTAAGGCTTTCATGGTTGTATTTTTTTTGCTATAGCTGAATCAATATTTTATTTTTGATGGAATGAATAATTAAGAAGTATAACTTTTTTTGTTTATGATATTGCTATATTAGCAAATTTGTATGTATGTTGATCATGCAGTATGGGGGGGTGAATATTGATAAGATTGATATTTTATTTATATATTGGTTAATTGCTATAAGAAATAATTAGTACTATTTATATTGCTAATTAGTAATATGTTTTTTAATCTTTTGGTTATTTTAAAGATGGTTGCATAGTGTTATATGAATATTTTTTTGTACTATCTTTTTTCTTTAAAATGAAGAAAAAAGTAAAAAGTTGTTTGTGAAATTAAAGTAGTCATATTGTTATAATATAATTTTTACTTTAATACTATACTACACATAGTGTATTTTATATTTTTTACGTATTTCCATACAGATTTCTTTAAAATTGTCATTAAGAGTTTTTTATAAAAAAACATACAATATCTACTAATTTTTTTTGGTTGGTTGATAAAAACTGATATATTGATAGGGATATATCCTATAAAAACACTTTATAATAAAATTTATAAAATAGTTTAGACAAGAACAAACTCTAATCTAGAGATACCTTTCTGGAGAAAAGCATAAAAGCGAAGAAATATGATCAAATTAGATTGAACAGTAAAACAACAAACTATGATTTATACGATTTTTTAATTTTTTCTTGGTTCGCCATCAGATCGCAATATAGAGATATTTATTAATCTTTTTGTATTACTTAAGAGCTTTATGATCATTTAAATGATTTTTATGAGAGCTCATAACTTTAACAAGTTGTTGATGAAAAGATAACTTTAATAAAAATGTTTTTTTAAAAAAAATCATTTATGCAATAAATGCAATCTGTATTTTTATGTTGATTAATTAGTAAATATATATAAAACATATTATAACTTATTATGTTAATTATTGACGCAATGTGTAAATAATTATTAATATGTTTACGTTTATTTGTTTTTAATATACATTGATAAATGGTTTTACATCATAATCACCCGTAATTTTTTTATAGTTGCGTTAGCTTATTAAAGCCATTTTTTTTGTTTAAAATATAAATATGGTGCTAATCCAGCTATTATCATAAGAATGATTGCGGCAGGGTAGCCAAAAGACCATCTAAGTTCAGGCATGAAATTAAAGTTCATACCATAACTGGAGGCAACTAAAGTTGGGGGGAGAAACACTACTGAGACTACCGAGAATATTTTAATAATACGATTTTGTTCGATGTTTATAAATCCCATTGCTGCCTGCATCAAGAAATTTACTTTTTGAAATAATGATTCGTTATGAGGTAATAACGATTCAATGTCGCGTATAACTTCTCGTGCTTGTTCAAGCTGGTTTCCAGGAAGCCGTGTTTTTCGTACTAGAAAATTTAATGCTCTCTGAGTATCCATTAAACATAATCTAACTTTCCAAGCGACATCTTCTAGTTCAGCAAGAGTGGAGATTGCGTTATCATACTCATCTCCTAGATGACCATCCATGATCACGAGACTTACTGCCTCTAAATCGCTATAAATATTTTCAATTTCATCTGCCAATTGTTCGATTTTTGTTTCAAACAAATTCAACAATAATTCATAGGCGTTACCGTCTATAAGTACCTGGTTTCGAGTGCGCATTCGATACAAACGAAATGCCGGCAGTTCTCGTTCTCGTAGCGTATAGAGTCTACCATCACGGATGGTGAATGCTACGGTAGCATTACCTGCATGATCTTCAGCGTCAGCATAAAAGAAAAAAGAGTGAATATGTAGCCCGTCATCATTTTCAAAAAAACGAGCAGATGCTTCTATATCTTCTAGCTCTAAACGTGTTGCCAGGCTTTGTCCGAGCTCTTTTTCAACTCGTTTTCTTTCATGGTCTCCAGGCTCGATAAGATCTATCCATACGGCTTTGGACAAGGAACCAGAGTTGTCAGAGTCAAGACGCGATAAACGATGGTTTTCTAGTTGAAATGCATTAAGCATATGCTCTCGTTTCCTTCACGGTAAACTACGGGAAATGCATTCGATCATAGAAACACGGGGAGGGGGTGACAAATGTCCACTCTCGTTTTTTAGACTGTTTGCAGATCGAGCTTTATGAAACCTATCTTTGATAATCAATGATATTTTATTAAAGTTACTAATTCTCTACAGGTAGTTTTAGTGATATATTTAAGCAAAATAGATTATCAATTTAGTATCTATGGGGATAAGGTGTAATTCTCTCCGCATAGATAGTTCTATCATGTTACGCTTAGAATAAAAAGTCTGTCAATATGTGACGTAACTGGGTTTGTTGTGTTTAGTTAAACTTTTGTTGATTTTATAGGATTAATCACGGGATGTTTTTTACAATTTTTCAGTTTAGTGACAAAGAAAAAGTTTTATAAAAATAAGTTATTGCCTTTTTTTTAATAACTAGAAATTGAAACAATGGTTCTTGTTAATAAACTTGAAATGATTTGTTTCAGTACAAGAACTTATAAAACAAAGGTTTATTACTAATCTATTAAAATAAGTATTGTTATAAGGCTACTGTTATAGGCATAGAGAAGAAATTTGTTTTTTTATTTTTTACATGATTTTTTTCTTGTTTTTATTACAAATAGACTTGTTTGATAAACAAGGACCGACTGCTAAATAATAATTAATAAAATATCGATGTTTAATGAAAACCACCACGTTTTTATAGATAAAACATTAGGTGTAAATAAAAAATATGTGATTTTTGTGATACAAAATTATTAAAAGCTACTGTAATCTATAATGTTGAAAAATTTTAATTATAGTATTATTTTAATTAGTTGTAATGCATAATAATAAAATTATTCATGTTGACTTATTTTTCAACTGTCTAAGTGAAGTTTATATAGCCTTAATTATAATTGGTAAAATTTATCTAGAAATATTAATTATGTAAAATTTTTATTTTTTAAATAGTTGTTAATTATAGTAATTTACTAAATATATAAAAACATGAATCTACAAACTTCCACAAAGAAATTTAGAATGATATTCATAATGATTAAGAATTATAAGTGTAATGTGAGTATTGAAGATGAGTGTTTATATCGAGAAACTTTGATGAAATTTTCTTAATAAAAATTTTATACTAATGCATCGTTTAATATATTTATAATTAATTGGTTATTTTATATATTATATAACTTTTTTTGGTTTTTATGACCAAAGTAAATAACGATTACTTAAACATTCTTCAATATTATCTTAACCTATGCTGAGGGTAGCATAGATTAGTTTTTATATTTTTCAAGCATCTCGGTGGGGAGATCATCAGAAAAACATGAAATTCTTTGATAAAGAGGTGTTAGATTTTTGTATGAATAATGATTGGTATATTTGTCGTGCGTTATGATCTCAACATATTTTAGGTCGTATTCTTCTTTTGGTGTCGAATCACTTGCATATGTCAATATGTTTGGTGGAGGAAAGAGAGCTTCTTCCGTGCCAATGGTGAATACGCGAGACAATACTAGTTTGTCTTAGATTCATTTAGAGTTATGACTTTGAAATGTATCCTAGATATATCTGAACGGGAATTACTTCGATTTTCAAATTAGTCTGAACTAGGAAGTTTTCTAATGGTGGTAGATTTTGATCTTTGTGGCGAAGGGGATTTATTATTTGATAACGAGAAATTTTATTAAATTTTCTCTATGATGTTTCTTGATTTTTTATTATCCTCTTAACATGATATCTAGCAAATGTTAAAGTTTTTAACAATTTGTTTTGTTTATATAAGTAACGGTATAAAAGATTTTATTTTTTTTAGAACATCAAGGAGTTTAAAAAAAAGGTTGCAGGGTAGTTTTAGTATAGTCAGTGATTATATACTCTAAAATTAAAAGTATATCAGTCGGTTGCCACAATGTTATTTAATGTTTTGCGGCGGTTGAACAAACGACATCTAGCGAATGAGGATTGGGGTCAGTTTTTTTGGAGTGTCGACTGTTGTTTTATAGGTAACATTGTGCTTTTAGTTTTTAACTAAATGTAAATATACCATAGTATCTTTGATTTCTTAATATTCATAAAAAAACATGTTTTCATAAAGTTAATAAGATATGCACATTGATAAGAACGCCTCTTTTTTTTTGTGTGAGATTAAATATTAGCACAGTATTAAAATACTGTAGTTTTTTATATTTTTAACTTCTTAATCTTAGCCTATTTTTAATACAGTTGATTACAAGTCATGCTTCATTTGCTATATTAAAATTAAAACAGAGGTTAATTATGCTACTTATGTTGTTTTTAGTTTAATTTTTTCTTAAATTAAGAGTTATTGTATTCAATAGATGCATAATAACATAATAAAATGTTACTATAAGATTTATGATTTGACTTACGTTTAATATTTATAGTGGTAAAAAACTTTTAAAAAAATTAGATACTATTTACTTCATTTATTTTCAGCCATAGGTTTAATCGGTTGTCATCACCGACAAAAGTTATATTTTTATGACCCACCAATATCTAAATCCAAGCATATTGAATTTTATTAACGTATTTAAAATATTACCTCTATCAAAAGATCTAGTAAAACGTTTGTAATACGATTTAAGATATTAGCTTTATTTAAGAATAGTTTAAATGTGACAATATTGTTTCATTAAAATAGACCAATCCGGCGCGATTGTATGTTCCTTGATAATAGTGATAGATATATTGTTAGATTGTTGCAGTTAATTTATTACTATGTGTGAGATGGTTTCAATGGATACCTGTATCTTTTCTTTTCAGAGACACTTGAGTTGTTTCTATGTTGATTGTTTTTATTATTTATATTTATAAGGCGTATCAGATATATTAAGAAGTGATCTTAATTTCATTGATCGATAAAGATAAACCTTCTTAGGAATATGGATAAATATTATAATCAGTTCATAACAGTTGATAGGCAAGACAATATAAAATGTTCATTTAAATACAAACTGGATCAGAGTGACTAAGTATATGTTTTTATAGGACATTGCATTTGATTCGCTTGTAAACCTAACAATTATTATTGAGGTGGGGGGGGTACAGACGGCAACTGTGTGGTCTAATGTATTAGTGGTCGTATTTTCTACTCTTAGCTCCGGTTAGCGGTAGTAATTTGATATCTAAAGTTATTATAATTATTTGTTGAGTTTAGTTTATATAATTAAGTATATTAAAAATTAAATATTTAATATTAAGATAAATGGCTCTAAATTATTGTGATAAGAATATTGTGATGTGTATGTATTTTAAATTTTAATTCACATTTTTATTGCAGTATGTTTAATTAGACTTCAACGATAACGTTAATTTAGATAAGATGTTGAAATATATATGGTAATTAACAATACTTTATTGAATATTTTTCTTTTTTTTCTTTTTAGATAAGAATTTTATAAATAATAATCTTGTAGAAGTAAAATCTTTTTTAAATCTGAACTAAAAAACGATAAAATAGTTATTTTAAATGTTTATTCATCTATTGAGTAGTCTATAGAAACTTTCTTTTTTTAAAGATCTTCTTTGATTGTCTAGATAATGAATTTTGTTTCTGATATAATCAAAAAGAGATCGTATGAAGATTATTATGTAAAAAATATTTTTAGTAGATTAAATAATAAATAACTTAAACAAATAGATTCATATAAAAATATTTTCTGATAGTTTTTTATTAATTGTACAACAAGATTTGTTTTATTTGACTTCTTAATAAGAATTCCCTTCTTAAGAAAGAAGGAGTAACGTTTTATCGTTGGCTTTAAAACCATTAAAAATAAATTAATTTGCATAAGCCTATATTTTAAACTTCCATCTTCTGTATTAAGTTTCTAAATTCTTTAGTTTATTGAATACAATATAATTGTATTTTTTTAGTTTTTATCGTAGATTTTAATTGATTCTGTGCAAATAAAAAAATCTAAAATAGCGTTTTAAAGATAAAAATTGTTATAAGGTTATCAATGTATTTTACTCGCTTATTTATTTTTAATTGATTAAAATCTTTATTTTTTTAATCTTTAGTAGGTAACAAAACAATCTAAAGAAGTTGAGTAGAGGGCGACTAATAAAAAAATCATGTTGTTTTATGACAAACAACACGATAGATAAACTAGAGTATGTAAATAAATTACTATTTCAGTGAAAAGTTTTCTTTAAAGAAAAACATTTGTTGATTTTTTTTAAAAATACCTACTTATTAGTGTTATTTTGTAGTTTGGTAATTAAATTTATACGTTGTTGTATTCTTTAGTATGAGATCAGATTATTACAAATAAGTTGATTTTAAGAAAAATGGGAACTAGAAAATGATTAAATATGCAAAAACATTGCTTACTAATACTACAGGTTAAGAAAAGAGTTATTGAGAAGATCATAATGTATTTTTTAAATACATTTTCTGGTATCACTACTATTAAATAGTATATTTGAGTTAAATACTTTTGAAGAATTTATACAACTATAATTTAACATGTTTTTTAACTAGTGCACCTAATGTAAATTATTTACCAGGTGATAGTAGTATTGAAATAGCATTTGTGGGGTATTCTAATTCAGGTAAATCTACTTTAATTAATACGTTAACTAATCAAAAAAAATTAGCTAGAACAAGTAAAATCCCTGGATGTACTCAATTTATTAATTTATTTGAAGTAACGTCTGGTATAAGACTAGTTGATTTACCCGGATATGGTTATGCAGCAGTTCCAAGAGTATTAAAACATTGTTTAAAACAGACTATTAAGGAATATCTACAAACGCGCTCTAACTTGAAGGGGCTCGTAGTGTTAATGGATATTCGACATCCTTTTAAAAAGCTCGATCAACAAATTGTGCAATGGGCCGTCAATATGAATATGCCTATGCTGCTTTTGCTCAATAAAGCTGACAAGCTTTCTTTAAGAAAACAAGAGGAACAATTGAGCCAGACTAGGATAATGTTAGGAACTTTAATAGGAAACTTTCAAGTAGAAGTGTTTTCATCGTTACAAAAAAAAGGGATGGATAAACTACAGCAAACATTAGAGAAGTGGATTTCTGATAACAAAGAAAGTTAGATTTAAATAGTTATATTACTCATATTGTTTTTAATTAAATTGTTGATTTTATGTATATATTTATAGATAAATGTAGTAACAGTTATAATTATTTTTTTATTGGGAGCAATTTTAAGAAGCAAGAACATTAGATCAATTAAAAAAAGAACATTTAATCAACAAATCCATATAATTAGGAAAAAGATTTAAAAAGTACTTTCTAAATATTTTATATATTTAGATATAGTCAAAATTTTTTATTTACTGATAAAATATATTGTTTTAATTTTGTATAAGAGGTCTTAGTAACAATTTTCAAGTTTATTTTAGATTTAAAAAAAATACCAACATCATTTATACTATATTAAATTAATAAAAAATATTAAAAACTTTACACTTAAAATTATAGTTATCTTTAATTGATATTCCGTATTTTTTTGAGTTTGATAGGAAGCTTCATCTATATAATCATCTATATTATATGTATTATTACAAGAAAATCAAGTTTAACGTACATTGTATATGGTTAGCAAAAAAAAACAATTCAACACTTTAAGGTTATATTATTTATATTTTTATTATTATCTTTATTTATTTCAAATAAATATTCTTAATCTTGATGGATAAAATTTCTTAAAACATTTAAATTTTTTTGAATTGTGATTGCGTTACTATAGTTATATTTTTTATTAGAGTAGAACGAAGGAACAAATAAGAGTATTTTTTTTGTTCTTAGAAAATAATTATTAGTAAAAAAATATTAGTTATATAAATATAGTCCATGCAATTTAGTAGTGTAAAAATTAATTTTTGCGCAATAATTATGTTTTTAAAAAAATATTATTTATAAATAATTTTATGTTCTGTTATAGCATTTTGTTTTTCAAAAAAAGTTATAGAGAAAATAGTATTAGTCTCATAATATACATCTATGTACACAGATTAAACAATATTGACAATAATGATAATGAATAAAATTACTCAGATATTCATTATGAATAGTAAGACAATCTTATGCAGATTGACTGCTTTGGTGGGCATCAAAAAAAACAATCAAATATATTGTATTAATCTAAGATAAGTAGATTTCGGGTTTTTTCTCAGTGTAATCCTAAATGGTGAAGTGTTTTTGCTATGAAAAAGTGCCTCTTATCTTGATTATCGATTTGTTACTTTTTTCAGGGAATCCCCTATGCGTATTGAAGAAGATGTAAAATTAGGTTTTAAAGATGTTTTGATCCGCCCTAAGAGGTCTACTTTAAAAAGCCGGTCTGATGTTGTGCTTCAACGAGATTTTAAATTTAAGTATCCTGGAATTAATTGGTTTGGTGTGCCTCTCATTGCTGCTAATATGGATACTGTTGGTACTTTTCACATGGCTGAAGTATTAGCTAGATTTAATATAATTACAGCAGTGCACAAGTATTATAATATAGTTCAGTGGCGTGAATTTATAGAACGATCACCAAAATCGGTGCTAGATTATGTAATGGTATCCACAGGAACTTCAGATGCGGATTTTAATAAATTGCAGCAATTCATGGCGTTATCATCTAACCTGAAGTTTATTTGTATTGATGTTGCGAATGGTTATTCAGAATACTTTGTAACTTTTGTTCAAAAAGCTAGAGCAACTTTTCCAGATAAAGTAATTTGTGCTGGTAATGTAGTTACGGGTGAAATGGTCGAGCAGCTTATTCTTTCTGGTGCTGATATTGTAAAAGTAGGTCTTGGTCCTGGTTCGGTCTGTACTACAAGAATAAAAACTGGTGTTGGTTATCCTCAAGTATCGGCGTTAATTGAATGTGCTGATGCAGCCCATGGTTTAAGTGGTCAAATTGTTAGCGACGGTGGATGTGTAGTTCCGGGAGATGTTGCTAAAGCATTTGGTAGCGGTGCAGATTTTGTAATGTTGGGAGGTATGTTAGCAGGTCATGACGAGTGTGAAGGCACTATTGTTGAAGAAAATGGAAAACAGTTTATGTTGTTCTATGGTATGAGTTCCGAATCAGCTATGAAACGCTATATTGGGGGAGTTCCGGATTATCGAGCTGTGGAAGGAAAAAGTATTAAATTAGCTGTGCGAGGTCCGGTCGAATGTTCTATTCGTGATATTCTTGGTGGCCTTCGTTCTGCCTGCACTTATGTTGGTGCATCGCGCTTGAAGGAGTTAACAAAACGTACTACTTTTATTCGAGTTAGTGAACAGGAAAATGGAATATTTAGTTAGGTTTAATAAGGAGGATTAGACAATTTTTTCTCGTGGGCAAGTAAATAACTATTTGATTTTTTTGTTTTCAGAAAATCTTTTAGGATTTGATATGATTTGTGTCGCTGATTAACAATGCGGACAGATCTCTATTTTTGCAGGGGATTCAGTCAATACAATTGCAGTTTTCATCAGAATCCACTATGCCTTTGTATTTACTATTAGTGATAGTAAATTCTATCATAGTAGAATTTAGAATTCGTTTTTATACTTTTTATTCTTTTAATCCATTTAAATCTTAATATTTTTTTGTATTACAAATATAGATTGTTTTTTACTTGTTTTAAAAGTATTCTCTCATTGAGATATTATAGTGAGGTTTTAGTAATATTAGTTGTATTAAGTAATACTAACAGTATAAAATCTTTTTATATAAAATAGGATCTAGGTAATTGTATGCAGTTTAGTTAGATTGTAATTGACTCTATGGCGTTAATAAAACTGTCTTTTAAGATAGAATCTTAAAAGCTGATGAAAAAAAAGTTTAAAATAATACGATACTTTAGTATATAAGTATTACTACTATCGTAGCTTAATAATTCTTCTTGCTATTCTATGAAGTAAAAAAATTTGAATAAAAGGTTTTAACTATTTTGTCGCTAGATAAGCGATGACTAGTAGGATCATGAAAGAATAAAAATATTTTTAGTTTTCTCTTATAGATATCATATATCTTATATTAAAAAAATCAAAATGGATTGTTAATCCTAAAATTGTAAAGAATAACTAAATGATGGATAAAAATATCTACATTTCAATCAAAATTGTAAATTTTATTTTATTACTTTATAGGAATTACGGTTGTAATAATAATCAGATAAATGAAAAGTATGATAGAAGCGTATTAGAAGGCATAACATCAAAGAAAATTTCTTTATACATATGTTATTAAAATAAGGAAAGATTTTAAATTATTTTAATTTGTTAAACAATGTATATCCTAAAAACACTACTCACGTTAGTTAAGTTGCATTTTAGAAAATATGGGTAATTAATTTCTTTTTTTATAATATATACAATTATGTTATTAATTAACGAATAATTAAATTGAGTCTTTTGTTGTTTTATTAATATAAGGTTGAATTTTAATGAGAGAAATGTATTTTATGATAATAATTTATTCATAAGATTATTTTTTTAATGAAAGATAGCAATTTTTAAAATTACAAGTTCTATTTCTCTTTTTATGACATAAAAGTGAATAAAATATTAATATAAATAAAATGTTAGCAGCATAAGTTTCTTAGTGCATTTGAGTAAGTATATCTTAATGACATATAAAATATGTTCTTAGATTAGTTTTTTTTAGTTTGATATGAATCATATTTTCCATGTTAAAAGGTTGACTTTTTGCTAACATATTATTTTTTTATTTAAAAATAAAACGATTTATTTGGTTGCTATAATCTTTTTTTTATTTTTGATAGATAAAAATCTTTTCCTAACTCGAAGATGAAGGGGTCGAGGTGAAGTTATATATAATATTGCTCCTTCTATGTATTGCGATGATGTTGCAGGGATGTGTTAGTACAGTAGCAATTGGTACTACTGCAGTTGTGACTAAAACCGCTAGTGATCCTAGAAGTTTCGGTAGACAACTTGATGATGGTACCCTTGAAGCTCGTATTACTTATAGATTAGCTCAAGATTATCAGTTGCGGAAAGGTACGCGTATAATTAACACTGTTTATCATGGAAAGGTTTTGTTAACTGGTCAAGCTCCTAGTCGAGAATTAGCTGAACGAGCGAAAGATCTTGTGTTAGGTCTTGAAGGTGAGCCTGAGGTGTATAATGAAATTCGTCAGGGGAAGATAGTATCGTTTAAACAGATTTCTATAGATGTTTGGATTACTATACAGATCTGGTTTCATTTGCTGAAAAATACAGGAATTAAATCGTCTAACGTAAAAGTAATTACTGAAAATGGAGAGGTTTTTCTATTAGGGTTAGTAGCTTACCCTGAAGGAAAAGCTATTGCAAGCGTAGCTAGTAAAGTAAATTGTGTAAAACATGTTATTACCGCTTTTAGTTATTTGTAGTATTTAAAATATAAAGAAATCAATGTTTTTGAAATACATGTCGCATATTATATGTTTAGATATGATTTTAATATGTGTGCAATTTTATATCGTTAGCAATTATTTTGTAAAGTGTCTTAAAAAATAATTGCTAAATATGCATTTAGTATTAGTGGGTAATATTGATGTTTTTAAGAAATTTCCATGTGTTATAATCTTGATTAATTAAAAGTATTAATCAATATAAATTGATATATTTTCTAATGATAATATAGAGCGCCATTCTTTTATATATATCATCATTTTTGTTAAATAGTATTGATCATTAACGATATAGTTACATTAATAATAGTTATTATAAAATAATATTGTTTCTTTTTTTTAAAAAATAAGGAAAGTATTCATTTGATTATTATAAACAATAAAAACATGAATATCTGGTTAGTGGAAAAACAATGTTTTTTTAAACATTATTATGATGTGTTTATAAAATTAGATAATTTGTAACTGATTTTAATGTAATTAAAAGACAAAATTAGTATAAACAATTTTATAGATAAAATTATTTTTTTTAAAAAAATAATATTTGGGTAATGTTTTCATAGCAGTGTATTGCAAAATTCTTTATTATGAGTAGGTTGATCATTGTATTTTTGATTTTTATTAAATAAGTGATACATAGATTTATGTATTTTTATGACTTTTATCAAAAATAATGAAATTATTAATTTCATATCATGAAAAAGAAATTTAGTATTTTTATTTGTTATGTTATACAATTTTAAATCATAAAAATATGCGTCTTTATTATAACGCAAAAATTTCTGATATAAAAAAGCTATGTTCTTTATCGTATTATGTACAAGATAAATATGAATCAAATCATCTATGTTGCCAGTCCAGAAAGTCAAGAGATTCACGTCTTTCATATGAATAGACAGGGTATGCTCATACTACGTCAAATTGTTAACGCTCCAGGTAAAGGAAAACCGATAGTTATCCATCCAGCAAGAACGCATCTTTATTTGGGTATACGCCCGATTTCTAGTATAGTTAGTTATCAAATTGATAAATATGGATTACTAACAGAGGTTGCTATAACTGCGTTACCTGCTAGTCCAACACAATTAAGCATTGATTGTAAAGGAAAAATGTTGTACAGCGTTTCTTACAATGGTAGTTCTCTTGCTGTTTGCCCTATTGATAAGAAAGGTATTGTTCATATTTCAAGGCAGACTCTTAAAGGTTTAATTCATTGCCATTCTGCTAATGTTGATTCTAAAAAGAAAGTAGTTTGGGTTCCTTGTTTAACAGAAAATCGTATTCGCCTTTACAGCATTAACCACAGTGGTTTTTTAGCTCCTTACACCCCGGAAGCTTTAGATAGTATGGCTAATACAGGACCGCGTCATATGGTGTTTCATCACACAAGTAATTACGCTTATGTAATTAACGAATTAAGTAGCACCGTTAATGTGATTGCGATAGATAGTAGCCCACGAATCGTACAGACTGTGGATATTATGCCTCCTACTTTTCAAGATGTTCGGTGTGCTTCAGATATTCATATTACGCCTGATTGTCGTTGGTTGTATTGTGGAGATCGGACTGCTAGTTTAATTAGTCAGTTTTCAGTATCTAAAGATGGTGGAATGCTTCAGTTAGTTGGGCACCTGTCAACTGAAACACAACCTCGAGGTTTTAACATTGATAGTCAAGGAAAGTTTTTAGTAGTTGCTGGTGAAAAGTCTAATTATATTGCTGTCTATTCCATTGATGAGATATTTGGTACGTTATCATTATTAGCGCGTTATCCTGTTGGACAAGGTCCTATGTGGGTATCTATTTTAATGCAACATTAATTTTTTTACTCTGTGTTTCTTCTTAAAAAAAATATTTCTATTAATTAAATAATATGATTGCTTAATTTTTTTATTAGAAATCACAATATTTTAATATTAAAAATTTTTATAAAAAATTAAATTTTAAACAAAAATAGTAATTTATTATCAAAGATTTTTTTTTAAAAATTTTAGTCAAGTTAATTATATAACTCACTTGTTTCTTTTCTGTGTTTACCCTTTTTATATAGATTAATAGCAATCTAGATAGATTTTATATGCTTTGGTTATTCATATATTATTTTAATCTTTTTTTTAGAATTGTAAAGTTGCGAAGATTCTATCTTTTAGCAAATTAATGTTTGATGAATTATCGCTAGATTACTCATTCATTACTAACGAAAAGCGAACAGTATCAAGTAATATGAAAAAATATTTTTCTGGAATCTCTCTTTCTTCGTTTTTTTATACGGTAACTTACTTTTTGCTCTAATCGATACATGAAGAATGCAACAATATACTTCAATACTCTCCATTGTGCAGCATAAAATATATATGTGCATGAAAATAAATTTTTTATCACATCATTGTTTCTATTATAGAAATAAATTATTTTTTAATTTTTAGATTTCTTAATAAAGAATGTTAGGGATGTGCTAATTAAGTCGAATATTAGTTAATATAACTATAACTGAATTCTTTTCCTCTAATACAATAAATAGATAGATGTAAACTTACTTCCTTGTTAGAAAGTATTAATATATTAATGATTATTTTGTTGTGAATGTAATTATTAATCTTAATAAGATTATATGGGTGTTTCGGGTGGGGTATATAGATACAGATATATTTTACATTATTTTTTCGTATTAAGTGGTTAATTAAAATATATTTTTATTAAAAAAAGATACACTAGATTATTTATTTCTTTATAAATTACTTGTCTTGTGCTTAAGGAAGGAACAATGTTGTTTTTTTTCAACCAATAATCTTATTTGTTTTATATATCATCTAATCTATATTTAATAAATAAATCAATTTTTGATTTTAAGGTTTTTTAAAACAAGAAAAGTCTTACTATAATAGTAGTTATATAATTTATTATTTATATCAAGTGTGAATAATAATAAAAAATTTCTAATTACTTTAATGATATTTAAACATTTATTGTTAAATACTTTAGATTTTTTTATTTTTTTTAATGAGTCACATGATTACATAAAATAATTACCTATATAATAAATTTAATTTTGATTAAAGGTTTGTAGGAGAAAATATGGCGGGTCATAGTAAATGGAGCAATATAAAACATCGTAAGGCTAAACAAAATAGTAAGCGAGAAAAGGTTGTTAGTAAAATTGTTCGAGAAGTAGTTGTTGCTGCTCGTTTAGGTGGAAGCAATCTTACCTCAAATCCCCGTTTACGTGCAGCGGTAGATAAAGCATTTTCTCATAATATGATGCGTAATACATTAAATCGAGCTATTGCTCGAGGAATAAATGGTGGTGACAATATACAGACGGAAAGTATTGTAACTTATGAAGGGTATGGTTCAGGCGGAACGGCTGTTATGGTTAAGTGCTGTAGTGATAATCATGATCGTACTGCATCTTTAATACGTGATGCTTTTTCTAAAACTGGTGGAAATTTAAGTGCTAATGGTTCCGTTTCGTGTTTATTTATTAAGAAAGGTATTATTTCTTTTTCTCCTGGTTTAATAGAAGATAACATTATAAGTGCTGCAGTAGAATCTGGTGCTGATGATATTATTGTGAATAATAATGGGTCGATTAATGTGTATACCTCATTTGAATTTTTCGAGAAAGTAAAGAAAATGCTAGAAACGGCTAAATTTATACCAATAAAATCTATCATTGATTGGATCCCATTAACTTATATTAATTTAGATTTAAAGGCTACATCTAGATTAGTTGAACTTATTGATATATTAGAAAGATGTGACAATGTAAAAAAAATTTACCATAACGGGATTACTTGTAGCAGTGAAAACGTTTTTTCTAGAGAAAAGAATTATCAGTTATCTTAATAAGATTTTTATATAAGTTTATACTTATTAAGTATCTCTTAATTTACTAAGTTTTTATATTTTAAATATGTTAAATTAATAATAATAATAAAATACTTTAAAATCAATTATGATTTTTTAAAAAAAATTTAAATGCTTAATTTTATTATAAATGTTCTATAAATAGAATCATTGTTTGGTTGATCAGATATAATTATTTATATAAATATAAACATGTTTTTTTTAAATTTCGTGGTAGGTTTTCGGTAGTTCTGTTTTTTTTTGTACGATAAAGATTAACAATGAATAAAAATATTTTATAAAAATTTCTATACATATAATTAGTGTAAAATAAATATACAATTTACCACTAATTAATATTAATAAAATTAGTTAAATTTAGCTAATTTTATTAGCTTATTAATTTATAAAAAAATAAAAATTTATTTTATTCTGTAGAATAAGAATTGGGTATAACCAAATGTATATGATTAACATAAAATATTTTAAAAAACATACATGTATATATTGTCTTATAAATTATAAGATTTTTATATTTAACAAGTTAGGTTAAAAATATATTTAAAGAGTATTTTTATATGTGTAAAAATGTTTTTATTTTCATTTTTTTGTAAAAATATTTTGATTTATAGTCTATATAAAAACAATACTTAAATCTAATATAGTTAGATTAATAATATTAATTATGAATTTTTTTAATAAAAAGGATTTAAAAATATAATTTTTATTACTAGTTGTACACATAAAATTAGACGATATGTTATATATGTTTCGTATGTGACTGTGAAAAAACATTAATTTAATATTATTAGAAAATGTTTAATCTTTACTAAAGATTAATTTTATATAACTGCATAGAGACTTATCCAAATTAATTAATAGATATTAGCGCGATTTCGTAAATTTTTACCGGGTTTGAAGTGTAGTACATATTTTTCATTTAGTTTTACTTTATCTCCAGTTTTTGGGTTTCGGCCAGTTCGGGGAGATCGGTAGTGAAGAGAAAAACTACCAAAACCACGGATTTCGATGCGTTGCCCATTAGAAAGTGTAGTAGTCATATATTCAAGGATTTCCTTTACTGCATCTTCAATTAATTTTGCTTGAAGATGAACATGTTGGCAAACAAGTCTATCGATAAGCTCGGACTTGGTCATAATTTCCTCCAAGATTATTCGGCTCTTATTGAGAGCCTAATAATCTTTTATTGTTAAAGCACGGAATTACTTCCGTTCCTTCATTATTATTCGCTTTTTGTTGCTGCCTTAAAAGCTTCGGTCATTGCATTAGAGAAAGTATTTTCTTCTTGTTTATTGCTAGGAGGGTTGCTGACCTCATCTTTTTCGTCTTCTTCGAACTTAGTATGAATAGATAAGTTAACAACGCGGTTTTTACGATCCACTCCAATAAATTTTACTTCTATGTTATTTCCAACACTTAAAATTGGTATAGTGTCGTTTATACGATTAAGCGAAAATTCAGAAGCGCGGAGGTAACCTTCAACACCGTCAGATAATTCAACTGTAACCCCTTTTGTGTCAACATCTTTGATCTTTCCGGTTACAATACTACCTTTTTTATTTAAATATAGATAATTATTAAATGGATCTTCGGCTAGTTGTTTTATCCCTAAGGAAATACGTTCGCGTTCTGCGTCAACCTGTAAAACAACTGCTGCAATTTCATCACCTTTTTTATATGCCCGTACAGCTTCTTCACCAGCTACTTGCCAAGATATATCAGATAGATGAACTAATCCATCAATACCGCCATTTAAGCCAATAAAGATTCCAAAATCGGTAATCGATTTAATCTTTCCTTCAACACGTTCACCTTTATGATAAGTTTCTGCAAACTGTTGCCAAGGGTTGGGTTTACATTGCTTTAGACCAAGAGATATGCGACGACGTTCTTCATCAATCTCTAAAACCATTACATTTACTATATCGCCAACGTTTACTACTTTAGAGGGGTGAATATTTTTATTTGTCCAATCCATTTCAGAAACATGCACTAGGCCTTCAACACCTTCTTCGATTTCAACGAAGCAACCATAGTCAGTCAGATTTGTTACTCGACCGGAAAGACAAGTGTTTTCTGGATATCGTTTTGCTATAGCAATCCAAGGATCTTCACCTAACTGTTTGAGACCGAGGGAAACTCGAGTACGTTCACGATCAAACTTTAGTATTTTAACGGTAATCTCATCTCCTACTGTTACAATTTCGCTAGGGTGTTTAACTCGTTTCCATGCCATATCCGTGATATGCAAAAGACCATCAACACCGCCTAAATCTACAAAGGCACCGTAGTCAGTCAAGTTTTTAACAAGACCTTTAACTTCCATGCTTTCTTGCAAGTTTTCTAGTAGTTGATTGCGTTCAGCGCTATTTTCTGATTCTATCACCGCACGTCGAGATACTACGACATTGTTTCTTTTCTGATCCAGCTTAATTACTTTAAATTCAAGCTCCTTTCCTTCTAGATGAAAAGTGTCTCTTACTGGACGCACGTCAACCAGAGATCCTGGAAGGAAAGCGCGGATACCGTTTAATTCAACAGTAAAACCGCCTTTTACTTTTCCATTTATAATACCAACTACGGTATCCGATTTTTCATATGCTTTTTCTAGTATTAGCCAGGCTTCATGGCGCTTAGCTTTTTCCCGGGAAAGAAGCGTTTCTCCAAAACCGTCTTCAACTGCGTCTAGTGCAACATCAATTTGATCACCGATTTCAACTTCTAATTCCCCTTGAGCGTTAAGGAATTGTTCTATAGGAATAGCAGATTCAGATTTTAATCCGGCGTCAACTAGAACCATATCTTTTGCAATAGATATAACGGTCCCGCGAACGATTGCACCCGGACGAGCTTCAATTTCTTTCATTGATTCTTCAAAGAGAAGAGCAAAAGATTCTATCATATTGGATAATCTTCAGATTTTTTCAATTAACGGCCATCCGGCATCCTGCGAGATGGGGTTGTTATACATGCTACGCTGCTGTTCCTCGTGGCAGTGTAATTATTGAGTTACTATACTACCGTTGTTACGATACCAAAGAATTTTATTAGCATGTGTCAGAGCTTTAACTATTACTTCATCGGTAGTGAGTTTGGTAGAATCAAGTATAAATGCATCAACTGCTGGTACTAACGGAGCTATTATACGATTGCGATCGCGATTGTCTCGTTCTTTTATCTCCGACAAAAGATGGTCAAAATTAACATTAAAGTTTTTTTCCTGCAACTGGCGTCTTCGTCGGTTTGCTCTTTCTTTTGATGATGCATTAAGAAAGATTTTTACAGGTGCGTCAGGAAAAACAACAGTACCCATATCTCGACCGTCAGCAATTAGTCCTGGCAAGGTGCGATATGCACGTTGATACTGTAGTAGAGCTATTCGTAGGCGGGGAAATGAGGCAATTTTTGATGCAGCATTTCCGATGGTTTCATTTCGAATTGTTTGAACAAGAGGCTTTCTACAGAAAATCTCATTTAATGTTTTTTCTTTACAATTGAAGTAAGTGGTTAGATTGGAGGAGAGAGATAATAAGGATGATTCATCTTCAATACTTATTTGATTATCTATAGCAAAATGCGCTAATATCCTATATATTACACCGGAATCTAATAAATGCCACTGTAATATATTGGCTAATGCTTTACAGAGGGTTCCCTTTCCTGAGCCGCTTGGTCCATCAATAGTAATCACTGGAGCTATAGTTGTCATTCTCTTTTCCTGTAAGCACAATAATAATAGAATAAAAGCTTAATAAATTCTCCAATTATGTATAGTTTTACATTATGCATATTGATGATGCATATGAACACTTATTTTAATCACCAATAATCTTATTATACAGGGATAAAAGACGGCTTGCTTAACTTGGGCGGTTGATTGAAAAAAAATAGAAAAGTTTTATGTGTACATTTTGGGTCAATAATAGTTATAAGGATACTGGATACTGTTACTAAGAAAAAGCGTATTACCATACGGCGATCGTTGTAGGTGCTGATGCAGGAACTCGTTAGTTCTTCGGGTGGAGTAATTGTTATAAAATCTGTGGATTCAAGTACTATTATGTCTAATTTCTGCAACTCGATAGAAGTAGCTGTTAACCTATCATTTTCTTTAACTAGCCAGTTAGCGATATTACGTAACGTAGTCATCCATATGGAACTAAATAACAAACTTATTGCAATAGTCATAGTCGAATCAGGGATCTGATCCATATCCACGTCGACCAAATGCAGTGATGAATGGTTAGATTCAATATAATCTTTATCCCTAAAAATAGTTGTGTCAATGTTTTCTAAGAGATTTACAAGATGAGTATCTTCTTGCACGTTATGTGGATTAATGCCAGTTAAACACACAATACCTCCTCGAATCGATCTGTCAGCTAAGAAAATATGATGTGCTGGACGATGTATCATCTTTGTATTAGATAATTTTCAGGTACTTAGTATATACCCTATTGCTTTCCAGATAAAACACTTCATAAGTGTCGTGATGTACTTCTCAATTACGAATATTTTCATCAACGTTAAATTAGTGTCTTTATAGGGGTAAAATACTAATTTCCTTTAATATAAACGCAATTTTTTTAGAGAGTTGCGCTGAGATTATTAATAATGCATTAAGAAACTGACTAGAAAGAATACTTTCTGAGTTAATATTACAACCCTGAAAACCACCGCCGGAAGCGGAGTGGGAAATAATATTTTTGCTCTAGCTAAATTTATTTCTGATCCGCCCTATTAAAGACCATCACTATATTTTTAATAGGTGATTTTTTCATGAGGGGGCTCCAGTTAATGTGCTCTGCATATCTTTCTAAGAGAGATATCTGTAGTCAATAGACGCATACTAGTACCAGAATTACCAAGAAACAAATAATATGTGGTTTTATTTATTCGTAAAGGGTTACCTATCCTATTTATTTTAGAGTCTTCTCGATCAATTGATAGACAGTAATTTACATTTAATTTACTTAATGTTGTTAGCATATAAGAGATATATAGCCACTATTAAGAAATTCGCTAAATGAGTAATTAGTAGCGTCTGCAGTTAGTAATAACGCGTGAATAGAAAAGCTTTTAGAATCAGATGAGTTAAGCTGCGCTATGAATTCGTTTGATAGATGTTAAAGTTGGCAATTTTTAACATATAAAATATTTTGTTTAACAAAAGTTGTTTTCTTTTACCCGACAAAATGCCTTAGTTTAATAATATTAAGTGAATAACCAAGTAAAAGGAAAAATTCTTATACATGGTTATTAACTATAGAATAATCACGTTTACAGATATAATCTGTTGTTGTTAGCAATAAAAAATTATAGATTGTTAGAGAAAGGATGGTACATAGCTTATAACACAAATGTAATGTTTATAAGGATGTCTGTTTTTAAGTAAATGTTCTTCGTGTAATCTTCTAAATATTATTTCGATATTTATAATAAAATTGTTTTTTATATAATTATATTTAAGTGGTTTTAAAGATTTTAATTTGTGTGTTAACAACATTCTTTATCTCAGTGTTAATTTTAAAATGTTTTAGGTTGGTTATAAATATTTTTAATAAAACAAATAACTAAAATATTAATCATAAACACACCGTAATGTGTTACATTTATCTGAGTTAATTATGATTTACGCTCAATAAGGAACTTAAAATAATTAAGGTATTATCTTAATCTGTGTTATTTTTTTTTCAATAAAACTCTTAACTTTAATTTTTATTAATGGTATAAATTTGTTTTTTTTATTTTAAAAATGGAGATCTTTGTTGTGTTTTAAATTTTTATAATTTTTGAATAGATAAAAATCCAAAAGGTATTAGTGTAATTTTGAATTAGCATAATAATGCTTTTGATATAATTGAATTTTAAATATCCAATTTATAAAAAATATCTCTTAATTAAAATAGATAATCAATATACTTAAAATATAATCTATTTATATCAGTCTTCTTAAATCTATTTGATGAGCATTTAATTAGTTATTTTATTATTTTAAATATTTATTTTTAGGTAAACATGACAGTTTTACCTAGGAATAATTGTTTATGCTTTTAAGCTCACGTTTGAAATTACTTTTAATGGATATGCGCTTATATTGATCTACAATAAAGATTATTTTTTTTTAATTTTGAAGAATAAAATGTCAATTTTATCTTAGGCCATACCGATCAATTCAAGGTGCGAGTATGTTTTTATGGATTCTAGATAATGAAAAAAATTAAACAACATATTCTAATGTTGCGAAAGCAACTTGAATGCTGGGAGGATCAGTATTATGTGGACGCTTCTCCTGAAGTACCTGATAGTGAATATGATCGGGTTATGGAAAAACTGCATTTTTTGGAAACTAAATATCCAGATCTATGCACTACTCATTCTCCAACGCAACGAGTAGGAGGAAAAGCACAAAGTGGTTTTTCGAAAATACATTATGCAGTTCCGATGCTTTCATTGGATAATGTTTTTAGAAAAACGGATTTTTTAGCTTTCAATAAGCGAGTGCGCAAAAATATCAAATGCGACGATGAAATAACCTATTGTTGTGAATTAAAGATAGATGGTATTGCGGTAAGTCTACTTTATAAAACTGGTAAGTTAGTGTGCGCTTCTACCCGAGGTGATGGTGTTATTGGTGAAGATATTACCGATAATGTGCGTACCATTGCCAGCATCCCCTTGGTGTTAAAAACTTACAATAAGTTACCGCATTTATTAGAGCTACGTGGAGAAGTGTTTATCTCGAAAACTGGTTTTTTATCTCTAAATAAGATGGCCCAACAAAAAGGCTCTAAAATTTTTTCAAATCCGCGCAATGCAGCTGCTGGTTCTTTACGCCAGTTAGATCCTGGTATTACTGCTATTCGGCCATTAAAATTTTTTTGTTATGGTTTCGGTCAGTTAGAAGGAGGAGCATTACAAGACAGTCACTGGAAAAGACTTCAGCAATTAAAAGATTGGGGGGTTCCGGTTAGTAGACACATTTATCGCTGTAAGGGTACTGCATCTGTAATAGAGTTTTATAAGAAGATGTATAAGATGAGGTCATCTTTTAATTTTGAAATTGACGGTGTAGTAATTAAAGTTGATTCTATAATGTTTCAAAAAAGCTTAGGAGAGATTACACGTGCTCCACGATGGGCTGTCGCTTATAAATTCCCGGCTCAAGAGCAGTTAACTCGCTTGCGCGATGTGGAGTTTCAAGTAGGAAGAACTGGTGTAATAACACCAGTTGGTCGTCTTGATCCAGTGCAACTATCTGGCGCAATTGTTAGTAATGTTACTTTACATAATGTTAATGAAATCAATCGTCTAGGTATTATGATTGGAGATACTGTCGTGGTGCGTCGTGCTGGGGATGTGATCCCACAAATTGTTAGTGTAGTCATCTCTGTACGATCAAAAGAGGCTTGTCCGATAATTGTCCCTATGCGATGTCCAGTATGTGGTTCTGTAGCAGAGAAGTCATTAAGAAAAGGGGTATTACGTTGCACTGGAGGTTTAGTTTGTTCAGCTCAGCGAAAAGAGGCATTGAGACATTTTGTTTCGTGTAAAGCGATGGGAGTTTATGGTATAGGTAATAAAATAATTGATCAGTTAGTAGAAAAAAAATTAGTAAACACTCCAGCTGACCTTTTTCAATTAACTGAAGAAGTTTTGATCAGTTTAGATGGTGTTGGAATTAAATCGGCAAAAAAATTGATAGAAGCCTTAAGAAAAGCACGAAAGACGACCTTGTCTCGTTTTTTATACGCACTTGGTATTCGAGATGTGGGAGAGGTTGTAGCACTTAGTTTGGCTACCGAATATCGCACACTTGATGCACTTGTTGCAGCTGATATTGATTCGCTGATGCGTATAAAGGATATTGGCAAAATTATTGCTAAACAAGTAAATCAATTTTTTAAAGAAAAACATAATATTAAAGTAATCCGAGATTTATTAAGTTCAGGTATTCAATTTGATGCTTATAAATCTATAGCTATTTCTTTTCCTGTGAAAAGAAATTTCTTTTTTGGAAAAACTATTGTATTTACTGGTGCTTTAAAAAGCTTATCACGGGATGAGGCTAGAATTCGCTTTACTAACCTTGGAGCTCATATTAGCTCCACTGTTTCCTCTAAAAGCGATTTAGTTATTGCGGGAGAGAAAGCAGGCTCTAAATTGTCTAAAGCATCTAAGTTGAATATTCCAGTGATTGACGAGAGGGAGATGATACGTCTTCTAAAATATTCCTCGAATTGTATAGGAAGTAAATATTAGAAAGTATTAGAAGTCTATGGAAAATAGTTTTTTTTAAAAAACATATGAAGATGTTATTTTCTAAAATTTATTTTTATTTCTCTAAAAAAAAGAAAATTTTTATTCTTAAAAGGTTTGATTTTTTTAAAAAGTATTTAAATAGAGCGAATCGTATTTTAGTAAAATTTTTATAGTAGAAAATTATCAACTATTATTTGTTTTTAATCATAGTAATATATGTAAAAATTATGATTTTGTTAATGATATATCCAAATTGTCTCATCTTTAATTCAATGAAAACATGGTTATATTTTAATCATTGAAAGGAGTATTATATTTCTTTTAAAATTATAAATTCAACAAACATAATTACTAATTTAGAATAATTAACATTTTTTATTTTTAGATTTTTACAATGCTTCTTGTTTAGAATATTTTGTTATATCAGTTAGATTCACTTGATAAAGATTACATTATTATTAAATAAGATAGTTCGTTTTCTTCTTTTTTTTATAATATCTATATGACTGTTATTATCATTCAGTATTCTTGATATTTTTATTAGGTTTAATTTACATTAATTGTTTTCAGATAAATATTCTCGTTATTGTAGTATTCTAATTTTTATAATAATTAAAAATTAGATCTGAATTTAGGTAGGTATTTTGACGTTATAAATTTAAAATTATTAGGTATGGTAATAAGTAACATAGTTTAGTTGATAACAGTTCCATTAAGGTAAATATATTTTTAATAAGTATATAATAATAAGTTAATTTCTTATTAAATTTTCGTGTACTTTAACCGATAATAATTAGAATGATGTTAGTTTTTGTAAAAAAAGAGGTTGTTTTTCACTATTCACTTTAACATGCATAAATAAAATTATCCTACAATCCTATTAACTTTAATGTGTTAGTTACATTAGATGTTAGGAGGAAGGGATAGATGAGGGTTTTTTAATATCTTAATTATGACGATGTATTATGACAAATCATTCATCATAACTTTATCATTAAGAAAAAATACAATAATAATACTAAACAGCATTAAACATAAAAATAGTTCTGAAAAAGAATTATGTTATCATATAAAAATAATTATCTATATAATATAAGTTAGCATGCATTGGTAATAAAGAAACATTCAAACTAGCCATTTTTTAGCTTGTGATCATGAAGTCGATTAAATCGATACCTTATATTAAAATCATGTATAAGTGTTTTTTTAAAAATTGTTTATAAATAGTTAAATTATAAATTTTTTATTTAAAATCTACTAATTTAGATATAAAAAGTAATAAATCTGCATCCAGATCACTCTTTTCTTTCATTTGTCTTCAATAAAATTGTTTAATTTAAAAACGAAGATCGATCATTGGTCTATGCGTTGTTTAAAAATGTTTAACCTGTTTTTAATGCAGAAATTAGCGATATCATATCTTCCGGTAATGGAGCATGGCATTCTATTTTAAGAAATGTGGTTGGATGGTAAAATCTTAGCATGCTGGCATGTAGTGCTTGTCGTCGAAAATTACGAAGAACGTTATTTACAGAAGAAGACGTTTTTTTGAATGAGGTTCGTAGTCTGCCATAAAGTGAGTCACCAACTAGTGGATGATGAATATATGCCATATGCACACGGATTTGATGTGTGCGGCCGGTTTGTAGCTGTAGTTTTAGATGTGTGTGATTGCGAAAAGTTTCTATAATATGGTAATGAGTTACTGCAGATTTACCCGTTGGGTTTACTGCCATTTGAGTTCTCTTGGTAGCATGACGTGCGATTGGTTGTTCGATAACACCTCCAGCAGTCATACTACCAATAGCAACAGCTTCATATTCACGAGTAATTTCCCTAGCTTTTAGTGATTTAACTAGACGCTCCTGGACTAATTTAGATTTAGCTATCAGCATAAGACCTGTCGTGTTTTTATCTAAACGATGCACTATTCCCGCACGAGGAACATTGAGTATAGGTGGAAAATAATATAGCAATCCATTTAATAGAGTTCCAGAAGTATTGCCCGCTCCAGGATGCACTACAAGGTTATTTTGTTTGTTGATTACCAGGATATCATTGTCTTCATAGACAATACGTAGTGGTATAGCTTGAGCTTCGTATGGTGTTGTTTCTTTAATAAAATATTTTATTTCAACATGTTCGTTACCACGTATTTTTTCTTTTGGTTGTGTTTTCACTTGTCCATTTATTCTTACTAGTCCATTTAAGATCCAATTTTTTATTTGTGATCGTGAATAATTAGGAAATAATTCAGTTAAAGTTCGATCTAAGCGTTGTCCAAACTGTAAGTTACTTACTATTCCGTTAAGATGTTGGTGATGTGTCATATACCATGCATTTTATAATATTTAGGTGATTAACTAAATTTTATTTAATTTTAGAGTAATCTGTTTTATTTAGTTTTAGGTATGGTTTAATGATGGTTTTTAAAACTATTTCAAGGATAGATAAAACGTTATGATCGATATTATGATCGATATAAAGTATAGGTTGATAGCTGTTATATGTTGCTTCATACTATCGAGCTGTGCTACTCACACAGATGTTGTATTTAATCATACCCCACTCCAAATTTATAGTTCTGCTCAAAAAAAATTAAAAAAAGGTAATTATATAGCTGCGATTCAAGATTTGAAACAATTAGAACAAGATTCTATCTTCAACCATGCTGTGAAAGCGAAAAAGGTTCAGATTGATTTAATGTATGCTTATTATAAATCTGGCAATTTCTCTACAGTGACCATAGATAGCTTTTTAAAAATGAACCCAACTCATCCACATGTCGATTATGTTTTATATTTGCGTGGTTTGAGTAATATGGAGATGCATAGTGGTGGTGTAGATGGTTTTTTTGGTTTACGTGTCGCTAGTAATAGCTGTAATTTAGAATATGCGCGTGCCGCGTTTTGCGACTTTAAACAATTAGTTGTCCATCATCCGAACAGTAAGTATAGCATGGATGCTAGTAAACGTTTAATTTATCTTAAAAACTGGCTAGCTAACTATGAATTATCTGTAGTAAAATACTACGATAGACGAGAAGCGTATATCGCAGTGGTAAATCGTGTAGAAAAAATGCTAAGCGATTTTCCAGATACCCAAGCTACACGTAAGGCAATTCCTTATATGGAGTGGGCTTATCGACAATTACAATTATCGGTGTTGGCAGACACCGTGCATAAAATACAAGTGGCAAATCCTATTCAATAATTGTTGAAATAGGTGCTGTTTTTATTAAACATGCGATATAAATTAATTAATAAGTAAGTTACTTGCAACACAATCTAATGTTCTGTAAATTTTTATGTATTTTTAATAGTTGACAGCGGTGATAAGTTAATAACTTTAATGAATATATATTATGAAGTATTTTTTTTATAGAAGTTTTCTATGTCGATGAAAATCGTTATTTTTTTTCAGAGGATCTTGAATCTCAT
The DNA here is from genome assembly GCF_000287355.1 of secondary endosymbiont of Heteropsylla cubana. Taxonomy (GTDB): domain Bacteria; phylum Pseudomonadota; class Gammaproteobacteria; order Enterobacterales; family Enterobacteriaceae. The sequence goes on along the minus strand of NC_018420.1, from coordinate 45,077 downwards.
TGATTATCTGCGTTGACTGGAAGTTTATTGTTCATAAATATATTAAATTTGACAATGAAGTCGTATCCATTTTAGACTTTTTGCTTAAAAAAATCACAATTATATCATAATACTTAAGTTATCTGCAAATATATGTTTTCTTAGAGTAGGTTTTATGGTTTAGTTGTTAAAATTAGATTTTGTTGTATTGCTCGCGAAGTTATGTACAAATGGTTTTTTTTGAATTTATTTTGTTACATAGTCTATTATTAGATTAAATCAAGTTATATTTTTAAATATATTAACTCAATGTCTTTATCTTTATTTTTTTTGAGAGAGCGAGATTTTGAATAGAAAATTATTATATAATTAAACCTAAAGTTACTTTAAAAGTCAGTCTCATGAGATTAGTCTTCACTATAATTTAATATGGCGACTTGTCATTAATTTTTTATATGCCTTAGTAATGATGTGCTTATGTTTCAATTTAAAGGTTTCAATATAAAATATAATATCACTCTTAAATATTATTTATATATTATTTATCGATGTACTAGACAGTTAAAAATATCAAATAAAAATGCTTTATAAGTAAGATTAAGCAGAAAATCATATCGCACTCAGTTGTGATGTATAATTGATTTAACAAGTAAAAAGGATGGTTATTGGTTTTTTTTATTTGTGTAACCGATTACTTTTTGGCATAATTAAATTATGAAAAAAACTGCTGTGGTTTTTAATCCACCAATTAAATATATAGTTTGCAATCATTAAAAGAAGTGTTTTAATAACGCAAGAAGCAAGTGCTAGTGCAGGCGTTTTCTCTTAAATGGCATTCAATTTTTTTTAGAGAGGTCATGAATGTTTAAAGATATGCAAGTGTTAGCGAATGTTTCTCAAGGTAGTATAGAATCCTATATGAGAGCTGCAAATGTCTATCCAATGCTTACAGCTGAGGAAGAAAAAGCTTTATCGAAACGACTGCATTATTACAGTGACCTGGAAGCAGCTAAGTTGTTAATTTTATCTCATCTACGTTTTGTGATTCACATTGCACGTAATTATTCTGGTTATGGTTTACCACAGGCTGATCTTATTCAAGAGGGTAATATCGGCTTGATGAAAGCTGTTCGGCGTTTTAATCCAGAAGTTGGTGTTCGATTAGTCTCTTTTGCAGTTCACTGGATCAAAGCGGAAATTCATGAATACGTTCTACGTAACTGGCGTATCGTAAAAGTAGCAACTACTAAGGCACAACGTAAACTTTTTTTTAACTTGCGAAAAACAAAACAACGTTTAGGCTGGTTTAATCAGGATGAAGTGGAGCTTGTAGCTAAAGAGTTGGGAGTAACCACTAAAGATGTGCGAGAGATGGAATCTCGTATGGCTGTTCAGGATATGACATTTGATCCTATACCAGATGGTGATGCTGCCAACCAAGGGAATCAAGTTGTATCAATGCTTTACTTACAGGATAAAGCTTCTGACTTTGCAGGTGGAATTGAAGAAGATAACTGGGGTGACCATGCTGCTGAAAAATTAAATTCAGCATTAGAAGAACTCGATAAGCGCAGCCAAGATATAATTCGTGCACGTTGGTTACATGATGATAATAAAAGCACTTTACAGGAGTTGGCAGATCGTTATGGTGTTTCTGCGGAACGTGTGCGTCAATTAGAAAAAAATGCTATGAAAAAAATGCGCATGGCTATAGAAGTTTAGCCTAACATGATAACCTGCTATTATTAACTTACAATCTATTGTTGAGTATGTGGTGATCCTTTATGTTTTTACTATTAGTAATTTTGTATTTGCTGTAGCCATACATTTTTGCTAACTTACGGGTATTTAATATAAATTTTTGGATTGTAAGATCATTCTTTGATATTACTAAAAAGTAATCTGACTGTTTTTCTGCGAAATAATCATCTGTAATCTTGATATTAATTAAGTTGGTAGAGTTTTAGATTCTACTTTGTATCAAAAATGGTTTCATTTATCATTCTTATGATTTGTTTTTATAATTCTTGTACATGGATATAACATATTTTTAATTTATTATTACAGGGAGTTTATTAGTTATTAAGTGATAGTTATATTAAATCTTTTCATGCTAAAGATTATTTAGGTAGAATTAAACAGTCAATAAACATGACTACTCGAATAACAATTTAAGTTAAAATTTTTTACTTTAATAATTTTATTTTTTAGAATGAATTAAATTGTAGTGATAAGTAATATTGAGGAAGTAGTTATTTTTTTCGGAAAAGTTTTTAAATTGTAGAGGGGTTCATTAACTTTTTTTGATTTCTTAATTTAAAAAAAAACACAGTAACATTTAATTAATTAATAAAAAGATGTTGTATAAACATATTTTCTTCATACAAGTCTATATCCCTAATACATCGTTTGTTTTGTCAAAGAAGAATATATCTTGACGATGAAGATATAAAAATACAACAATAGTGTTATAAAACATCTTAGATTTTTAATTCAAAGAATAAGAAATGTTTATATTAATGGCCTTATGTTGATGTAATTTTTATTATTAACTAACCTTGATATTAAGGTTTTCTATTAACCAGAATAAGATAATTTTACTAAAAAAATAAAAATGAATTATTTCATTTGATGAAAAGTAAGTATTACACTTAGTATTTTTATATAACTTTACTTATCATAAATATTATTTTTTTTAAAGTGATTTCGTAAAACTTGTTTAATAAGTACATGTTAAAAATTAATAATATCTAGAATAAACAATTTTTATCAACATTTAGAGTTTAATGTGGATATTTTTTTATGAAAAAAAGTTTCTATGCATAGAACGCTACCTCTATTTTTAGATATTTGTTTTTTTAATAATTAAATTCAATGTGTAATTTATTAAAGACTTAAAAATAAATCACTGATAATGTTAAACAACACCTTTATCATATAGTAATATGCTTATTTATTATATGTTAGTTTTAACTATTTTTTTTTGATATATCTATAAAAACCATATTTTTTACTACTTATATTTTAGATGATATTTCTAGGAATGCCTGTAGATTTGATTGTTTATTAATATAAATTGATTTTAATCATAGTTTATATCTAACTATCTAGTGTTGTTATTTAGATAATAATCAATATGATTAAAGCACTAGTTTTTAGTTAAGACATTAAATATTACCTATTTATAATAGGTCACTTGTTTTTAAACCAACTAAAATCTAGTGAAATACTATTATTTGTGGTGTAATATAAAAATACTAACGATATTTTTAATATTGTATTTTAGCGACATAATAGTGTTATAAAAAGACTATGTAAGACTTAATAAATTGTCTTCTACGCGCCGCGCGATTATGTATCTTAAAAATACTCTTCTTCATCTGGATATAAGAAGACAATAGAAGTACTTTTAATTACATTTATTTTTAGTTTTTCGATATTTTAGTGTAAATAATCAATCAGAAGATATGTTATTTATATCAGATTATAATAAGAATGTTAGTAATAAGTTACCTCTACACCAAAAGAAGATTATATAGAGCTAGAAAATTGTCATAGTTTTATATAAGTCAGAAAACCACTCAACATCTTGCAATGGGGTTTAATGTCAACATAGGAGTAACATTAATTGCTTAATCAAATGAAAGCCGGAGATCAGATATTTTAAAAATCTATAAATCTATATGAATATTAGTATAATAATGAAACAGTATAATGGTAAATTTATTTTTACGTATCTAAATATATTAGATTAACCTTACTCTTTTATTTAGCAATCTGCACAAAAGAATCTAGGAATCAAAATTAATGTTTGTGGTTTTAAAACTCAGTTAAATCTAAAAAAAAATTTTACTGAAAGATAATACAATAAATTAACAAATAATATATATCTTTCTTAAAGAATAAAAAAACAATCAAATTAGAGATTGATTTAATTTACCTAACTCAATAGGATATACTTAGTAGACAATTGCCAAAAAATTAGAATTTGATTTTATTGAAAAATTGTATTAGATGAATCGCCGATTATACTCTCTTACATTAATTCATACTGGTTTTTAAATAGTAATTAAAAGTCGTATTATAAAGAACATATTAAAAATGCTATACAATTATATAGGATAAGACAGGATATCTCCTTTATAATTAAAATTTATAAAAATAAGTTTTTTTAATTATTTACTTATTAAAATACTTGTTATTTATGATAATTATCAATTTTTTAATATTTTACGAATAAATTACTGTTTCTATTTAAATGAGGTAGGTCTTGACAACAATTGTAAGCGTGCGTCATAAAGGATACGTTGCCATTGGTGGTGATGGACAAGCTACTCTAGGTAGTACGATCCTAAAAGGTAATGTACGTAAAGTTCGACGTCTTTATAATAACAAAGTTATTGCTGGTTTTGCTGGTGGCACTGCAGATGCTTTTACTCTGTTTGAGTTGTTTGAACGTAAATTAGAACTCCATCAGGGGCATTTAGTGAAAGCAGCAGTTGAATTAGCAAAAGATTGGCGTACCGACCGGGCATTACGTCGTCTAGAAGCGTTGCTAGCAATCGGTGATGAATCAGACTCGCTATTGATAACAGGCAGTGGTGATGTCATTCAACCTGAAAATGATCTCATTGCTATTGGGTCTGGCGGTCCTTATGCTCATTCAGCTGCACGTGCATTATTAGAAAATACCGAACTAAGTGCACGTGAGATTGTAGAAAAAGCATTAGGAATTGCAGGTGATATTTGTATTTATACAAATAAATTCTATACTGTTGAAGAATTAATGTCAAAAGTGAAGGAGTCAAAGAATGTCTAAGATGACGCCTAGGGAGATTGTCAGTGAACTCGATAGTTATATTGTCGGGCAACATAATGCTAAAAGAGCTGTTGCTATTGCTTTGCGTAACCGTTGGCGTCGCATGCAATTAAATGAAACACTGAGGCATGAAGTGACTCCAAAAAATATTCTTATGATTGGTCCTACTGGAGTTGGTAAGACAGAAATCGCCCGTCGTTTAGCGAAATTAGCTAACGCTCCTTTTATTAAGGTTGAGGCTACAAAATTTACAGAAGTAGGTTATGTAGGAAAAGAAGTGGATTCTATTATTCGTGATTTAACTGATGCTGCTGTTAAAATGATTCGTCTGCAATCTATTGAAAAAAATCGTTTTCGGGCTGAAGAATTAGCTGAAGAGCGGGTCCTCGATGTTTTAAATCAATTAGCGAGAAATACTTCTGATCAAATAGAAGAGAAAAGTGAATCTGCTATTGCACGCCAGAAATTTCGAAAAAAACTGCGAGAAGGTGAGTTGGATGAAAAAGAAATTGAAATTAATCTTGCGGCGGCACCAATAGGTATAGAAATTATGGCGCCCCCTGGAATGGAAGAGATGACACATCAATTACAATCTATGTTTAAAAACTTAGCAGGGCGCAAACATAAACTGAGAAAGATAAAAATAAAAGAAGCCATGAAATTATTGGTAGAAGAAGAAGCAGCTAAACTAGTCAACCCAGAAGACTTGAAAGAAACAGCAATTGAATCGGTAGAGCAGAACGGTATTATATTTATTGATGAAATTGATAAAATTTGCAAGCGGGGTGAAATTTCGGGACCAGATATTTCCCGAGAGGGAGTGCAGAGAGATCTCCTACCATTAGTAGAAGGGTGTACAGTTTCTACTAAACATGGTATGGTAAAAACTGATCATATTTTGTTTATAGCTTCTGGTGCTTTTCAGGTTGCTAGTCCTTCCGACTTAATTCCTGAATTACAGGGTCGTTTACCGATTCGTGTTGAACTTGAGGCATTGACAGCTAAAGATTTTGAGCGGATCTTAATTGAACCAAGTGCTTCGCTTACCACTCAATATATCGCACTCATGGCAACTGAAGGAGTGAATATTAGCTTTACCGCAGACGCTATTAAGCGGATTGCTGAAGCAGCTTGGCAGGTAAATGAGCGTACTGAAAACATAGGTGCTCGTCGTTTGCACACTGTGTTAGAACGTTTAATGGAAGATATCTCTTATGATGCTAGTGAGTGGAATGGTAAATCTATTGTTATAGATTCTGTTTATATTCATCGATATCTAGATGAATTAGTGTCTAACGAAGATTTAAGTCGTTTCATTCTTTAGATTTTCTTTAACCTTGAATATTTTGTTATGCTATAACAACTTGTTGTAATAGACAATTATAATTATTAGTGTATATAATTTTTTATAACATTCTGTATGTACAACATAGAATTTAAATAAAAGCAACTTTTTATAAAGTGATTTTATCAATTAAGAGTTTTATATACAAATAAGAGAGTTTATTCAAAATAGTGTATACGATTTTTTTAAGTATTATTATTAATCATTTTATATTTACAATGAATGTTTCATATAATATATGTAAGTTATTTATGTATACTTAAAAAGGTATGTTTTTAATAAAAATAATATTAACTCTTAATAAGATGTTAGATTTGAAATCTAATGTTGAGAAACATGGGAAGCAAGGTCTAAATTTATATGGTAGTAAAATGTTGTTGAAGTTAAAGAGCTACCATAAGTATGGTAAATATTTCTTGTAATTATATTGTTTTATAAATCACCCAACAAATTTTTATGATTCTTTAATAAAGAAGATGTTGAGATTAACAAATATTGGTCGAAAGACAATATAGCATCTCGAAAGAACCTAATTCGCCTTGAGCTAAAAAAGATACTTTAAAACAGACGTGATTAAAACTTTTAAAAATTATCTATTTTGATAAATAAAATATTTAAGATAAATTTAGTGGTATCTGGTTTAATAATTAAAGCGCGTGTGTATAAGTGAATTGGTTTTATATGAAAGTGTCGTTTTTTTTTGAGAAAAAACTCTATATGTCGTTAACAAATCCTATGATACAGTTTTAGAAATATAAGTTAATTAGAAATAAATGATTAATACTATAGATACAATAAGCATTAATGTATTTTTATTAAATAATTTATATTGATTGTATAAAAATGTATTTGTGTGGTATTTTTAATTTGAGATAGATGATTAAAAGATTTACTTTTCCTAAAAATTTATTTTATATTTTTGTTTCGTTTAAATAAATTCTTATTCTTCTGAGATTCAACAATGCTTTACTAAATAAGAGTAGTTATATAACTAGATAAAATTTACATTTTATGTATATTATACTTCTTATTTAATAATCTTTAACTGTATATGTATGCATATATGTTAAAATATCGAAATGTTTTGAAATGATTGTAGATGGCGTATGCAAAACTGGAGTTTTTTATGTATGCAGTTTTCCAAAGTGGCGGTAAACAACATAGAGTTAGTGTAGGGCAGACTGTTCGACTTGAAAAACTAGATGTTGAAATCGGTAAAACTATTAATTTTGAAAAAGTTATGATGGTTGCTAAAAATAATAATGTTCATATAGGTCAACCTTTTATAAAAGATATAAAAATTATAGCAGAAGTTTTGACTCATGGACGAAGTCATAAAGTAATGATTTTAAAATTTCGTAGGCGTAAGCATTTTCGTAAACAGCGAGGGCACCGTCAATGCTTTACTGAGGTTAAAATAATTGGCGTTCATGGTTTAATAGGAGTGTAGGTTTATGGCACATAAAAAAGCTGGTGGTTCTACACGAAATGGTCGTGATTCAGAAAGTAAACGACTTGGAGTAAAATGTTTTGGTAGCGAAATGGTTAATGCCGGAAGCATTATTGTTCGTCAGCGTGGAACTTACTTTCATCCAGGAAAAAATGTAGGATGTGGAAGAGATTATACGATTTTTGCCTTAAAAAAAGGAAAAGTTCAATTTGAAACGAAAGGTTTAAAGAAACGTAAATTTATTAATATAACTATTAGTTAATTTTTTTTGTTCAAAAAAAAATAATATAATTTTTTTTAAAATTTTTTTTTGTAAATTCTTTTTACTTTTAAAAAATTATAGTAGATATTATTTTTTATTTTTTTTATAAATTCATAAAGTTTATTTTTGAATTTCTAACGTTAAAAATAACTGTTTTAGTTTTTTCGTTTTAAAAAAAATTTTGTATATAAAAATTATTGTTTAATTTAGATAAATAGTTAGGAGTAGACAAAAACAAGACTGTTATAAGAATAACGATTTTTTTATTTATTGAATATAATAATGTTTGATATTTTACTAATAAAAACACGTTTTAATTTTTTTTTGTTTTTTTTAGTGTTACATCACGTAAAATTTTTTTATTAAAACGAATAAAAATAATTTTTGCCCGTATAATTTATGCCAAAATTCAATGGCTGGTGATTATTGGGTAGAAAGTTGTTATGAAAATAAGAAAATATATGTCGATATGTAAGTTAGATATATAAAAAATTTAGTTTAAAACGTGGGTATTTTAAAATAAAATTGTATAAAATTATCTAAAATTAATATTTACTTTTCAGTATTGTCAGATATTTTTGAATCTTTAAGTTATCTTAATAAAGTAAGTTCTTTAAAAATAAGATTCTTAAAAATATTATTCGATCATATATACATTATATTTATTGATAATAACTTCTTAAAAAAAATGAAAGCCGGTTTTTTACAACAATTAATGTAAAATACTCTTTAAAATAATTTTCCTATTTAAAACTTCTATGTTCTGGTGGTGTTTAAAAGATATAAAATACATACTTACCAATGCAGAACGTAAGATAATAGTTATGATAAAAGTGATTGATGAAAATATTTTTAATAATCTTAAAGCATCTAAATAACCAAAACAATACATCCGCTTGAATATAAAATTTATCTATAATTTAGATAAAATTAATTTTACTCATAATAAACATTATATGTATTTTAAGTTTTATTAAAAATAAAGTTAAATTTTTATTAACAATATAATTTTATGTTATTATTTGTATGATGAAATTATTATGGTATTAGTTAATCATCTTAACCAGAGGATAGGATTAATAGCTTGCCCTTGGCGACGAATCTCGAAATAGAGCGACGATATTTTTTCATTATTATTAGTTCCTACTAGAGCAATAGGTTGACCAGATCTTACTTTTTCTCCAACATTTACTAATGCATTTTTAGTATAGCCATAAAGGCTCATGTCGCCTTTTCCGTGGTCAATAACGATCATTAAACCATATCCTTGTAACCAGTCAGCCATTATTACACGACCAGAAGCAATAGAACTTATTTCACTACCTTCTTTAGCTGAAATTACTAACCCCTTATAATATAATTCTCCTTGTTGAGGCTCACCAAAACTATGAACAGTACAGCCTTGCACTGGCCAACATTTTCGTCTCTCTGGTCGACCTAAACCCCCAGTATAAGTGATCAAATGATCCTTATTGCGTGTCGACATATCGTTATTGTTTAAATTCTTAGTTATGTTTTTTTGTTTAACAGATGTAACAGTATTACGTAGTTGTATTTCGTTTTGGTAGAGTTTTTCTAAACATTTTTTATTTTCCACGATAGATAAATTAAGATTTTCTAAAGCTTTTTTTCGATTATTACGGTTACGTTCTAAGATTATTTGTTGTTTTCTTTGAAGTTGTAAAAATAGTTTTTGTTCATATTTTTTCTTTTCTAGTGAGTGTTTTCTTTCTTCTAAATAACTTTTGGCATGATGCAGGTTATTGATTTTTTTACTACGTTCTGCATTAAAATACCATAAATAGATGAGCATGCGTTTATTGTATAAGTTGTCTTGATTATTGAAGATAAGTTTAGATTTTGCGTCTGACTCCTTTCGAAAAGTTATATTTAATTGTAGTGCTAGCAATTGTTTGTGTTTGGTTTTATATGCATGTAATTGATGAATGGAGAGAGCAAGATGATCAATATCAGATTTTAGCTTTTTTAAAGTATTCTGTGTATGGCGCAGGACTCTTACCGACTTATTAATGGAATATTCTTGATTTTTTAAATAAGAAACTAATTTTGTATGTTGTTGTTGTTGCTTCTGAAGAGCATCTTCTTTAAAAGAAATATTTTTCTGTATAATTTTCAATTTTTCTATGTTACTGTCCGCATGGCTTATATTTAAGAAGCATAGAATACAGATATATAATAGTGCTCTTATTTTTGTGTTGCGATGTTGATTTTTTCTATAAGCAATATAGATAGTTTTTAATCTTATATTTCCTATCATACAATCGAGTATATTATTTTAATTGATGTTTTTATTGTTATTTTAATAACGAAGTATTCGTTTTTTTTGTTTTTATATTTAATAAGATCTTTCTATAAAAAGTTATTTTTATAAAATTATCAGATTAATCACAACTTCTAATATTAGTAAAAATACTATATCCTAACATAATAAATTAATTTTTATAATATACTGATGATTCAAAAACTGCTCTTAAAGTAAAATGAGTTGAAGAATTATGGAGTGTTAGCATGGTTAGAAATAGATTTAAACGGAACAGTAAATTATTAAGTTAATATTAAGATATCATTAACAACTTACATTATAGTGAATTTTTTTTCTTTTAACTTATCCTTTTAGTTGGAGGGAATCTTTTTAATTTTGTTTATAAAACGTTAAAGAAGTAGAGCTTTTTCATTTTTTTTGGTATACTATATAAGTAGAAATTTTATAAAAATAGTTTCAGGATTAATATGGAATGCTAAAACAGTTTTATATTTTTTTATTTTTTTCAATAAAAATATTCTAATTATCTTGAGATGAAGAAAAAAAAGAAAAGTTAATGAAAAAGATCTTATAGTCATTACTATTAAAGACGGTTAGTTATGCAGCTTGCCGTAATTTTAGAATTAGTGGTAATATTTACATAAAACATTAAAATAAGTATTTATCTACCGATAATGATATTTGAAAATTTTAAGAATCATATAAAAGTTAATACATCTTATATCTACATTTTTATCTTTAATAAGAATGATATTAATTTAAAGAAATATGATAATTGATAAGAATCAAGCTTTAAGTGATAGTTAAATTTTGAAAATTATCGGGAGTGCTAAAAATAAAATATTGTTTATAAAAAAAAGTATCTTTGTAGAGGATTGTGATTTTTACGAAGAAAGAACATAACAACCTTGTTGTCTCTAATAAACCTAGTATGGGTAGATAGTTTTAATATATTAGTGAATTGCTTTTTTATCCCACTGTTTGTCATTTTTTTTGAAAAATTTTCAATTAATTTAAGTGTTAATCTTATGTAAATAGTAACTTACTTAAAATAGCTATTTTATAATTTTTATATAAGATTGCAATTTATTAAAATAAAATTGATTGTTTTAAGATGTTAATGGTTAATTTTTTTTATTTTTATTTAAAGTTGATGATTTTAATCTTATAGCAATAAGATTAGAATCAATTGTTTGATATAATTACGCTATATAAAAATAAATTTTTATTTAAATAATAAAATTATATATAAATTTATATGTGAAACATTCAACTTATCAGAAAATAAAATTTTACACAACGGTTTATTTTTCTTTAAAAGAAAAATATAAAACAATTTAAATTAATATCCTTTTATATAAAACAAGTGCATGAAAACTCACTAATCATTTTAATTTGTATATAACAGAGCGTTATTAATTAATTATTAATTTTTAATTGAATTAATATTTAATAAGATTATTCTACTGTTACGGATTTAGCTAAGTTTCGGGGGTGATCAATATCAGTTCCTTTAATTAGGGCGATATAATAAGCTAATAGTTGCATTGGTATGCTATAAAAAATAGGTGCTACGCTCTGCGCTATAGTTGGAAAAGATATAACTTTCATATTTCTTTTTGGACTAAAACCAGCATTTTGATCTGAAAATATATATAATAGAGCACCTCGTGCACTTATTTCCTCAATATTAGATTTTACTTTTTTTAATAGTTTATTGTTTGGTGCTATTACAATAACTGGCATATTAACATCAATTAATGCCAGTGGACCGTGCTTGAGTTCTCCAGCAGCATAAGCTTCTGCATGGATATAAGATATTTCTTTTAATTTTAACGCTCCTTCCATCGCAATAGGATAGAGTTCGCCTCTACCTAAAAAAAAGGCATTTTCTTTATCGAAGAAGCTTTCCGCTATAATTTGAATAGATTTAGATAAAGAAAGTATATGTTTAATATGGGTCGGTAATGTTTGTAGTGCATTCACAATATCTGATTCTAGCCATTTGCTCATACCACGTAGGCGACCAATACGTAATACCAGCATTAATAATACTATCAGTTGCGTAGTAAATGCTTTAGTAGAAGCCACGCCAATTTCGGGTCCTGCCCGAGTCATTAGTGCTATATCTGATTCACGAACTAAAGAGGAATCTGTAACATTACAAATAGCCAGTGATCCGAGATAGTCCAGTGTTTTTGTTAATCGAAGAGCAGCGAGTGTATCAGCGGTTTCGCCAGATTGAGATAGATTGATTAATAAACTTCCTTGGCGGACTACGATTTTTCGATAACGAAATTCAGAAGCAATTTCAACATCACAGGGTATGCCAGCTAACGACTCGAACCAGTATCGGGCTACCATTGCAGAATGATAAGATGAACCGCAAGCAATAATTTGTATATGTTTTAGCTGTTTCCATATTGCATTTTTATCTTCATTTAATTCTGTAAGGATTACTCTTCCTTTTTTGACACGTCCTTCTAGAGCATTTGTAATTGCTTCAGGTTGTTCAAAAATTTCTTTCTCCATGTAATGCCGAAAAATCCCTTTATTTCCGTAGTTGTATTTGATATCAGATTCGATTATTGGTCGATGTACAATTTGGTGATTCTTATTCCATATCTGAACTGTATGGCAAGTTATCTCTGAAATATCACCATCTTCAAGATAAATAAAGCGTCTTGTGATTGGTAGTAACGCTAGTTGATCGGAAGCTAAAAAGTTTTCGCCAACACCTAGGCCGATAACCAATGAACTACCAGAACGTGCTGCGACTAATACATTAGGATTTCTAGCATCCATTATAACTGCCCCATACGTGCCACGGAGGGAGCTGACTACTCGTTGCATTACCGCGACAAGTATACCGTTTGTATGGGATTGCTCCCAATGAATCAGGTGAGCGATGACTTCTGTATCAGTTTCTGAGATAAAAGTATAACCGCATGATCGAAGTTGCTCACGTAAGAGTTTATAATTTTCTATTATGCCATTATGAACAGCAACGATATTTCCGGAAATATGTGGATGAGCATTTCTTTCTGTTGCTGTTCCATGAGTTGCCCAACGGGTATGGGCAATTCCAGTACTTCCGAATAATGGATTAGCATTTACTGCATCGGTTAAGTTATTCACTTTTCCTACGCGGCGTAGGCATTGTAGGTGCATGTTTTTATCTAGAACTGCTATTCCCGCAGAATCATATCCACGGTATTCAAGACGACGTAATCCTTCTAAAAGAATTTCGACAACATTACGTTGCGCAACTGCGCCTATTATTCCACACATCTCATTTATCCCTGATTAAATGGAAGTTACGTGTTGTGATGCGATAGAAAAATTTGATTGCTGCATCATACAGCAGTTTTTTTCTTTTTTATTAACATGAAAGATTAGAAATCTACCTGTAATCAAGGTATGATTTCCCCCCCCCCTTTTTTTTATGTTTTTTTAATGGGTCGTTTCCAGTTAGGTATAGGGAATTGACGTATGCGGCTGATAATCATTTCATCTTTTAAAACATCTTGTGTGACAGTGGTAGATGCACCTATAGTAGCACCGTGGCCAATAGTTACCGGTGCTATCAGTTGGGTATTAGAACCAATGAAAACATTGTTCCCAATACAAGTTTTATGTTTATTGGTTCCATCATAATTACATGTGATAGTTCCAGCCCCAATATTAACTTTTTCACCAATTTCGGCGTTTCCTAAATAGCTAAGATGACCAGCTTTTGAGCCTTTACCTAGTCGTACTTGTTTTAGTTCTACGAAGTTTCCTATATGCACCTCTTCTTCTAGTTCACTGTTAGGTCGTAGATGAGAAAAAGGGCCGAGACTACTGCGTGCCGCTACTCGAGTTCCTTCAATGATTGTATAAGGTTTTATGATCACATCATCACCTATCAACACATTTTTTAGAATGCATCCGGCTCCAATGATCACTCGATCACCTAAAGTAATTTTTCCCTCTAGAATAACATTTTGATCAATAAACACATCTCGACCATGGTGTAATTCACCGCGCAGATCGAAACGATCAGGATCTGATAAGGTTATACCTGCTAATAGTAGTCGCTCTGCTTGTTCTTTTTGAAAACATCGTTCTAGTCTAGCAAGCTGTAATCGATTATTTACGCCTTCTACTTCAGTTTTTCGATTAGGTTGTACTGTATGAATTTTACAACCTTCTTTCCAGGCTATGGAAATCATGTCTGTTAAATAAAATTCGTTTTGTGCATTCTTGTTAGTTAATCGGCTGAGCCAAGATTTAATGTCTTTAGCATTAGCAACAAGAATGCCAGTATTTATTTCTTTTATTTTTTTTTGTTCTTTATTGGCATCTTGATCTTCAATAATGCCAGTGACTGCACCATTAACACGCAAGATACGGCCATAACCTCCAGGGTTATTAAGAGTAACTGTGATTAGACCAATCCCCCCTGGAGGTTGTATTATAAGTAGACGTTGCAGTGTTTCGAGAGAGATAAGAGGTACGTCGCCGTAAAGAATTAAAACTGTTTCTTTGTCTTGCAGGTGGGTTAAAGCTTGGTGAACGGCATGGCCAGTGCCGAATTGTTCACGTTGCAGCACCAAATTTATAGGTGCACTTTGTTTAGCACAATGTTTACGCAAAAGCTCACCACCATGACCGTAGACTAGATGAATATAAGCTGGATGAAGCTTGATAACAGTGTCTATTACATGTTGCACTATCGCTTTTCCTGCAAGAGGATGCAGCACTTTTGGTAAATCAGAAAACATACGATTTCCCTTTCCTGCTGCAAGGATAACTACGTTTAATGCTCTATTTGACATGACTATCTTAATAGAACCCTATTTATCAGATTATTAGAATAGTGATAGTTACAGCGGTTTTTCTATATATTCTGCTATTCAAGGATCTTGAATAAGCGATTTACATAAGTTGAGGTTATGTAATATAAAAATATTAAACAGTATTATAGCAAGAAATTGAAAATACAATATATGTATGTTAATAGGGGGGAGACCCTCTTTAGCGATAATATAAGGTTGCTGCTAACTCCATAACTCCTGATTTTATTTTAGTAAAAATTTTTTAATTAAACTTGATTACTTTCTATCAGATATTCATCTTGAAAGAGATTGATCTTTTATCGTATAAAATTCTATTAATTAATAGTCTGTAATAAAATTAATACTTGTTGAAAAGTTTTCTTTTTTTTTGAGTTCAATAACTTTGATTTTTATTAAAAATATACTAGATCTGACATTGCTGGTAGTCAATAGTATAATGATTGTATTGTAAATAAATTTAGTAATTTAGTTTCAATTAATTTAGATTGATTATTAACAAGATGCTAGTCCTTTTTTTTGTCTATCATCCCTTTATCTTAGTTTTTCTACAAATAAGAAGTGTGGTTTTACGATTTGCATATTATAGTTGTATATTAATTAATATGGTTGTATATAATCTTGCTAAATCAAGATAATTTTTTATTATTTATGATTGATAAGAAGAAGTTGATTTCTCGTAGATTCTATTATGTCATGTAAGTGATGTTTTTTAAAATTTTTAGTGAAATTTATTATTTAAATCATATCTAATATTGCATTTTTATCTTATAGAAAAATAAATGAGCGTATTTGTTTTATTTCATACGTGAAAAGATAATCAAAGTACTACAAGTACAGTTGTTTATGCTTTTGTTAGTCTATTGAATGAATTTTATTATATAAAGTAGACATGAATGCACAATTGACATGATGGTTAAGAAATAAAATGAAATAGATTATTTTTAATTTAGTCACAAAAGTTTATAGAGGAAATTCGGGTATTCGTGATTTTTTTTCTAGGTAGTTTATTCTAATTGATGATTTCAAATAACTTTAGTTTTTTCTATGAAGATAGATATGGAACTTTAATATAAATATTATGTCTTTATTTAGATTATTACTCAATATTGATACCTATTTTAGAAAATAAGAATTATAGATATGTTGTATTAAATTGATTATTAAATAATGTTGTTTTTTTAGTTAATATAATTAATGAAGAAATTTTATTTTAAAGTTTAGCGTTTTAATATTTTAAATAAAAATATTTTATTGTAATAATTTAATGTTGAATTGCATTGAATCTTAATTACAAATCAAAGATTTTAATTCGTTATTACAGACATGATAAGGTTTTTGAATTTTATCTGCTTGAAAATCTAACATATTGATTAAAGTTGTTTTTATTTTGCGATAATTATTTGTTAATTTAAAGATTCACTAAAGTTTTATTATGTTGAAAAAACATAGATAAATATAGTATATTAAAATTTAATAAGAAAGATCAAGATAAAGAATTAATAATAACAATATAAAAGATAGAT
Organism: secondary endosymbiont of Heteropsylla cubana; assembly: GCF_000287355.1. GTDB lineage: Bacteria > Pseudomonadota > Gammaproteobacteria > Enterobacterales > Enterobacteriaceae. The sequence goes on along the minus strand of NC_018420.1, from coordinate 28,574 downwards.
TTATGTTTAAATATGAAAAACTATCAGTTATATTTAATATAATCAATACATTTATTATTAAGATAGATTGTTCTAAAGATTTCTTTTAAGACATTGATTTATTATAGTTAAGTGAATTTATAAAGTTTTTAACTTTGTAAATTTTTAATAAAATTGTAAATATCTTTGCTATAAAGTTATAAATTTTAATGAAAAAAATAATTATCGTTAAATTTTTTTTATAAAGAAAATCTTTTGTTTTCTTGTTGAATAAATTTAGTATACTAAAAATTAGTAAAACCGTTTTATATATCTAATAACTTATTCGCTTTAGTTAAGTAGTATTATGTTGTTTGTTAATTGTGAGGATGTTTTTATTACATTTATTTTTATTTATAGATGAATAGTTTTATTTTTTATTTTTATATAATATAAAATACAAATATCTCTTAATGATTTGTTTATATAAGGATTCTATTTTTTCATTTATCTACATTTATAGGAAAAATAGAATTTTAATATGGACTATATTATTATAATATAGTATAATATATATATATATTTAAATATGATATATATATTTTTTTGCAAACGTTGCGTGTTTATATGATTAAGAGATTAATCATAATTAGTTATACTAACTTATATTATTAAAGATTGAGAGTCTTTATCGGTTGTGGTCTAACTAAAATAGGCTATTTATAAACCATTTTATCGTCAGATATATTTATTTAGAAGTAAAATGATGTTTGTATATGCACATATATTTATTTAAAATAATAATTGAGAAAAATGTAAATGTATTAAGAATGTTTAAGTCAACATAAAAATATTCTTTGATAATAATAGAATTAAAAAAAATAATTATTGATATAACAGAACTTGATTTTTTTATTATATATTACGTAGTTTAATACTATTATGCAATATAATTTTTAATATGATTTAATTAACATATAGGTGTAGAGAATGTAATTAATAAGATTATCTATGTCATTATTTTTCTTAAATCAGGAGGTGGAGAGAGATAAAATGTTTCTCATTAGGTTAAGATAAATTAAACAATATTAACCTGCCTTCTTTATAATAATTCGTTCAATATAGTTAAAATTATTCACATTTTTTATATGTTAGCTTACGATGTTTATAGAGTAATATTAAGTTTAATATGAATATGAAATTTTAGAATAAATTTAGTTGTATTTAAAAAATCTCTAATTTAGTGCATTAATATCTAAAACAGTTAAACATCAATTTAAAACCTATATAAATAATTGCATTATTTTACTTGGATATATAAAACTTGAGCACAATATGAAAGCATAAAAATGTTTTTATTTGAATATCAGAAGAATATATTGATCTTGATAATAATCAACTTATTAAAATTAAACACCAACCATTTTTTTATATCTTTTATAGATAAAATTTTACAGAAATTTATAAAAAAATTTTTGTTAGGGCAATAGAAATTATAATGTTTCTGAACATAGAGAGATACACATCTTTAGGAGAAAAATATGACAACGTTAAATAATTCTTTCTAACTTGACAATAGATTTGATTGTTAAGCGTTGTCTATATTATTACAATATAAATCAGTGCTATCAAATAATATATTAATACCCTGAACTTAAAACAAAGAAATAATTTACTATACTGCAAAAGTTGTCTTTGCTTCTTGTTGAAGCTGAAGACATAAATAGTAGGATTGCATCCTATTTAAATTAATATAATTTTATAAAAATAAATTAATTCAAGAATAAGTATTAAGCTAGCCTTTAAGATATACCAGTAATCATTATAAATGAAATTTTTAAGAATTAAGATGTGATAATTTATCTAGAGGGTATAAGAAAAACAAAAAATTAATTAAACAAGATTAGGTAAATTATTAGTTGTTCATAAAATACGGTTGTCGTGTTGTAAAATATTTCTAATGAGATAGAATGTATATTTGCATTATAAAAAAACTATATCTAGTTATGATGTTTGATAATATTTTTAATGCTTATAGTTAAATTATTACATAATAGTAATGTATATGTTTTTATTTGATTTAACATTGATGATATTAAACAGAAATATTGCAATTATGGAATAAATTAAGACTGTTTGCAATAAAAAATCGTAGGTTACTTTGATTCTTAAAGATAGTGCTCAAGCAATAGTAATTGTTTTATAAAAGGTGTTGGGATGTAGTGATGGTAAGATCTATTGTTAAGATAAAAAAATATACACATATTTTCAAATATATAAGTTAATAAGAAACTGTGTGTTTATAAATAAAAAAATAAATGATTCCAACTTTTTTAAGTCTTTTTTTTGTAAAAAGTAAATATTAACATAGAATTGTTTTTTTTACAAGGGAAAGAAAGTTAAGGTACAATAATTTAACATGTTATATTGCTATTTTTTATGAAATGTTTGCTAATTATCTATTGTTATCGTAATAAGATAGAGTTTTTTTTAATTTTTTTACCTAAAACTTTGATCACTTCCCTGTAGATAAATGTATATTGTTCTTTATAGTATAAATGTAAATAATTTTATTTTAGACTTTTTTTTGTGATGTCGGTATAAGAGTGAGATTTTTTTAATAAAACTGTTTCTGGATTTACATATAGTTATTAAAATTATCTACATAATATAAAAAATCCATAAAATATCTATTTGGTAGTATATGGATTTCGATAATTATTTTAAAGTGCTCAAATCTATCTCTCTTTAAGAGCTTTTAACATTCAAGATTTAAGTTTTACTATTAAGTAAATTATTTTATTAATTCTACCTTAATCTATGATGCTAAAGGTGTTTTATTAAGTCGATAGTAGTCTTTAGATTTCCATCTAGATTAGATTTTTTATAAACATATTATCTATTTAAATTATATTAAATAAACCTTTAAAATATACTATATGATAAACATCACTTTATTTTTTTTCGTCCATATAAAACATTAATTTTATATTAATAAAGTGGTGCTGTTTTTTATTAATTCTAGTAAAATTTATTGTGTTGCTTAGTTAAATAAATGAATATCTTAAAATAAGATGATTAGATATGCTGCTTTCAAAATCTTTAATCTAGTAATTAAAAAAATAAATCAGGTGTAATTAATTCAGTGCACATAGCAGATAGAATATATGGGATGGGTGATAGGAATAACAGTAAAGTTTTAAGACTTATATTGTTGATTAACATATTTAGTAGAATTGAATTATTCAATGATTTTAAGTTATCTGGGAGAAAATGTAGATAAATGATATTTATCGTATATTTAAATTTATTACATCAGATTATAAATATGATATAATAGTTAGTATTATAATTCTTATATAATGAGAATTATATAGGTGGTGAGTTATTCTCCAGTAGAGAGTAGATTTCATCGGAAGGATTATTCTATTTCTATTTTAGATATCGAGCGTATGCCCTACGAGTTAGATAAAAATTGCTACAGATATAATATAAATATATGGTTTTTTAAAATATTGTGCAGATTACTGAAGTGTTAATATAAAATTTTTTATGAATTACAAATAAACTCACCTTGTTATAAATGACGATATATTTCTTATCAGGGAGCTAAAATTGAAATCAAAATATTTTTTAAGTTGTATAAAAGTAAAAAATCATTGTTTTAAAAGGTACATTTAAAAAAATCGCACTATTAGAATTTTATAATAGTATCCTTACACTGAACTATGAGCAATAAAAAATAACACAATGATTCTCGTCGTTGCATGCCCTACTTTCTTCGATATTTTTATTGCATGACCTCGATAAAGATTAGTGATTTTTTTTAATTTAATAAATTATATAAAAATTTTTACATAAAAAGTTTTTTCTTTTAAAATAAAAGTTTATAAAAGTTGTTTGAAAATTTAATAGAATATATATATCATTATGTTTTCAAGAACGCTGAGAGGCTCATTTTTAAAAGTCGTATATACGATTTAAGATTTTTAGTAGTAACACTTCATTAATTAGATTGTGTTGTATAACAGATGATTGAATCTACATTCAATGTTTATTAATTATTCTAACGAAAGCAGCGCATATAATATATATTTGTTTTGGATAAACAACTATTATGTTGTATGTATAAAAGATATAATTTAGTTAAAGATTTATTATGTCAACTTATATGTAAATATTAATAAATAAAATTTATCATTATGTTAATAATATAAAGTATAATAGTAATTGTATTACTAATTTTTATTGTTTAGTTTTTTCTAAAGATCTAAGAAGTAATTTTAGAAGATATACAATATTGAGGATATCAGGATTGAACTTATGTTCAGTTTGATATTAATTATTTCTCATTTAACACGTATCAAAATTTTTTTTGGAGTTTAAGTTTGTGGACTCTTAAATAAAAGTATGTTAATTTTTCAGTGAAATATCTAATAGAAGAACTAAATGGAATTTGTTTGCTTAGATATAGAGTTAATCGTTTGATTGTCTACATCTAGATATTGAGTTTAACTTTATTAAAGTCTCAAAAAATAAATAGAAAATAGTTTATTAATTTTAATCAATATTTAAACTTTTACATCTAATAAGTTTGTTTTTTTAAAATTAATTTAATAAATGTGTTAGAATATTATCAATTATAATAGAAGTATTCAATATTGCATTATTTTGTAATTTTTCTTGTTTATATTTAATGCCGTTATTCAACAAATAGCATATCTTGATAATGTTAAGGTAGATAATATTTAATACTTATTATGACTAAACATCTTTTTAACTGTATGTTTATAATTTGTTTAATTGTTTTTTTTTTGATCAAAATATCATTGATGATATTGTTGTTATGCTAACTAAAATGATGGGAATTCAAGATAGAGTAAGAAACAGGAAAGGTAAGTAAATAGCATGAAAAGTGAATTAAGTCTTATAGGGTTTGGATTAATCCTTTTTGGAATTTCTGGTTGTGGTTTAAAAGGTCCACTTTACTTTCCCTCTCCCAACCAAAGTATGCAAAAGCATGAAATAACATCTGCACCTTTGTTACGTTAATAATAATTTTTTTGGCTATTTTATTAAAAAACATAACTTAAGAGATTATAAGAAAACAGTTTTAATCGAGAGTTGACTTTTTCGTATTAGAGGTGCTCTCTATATTATAAGATGTTAATGTGAAGTAGGAATATAGGAATCTCTATAATAAACGGTTTAAAAATGATTCTATGATCGTAGATCGTATAATCTAAAATATTTTTATCTAGAATGATTTCCCGTCTATCAGATAGACGTTGCGAAGTAGGGCTTTCGTGTTGGCAGTTAGTAGAATCAACCTATGATTTGGAGTTAGATTTTCATTATCGTGTTTTTAACCCTTATGGCCATGAAACGAGGAAGTTAGGTGATAGTGTTCGTTGTTTTTTTTTGGGTTATTCAGATAAAAAATTTAATAAAAAATGTAAAGTTTAGAACAATACAAAAAAAAAGCGACGTATAATATTAAGTACAATAACAGTCGATATAACATAAATTAATATGGGTAAATTGTATTTTTACGAATAAAAAGTGTTTCTCTTATAAAGAGCATATTAAAAAATGTATTATGTATGAGGATCAAAATATTTTTCGCTTTATCATTGCTTATCTTAATGACCTGCATTATCTAATTTGTGTAGATAGATTCATAGATAATGTTTTAATCAAAATGTTGGGTTCATTTTTAGAGAATTATAAAAGTTTTTAAGAAAGAGCTAATGTCAATATTATTTATATTTTAATAGGAAATCATATTTATTTTCGGATTTATAAATGTGGGGAGTTGAAATGAATATCAGTTTTTGTTATATCGGAGTTTGCATTACGGTTGTGGTAGGAATTTTCTAGGAGTTGGCGTTTAGAAGCAGATCGTATAGAAATAAAACTGATAGGTGCTCGATGGTGCTATTTAGTCGGAGTGGGATTTAAGTATGTTCTCTCCATAAGAGCTGAAGTTATTTATATTCATGATAAATATATTTGATATTTAGTCAATCTAGAGAATTAAAAGGGTTGATTATCTAAAATTTATTACTAAAAAATTATTTTTTTATAATTTTATAGTAATAAATTCTCATAGTTCTAAGAAAATTGATAGAAGAAATAACATGCTATTAAGCAGATTTATTTTAAAATAATTTACACATTCTTCAAAATTTCAAAGAATATTGTTTTTTTTAGTAGCTTTATTGCTAACACGATTGTATATTTTTTTATTTATAAATGATATAGTATATTTACTATGAAATATAGGTTTTTTAATAAAGATTTTTAATAAACATATAGCTTCTTTAGCAAATTTTATTGACTAGAACGGTTTATTTATAAAAACGGTATTTTACGTATATTAAGTTAATGGTATTTGTTGTCTATATATTTCGGTTATAGTTTAATTATTCTTAATCTTTATTTCTTTTTCTTGACATTTCTAGTTAGTTTAAGGATAAGCAAGTATGTACGCTCTTACCTTAGGGTAGATGTTTAAATATTAAGTTTTATTATTTTCTTTGTGAATTGGAGTACAAAAATTTTCTAATAAAAAAAACAAACATAACTAATTATTATAAATAATAAAGTCATTTATTATAACATATTTATTATTAATAATGATGACTAATAAAGTTAATAGCTAGATTAATTTTTATAAAAAATTTATTTTTATTTTATGAAAATAAAAATTTGAAAATTATTAATAGATCTTTGTTTTAATATTATTTCACTATAATTAAACATAGTTGAATCGGATTCAAAATATTTTTGTATTAAAAATATAGCAATATTTAAAGAAACTAAATTGTTCATTGTTAATATTGAGTGATAATCGTTAGATTTTTTATTTCGTTTTATTGAAAAGTAGACTTTTCTATATAAAAATATAAATTTCATATTGTTAAAGATAAAAGCAATACTATTATAAAGACGAGAAATATTAGAAGTAATTTAAAGAAAACAAGATCTAAAATTTTTTACATTTAGTGGTAAGCAGTTATTATTTCTAATATCTTAATATACCTTCCCCATAAAAATTAATAGACATTTCTTTAACATTGTCTTGCTGATCGTTTTATTATACAATATTTATTTTTTATATTAAAGATATTGAATTTTTCAGTTTATCTTTTTTCTGTAATTTAATAGAGAAATAATAAAGTTTTTTAAAACCTTGCTGTAAAATCATTTTTTATCAAAGTGATTATAAGAAAAAGTCATTTTCTTCGATTTTAGAAATTTGAGCTCTTGTAACCAGTAAGAGTGAGAATAAAAGTACAGTGTTTTTACCTTGCCTGTATCATAATTTCTTAATAAAGGTTTTAATAAAATATTAATTTATAAGAGAATAATCTTCTATTTATGTTCCGTTCTTCATGTTTTTCTTTACATAAGAAGTTTAGATTGGTAAAGATTTTTAATAAACAGCCTGATATAGATTACTTTTTTGTTATATTATGCATTGTTTAAGTGTGAAAAAGAATATAATAAAGTTGAAAATTGCCAATTAAATCGCATCGATAACAACTTAATGATTTAATAGCTTTGTTTGATAACAGGCAATTGTCTTATTAAATATAGAGATTCTGAGTCTAGATAGAAGACTTTGCATATTAGATGCTCGATTCAGGTGTTATTATGGAGTAATATAAAAATATTATTGAAAGAAAAAATAAATTTAATATATTCTTTTTAATATGATTAAAATTTATAGTTTATATATTTATCAAAATACTTATCATTTAATTCAAATTTCATGTGAAACTAGAATCTAGTAGAAAATAGTATAGTCTGTAAAGCTCATTAATAATAGTCTTTTTTTTAAATTGTTATTAAATATAAAGAATTATTGGTAAGTTTTATTACTTGTTTTAATAAAAAATATGGCAAAAATAATCCAGGATATTAGGTGGATCATAAAAATATTTAGATACTTATATCGTATAAAATAAAATTTGATCTAAAAGATTTTTAAATTATGTCCTATTTTAAATAGATCAGAGAATGCTTGTTAGTAAGTTTTGTTTTGATAAACATTGGATATAGATTACTTGATTAAACCCGTATGTAATCATTGATAATTCATTTTAAGTGTCTGAATATTATATTCATAGTGTTCAGTGTATTAGTTGTAAGGTTATTACTAATAAAGTGTTATGTTTCTTATATTTTATATCTATAAATTTAGGATTTTAATTGAATCTTGAATTCTATTAAAAATATTAAAATTTGTTTTTACCAAAAATATAAAAGTTTTATATAAATATACTTAGTTAATAATGCTTAGTTAATAACTGCTTAATGTTTAATAACTAAAATTTTTTAGTTCGTTGAGCATTCGAATCAGTTGTCATATTCATGCTCAAATAAATGAATTGAATGATCGTTTGTTTTTTTTGCATTATTTAGATATATTTTTTTTATGCGTTAAAAAAAAATAATTTTTATTTAGCTTTTTGTATGAATTTAATAGTGTTAGTTTCCTTTTTTTTTGGAGAGAAAATAGGTGTTTTTTATTTATACTAATAACCAATTAGTCTACAATAATAAAAAATTTATATAAAAATAAAATATTTATTAAAAATTTTTCTTTCTAAGAACAAGGTGATAAAAAGATCACCAAAAGTGGTGAACAGTGTTCAAACATATCAATAATTAGTTAATAAAAATTTGATTTAATAAAAAAATATTAGATAATCATAGATATTTTTAATAAAAAATTTAAAGGTGAGCTTTACAAGCAAATAAACACTGTTTATAGTGCATTTATTATGGAGGAGTGGTCGAGTGGTTGAAGGCACCGGTCTTGAAAACCGGCGAAGGGTTACCTTTCGTGGGTTCGAATCCCACCTCCTCCGCCATAATGTGGATAAGTGATACTTATTAAATAAATATATAAAATATTCTTAAAAAAGCATCTATCGAACATAAATAGGATTATAAAAATTTAAAAAAAAAAATAAAATATATTTAAAAATATACATATAATATCTATATTGCTTATTGATTGTTTTAAACATCTAATTTTTAGATCTCATTCCTTGGTATATGAAAAACTTTTAATTACATATGATTAATAGATAAAAAGATATCATAATTATGATATCTTTTTACTTTTTTATGTTAACTACCTTATTTTCTTAATCGAAATATATATATTTTTATACTTGATGCAAGTAAAATGGTAAATATAATTAAATATTAATTATTATAATTTATATTATTTGTATTTATTTTTCAAATAAAAAGGCATATGTTGTCGTTAATTATTTTATATGTTTTTCTAAAGTTACTTTAGAGTTTTATTTAGTCTTACTTTTCTTTTAATGGAAAAGTTATTGACTCATTAAACGATAATTTTAAAAAAAGTGTTATGAGATTGGTAGACACAGATGTCATGTTTCACACATGATATAGATATTAGACATTAAAGTTACATTAGATTTATTAATATTTTATCTCTGTACAAGATTTTAATTTATTTAATGAATCTTAGACGCGATTATAGATCGATTGTCAAGATTTATAAAAAATAAATTTTTACATCTTATTTTACTGAAATGTTTTATATTTTACTTAAGTAAAAACTGGTTTTATAATATTATTGGCGATCTTTCTAAAAAAGTGCAATTTTATTAATCTTATAGTCCGAATACTTTAATAGATATAGTTTATTAGACAATGCTAATATTAATATTGTATTATATTATAAATTTTGATTCTTTAAAATCAGGTTAAAGTTGGCCAAGGCAATATCTTTAACTCGAGTTTTTCAAGTATTTTAATAATTTCTATAAATTTGATAACTAATGAATAGTTATGATTTGATAGCCTTTTGAGTATTAATAATTTATTCACAAGACAAAATATTTTTAACAAATGAAACATAACGTTTTTATAAGTTGTAAAACCACCTAATCTTAAGTGGTGTTTTTCTCAGTTATTTACTATAATTGATAAGTCGTTAAGTATTTCAATACTAGCAAAACTCGGAGTTTCAGTCATTAGATCTGCTGCTGCGGTAGTTTTTGGAAAAGCGATAACATCGCGAATATTATTAGTGTTGGTTAATAGCATAACGAGTCTATCAAGACCAAAAGCAAGACCCCCATGCGGTGGAGTTCCATATTTTAATGCATTGAGTAAAAAGCTAAATTTTTTTTGTTGAACTTGTTCGTTGATCCCCAGTATCTCAAAGACTGTTTTTTGCATATCAGGTTGATAAATACGAATTGACCCGCTACCTATTTCATAACCATTGATCACCATATCGTAAGCGTTAGCAATTGCCGACATCGGTGATGTAGAAAGTGTTTTAGTGTCTAGGTTTTTTGGGGCTGTGAAGGGGTGATGCATTGGAGTGAGTTTACCTTGTTCATCTTCTTTAAACATAGGAAAATCAACAATCCAAAGAGGTGCCCAACGATCAGTACATGTAAGATTTAAATCATATCCCAATTTTATTCGGAGTGTTCCTAATACATCATTAATTAGATTTTTCGAATCTGCACCAAAAAAAATAAGATCACCATCAGTGGCTCCTGTACGTACAAGGATCTGTTCAATTACCACTTCTTCTAGTAGTGTAGCAAAAGGACTTTGTATTCCTTGTATTCCAGAAATGCGTTGATTTACTTTTATCCAATTGAGCTTCTTAGATCCACATGTTCCATTATATGAACTATATTCATCAATCTGTTTTCGACTAAGGTAAGCACCCCCGGGAACACGCAATGTAACAACGCGACAATTTGTTTTATTAGCAGGAATAGCAAATACATTAAAGGATACGTTTTTAACTAGATCAGCTATGTCAATTAACTCCATGGGATTACGTAAATCAGGCTTGTCGGATCCAAAACGACGTATAGCATCAGCATATGTTATTTGAGGGAAAACTCCTAAGTCAATTCCAATAATTTCATGCCATAAGTTACAAATTAGACGTTCCATTAATTTTCGGATCTGACTTGCTGTCATAAAAGAAGTTTCAACATCTATCTGTGTAAATTCTGGCTGTCGGTCTGCACGTAAGTCTTCATCTCGAAAACATTTAGCAATTTGATAATAACGATCAAAGCCTGATATCATCAATAATTGCTTAAACAACTGAGGAGACTGTGGTAAAGCATAAAATTTACCTTGATGAATCCTGCTTGGTATTAAATAATCGCGTGCACCTTCCGGTGTTGTTTTGGTGAGCAGAGGTGTTTCAATATCAAGAAAACCTTCCGTTTCCATAAAGCTGCGAATAAAGCTAGAAATATGCGCTCGTGTTTTTATGCGGTGAGCCATAATAGGGCGACGTAAGTCAAGGTAACGAAATTTGAGGCGGTTTTCTTCACTATTATTGTTATGATTATCAATGGGTGGTGGATTAGAGTAGTTCAGAATACATAATTCAGTAGCTAATACTTCAACATCTCCGGTAGCTATTTTTTTATTTCTTTGTTTAATTGGGCGGAGACGAACAATTCCGCTTATTTGAAGACAGAATTCATTTCGTAGTTTAGTGGCGAGAGCAAAGATATCTTTGTATTCGGGATCAAAAAATATTTGAACTAGACCTTCCCGATCACGCATGTCGATAAAAATTAGGTTACCTAGATCACGACGTCGATCAACCCAACCGCATAATGTGATTTTTTTGGTTATATGTGATAGGTTTACCTGCCCACAATATAAAGTACGCATATGATATCCTTGAAATTCATCCATGTGGTAGATGTAGAAATAATATGAGAAAGAGATTTTATTTATTAATGATTTTTCTGAGTTAAAGCAGATAACTAATATATTAGTTAATTTTAAATTATTTAAAAATAAAGACTTTATAAAAAAATCTTAAATTTAGAATAAGCTTCTTAGAGTTAGATGTACAGTAATTAGTATAATTAGCGTTTTTTAATGAAAACAAATAATGTAACCTCATTGTTTCTTATATTTAATAAATATTTATTAGAAAAAAATAGTAAACATCAATTGCTTGCTAGACTGATTTTTAGTTAATTTCATATTATTTTAGTATTTTCAATTGAGATTATTATTTTAAATTTTTCATATTAACAATGTCTTATTTGACTGCGTTAGTACTGGGTGATGATATAAATGGTTTTTTTAATAAATTTAATCTAAAAAATTATTAGTTATTTATTGATTTGTAATTATTAAAAATTGTTTTTTTAAAGGTTTTTTCTTAATTATTAGGGTGTTTATATCATAGTTATATTAATAAAATTAAACGTTATTTTTTTTATGAGTATTAGTATTTTTATCTACAAACTATACTGTAATTAAAATTAAAAAGATTCTAAGGAAGGGTGGTCATTTTTTAAACTTTTAGTAGTAAAGTGCTGATAAGTTATACAAGCAAACTAAATATTTACTAATATTTCTAGCATTAAGAAATACATAATTGTAAACAAAAATGTTTATATTTTAGTTGTCTTAAATTTATTATTTTACCTATCAACGGTTTTTATTTTTCAATTGTGATATTTATCTCGTTTTTAAGTATTTGATATAATAAGCCATTTCTTACTCTGATCAAATAATGTAAATAATATTTAATATTATTGCTTGTAAGTAAATTATATATCTGCATTTCTAATTTATCTACAAATGATTAATTGAACATCTAACTAGATTAATAAATACTAAAAAGTAAAATCAAATCAATGAAAGCAATAATATAATCTTCTATTAACTTAAAATAAAATACATGTCGAGCATAATATCATAATATAATGATATGTAATTGGTGCATGGGTTATTTACCAAATGGTATAGCGTATTTTAGTGTTTTTTTTAAAATAGTCATTTATGATTTCTTACGAGTGAATGCGTTATATTAAGACCCATTTCAGACCTAAGAATAATCCTAAGGATATTTTATCAATTAAAGTAATTTATAATTTTTAAGATTTTCTTTAGTTTTTCGATGGTTTTTAAAATTTACAAAGAGGTAACAGTAATAGGTATATAATTTCTTAAATTTAAATTTTTCAAAAACAATATATAGTTAAAATTTTTATGAAAAATAATAATAAGTCTTATGGCTACTATGCTCAAATATTTGAAAATTTTAATAATTATAAGAAATGGAGAAAATTAGTAATTTTAAACTCATAGATAAAGTTTGCGTTCTTAATAGTTAATAATAATAAATTTTTTTTGTATGATGTCACTAAATTAGGATTTATTATGCAATAAATCTACTCCCTGTTGTTTGCTTTTCCCACAATAAAGGAATCTGCAAGTAATGAAAGGAAAAAAAATGGGTGTACCTGAAATATGGCTTAAGGCAATCTCTTACCTGTTGATGTTTCTTTTTGTAACCCTGATCATTCCACTACATTTATTTCCCTGTTTTTTGGCCAGTTTTCTAGCATATGAATCGATTACCTCTCTAACACCTTATTTTGAACGTCTAGTAGGGAGTAATTGGGGTCGATGGGTTGTAATCACGTTAATTACTTTTTTCGTGGTTTTTAGCATGACCTTAGGAATCCTCAGTGTGGTTAGTTTTTTAACTTCGGACGTGCAGCGTAGTATGGATATAATTGCTGAAACTAACCGTATTTTTTCTGATGTAAAAAATCATTTGCCTGATTATCTTCCTTCGTTTTTACCAGATAGTGCAGAAGAGTTAAAGGACCAGATTTTTACTTTAGTGGAATCCAATTTCATCATGCTTAGGAATATGGGTCGTTCTTTTCTTCATGGTTTAATTACGATTTTTATCGGTTTAATTATTGGGGGAATAATTTCTTTACATAAGCCGTCTTCTTCTAATACCTATTTCATACAGCAGTTGTTAGAACGTCTTTATTATCTCTCTGAGGCATTTCGCAATATTGTTTTTGCTCAAATAAAAATATCTATCGTTAATACTTTTCTAACAGGAATGTTGATTTTAGTCTTATTTCCTTTATTCAATGTACATCTACCTTTTGGTAAAACTTTAATTGTTAATACTTTTATTTTTGGATTACTTCCAAGTGTCGGTAATCTTATTTCCAATATCATGATTATTATTTCAGGATTATCATTGTCATTAGGTATAGGTAGTATAATGATGATATATCTTATATTAATTCACAAATTAGAATATTTTCTTAATGCTGAAATTGTTGGAAGTCGAATTAATGCAAAATCTTGGGAATTATTATTAGCAATGCTTCTCTTCCAAGCGATCTTCGGTTTAGAAGGATTAATAGCAGCTCCGATTTATTATGCTTATTTAAAAACTGAATTACGAGCACAAAAATTAATTTAATGAGTGATAGTACTGAAAATATACGTTTTTATTTTTAACCATAATATATTGTTATAACAACACTTTAAATAATAAGATAAAAAGGTTTTTATATAGTCTAGTCGTCGTCCTCCTCCAAATAATGATGTTAGCTTAATTATAAGATTATTTATATAAAATTAAATTTTTTAATTAATTGTTATATTTGTAACATTATGAATCACCATAACAGTTTTTTTGTTTTATAAAAAATAAAAATTATTTTACAACTAAATTAGATTGCTGGAACAACTAGTGCTTAAAAAGCATTCGTGTTTAAAAAAATCTATCTATGATTGAGTGATTTTAAGCGAATGTATGTTGTAATAATTATTTTTATAATATTTACTTGTCTGTATCTATTGGATTTACCTAATCAATGTTATGTTTATTGCCGGAGAGAAATTAGCTCTCTCATCTCCATGACTTATTAGATTAAAATCGATAATAATATTTTTTTAGTATTATGCATAATTAAAGTTGTTTAAATTATTTGTTAGATGTGAATCTATAAAGGTTAGATAAATGTTTATTTGGCTGTATATTTTTTATTCTTATGGTTCTTTTTAGTTTTATTTTATTAATTAATCGATGTAGTTTTTTTTGCAATTGAGCTTTATACAAAAAGATGTTTTTCTTTATGTAAAAGTTGTTAGCTAATAATATTTTAAATAATATTTAAGATCTATTTAAAAAGATAAAGAAAACACTTTTTTGATATCAATCAATATCGTAACAAACAATATAGTTTTGTTTAAAAATATTTAATTTTATATTGATAATGTATTTTTTAACATCTAATGAATAGACATTCATCAATATTCTAGCTTTAAAGTCTAGTTAGCTTCAATAGTGATATTTTCACGAACACTAAGATTGTTATTTTAAGTTTTTTAATAGCTCCTAATATGAAAATATGTATGTTTATGAAAACAATTAATAGATTGATTATAAAATAGGTATAAAACAAATTTTATTTTTTTGGATATACTTGATTATTGAAATATTGTTAGGTGCTAACTGTGTTGTATGAAAAAATCTTTATTGGAGTTTAAAATTAAAAAATGGTTTATTGAAATCTAGGACTAGAATATTGTCTGTGTCACGAAACAATGTAATTAGCTTCTAAAATTTATAGAGATCAGCTATAATTATCGTTTATAGATCGGAAGATCTTACTGTTTATCTATTATTTTTGAAAAATGTGCTAAATATTGTAAGTTGATTCATATTGCCGTAAGGTGATTTGTAGTTACCTAGGGAGACGGCATCTAAGGATAGACTCCATTTTATGATTGTCCCACGTGACCAGCATAGTATTTCCCGTAAAGAGATCAGTGAAAATGCGTTAAAGGTTCTTTACCGTCTACATAAAGCGGGATATGAAGCCTACTTGGTCGGCGGTGGGGTTCGTGATCTTCTTCTTGGAAAAAAACCTAAAGATTTTGACATCACCACTAGTGCAACTCCAGAGCAGATGCGCAAACTTTTTCGTAATTGCCGTCTAGTTGGGCGTCGTTTTCGGTTAGCGCATGTTATATTTTTACCCGAAATTATTGAAGTCGCCACCCTTCGAGGGCACCATCAGATATTGCAAGCAGAAGAAGCTTCCAAGGGAGCAGCTTTAACTAATCATAATGGCAGGCTACTTCGTGATAATATTTTTGGATCTATCGAGGAAGATGCTGAGCGCCGTGATTTTTCTGTAAATAGTCTTTATTACAGTGCAGCTGATTTCACTGTGCGTGATTATACTGGTGGGCTAAAAGATTTAGAAGAAGGAACCATTCGGCTTATTGGTGATCCGGAAACTCGTTATAGGGAAGATCCTGTACGCATGCTTCGTGCAGTACGCTTTGCCGCTAAATTAGATATGACAATAAGCAATGAGACCGCTGCACCTATTCCTAAGTTAGCGGGATTACTGCATGAAATCCCACCTGCACGACTTTTTGAAGAAGCCCTTAAATTACTACAGGCTGGTTATGGTGAAGCAACTTATCGCTTGCTATGTGAATATCAACTTTTTCAGCCGTTATTTCCTCTTATTAGTCGTAATTTTACCGAGAACGGTGATAGCTATATGGAACAGATGTTAATACGCGTTCTCATTACGTCAGATAAGCGTTTTCATAGAGATATGATGGTTAATCCAGTTTTGTTATTTGCCGCTATGTTGTGGTACCCGCTACTTGCGCATACTCAAATACTTATACAGGAGAGTAGTCTTTCTTATTTTGACGCCTTTCCTTTGGCGATGAATGATATTCTTGACGAGCAATGTCGAACGTTAGCTATACCGAAACGATTAACTGTTTTAATGCGCGATATGTGGCAATTACAATTTCGTTTATCACGTTGTCATGGAAGACGAGCAAATAAGTTAATAGAGCATCCAAAATTTCGTATTGCTTATGATTTGCTTATACTTCGAGCTGAAATTGAAAAAAATACTGAATTGCAACGGTTTAGTCGATGGTGGGGTGAGTTCCAAGTTGCAACACGTCCAAAAAAACAGAAGATGCTTGTGCATCTCGATCATGAAGATTTTACATCTTTTTATCCTTTACTGAAGTCGGGTGTCTAAGTGCGAAAGTGTGTCATAGAAAATGTTTGGTTAGCGATTGGAAGTAACCTGGGAGATCCGACAAAACAAGTAAAAGCTGCTCTTATGGCGATAGGAAGTTTACCTAATACTCGGTTATTGGTTTGCTCGTCTTATTATCGCAGTCTTCCTTTGGGTCCGCAGGACCAACCAGATTTTTTAAATGCTGTTTTATTATTAGAAACAAGTTTAACACCTGACAAGTTTCTTGATTATATCCAAGCTATTGAACGATGTCAGGGTCGCAAGAAACATGTTTATCGTTTTGGACCTCGCACATTGGATCTGGATATTTTATTATTTGGAAAACGAATTATTACTACTCCTCGATTAATCGTTCCGCATTACGATATGTATAATCGTGAATTTGTCCTGTATCCTTTGTTAGAAGTTGCTCCGAACTTGATATTTCCTGATGGAACCTTATTAATACAACGTTTAAGTCGGATATCGCGTAAAAATCTCACCTATTGGGTTAAAGAGTAAAATATTTTTATTACCTTCAATTGAGATCTTTGAGTTATCTAGAAAACTTAATGTATTTTTTTAACGAAAAAGATTTCTCTACTTTGAATATTCAGGTAAAGTTTTTTTGATTTGTTTTAATCTATTAAACATATTGATTATTTTTAATAGGATTATATCGTGTAATTATTCCTCTATATTTTCAAAAATCTTTAAAAATATAATCTTAACTGATAAGATGATTTTAATAGATTGATAATAAAGATAAAGTAGATTTTTTATACTCTTTGAAATCAAAGTTTATTAAAAATAATAGTGTTTATAGTTTTATCTACTTAGGATTAGGGATGGTCGGATGAACTTGATTAAAATATTTACATTTTTCTTATTTAGATACAAACTATTCTAGTCATCATTGCTCAATGTGCAAACAAAATTTAATATTTTCAATATTGTTATTTACAGTATTTTTAATTTTCGTCTGATTGTAATTTATCATGTAGGGCGGATCTTTAGTATCAGTTATATTTTTACCTTAAGAGTTAAGTTGTTAGGGCGATATTTTTGATACAAAATAGTAGTTAAACATTTTCTTTTTCGAAATATTACCAATAATTTAAAATTTTTAAATATTTTTATATTTATTAAATTTTCGATTGAACGATTAATTGCTATTTGAAACGACTATATTTAAGAGTATATAAGGGAGTTAATTTTTTTTTTGATTTTCATTCTGAATCTATTAAGATTAAGATAATCAGATGATTTGTCAATCACGATTCCATTAAAATTATTACATAAAGTTGAAAATACGTATATCTATTTGATATTGCATATTTAATGGTTTGTGTAGATCAAAATAAAGGTAGATAAGTAACTTCAAAAAAATTAAGAATTTATAATTTTGTATAAAGATTATAGGAATAAACTATATTTAAGTATAAATATAGTGACTACAGTATATCAAATGATTTTTTAGTGACTCATCATCTGCGCTTATGGGTAACTGAGTTTTAATTTTTTATTAACGTTAACATAATTACTTATGCATATTCAATAAATATACTGCATTTTAATAAAATAACAATAAAACTATTAATCAGAAAATACATCTATTTTGTTTATTAATGTAAAATACACATGATGTGGTTTAAATTAAATCTAGTGAAATTAGATAAAATATATCAGTTTTTAAAAAACTAGATCCTGTGATGAGTAATAGTTTTTTTAGGCTTAGCGAGGAAATTTTTCATTAAAACTTACTAATAAAGATTTCCAAAATTTAAACTTAATATTGTTAATGGAGATTTTCTATATTTGTTGTGAGTCAATGGAATGTAAATTCTAGTATTAATTTACTAAAAGATATAGAATTATAAATTACTTATAAACAACATTATTAGCAATATTTAATAAAGATTTAATTTAATTTCGATCAATTTTTCTATGAGAAGAGTATGGTATTTTTTTTGCCATAGAATATCTAATTTAAGAAAGATACAATTAAAAATGTTTGTTGACTTACATAGTCAGTATGACAATATTATTTTTAATAAAATGTTTTATAGCACATGCTTTAATAACTACATAATTAAATAAAATCTAGAGCTTGACATGAGAAAAATAGTTTGCCATTTTAAATATAAATTTAAGTTTACTCTACAGTTTATTACATTGCAAAATAAAAAGTTAATGTTAACATCTATCTAGATTTATGTTTGATCTGGTTAAATGTTAATTGCATCTCGAATGTAACCTAGTTTATAGAAAAAAATTTTAACTATAATTGAATGTTAAAAATTAATGTAATCCTATCGGATTAGCTTAAAAACTAATCTCGATTTCTTTTTTTTCGTAAAATCTCAATATCAGGTATCTGCCGCTTTGGCTAGAAAAACACTTAGAATGAATAAAAATCGGCAACATACTCTTCTATGTTGGCTTCGTTTGCAAAGTAAACAAACGCAAGGTTATCTTCATCTTTCTCTTTTACTTGGATTGATAAGTGCCACGATGATTATCGGGCAAGCTTGGATGCTAGCAGGTTTACTTCAATCATTTATTATAGATAAAATACCTCGAATAATACTGATAAGAAATTTTTTTTTCTTAGCTTTGTTTTTTATTTTACGTGCATTAATTAATTATGCGCGTGAACAAGTAGGTTTTATTGCGGGGGCTCTTCTTCGGCGCCACATTCGAGTTCAATTGCTAGATCGACTTGCTCGATTGGGTCCCGCGTGGATTCATAATCAGCCCTCTGGCAGTTGGAGCTGCATGTTGCTTGAACAAGTTGAAGATATGCAAGAGTTTTATGCTCGTTATTTACCTCAATTATCTCTTGCGGTGATGATACCGTTGATGATGTTGATTGTAACTTTTTTTATGAATTGGGTTGCTGGTATAATACTTTTTTTAACTGCCCCGCTTATTCCTATCTTCATGGCATTAGTTGGTATGGGGGCTGCTGAAGCTAATCGACGTAATTTTTTAGCACTTTCGCGTCTTTCTGGTTACTTTCTCGACCGATTGCGTGGACTTAATACTTTGCGTCTTTTTTTTCGCGCCGAAGTAGAAATGCAAGAGTTAGCTCGTGCGACTGACTTGTTTCGTCAGCGTACTATGGAGGTATTACAGATTGCATTTTTATCTTCTGGAGTGTTAGAATTTTTTTCTTCTATTTCTATTGCGTTAGTAGCAGTTTATTTTGGTTTTTCCTACCTCGGAGAATTTAACTTCGGCACTTATGGAAGCGCAGTTACACTTTTCTCTGGTTTTTTAATATTGATTTTAGCTCCGGAATTTTTTCAGCCTTTACGTGATCTAGGGATGTTTTACCATGCTAAAGCTCGTGCATTAGGAGCTGCTGAATCCTTAGTCTCTTTTTTAGAAAATAATGAAGATCAATTTCAAGGAATCGGAAAAGAGGTACTGAATCCTGGATTGGTGAGTTTAGTTGCTAATAATCTATGCATATTATCTCCAGATGGAAGCATACTTGTAGGTCCATTAAATTTTTCTGTGTCTGCGGGTCAGAGAGTAGCAATTGTTGGTATTAGTGGATCAGGAAAGAGTTCAATTTTTAGGGTACTATTAGGTTTTTTACCTTACAGCGGCTCAATTTTAATTAATGGTAAAGAATTACGTACGCTTGAACTTAACTTATGGCGTAAACGTTTGAGTTGGATCAGTCAGAATCCTATCTTGCCGGCATCAACATTACGTGAGAATATATTGCTCGGAGCACCACAAGCAAATCATGCACAATTAATGAAAGTCGTTAATGTTACTTATATAAAAGAGTTTTTATCTGTTTTATCTGATGGACTAGACACTAAGATCGGAGAAGATGCTAAATTGCTTTCTGTAGGTCAAGTGCAACGTGTTGCTTTAGCTCGTGCTCTTATTCGCACTCCAGACTTGCTTCTCCTTGATGAGCCAACTGCCAGTCTTGATGCTCTTAGTGAAAAATTGATTATGCGTGCACTGGATCCTGCTATGCGTCGTCAGACCACATTGTTTATTACTCATCAGTTACAAGTTATTACAGATTTTGATTTGATTTGGGTGATGGACGATGGGAAGATAGTTCAACAAGGGACTTATAAAGAGCTCTCATCTAGAGAAGGACCGTTAGCTGCTTTTATTTCTTCTTAAATACAGGATGGCTATTTAGTATGCGTGCGTTATTTCCTTATTTGCGCCTTTATAGGCTTCATCGTGGACAATTATTGCTTGGAATTCTATTGGCTATTATTAGCTTATTAGCTAGCAGCTTTCTTTTGATCCTTTCCGGGTGGTTTCTTTCGGGTACAGCAATAGCAGGAGCAGCTGGTCTTTATACTTTTAACTATATGCTACCTGCTGCAGGTGTGCGTGGTGCAGCAATTATTCGTACCGTTGGGCGCTGGGTTGAGCGGGTAGTTAGCCATAATGCCACATTCCATCTTTTGCAGTATCTTCGTCTTTATGTTTTTAAAAGCATTTTTCCAATTTCAACTTCTACTACTAATATTCGCTTGTTCCGAGGGGAACTGCTCAATTGTCTCGTCTCAGATGTAGACACATTAGATCATATTTATCTTCGACTTATATCCCCCTTAGTAAGTGCATTAGTAATTATATTGATAGTAACTATAAGTCTTTGTTTTTTAGATCTACAGGTAGGGTTAATTTTTGGAATGATCATGATATTAATTTTACTTATTTTTCCTGTAGGGTTTTATTGTGTTGGTAAACCTGTTGGTGAAGCACTGAGCACTCTTCGATCTGAGTATCGTTTACAGTTTACTACTTGGCTTTTGGGTAACGCAGAGCTTACCTTATACGGTGCTTCTGGATATTATCTTAGTTTATTAGAGATTACGGAACAGCGTTGGCAGATTCAACAGCGCCGACAAAGCGAACTGAGCGCTGCTTCACAAAATTTACTTTTAATATTGACAGGTCTAACATTAACTTGGGTATTATGGATTGCGTCTGAGAAAAACAATATCTTATCTTCTCCTCTAATAGCGATTTTTGTTTTTGCAACACTGTCAGTGTTTGAAGCGTTGAGTCCAATAGCAGTTGCATTCCAACATCTTGGAGAAGTTATTGCTTGCGCTATGCGTCTAAATAATCTTATGCAAAAACCAGTCGAGATTGTTTTTCCAATTTTTGGTCCTTCGGTGGTTTCAAATGTTTCTCTTAGATTTCATCAAGTGCGATTTTCCTATCCAGGAAAATTAGTCCCTTCTATTAATAATTTAACACTAAAGGTTTCTTCGGGAGAACATGTTGCTATCCTCGGTCATACTGGAAGTGGAAAATCTACTCTATTAAAATTATTAACTCGAGCTTGTAATCCCCAAAATGGAGAAATTTTGTTAAGTGATATTTCTCTTGATCAATGGAGTGAAAGCGCTTTACGTAAGATGACGTCGGTAGTTGAACAGCGCCTTCATATTTTTAGTGCTACACTACGTGATAATTTACGTCTTGCAGCGCCAGATGCTAACGATGAACAATTAAGCGCTATTTTGATGAAAGTTGGTTTGGGGAAACTACTTAAAGGTGAAGGGCTCAATATGTGGTTAGGCGAAGGTGGTCGAGCTCTTTCTGGTGGAGAAGAGCGTCGGATTGGTATTGCGAGGGCATTGTTGCATGATTCCCCTTTGTGGCTTTTTGATGAACCAACTGAAGGTTTAGATTCTGTAAGTGAGCATCAAATACTGAAACTAATTTTTACAGTTGGAAAAGGAAGAACTCTTATTATTGTCACTCATCGTTTGCAGGGTCTAGAAAATTTAGATCGTATTTATATTTTAGATGAAGGCTCCATTATCGAAGAAGGAACTCATCAAAGTTTAATGAAACAGCGTAAACGTTATTATTATTATCATATAAACTTGTTAAATAAATTAAAATATTAAAATAATATTTTAATTAATAATTATTGTATTTAATAATCTAGATATTTATAGAAAATTCTTTCACAAAAATCTTTTTGTTTAAAAACAAAAAAATGAAATTTAATAAAATTTTTTAAAATATGATTTGTAAGTTTGTTTTTTTTGTAAAACTAAAAAAAATTAAAAAATTTTATTTAGCAAATTTTCCCATATTTAGTGGAATTTTTGTTTTTCAGGTATTATAAGTATTAATCATTATTAATGATATCTCAATGAATAAACTACAATTTTTATATTTATTGACCAGTCAAAAAAAATCTGAAAATTATCTTTAGATATTAGCAAAATTTATTAAAAAATAACAATTATATCAGGAAAAACTCTTTAATTATTAATAATTAATCATTAATCTCAAATTAATGTTCTTTTTTTTAAATAGACTTTTATTCTATATTTAATAAGACATATAGTTAGTCATAATTGTTATTATGAAGCTTTAAATATAAAAATTTGTTAAGATTATTAAAAATTTATATATTTTTATGACTTGTTTATTTATTCTAAACATCAGCTTATAGGTGTATGTGTTAAATTTATTTTTTTAGTAGTGATTATTTTTAAATTAAATAACTTCATTAAAGTGAATATGTAGTAAGTAAATAAAAAGACTGTCTTATATCTTAAAACTTTGTTGCATAAATTAGAATTTTAGTTAATTATATCTTTAACATAACCTCCATTATTTCAATTTTCAAGACCTTTTATACGAGAAAAAAAGTTTCATTGAATACATTAAATGACTTTTATCGGAAGGGTATAGTAAGTTGTTGAAAATATTTTAAAGAAGTTGTAAATATTCTTCTACTAGGAAGAGAATCCATAGGGTATCATTCAGATTTTTCATTACCTACATATCAGTATCATCACGTTTTAGTTATATGATGGAAACGTTTCTACTTTTCTTATGATTTTAAGAAAGATATGTGAAGTTTTTGTTAATAAAATATAATTGTTATTAAAATATTGAGATTGCTTTACGATTAAGCAGAAAAAATAATTCCCATTAATATGTAGAATTTTTTTTATAGCAAGATCATCTATATGTATTTTTTTTATTAATTAAATAAAGTTTAATATGTATTGTAATAGTGAACGTAAAATATGAATAGATTGTACTGTCCACAAGACGCAGAGTATATCTGTAAAATAAATATAATTTGTAGATTATCATGCAGTATATGACATGCTATATAATGATTCATCTATTGATGGTTAACTTTTTAACATTCTTCCATTCTAATATATTCTACTCAGAAAAATTGAGAATTCTTGTTTGAGTATGTTTTTAATTTTTTCTATTTTCTGATGAGAATTTTAATGATTTAGATATAACTATTAATCTTTCTTATTTATAATAAATAAGACAATATTTAATTATATTAACATTGTTTCTTAATTTAATTAGACGAAAAAGTATTATGTTTTATAAAAATGAGAACATTCTTAAAAAGAAAAGTAATTAGTTTAAATTTTTAATGGTTAACAAATAATTATTTAGTTTAAATATATAAAAAACTATAAACTTATGTAAGTGAGTTATTGAAGAGGTTTAAAGTAAAACCATTTTTTTAAAAAAAAATTATTAAGTATTTATAATAATGTCAAGATATTTTAATAATAAACTTGCTTACAGCAAATATACTTACTAGTTGTTATATATGAAACGAGTGAGTACTTTACTAAGTGTTGATAAAAGATTATGCGTAATTTATATTTTTCTTATTATAAATTAGCATGTAATAGTCTTAAAGAGAACTGATGAGCATTGTTAGAGATATATATCTTGTTAGTTTCACTATAACAATGTAATCTATTTAAAGATATATCTTTCTCTTAGTATTACCTATTTTATAATAGTATTGTATAAACTATAAGACTCAAAGTAGGAGTAATTAAATTTCTTAATAACAATCTAAGAGCTTTAAGAACAATTTTTTGCAAAGAAAGAATATATGGAGATTGAAAAATGGATAAATTAACTAACGTGTCTATCATGGTAGAGTCTCTGTCACGTATTTACCATCGCCTGAGAAAAGAAGTAAATGGCCAGTTGGTAAATGAAGGTCTTTCCATGTCAAAAATGAAAATTTTACAATTAATCATTACTGGAAAAACCAGTGCAACTGATATTAAAAATTATATGGGTTTTTCATCTAGAACGGTGGTAACAGTTCTCGATGCTTTAGAAAAAGAGGAAATGTTACAGAGAAAGCAAAGTCCAACAGATAGACGGGTGAAGTATGTTCATATTACACAGAAAGGACTTGAAAAACTAAGTCTTGCGGAAGAGATCCATAAAGTTATTTTAGATCGTATTTTTTCACCTCTATCTGAAATACAGTTAAAAAATTTTAGTGAAATTTGTAAATCCCTTGAATTTCAAAAAAAATAGAAAAATTTAAGATTTTTTTCAGTTTTTAAAGTATTAACTAAAAGCCGGACAGTTATACTCATCCGGCATATAATAGTAACAATGAAGATAATTATTTTAATTAGTATAAAATATGTTAAATTAAATAATGTTTTTAATATTTCATGCAGTAATAATACTATTTTTGTCTAAAAATTGAATTCACAACTAAAATGTAAAATCGTAAATTATTTTGGTTACTAAGAAAACCTTGACCAAAACGCTCGTTTTTTTAATTGTTTTATTTTTCTTAGTTAATTTGAATATTATAATTATATATCTTGTATTTTTTTATAAATATTTTTAATTAATTAAATTTTTCCTCATAAGTCTTATTAAACTCTACAGACATATTCTCGATGAGTTATCTTATTTCGGTAGTGTTTATTGAATCTTACAACCTTTTTGCAATAAATGTTATAAAGCAATGATTTTTTTTATCATGTTCATTTAAAGATATTTTATTGAGATATATGCATTATATTTGTCTCAAGTAAGATACTGTAACTGATTTTTAATTAACATTAAATCTTAACATTACTGTATTGTAGATTCGATTATGTCGACAACATTATAAATAGAGTCTTTTAAATTTACTAGAATAAATTTTCTAAAATCTTTGGTTTTATGGTCAGCGTCAATTTGTAGTTATATTGAAAGAATCAGAAAAAAAAGAAGCAATCATTTATAGTTAGTAAAATATTTTTACGCAGTAATATCTGTTTTTTATAAAAAATTTCATAGACATGTAATTATACAGTATTATGTTTTTATTTAATTATTCTTTATAATTTATGTGTGTTGTTTTTATCTAAAAAATAGATTATCTAACATGAATCTACTGTGGTGGTGATTATATGCGCATTGGCATGATAGCATAGGAGGCTGCCTGATTAGCGCTATCCTCAATTTGAATGCTAGATATTTCATCGGTTAAAAAGAAACGAACCTCTTCGCATTTTAAAGTATTCAGAACATCTAATATGTAATTAACATTAAAACCAACCTCTATATCACTACCTTTATAAATAACATCTAAAATTTCTTCCGCTTCCTCTTTTTCTGGATTATTAGCGGTAATTTTTAGTTGGTTTGTACTAAGGTAGAGTCGAACACCACGAAATTTTTCATTAGAAAGAATAGCGGCACGAGTAAAGGCTTGTTTAAGGAGATCACATTTAGCTTCAAGAATTTTATGGGGATTTTTTGAAAAAACCCGACTATAATCAGGGAAACGACCTTCAACTAGTTTAGAAGTTAAAATGTAATCACCGACAGTGGCACGAATATTATTTTTTCCAATTTGTAGTTTTACTGGGTTTTTTCCGTTATTTAATATTCGTACTAACTCTACTACTCCTTTTCGAGGGACAATTACAGAATGTGAGGGTAGTGGTTGATTTATGGATATAGTGCAAAGCGCTAAACGATGCCCGTCAGTAGCTACCGTACGAAGCTCCTCTCCTTTGGTTTCAAATAGCATACCATTAAGATAATAACGTACATCTTGATGAGCCATTGAAAATTGTGTAGATTCAATTAGTCGTTTTAGAATAGACTGTGAAAGGGTGAATTCTACTTCTCGATGCCAATGATCTAAATTAGGAAACTCTGAAGCTGGTAGGGTCGAAAGAGAATAACGACTACGACCTGATCGCATTAACATACGTTCTCCTTCTAGTATGATAGTGATCTCTGCTCCTTCTGGCAATCCGCGACAAATGTCAAAAAACTTACGAGCTGATACTGTGGTTTCTCCTTCTTCATGGATAGCGTTTAGCCTAACCTGAGCTAGTATTTCTATTTCTAAATCAGTGCTAGTTAACAGCAAACGATTTTTGAATACCTGCAAAAGCAAATTGCCTAGAATTGGTAAGGTGGGGCGACCTCCCAACGGGCTGCTAACTTGTTGCAGAGGTTTTAAAACTAGATCACGTTGAACAATAAATTTCATAGTTATGAAGATAATATTTTGATTAATTGAGAGAAATCTTCTTTTATGTTAAAATTTTCTTTTCTCAACTGCTTGATTTTTCTGCAGGCGTGAAGGATTGTTGTGTGATCTCTTCCGCCGAAGGCGTGACCGATTTCGGGAAGACTATGATTTGTTAATTCTTTTGATAACGCCATAGCTATTTGTCTAGGGCGAGCTACTGATCGTGAACGTCGTTTAGCGAGTAAATCACCTAATTTAATTTGGTAGTACTCTGCTACAGTTTTTTGGATATTATTAATAGTTACCAATTTTTCTTGTAGAGCTAATAAGTCACGTAGTGCTTCACGCACAAAATCAATGCTAATTACCTGACCACTAAAGTTAGCATTAGCAATAACGCGATTTAAGGCACCTTCTAGTTCACGCACATTGGAGCGTAAACGCTGGGCAATAAATAGTGCAACTTCTCCAGGTAAGAAAGTTGAATTTTCATCAGCTTTTTTTATCAAAATTTCCACACGCGTTTCAAGTTCTGGTGGATCAATGGCAACTGTTAGTCCCCAACCAAATCGGGATTTGAGTCGGTCTTCTATCCCATAAATTTCTTTGGGATATCGATCAGATGTTAGAATGATTTGTTGATTACCTTCTAATAAGGCATTAAAAGTATGAAAAAATTCTTCCTGAGAGCGTTCTTTATTAGCAAAAAACTGAATATCATCGATAAGTAATGCATCAACAGATCGATAATAATGTTTAAATTCTTCTATAGATTTATTTTGCAATGCTTTAACCATATCTTGAACAAAGCGTTCAGAATGCATATATACCACATTGGGGTGCGCCTGTAACCCTAAGATTTCGTTTCCTACAGCATGTAGTAAGTGGGTTTTACCTAACCCCGTACCACCATAAAAGAATAATGGATTATACGTACTACCAGGATTTTCAGCTACTTTTTGTGCAGCTGCGCGTGCAAGTTGATTAGACTGACCTTCAATGAAGTTTTCAAAATTATGTTTTGGATTAACATTAGAGCGATAACAAACTTCTTTTTTTGTAGAGGGAACATTCCATTTTGTTAGAGAGGTTGAGTTTATCCACGGAGTAGTAGTAATCCGTTGAGACTGTGTGGAGTTGCTAGTGTGTTGTTGTGTGGATGATTGCAGCATCCCCACTTTTAATGGTTTATTACCCACCTCAAAACGTAACATGGGAGCGTTATTGCCACAAAAATCATTTAATAAGCCAGTAATATTGTTGAAATACTTATTTTGGACCCAATCCAAAACAAATTGATTGGGTGCATAAAGCGCTAAGGTGTTATCACTTAGCTCTGCCTGTAAAGGGCGGATCCACATACTAAATTCTGTGGAAGATAACTCATCTTGTAACCGGATGATACATTGTTGCCAAAGGGAAAGTGACAC